>NZ_JBQFON010000011.1:0-144839 GCF_056533505.1 Ruegeria sp. G2 | reverse complement strand
GCTCGATTTCATCGCGCTGGCGGCCCAACTCGGATGTGATCGAGCCAAATAGCTCGGGGTCACGATCGGCAAGGGATTGGGTGAAGAAACCTTCGGTGCGTTGCGGGGCGTTCACGTTGAAACCTCCTGAAAAGGGTTAGCCAGTCCAGCCAAGGCCAGCGGAAATGGCGTTCATGGATTGCAGCAAAGGCACAGGTACCGATCCTGCCTGCAGTTCGCTTCGGGCTTGTCGCAGCAGTTCGACTTGTAGTGCGTGAATGCGGTCCAGTTCCGCCCGTTTTCGATCGAAGCGCTCGCACAGGCGGGGAAAACGGTGACCGATGGTCTGACGGCCGGTTAGAAACTGTACTGCTCTGCAGGCCCTTTCGTATTCCGCGTCGATTGCCTGCGATATGTTCTGGCGGATTTCCTCGTCGCACACCAACTCGCCGTATTGCGCAGCGATGCGCATATCTGCCTGATAAAGCGATTTCTCCATCTCATCGACGGCGAGACGGAACAACCGGGAGTGCTTAAACATGTCCTGCAACACTTCATCACCGCGCTGGCCCCGGAATTTACGGAAGCTAGCCATAGCGGCCCCAAACCCGTACCAACCGGTGATCAGGTGGCGGTTCTGCGACCACGCGAAAACCCACGGAATGGCCCGCAGATCATCCAGACTGGCCGCGCCGAACCGACGGGCCGGGCGGGACCCGATCTTAAGGCGGGCAAGCTCTTCGACCGGGCTTGCCTGCTGGAAATATTCCAGAAAACCCGGCATCTGAAGAAGCGAGACATAGGCTGTCTGCGACAGTTCAGACAAGGCATCCAGCGCATCGTCGAACTCGGGCCGGGCAGGGGATTCGCCTGGGTTGGCTGTATGGCGTAGCGTGCTAGAAAGCAGCAATTCCAGATGCGCCGCAGCCGTCCCACGGTTGGCATACTTGGTTGAAACAACCTCGCCCTGTTCGGTCACGCGCAACCGTCCGGCAATCGTTCCACTGGGTTGCGCAGCTATGGCGCGTCCGGTAGGTGCGCCACCCCGGCTGACCGAGCCGCCGCGACCATGGAAAAATGTGGTCTTGAAGCCTTGCGAGGCCAGTGCCGACACGATCCGGCGTTGGGCGCGCTCCAACTCCCATGTTGAGCAGAAATAGCCACCGTCCTTGCTGCTGTCCGAATATCCAAGCATGACCTCGATTGTGTTGCCGTCGGTTTTGAGACTGCGGCGGGCGAGCGGTGCCCCCAGAACGTCCAGCAGAATCGCCGGAGCATTGCGCAGGTCCGCAATCGTCTCAAACAGTGGGACCACTGATATATCCAGAGTCTCGGATCCAAACCCGGCGTAGCGGGCCAGTAGGTAGACGCCGAGAATATCATCGGCAGAACGGGTCATGGACAGGATGAATGGACCGATTGCCTTGGGATCCGGCCCTGATCGCACGCTGTGGACCAACGCCAAAAGGGCGAGCAATTCCTGTGCCTGATCGCTCAGCGCGTCGCGGATTTGATAAGGCAGGTTCTGATCCGCCAGTTCTGCCCGTAAACGGGCAGACCATTCGGTCGTGCCATAGTCTGGAGCCTGGCCGGATTGTGACCAGATTTCGGCCAGAACATCGGTTGTGACGGTCGAATTCTGGCGGATGTCCAATGTTGTGGTTCGGAACCCAAAAACCGCCGCAGCTCGGCGCAGAGGGCGGACATGCCGTCGTGCCAAAATATCGGCGTTGACCGCGCATAAAGCGTTATCAAGCGCATCAAGATCGCTCATAAATTGTGAGATGTGATCATAGCCGCCATCTGTCAGCCGATGGCTAATGGCATTAAGAGCTTGCCGAAACGGTTCGTTCCGATTGCGGCCAGCTTCTGGAAACCGGTTGATTATTTCTTGTATACGCGCCCTATTGAGCTCGGGCAGCGGCAATATGAGGGCACTGATACTCAGCCTGCTTGCAGCCTGTTCAAGGGCCTGACGGTAGAGGTCCAGAACCGTTTCACGCCCGCGTTGCAAAGCCAGTGCGGTCATCTCGGTCGTGACATTCGGATTGCCATCCCGATCGCCGCCGATCCAGCTGTGAAAGCGGATATTGGGCGTTTCGTTCAGGGTCTGGCCCAGCACATGAAGGCAGGCCTGATCGAACCGATCCATGACCTGTGGGACGGCGTTAAAGATTGCATCCCGGAAGAATTGCAACCCCCACTCGATCTCATCGCGCAGGCTTGGACGCGTCAGGCGAAGTTCCCCCGTCAGCCATAGAAGATCGACCTCACCTTCCAGGCCATTCAGCAATTCGGCACGTTCGGTCGGGGTCCAGCGCTGGGTTTCAAGGCCAACGAGGTTGCGGTATATCCGCCGGTGAATTTCCAAAACAGTGACCCGTTTGGCCTCGGTTGGATGCGCGGTCAGGGTGGGGCCGGCACAAAGATCAGCGGTCAGTTTTTTTATTTGGCTGTCTGTCAGGGACAGGTCGGACAACACCTCGGAAAACCCGCCTTCGACCGCTTCGGGGCCGCTATTGGTCTCGGTCAGGCGACGATCTCTGACTTCGGCGTTTTCGTCGATGATGCGCAACAGTTGGAACCAGATCGACAGGGCCTGCAAATACGGAGTCGCCTCGGGCCCGGTGGGAATAGGCTGCAGCGGCGAAGACTCGGCCCATGTCGCTACATGAGGCGCCCGTTTCAGCAAAATGTTCCGCCACAACACCCGCAATTCCGAACGCAACCTTTCGGCATAGTTCGAAGGTTCCGGGGTGGGCTGAATATTCCGCGCCAGTGCTTGCATCAGATCACCTGATCCCGTGGAGTGCGGCCCGCAAAAAAGTCGCTGAGATTGTCGAGTACACGGAATCCCATGGCTTCGCGGGATTCGCGCGTGGCGCTGCCCAGATGGGGCAACATCACCAGATTGTCGCACGGCAGCAGGTCCGGGCTGATCCGAGGTTCGCCGTCAAAGACATCCAGCGCTGCGCCGCCGATCGTGTCGAACATCAGCGACTGTACCAGAGCGTGCTCGTCCACAACTTCGCCGCGTGCGGTGTTAATAAGGAATGAGTCAGGCTTCATCAGGTCGAGCCTGCGCCCGTTGATCAGGTGCCGGTTCGTCGATCCTCCGGGGCAATGCAGCGAGACGAAATCGCATTGTGGCAGTAAGTCATCGACCGTTTCGACCTGTGTTGCGTTGAACTGTTTCAGCACCTCGGCCGACACTGCGCTTCGGTTCTGGACCAGAATTTTCATGCCAAAACCGTGATGTGCGCGCCGCGCCATTTCCTGACCGATCCGTCCAAAGCCGATAATGCCAAGCGTCTTGCCGCTGACCTTCGTGCCGACAAGGTGGGTCGGACGCCAACCGGACCAGTTTCCAGCGCGCAATTCGCGCTCGCCTTCGCCAGCGCGACGGGCAACCATCAGCAGCAATGTCATGGCCAGATCGGCCGTACACTCGGACAGGACATCCGGTGTATTGGTCACGGTCATCCCAAGATTACGCACCGATGGTTCGCAGATATGGCTGTATCCCACGCCATAATTGGCGAGGATTTTGGTCTGTGCTGCGGGTACGTCCAGCGCCTCGGCGCTGAGCGTGTCCGTAACCGTGGGCAAAACTGCGTCATAGCTTTTCAGCGCATCGCGGAATTCGGCCGGTGACATTGGTTTGTCTCCGGTGTTAAGCACAGCGTTGTAGCTCTCGGTCAACTGCGCTTCGACCGCAGCAGGCCAACGGCGGGTGACAAGAACCGAAGGCTTGACCATCACGCAGCCTTTCCCATGACACGGGCGATCGTTTCACCGATGACGGCAGGGTTTTCGGCAACGGTTACACCGGCGGCGGACAGAATCTCGACCTTTTCCGATGCACTTTCACCAAAAGCCGAGATAATCGCACCGGCATGGCCCATAGTTCGCCCTTTTGGAGCGGTCAGACCAGCAACATAGGCAATGACGGGTTTCGAGATGTGATCGCGGATGTATTCAGCCGCTTCAGCCTCTTGCGGCCCGCCGATTTCGCCGATCATGGCGATAACCTCGGTGTCCTCATCCCATTCAAAGCGTTCGAGGATGTCACGGAACGAGGAACCGTTGATCGGATCACCCCCGATGCCGACGCTGGTCGAAACTCCGATCCCGCGCTCTTTCAGCTGCGCCGCAGCCTCATAGCCAAGCGTCCCCGAGCGGCCAATGATGCCGACATTGCCCGGCAGGTAGATATGTCCTGGCATGATCCCCAAAAGAGCTTTGCCGGGGCTGATCGTTCCGGCACAGTTCGGGCCAGTCAGCACCATGCGCTTGTCCTTGGGATAGCGATACATGTAGCGTTTGACGCGGATCATGTCCTGAGCCGGAATGCCGTCGGTGATGCAAACGCAATAGCGGATACCCGCGTCGGCGGCCTCCATGATCGAATCCGCAGCAAAAGGCGGCGGGACAAACACAAGGCTGGCATCTGCGCCGGTGGCTTCGACAGCCTGTTTGACGGTGTCAAATACGGGCACACCTTCTACGGTTTCGCCGCCTTTTCCGGGAACGACGCCGCCGACTACATTGGTGCCATATTCCAGCATGTCCTTGGTATGAAAGCGCGCCATGCGTCCAGTGATACCTTGCACGATAACGCGCGTGTTGCGGTCGAGAAGAATGCTCATTACACGGCCCTCATCTTGGTGTTTTGGGTCAGATCGTTCTGCCATGCGCCCACGGCCCGTTCGGCGGCTTCCATTAGCGTTGTGGCGCGGATGATCGGCAGGCCGGACTTGGCGAGGATCTTCTGGCCTTCTTCGACATTTGTCCCGGCTAGCCGCACAATAACGGGGATGTCGATTTCCAATTCGCGAAGTGCCTGCACGACACCTTCGGCAACCCAGTCGCAGCGATTGATACCGGCAAAGATATTGACCAAAACCGCCTGGACATTGTTGTCGGACAGAACCAGACGGAAGGCCTTGGCGACACGCTCCGGCGACGCCCCACCTCCGATGTCCAGGAAATTTGCAGGCTCGCCACCCGCCAGTTTGATCGTGTCCATCGTGGCCATGGCCAGACCCGCACCATTCACGATACAGCCAATATTGCCTTCGAGACCCACGTAAGAAAGCCCCCGATCCGCCGCGCGGCTTTCGCGCGGGTCTTCCTGGCTTTTGTCCCGCAGTTCGGCGATCTGCGGATGACGAAACAGGGCGTTGTCGTCAAAGCTCATCTTGGCGTCCAACGCCAGTACACGGTCATCCCCTGTGATGACTAGCGGGTTGATTTCGACCATGGTCGCGTCAAGTTCGCTGAACGCGGCGTAACAGCCCTGCAACGTCCGGACCATCTGCTGAACCAGACGGGGTTCCAGCCCGAGATTGAAGGCGATCTCGCGTGCCTGAAACTCCTGCAGCCCGACGGCGGGTTCCACGATTGAACGGACAATGCTGTCAGGGCGTTCAGCCGAGATCTCTTCGATCTCCATTCCGCCTTCCGAAGAGGCGACGATCATCACGCGCTGGCTGGAGCGGTCCAGAACAAAGCCCAGATAGATCTCGCGGTCGATCGGCACGGCGGATTCGACATAAACGCGGTAGATGCCTTTTCCTTCCGGCCCGGTCTGGTGGGTCACCAGCTTGCGCCCGAACATCTCGTCGCAGGCTGCATGGATCTCGTTTTCGCTGTCGCACAGCTTGACACCGCCGGCTTTTCCTCGGCCGCCTGCATGCACCTGGGCTTTGACAACCCACTTGTCCCCACCCAGCTCACGCGCGCGGTAGGCCGCCTGCTCGGGGCTGTAGGCCAGCGCGCCGGATGGTATGGCAACACCGAAATTCGAAAGAACTTCTTTCGCTTGGTACTCATGAATATCCATCTGCATTCCTCCCGTTCATGCAGTGTGATCAGGCCGCTATCGACGTGCCGTATCGGCTTTCGAGCAGCGCCTCGATCTCCTCGAAATCGACGTTGCCACCAAGTTCTCGCATCGCGTCTGCGAACAAACGGATGATCTGACTGATCGCCTGGCGATTGAGTTGATTGAGGATGCCGATCCGGACCTGTACCGGTGCGCTGAGCGTGGGCCAGATGCCGAACCCGCGCGCACGGCAATTCTGCACAAGCTCCATCTCGCGCCCCGCCAGTTCCGGTGGCAGATTAAGGACCAGAAGACTGGGCATGTCCGAGGTCACCTCGCATCCCATTGCGATTACGGCGTCACGCAGCACCTTTTCGTGCGTACGATACGAGCCCGACCGCTTTGCCAATCCTTCAGTCAGCGTCAGACGAAGGGATTCATGGAAGGCGGCCACAGCGTAGCCGGAATGGGTCCGGTGATAGGTACCTTTCTCGACGTCCTGCCCATCGACGATTCCCCAATGACGAGCCTCGAAAATGGGATTGTGGACATAGCTGTAGGCACCTGTTGATTTAAGGCTGTCGATATATTCATCGGAAAAGCTGACCGGCGCATAGGTCAATGGCAAGCAGCACAGACCCTTTTGCGGGCAAGAGGCCCAGCCAGCGATGCCCGGGTAGTTATCAATTTGAAAATCCTCGACACCCAGAGACGAAACAGCGTCGATCAGACCCATAGCGCCATGGCGTTCACAAGCATCGGAGAACCCGCGCAGATCATTTATCCGGCCAGAGCCCGTTTCCCAATGGGCCATGAACGCCCATTTTGGTCTATGCTCGGCCAGTGCAGCCTCGACCATATCGCCGGTTACCGACTGACCATGCGGTATATCGATCACGGTGACGCTGGCGGCTTGCGGGTCCAGCGGGTTGGCGGCATGCTCATCCGGTGTTGCTGCCTTGATCCTGAGGGTCAGTGTATCGATGCCTGAAAAGGTTCCGTTGTTGAATGCAACAACCTTGTCGCCGGGCATGACGGCCGAAAACATGGTGTCCAGCGCGCTCCAACCGGTGCCCGCGACCGCGAAGGTATAGGTGTTCGAGGTTCCCCAGATCTCGCGTAGCATGAGTTTGCATTCGACCATACCGCGCAAAACATCACCCTGCATATGGTCAGCTACCCCTGCGCTTGCGAATGCCTGCAGAACGCGGGCGTCGGTATTGCCCGGTCCCGGGCCGGCAGCCAAGGTTTGGGGGATTTCGAGCGTGGGATAAATCTGGGAATTCATTCGATCCTCCTTGATCGTCGGGGTGTTCAGCCACACCCAAATACCGTGTTGTGGATCAGGAAAGCCTTGCTTGCATCGGCACGCAACGTAACTTACTACTGCTTTAGGACTTCTAATAGGACGGGTAAAAACCTACCCGTTTTGGTAAGAATACTTGAGTATACTAATTTTGCACCTATACAAATGGGTAGAAAATTTGAATTTTGGATGTAAAATCAATGTCAGAGCTTCCACAACAACCGATTGACGTTATGTTGGCCGACAACAATCCGCTGGTGTTGTCGGCCATGTCGGAGATTTTTGAACGTGATCCGCGATTCTCTCTAGTTGCCACATCAGCCACCGCCGAAGGGTTTTTGGGCGCGGTCATGAGGGTACCAGTCAAGGTTTGCGTAATTGCATGGAATTTGCCGGTTCTCGGTGCGGCCAAATTGATCGAAGTTCTACGGGAACAGGAAAACGTACCCCGATTTGTCATCTATGGCGATGAGGTCGGAGATGTTCCGCGCCTCGCCATGCAGGCAGGCGCGGCAGGGTTCGCATCCCGGTCGGGTGAGGTTGAAGTATTGCTGGAAACTTGCGCGGACGTGGCGGCTGGGAAAATGGTGTTTCCATTTATCGATGTACGGAAGATGCAGCAGGACCCAATTCACAGCCTTTCCCGCAAAGAGCGCGTCATCCTTGAAGCGCTAGCCAAGGGCCTATCCAACCGCGAACTTTCGAAAGACCTGCAAATCTCGACAAATACCGTCAAATTTCACCTGAGCAACATCTATGAAAAGCTCTCGGTTAAAAACAGAACGCAAGCGATTGCTTTCTACTATTCTTCTGGCGCAGCCTCAGATTAACCAAATTACGGCTATGGCCGAGCATGTACTAGCGATCGCGCAATACTGGTGGGTAAGTTAAATTATGTTAAAAGTGGAAGCATGATCTGCTGATCATACCGCATGAAAGGCAGCCGCCTGACGTCGACCGCCAGCGCAAGACGCATCTGATTTTGGCGAAATTGACCGTCATCTACGGCTTTCTGGGCGCTTAGCACATCATAGAGCGGGGTCATGCGGAATCCGCCTGGATGCAAAGCAACGCTGAAATTCTTGGCGTGCCTGTCTGTCGCTCCTAAGAGCCAAAACAGCACCAGTGTGCGGAAGAACGCGCGCTCACCTGCCTCGGGGTCATCACTACCCGCTAGCAACCCCACGCCTTCTTTGATCCTCGGCCCACTTTCTAGTTGGTATTTCTGGCAGGCGGGAATGTGAGCGCTTGGCAAAAGTCTTCCTGCGGGAGGCGGATCAATCGACCATCCTTGGCCCAACGCCGATCAAACCGTGTCACAACAAGGCTCCGCACGTCCTCGAAGTCGGCAATCGCGATCTCCGCCACCTCCATTCCCATGACGCGACAAAAGCTCATGCAGAAATACTCGTTCTCGACGCTGTCGGATAAATCGATCCCTGCGGGCAGAACACCAAGCTGGGTTTTGAGGATATGGGTTGTAGGGTTGGGCCCAGACGGGCGGATCCACGCGCCATCGTAGCGCAGCAGCGCCGTTTTCTCCTGCGCCCCTACTATGGAAATGCGGAATTCGTCGTCTGCGTCCAAGCCAAGGGGCGCGCTCGCAAGGTTGCGCAGGGTTCTGTTGCAATCTTTTGGGAACGATGAACTGTCTAAGCGATTGCAGGGGAGCTAAGCGGCCAGTGCTGCGAATTGACGAAACGGACAGATTCCGGGCGTGAACTGACCCTTGCGGATCATGTTCGCGACTTCGATTCCGTCCAGCGTCACGGACGCGGATGCGAAGGCTTTGAACCCCGGCATCGGGCGTGTTCGCCTCTTGATGAAACGGTGGTCCTGCTCAACGATATTGTTCAAGTATTTCCGTCTGACCATCTCAATGGGGATCGGAGAGCCAAAGCTCTTAAGCATCTTGTTGATGGTCTTAATGCCTGCGGTGATGGCGCTGCTTTTGTCGATGACGATCTTTCGAGGCAGGCCATTGGCTTCCAGCATTCGGGCGAAGAACTTGGAGGCAGGTTATTTGTTGCGACGCCGGGATAACATGAAATCTAGTGTCTTGCCGTGTTTGTCGACGGCTCGGTAGAGATAAACCCACGCGCTTTTCACTTTGATGTAGGTCTCGTCCATTCTCCAGGAACGTTCGCACGGCCTTTTTCGTCGACGCGCTGCTTCTGCGGCTGCAGCGGTATACTGTCTGACCCAACGGTTCAGTGTGGTGTGATCAACCGATTTGCCTCGTTCGCGCATGATCTCTTCAAGATCTCGGTAAAACACGCCGTGTCGAACATAGAAGAACACAGCAAAGAGGATCACATCCTTCGGATATTGTGCGCCTTTAAAGGAGATTATGAATAGACTTTCGACTTGATAATTCTGAAGGTCATTCACCTGTTGGTGGCGCGAGCGTTAATGGCTAAAAGTTTACAACAGATCCCCGAGCTGGGCTCGGTGCAATCGTTCGTCGAATTGTGGTGAGTAACCGCACTGCCGACAAAGTCGCCTTCAAAGGCAAAACACTAAACGCGTGTCGCTAATCAACCAGTCGCGTAAATCTAGAATGCGATGGCAAAAGCCGGAATTGTAGAGTGACCCGAAGACAGATGACTGCGGATGCCATTCATTGAATAGTCAGCCCAGTTTGAAAGCGTATTCTTGATTAGTGTCGCGTATCTCAGCATGATCCAAAGATGTCGGCTGGAATAAACAAATGGTTAAACGACCTCGATCTGATTCAGTACGCGGATGTATTTGCGGAAAACGATATTGATGCGCGCGTTCTGCCATTACTATCTGGCGACGACTTAAAAGAGCTCGGAGTAAGCCTTGGTCACCGCAAAATCATCCTTGCTGCAATTCACGAGCTAGTCGGCCAAAGACCCGCAACCTCACCGTTACCGGCAGCTCGTGTTCAAGCGCCTGAAGACGAACAAGCGCTGACCTTAGACGATTCACAAAGTGATGATCTGCGCAAACAGAAGTATGTTGAACCGCCTACTGCAGAAAGGCGTCACGTAACAGTTTTGTTTGCCGATCTTGTCGGCTCGACTGAACTCACCAATCGCTTTGATCCCGAAGACATGCGGGACTTGCTACAGAACTACCAAGATGCCGTTGCAGGAGCCGTAAGCCGATACGGTGGCTACGTTGCAAAGTACTTGGGCGATGGTCTTCTTGTGTTTTTCGGATGGCCGCGGGCTTATGAGGATCACGCAATTCGGGCGGTAAAAGCCGGCCTTGAGTCTGTTCGCCGTGTCAAAAAACTCAAGACGCCTGACGGAGAGTCTTTGTCCGTCAGACTGGGAGTTGCGAGCGGTGATGTTGTGGTCGGCGATACCATTGGTGAAAACACATATGAGGAAGGGGCCATGACTGGTCCGGTCGTCAACCTTGCGGCACGGCTTCAAGAACATGCAGAGCCAAACTCAGTCATTTTGTCAGTTGAGGAAACCGAGACAACTTTGCATCGGATATTCGAGTTCAAATCTCTTGGGCAGGCAGAGCTAAAAGGGTTTGCTGAACCACGTAGTCTGCAGAAAGTGGTGTCGGAACGCAGTGCGGAAAGCCGGTTCCGCGCCTCACATCGAGACGATGTCGACAGCGTCATGGTTGGCCGGGACTACGAAAAGGGTATCCTACTGCAATCATGGCAACGTTCTCAGAACGGTCACGGAGACGTTGTTCTACTCTCCGGTGAAGCCGGAATTGGAAAGTCACGGCTTACAGAGGAATTCCTTGCAGAAATCACTGAAAACGACCAAGCCGATGTCATAAGGCTGAATTGTTCCCCCTATCTCAGCAGCAGCCCATTTCATCCGGTAGCCCAACGAATATCCCAGGATGCGGGTGTTGAACCGGACTTTGATGACAATCTGATCCTTGATCATGTCAGAAAGATGCTTGAAGGACGGCCAGGGTTGGATTGGGAACAAGTTCTGCCTGTCTTTGCAGCATTGGTCGCACCTCGTAGTGCGCTCGCCCAAAAGGTGCTCGAGATGTCGCCTCAGGAGCAGCGCGACACGACAATCCAAACATTGATCCACACAGTGCAGGTGCGGTCGAGCGTACGCCCGGTTATTCTTTGCGTAGAAGATGCTCATTGGATTGACCCATCCACACAGGCCTTGTTGGAGCGGTTTAAGTCGATATGCACCGATCTTCGTCTGATGATCTTGATAACCCACAGACCCGGGTGGGAATTCGCCCGTGTTGATGGGGACACACACGTACAGTCTCTGGTTTTGCGCCGATTTGATTCTGCGCATGTCTCAAACCTTGTCGAAAACATTACAGGCAAGAGACCGGACAAAGCTTTGATCACCACAATAATTGAAAAAACAGATGGTGTTCCACTATTCGTGGAAGAAGTGACCCGAGCCATTGTCGAATCCGGCGAGCAGGGGCAAGGCTACATACCATCGTCATTGAAAGGCGCGTTGATGGCGCGGCTCGATGCAGTATCGCCAGAAGCAAAACAGGTCGCCCTTACTGGATCGGTTATTGGCCGGGAGTTTGAGCCGAGCATATTATGTGCCGCGAAGGGCCTTAAAGAATCCGATATCAACAAATGTCTCGAAGAGCTTTCTCGAACAGGCTTGATCTTTGAAAGCGGACACAATCGCGGGCACTTCGTTTTCCGCCATGCCCTTATTCGCGATACCGCTTATCAATCCATGTTGAGTTCAACCCGGAGACAACAGCACGCAGACGTGGCGCGTGCTTTGATGCGGATAAGGTCATCTGAAATCGAGCGTCGCCCTGAACTGGTCGCGCGCCACCTTTCAGAGGCTGAGGACTGGAGTGCCGCGTTTGAAAAATGGCAGATTGCGACAGAAATGGCGTTGGTGCGATCTGCCAGCCAAGAAGCGATGACGAACGCCGAGGAAACTTTAAGAGCCGCCGAAAAACTTGGCTCAGACTCCTATACAGAATTGATCAAAGGCAAGATCTTGGTCGGCCGCAGCCATGACAGTCTGGGCCAATTGCCTGAAGGTATAGCAGTTCTGAAAGACGCTTCCAACGCGGCCCGGGCGGTGCACAACGTGGAACTAGCCGCTGACGCGGCCAACCACTTCGCTGACTCATGCATGATGTCCAGCGAAAGGCACAGCGAGGCGATCGAACTCTGCGATAATGCACTGAAAGATTTGCCCGATGATGATGAAGTCCGTCGGTGCAGATTGATGAGCCAACTTGCGCGCGCCCATATGTTCGTAGGTCAGTTTTCCGAAGGTGCGCGTTTCGGGCAGCAGTCCATGGAGCTGGCCGCAAAACTGGGAGATTATAAATCCCAGTTCTCGGTAATGATGATGCATTTTGGAGCCCCATTCGTTGCGCGTAAGGGAAGAGAAACCCGCCATTGGCGCGAAAACCTGGAGGCTATGCATGGTGTGGCCGAGCATCTTGGCAGTATCGATCAAGGACGAAACCGGACTCTCAGCTTGTTTTTAGGTGCCGAGATGGCCGACCGCGAGTTGATGGACCAATCTCTGGGCTTGCTCACCGAGATTTCGGAAAAGGACAATCATCTGCAACTCTATTGGGTTCAGAAACACGCACGCGCCATGGTTGCAATTATGGACGGCGATTTTGAGCAAGCGGAAAAACACGCCACCGAGGCGGTAAAGATCGGTCGAAAGACCCATGGGGAACATGTTGAGGGCGTCTTCGGGGTTCAGATGTTCACCATCCGCCGCGAGCAAAACCGACTACACGAGGTCGCGCCTGTGATCAAGAAATTGATGGCGGACAGTCCCGAAGACATCTCGTGGAGACCAGGATTTGGCCTTATCGCGTCCGAGCTCGGATACAAGGAACCTGCTGAACGTATACTGAATGAAATGGCCGACAATGGCTTTGATCTTCCACTCGACGCTATGTATTCAACGACCTTATCTTATCTGGCTGACATATGCGTCGCCATTGAACATCAGGGACATGCCAAGACGCTCTATGAATTACTGGCTCCGTACGAAGAACTGACGATCACTGCAGGTGCAACGACGGTGTGCGCAGGTGCGGCAGCGCGACGCCTTGGCGGTCTGGGCACGGTGTTGAAAGACTGGGATGCCGTAGACACAATGTTCCAGAAGGCTATTGAAATTGACACGCGCATGAAATGCCCGCCTTGGATTGCGCACAGCAAAGCGGCTTATGCATCCGCATTGAGGCGACGGGGACGCCCCAAGGATGTGGAACAGGCGTTTCAACTGGAAGGGGAAGCGTTGGCAATTTCGCAGAAATTGGGTATGGTTTCCCTAAGGTCAAAGCTCGAAGGAGTAGCGAGTTAAGGTACTTAAACTGTTTGGGGGACTTAATGCCTAGATACATAATTGAAAGAAATTTTGCCGAGCAGCTAAACGTCAGTGAAGATGACAAAATTCACATCAAAGAAATCAATGACGAAGTCGGCGTCGAATGGATTTTTTCGTTCCTCAGCGCAGATAAGCGCAAAACATACTGCTTGTACGAAGCCCCTGATGAGGAGAGCCTCAGAAAGGCGGCTGAGCGACTGAATATTCCTGCCGATGTCATAACACCTGTGGATCGGATCGATCCGGCAATATTTGCCTGATCCGTAGTCATTTTTACCCACCTCAATGAAACGACTTCGCGAGACAACGCGACGGAAATAGCAATTAGCTGAGGCAGCCTTGCAAGAAGCCCGACCTGACTATTGGGAGGCTTACGCATGTTTGATCTGAAAACACTCGACGGTGGTACGGCAACAGTGGACCAAGACGCGTTGGGCGCTCTTGATGCATCGCTTCGTGGCGGGGTCTACCAGAAAGGCACCCCGGAATACGAAGACGCAAGAACAACGTGGAACAGCATGTTCGAACGTTACCCAGGTTTCGTGATCCGCGCTCTGGGAGCAAGCGATGTGCAGAAGGCCGTGAATTTCGTACGAGACACTGGCCTCGTAATGTCGGTTCGGTCAGGTGGGCATCAGATTGCAGGGCACGCTGTCGCAGATGAAACAGTCATGCTCGACCTGTCCCAAATGCGGTCGGTTCACGTAGATCCTGTCAACAAGACTGCTCGGGTTGAACCGGGTGCACTGCTAGGAGATGTGGATCGTGAAACCCAGGCACATGGACTTACCGTTCCTGTTGGCATCAACTCGACCACGGGCATTGCGGGCCTTACCCTTGGCGGCGGTTTTGGATGGACCACCCGGAATTTTGGCATGACGATCGACAACCTGCTCTCAGCGGAAGTCGTGACTGCGGACGGAGCCATTGTAACCGCATCCCCTACAAGCCACCCGGAACTTTTCTGGGCTATCCGCGGTGGGGGTGGAAACTTTGGTGTCGTAACCTCATTTGAGTTCCAACTGCATGAGCTAGGACCCGATGTCCTGTCTGGCCTCATTGTTCATCCGATAGAAAATGCGCCAGAGCTCCTCGCTGAATTTGCTACGATTGCTGACAATTCCCCGGATGAGCTGACCGTCTGGAGCGTGATGCGAAAAGCGCCTCCTCTACCGCTCCTGCCAGTTGGGTGGCATGGGCGAGAGGTGTTGATCTTTGCAGCCTGCTATAGCGGGTCGATGGAGGAAGGTGAAAAAGCTATGGCGGCATTGCGCGCGCTAGGTGAACCAATCGCCGATGTGATATCTCCCCACAAGTTCGTAGACTGGCAGGCCGCCTTTGATCCTTTGTTGACGCCAGGCGCCAGGAACTACTGGAAGAGCCATGATTTCGACGCACTTTCTTCGGATGCAATCTCAGGACTCTTGGAAGCGATTTCCAGCCTTCCTGACCCGGCGTGTGAAGTTTTTATTGCCCATGTGGGCGGAGCAATGGCGCGCGTCGAAGCCGGTTCTACCGCTTATCCCCAGAGATCTGCTCACTTCATCATGAATGTTCACACGCGTTGGGAGGATCCCAGCAAGGATGCCGAGTGCATTGCTTGGGCGCGAGATCTTTACGACCAGATGCAACCGCACGCGACCGGAAGTGCGTATGTCAACTTTATGCCCGAAGACGAAGCGGATCACATGGCAGGAGCATATGGTGAAAACGGTGAGAAGCTTTCTAAGATCAAAGGCACATATGACCCCACCAACTTGTTCAGGGTAAACCACAATATCTTGCCTACGTGATCGAATGCAGAACTGCATAAATTGATCCAGATTGATGTTGAGTGTTTTGCTTTGTCGTCACGCCGCATTTCTCGTTCCTGCCGTTCATCCAACCGGATCCAGGTTGCGGTGCGCCCGTAAAAGCCGCCATCCGTTGTGTTCGCAGTAGTGGGGTCACGTGATCCGCGAAAGCAGCTGAAACACTGGCATCAGTTTGGCGAACTCGGCGGCTGTGAGTTCCGTCAGATTCGACTTCAAAACAAAGGCTGGAGTCTCGGTATCCATCCAAACTGCAAAGCCCTTGCGCCGCAACACTTCCTCATGGGGGTGGTCTTTGTCAAAACCGGGCGGGATGCGCTTCAACTCCGGGTCACTGATCCTGAAACCCCGTTTTCGCATCTCTAATGTGATCTGGGTTAACTCTGCGCCCAGAGGACCCGCCATCGCCTCGCGGAAAGTGTCCAAAGCCCATTTGTCGTACTGGAACACCCCACATCCGAGTGACAGCTTTTCTGGGGAAAGGCCAAAGAACCACATTGGCGGCTGAACCGCCTGTCCTCTCGGTAGGAACGCAAGGTGCAGATGCGCGTTATAGGGTGTCTTGTCTTTGGAAAACCGAACATCGCGATGAATCCGAAAGATTTTGCTGCTATGATCCTGCCCAGTCAAGTCGCGTAGCGCCAACTCCATATCTTTGGCGAACAGCTTGCTGGGTGCCTTTATATGGGTATCATACGTCGCCTTGTTCGCCGCAAACCAGTCCTTGGTATTGTTGGCCTTCAGTTCTTGCAGGAAGCCCACTGCCTCGGCATCAAAACAATCGAATTGGGCCATAAGATCCTCCGTTCAGTCTTTCTTGGGCAACGCCGCGGCATGTTCGAGGCATAGCTGCAGCCACCGTAGCAAGGCTGCGTCATCGCAGTCTGATGCGTCAACGCGAACAAAACCGCCCAGCTTGCGGGTTCCGTGAATCACAGCGCGGGCTTTGGGGTCCTGCAATGCCGTGGGCTTGTTCACCTTACCTACCCTAAACATGAACCGACCCACGCCATCCTGATGTCTGCGCGCACCACAAAGCATGTTGCCATTCAAAAAGAAGCACAGGCCGCCCATCATCCGCTTTTCGGAAATGCCCGCATGCGCGGCCAGAGCGTCTCGCATGCGGGCGTTGAGTATTTCATCCACTGGCATCAGCTGTAGATCCAAAGCTGCCAGAGGATTGCCAGCGCAAGCACCAACATGGCCAAGGTCGTCAGCGCCGCCCCTACCGCACGCCCCTTGCCATTCACCGAAGTGCTGAGGCTGAAATAGTGGACAAGGCGGGCAAACAGCAGCATACCACCGCAGGCGGCGACCAGCCAGGATGGGGTTCCTGCGATTTCTGCCCCCGCCAGGGCAAGCAATGCAAGCGGCACGTATTCGATGAAGTTCCCATGCGCCCGCATCAGCCGCAGCAAGTTTTCATCTTCACCGTGAAGCAAAGAGATCCCGGTCTTGGTGCGACGCACACCAACGGCGATCGCCATCGGAATACTCATCAAAACAAAAATAGCAGTGACGACCAGCGCGATCTGCGGAAACTGTTCCATGTTATGCCTCCTCTTTGATTGCGCTTAGGACGCCATGCTCTCATATGTGATTAGCGCAAACCGTGCCCCTTGCGGGTCAGTCAGAGTGGCCATGCGACCGACCCCCGGCATATCCATAGCAGGCTGGACAATCGCGGCACCTTTGGCCTCAGCCTTGGCGACGCTGGCGTCCACGTCGGCCACGGTAAAGAAGATCGTCCAGCTACCGTTATCCTCTGGCATTGGGGAAAAGCCACCAATTGCGGTTTCGCCAACAACGGCGGCTGAATAGCTTGATCCGTCCTGCATGGGCATGTCATTGATCGTCCAGCCGAGCACCTCTTGATAAAAGGCTTTGGCTTTGCCCTGATCGGGGCCGGAATGTCCGATCCAGCCGGAGTTTCCGACAGTGGTCATCTCAAGAATACTCATGTGCTTCTCCCTTAGTTACGCCCGCCACATACGGGTCTGATCCAAGGACGCGCGATATTCAGTGATCCCTACACGCCGCGTAATTTATTTTGGCTAATCTTTATTTTTTCCGTGATTGCAACACGTTCGGGCGCGGTTGGGCCAAGATTCATTACCGTTTCAAAGGCGGCAATCGCCGCGTTGTGATCGCCGGTTTCCTGCAAAAGCCCTCCGCGCATTGCGTGGAACCAGCGATAGGTGGACAAATCCTGCGCCAGAGTCTCCATCGCCTTTAACGCATAATACGGGCCGTGCAGCTTGGCCTGAGCCGCTATCTGATTGAGACGGATGACAGGTGTTGGCAGTAATGCGTAGAGAGCAGCGTAGTGACTTTCGATCGACGCCCAGTCCGTGTCATCTACCGAATCTGCATGGGCATGTGTTGCGGCGATTGCAGCCTGTACGATGTAAACACCATGATGACCAGTCCGCTGAGCCTTCTGCAAAAGACCCGTCGCCTCGGCGATGTCCGAGCGATCCCAAAGGCTGCGATCCTGATCGTCCAACGCGACAAGCTTTCCGTCCGTATCAATTCGCGCATGACGCCTAGCGTGCTGGAACAGCAACAATGCCAGCAAGGCGGCCTGTTCCCCCATCGCCGGAAACAGTGCCGCAAGCAGACGGGCCAAACGGATCGCCTCTTCACACAAGGTAAGCTTGATTTGATTTTGACCCGCTGAGGTTGACCATCCTTCGCTGAACATCAGGTAGACCATCAAGGAAACTTCACCCAAGCGTGCACCCCGCTCAGCCGGGCTGGGTGTTTCGAAGGCAACCGGATTGCTCGCAATCTTCTTTTTTGCACGGGTGATCCGCTGTTCCATAGTTTTTGGCCTGATCAGAAATCCGCTCGCGATTTCGTCTACGCTCAGCCCCAAAACCACGCGCAAGGCAATGGCAATCTGGTCCCGCCGGTCGAGTTCCGGATGGCAGCAAATGAAAAGCAGTCGCAATACATCATCGCGCATTTCGTCAGGGTCCGGTGTTTCGGCGGGCATCAACTGAAACTCCTCACTGTGACGCGCGAGAATTGCCGCACGACGCTGTGATTTGCGCACATGATCCAAGCCCGAGTTACGTGCGGTCGTCAGCAACCACGCCAACGGATCACGCGGCGCACCGTCTTTGGGCCAGACCGTCAGCGCCTTCAGGCAAGCTTCGGCAAATGCCTCTTCCGCCGTGTCGATATCCCGGAACAATCGGGTCAGGGCCGCAAGCGCGCGCGGTCGGTGCAAAGTAATTGTAGCCTCAAGCCAGTCTGACATGACCTATTCAGACGAGATTACGCCGCCCGCCCAGGCAACCGGGCGCACCTCTAGCCGTGCGACAGGGGATGAGATCATCTTTGCGTATTCCAACGCTTCATCAAGGTCTTTGAAATCAGCGGCATAGAACCCAAGGAAATTCTCTTTTGTGTCCGCAAACGGACCGTCGGTGATCAGGGGAGCCGTGCCTTCGGTCGTAGCTGGCTCGACCATAACAGCAGAGGTTGGCGGCATCAGTTTCATCGACACGAACTCGCCCCGATCCGTTAATGCCGATTGCAGCGCGCCGTGTCCCGACATCACCTCCTCCTGGCGATCTTTGGGCAGCGCTTCGAACACGCCCGGCTCCCCATAAATCGTGATTGCGTATATCATTTTCGCCTCCATGCATCAGTCCCATGGTGCAAGGACGCGCGAGGACATGCAAATCCGACAACCGATCCCAAGATAGCTAGTTGGAACACCGAGAGGCTAATCGAATGCTTGGCCGGTTCCCAAAGCTCTGTTGGATTTCCTTCAGGATCATTGAACCACACGAATTTGCCATTCGGATATGGCGATTCCGGATCTCGGCGGACGTCAACACCCTTAGATTCGAGTTGTGCGATCATTTTCTCAATGTCGCAAACACGAAAATTCAGCATAGATGCCTTTTCTTGGTCCCCGAAATACTCTGTCACTTTTTCAAACAGGGCGAATACGGTCTCGCCTGCTTCCTGCGTCCAGCACGGTGTTTCATAGTCGTTTGGTACAAGGTTAATGCTCAATTTGTCACGGTACCATGCCGCCAAATTAACAGGCTCGTCTGCCCTGAAGAAAAACCCGCCAAAGCCCAGTACTTTTTCCATCTTCGATTTCAAACCCGGAGACGCTATCGGAAAAGACTACTCTAATATGTGGGATTTGATAAGCGCGGCTCCTAAGAGACATTCGTCGCCCACGCGCGATGCTGCGGGTGTCAGTAGAACTGTCACAACAAGCACAGAGCCTATGATCAAAGGATGTGACCACTCAGTTATGGATGGTCTAATACCACACCGGTCGTTATGCAGAGGAAGGGAGGTAAATTTGGAGCGACAGCTTGCAGCAATTCTGGTCGCCGATATGGTCGGCTTTACTCGTCGCATGGAGCGAGACGAAGCTGGAACGCTTGATGCGTTGACCGCTCACTTAGAAGGTACAGTTGCACCTCTGATCAATCGTCACCACGGACGGATTGTCAAACTTATGGGTGATGGCCTTTTGGCGAGCTTCACTAGTGCTGCAGACGCGGTTTCTTGCGCCGTTGAATGGCAACAATCACCCTTGGAAGAGCCAGACCCGTTGCTTTTCCGCATTGGCATCAATCTTGGTGACATCCTCATGCAAGAGGATGATGTCTTCGGCTCTGGTGTTAACCTTGCCTCGCGTTTAGAGCAACTTGCCCCGCCAGGAGGTGTGCTCGTCTCGGACGCTGTCTATCGCGAGGTTGGCAACCGCATTTCGGTCGTGTGGGAGGATACGGGCACACATACCATCAAGAACATTGCCGAGCCCGTTAGGGCCTGGCGCATTGGAGGAGCGGAGCAAGCACAGCCTGACGCGAAGCCAGCAGCTACACCCCGCAAAGCTACCATCGCAGTCTTACCACTGCACAGTTTGAGTGACGACCCGGAGCAGGCATTCTTCAGCGATGGCATCGCGGAAGACATTATCACCGGATTGTCTCGATTTCGTACTCTTCAGGTTGTCTCCAGAAACGCATCTTTCCGTTTCAGAACACAGGAAGCCGATCCGGCAGAGATAGCAGCAGAATTGGGAGCCGATTATCTCGTAATAGGCAGCGTTCGAAAGGCCGGTAGTCGGGTAAGAATTTCCGTACAGCTCGCGGAAGCAAGTACGGGCTCGCAGCTATGGTCAGAACGATATGATCGCGAGTTGGAAGACATCCTGTCCGTTCAGGACGAGGTGGCCCGCAACATCGTTGCGGTCCTTCCTGGACGTGTTCAACACAACGTTGCCGACCGATCATCGCAAAAACCAGCAGATGAGATGAAGGCCTATGAGCTGATGCTTCGAAGTAAAGCTCTTCGAGATGGCCTAAATGCTAGGGATACGGCTAAAGCACGAGCTTTGCTAGAACAGGCCATTGCGCTCGATCCGTCCATCGCTCGGTCTTACATGTACCTCTCAGACACCTATGTTATCGATCTTTGGCTGGGATTGGCGGGCTCTGACGCTTCCGATCACATCCTGCATATCGCGCGCAAGGGTGCTGCACTGGACAACCGGGACGTCTACATTCAAGACCAACTGGGTTTTGCTTATCTCTGCGCAGGCCTCTGGGACGAAGCAAATGCACAGTTCGAAAAGACGTTATCGCAGATCGAAAACGAAGCAGAGTCTATGGCGTGGTGCGGTTATGCTTTTCTGTTGCTGGGGAGGCACGAAAAAGCGAGAGAAGTCGTATCGCAAGCGATGCGGTTAGATCCGTTGCACCCCCCGTCGATCGATTGGATCATGGGGCAGATAGAGTTCTTTTGCGGAGACTACGAGGAAGCAATCGGCTTTTTGATGGGAGAGGCACGGCTCAACTCGTTAGCTGCGGCATTCGTGGCAGCATCTTATGCGCATCTTGGTCGGCAATCTGAGGCGGCGGCTGCGTTGCAGGAATTTATTGCGGAACGCCATGACGAATTTGGGAGTCGTGGCATCGAAGTGCCCAAAGACAATCTCTCCTCTCTTGCGCGTGGTTATGAATCTATGTGGCGGTGTCGAGACGATTTCGAAGTTCTGGCGACCGGTCTGCACAAAGCTGGTTTGCCTGTCTGACTTACTTAATCAAAGGTCCGCGTAAGGCGTTATGCCAATCGATCTCGGCTTCGGCGATTCCGGAATCTTGCCGTTCAACCCTGCTCATTCTGGTTGGGTCAATTCGCTTTGCTAGCAATAATCGGAGCGACTCTTTGACTTTTTCGCACAAGGGGCCCACACTTTTGACTCCTGAGGCCGGGACTTCACGATGTGATACAAAATCACGAGAATAGGTGTACTTCATGGATCTCTCCTTTCGTAGTCATGCACCTACTTTCTTAAAAATCTTGACATCTCACAAACGCCGTTTCTTGACATCCATTGTTCCAAAAAGTCACAATCGATCATGCCAAGAAACTTACCTCCCCTGAATCCGCTGCGTGCCTTTGAGGCAGCTGGGAGGTTGGGTAGCTTTACCCGTGCAGCGGAGGAATTGAACGTATCGCACTCCGCAATTTCCCGTCACATACGCGGGTTGGAAAAGCGGTTGAACGTGCATCTTTTCCGGACGCAAAAATCTGGTGTTGCCCTCACCGAACAGGGACAAATCTACTTGGGACAGATCACGCCTGCTCTTGACCAAATTGCCATCGCAACTGACGCTCTGACGTCTGCGCCCAAAGGTGTTGTTACCATGACAACAGAGAGCGCCGTCGCGCAAAAATGGTTGGTGCCACGGCTACCACGACTGAAAGCCGCGCATCAAGAGATAGACTTACGTCTTTCGATCACAACAGAGGTCATGGATATTGAGGCGCACGATTTCGATCTGGGCCTAAGATATCTTCGCACCCACCCAGACGAAGGGTACGACCTGTTGTTTCCATCTCTGGTCAGAGCTTTTGCCGCGCCAAATTTTGCGCCAATTGTTGGTTCTGAGACCGACCTTAAAGTTCTGGCCACGGGCCCATTGATTGAAGAGGCAACATTCCGTCTTTGGCCAGAATGGTTCTCGAAATCTGGTTTAAAAGAGGTTCCTACTCTTGATCTGCCTCATCCATTAGGAGCACTCCTGTCAATCCAATCGGCCGTGGCGGGCCTGGGTGCGGTTCTGATGGACAAGCACCTTTGTCAAATAGAAGTTGAGACGGGTGCGTTGGTGAGCCTTAACGACGTAGAAATTCCCTTTGGAGGATATTACCTCGCCACCAACCAGCGCGCGGGACGGCGACGAGCCGTCCGTGTTGTTCGAGAGTGGTTGCAACAGGAGGCGCAATCCCCGGAAGGTGTGGCTACTGCTTAATATTGCTATGCGCAGAATCAAACCGAGCGCACCGGTCGGTCCGCCTTGAATCCCTAATCGACCTCAGAGAAAACGAAGTGTCTTTTGATTTGATTGTTCGTTAGCGGCGGGCTCCACAGCGAAACCTGCCAAACGCAGCGAGCTGCACGTGCTTATTCAAGGATCAGCGTGGCGTAATCTGCTGATATACCGTGTTCACCCAATATCTCTTCCGAGTCTCGGTATGAAACACCGCACCGAACACAAAAGAACACTGAGACAGGATCACGTCCTTCGGGTATTGCGCGCCTATTTGCGAAATCATGAGCTGACATTCGGCCTGACACTTAATTGTATCATGAGCTCACTACATCCATGCCCGACATAGTAGTTCGTGGAATTGGTTGTTTAACCTTTTGGTCGGGTGAGCTTTCCATGGTCAACAACGAACGTCAGGTCAGAACCAAAACATACCGCTAAAATAAATCGAAACGCACCGGGTTTCTGGCCCAGTACACTCTTGCCGCTAGCAAGAGCCGTTCTTTCGGATCCTCCAGTGCAGCGTAGGGAATGGGGACTCTATTCAAAGCAGTTGCGTTTTCCAGCGATTTTAGAGTCTGCGCTCCGACCTGGCCGTCTACTTTGATACTTTCACCTAATTCGTTCAGTGCCATCTGGAGAGCACGGTCCAAGGCCTCGCGTGGCACATTGTCCAACTGCGATTGTGCCTGGGTGGCTGCTTCAGTATCTGCCAACAACGCTGCTTTTGCAGCTCTGAGGGCGGCGTCTGCCGGGCCTTTTCCTGAAACCTGACCGTCAAGAATGATATAAGCGCCGTTTGCCCCACCCCAAGCATCGCCCCTTGCAAGTGATACATCATACCACTCTAACGCTTCAGATCGAGATCGGCCTTCAAGCTGGCCACGCAAGATCATCCGCGCGATGCTGGCCGGGGCAGTTGGGTGACCGCCTTCGGAGGCTGCCATGAAATATTGCAATGCCTTGTCATAGTCGACAGGGTTTCCGCCGAGGCCAAGCAGTGCGACATAGGCGAGGTTGTCGTAGCCATAGATGTCTTTTCGCAATTCAGACGCCCGGAGATATCGCATGCCTCTCTCAGGTATGTAATGCGCCGAGTCTTCCCGCAGGAAATACAGTCCAAGCTCGTTCATCGAAAAGGTGTGTCCAAGTTCAACTGCACGCTCAAGAAGCTCAAACCCACGGCTCTTTTCCTGTTGGGTATCACCTTCTCGTAGCAGCTTTTTCCCAAGGCGATGCATCGCGTACGGGTCTTGTTCGGCGGTGCCCTGTTCCAGCAGGCTGAGTGCTTGTTGAGGGTCATACGGAATCTTGGTTACACCACGGTCGATCCGTTCCGAGTCGAGTAGCATGGCCAAGGCAAATTTCGCCCGTATGTGGCCAGCTTGTGCCGCCGCAGATATATTGGCATGTGCATCTACCAGTTGCCCGGCGGCCTGTTGCACCCGCCCAAGCTGATATCGAAAACGGGCATTGCCGGGATATTCGGCGACAGCTGTGCCACACGCCTTCAGACCGGCCGGGATGTCCAGTTCGTTTGGAAGGCGAAATACGCCGACACCATTGAGATCAAGTGCATCACCTGCCTCGATGTCGCATGCGTTAATGTCCAGCTGCAGTGAGACGTCGACGCGTTTACGTTCCTGATCGGAGGTGACAACTTCTACGCTAAAACTGTCCCGAACGCCATTATTGCTTATCTCGACCGCACGGACATCTGAAATTTCAGGAGCATATGAAATCGAGGCGTTTTGCTGAGTATCTTCCAGCGCGATCACACCCTGTTCAGGGCGTTCGACAATCTGAACATCAGTGATTTCGGTCCCGAGCGCTTGCGACAACGTTTGGATCAGTGGAATGCTTTTGTCGAACTGCTGAACGAGGTCCAGCGACTGGCTGGTTTCGCTCGGAATGGCCGGGGGCTGCTGTTCAGCCTGGTGTTGGGCCAGGTAAAAAGGTTTCACCAGCGTAGAGCTTTCCCAAGGTATTTGGCGCCCACCCGTCGCCTGGTGGACACGTTCCCTGATGACCGGGAACAGTTCTTGAATGTTGTCATATGGAGTGGCCCGTGCAGCTTCTAATACGGCTGAAGTGTAGGGGCTGTTCTGGCCGATGTCGCCATCGCTGGCGACGGCACCGGGTGAGGTCGAATATGCGACCAGTGAATTCAAAGGCGTGCTAAAAACATCAAAGCCTGGTCGCGTTTCGAACAGGTTTGCATCAAGATCCGCTGCCAACCTGATATCGCTGAACGGATTGTCCCGGCATGAATCAAGGATCGCCACATGGGCTGAACTTCTGGCAGATAATGTGTCGATAATCCGGTCCAGTGTCATCGTGGCCAAAGGAACGTCGTAAATGCTTTCGAATTTTGCATCGACCGGTAACAGGTAGTTGCGTCGCCCAATCTGAATGCCATGGCCGGCATAATAAAATAGGACGTTGGCTGAATCAGGAATGTTCAGAACCGCAGTTCGAAGAAGCTCCTCGAATTCTCGCTTTTCAAGATTGTATCCGTCGTAAACCTTAAAGTTGAATTCCCGTAACAGAGCAGCAATGTCTTCTGCATCTTTTTGCGCATTCGCAAGGTCGACGACTTCGGAGTAATCCTGATTGCCAATCACAATTGCAATCCGAGGCGCTTCAGTAATCTGCGCTGTGCTCTCAGAACTTGATTGCGCCCAAACAGAGTCGCTTGCCGCACACAAAGCGACTGTGCCTCCGAAGAGCGCGCCTAGCAGACTACGCTTCAACATGTTTTATATCCCTGCGCTAGTTCCAGCTACCGCCGCCGCCGCCGCCGGTTCCACCGCCGCCGCCACTGCCGCCACCACTGCCGCCGCCGCCATCGTTTCCTCCACCGCTATCGCCACCTCCGTCGCCTTGGCGCTCTTCGCCGGAGATCAACGTGCTTTCGGTTGGTGCGGGAGCAGTTTGGACCACTGGGGCCGACACTTGGGTCGGTGTTGGCGAAGCCGCTGAAACAGGTTGTGTTGCGGGGCTTGATGGAACGGTTTGTGTCTCTGCCGTCCACGGCAGTTCGCACCCTGCCAAAATGAACGTACCCGACAAAAGTATTGGCAGTGAAACTCGGGCCATAATAGCCTCCCAACTCTCTGAACTAGTCAATTTCATCTTTAAGCTTACGCATGGTAAACTCTCTCTGTCCATTGTTGTTTGCCACACAACCTAGGCCCAGACTGTAATCTGCATCACATCAGAATTTATGTTGCAATCTTACCGTGCGAACAGATCCGTGCTTTGCGGTGAAAACGAGTATCCGCGCACCTGCCAAGGCATAGGTTTGTGGCTGATACGAAACGTATCCATCGATATGTGCCTCAATTAACCCCTATGGAAAATGACGATGTCTATCGCTCGGTGGTAGTGATGAAGAAGTAAACCCATTCTCCTTTGAAATTCGGGTTGCTTTTGCGTGCTTCGGCAATTCGTGTTTTCAGGAAATTCAGATATCCCTCGGCAGGTTCAACCAACGGTCGATCGTCGTGATACAGCGGTTCCGATGCTGCGAAGGCGACGGCTATTTCCTGCCCATAAGGTGGCCCTATCGTAACAAAGAGGCCCGCGTCACCCGGTTCCGCTGCGCCGATCTGCAAAGCAGCCTTTGCAGGTGTCGGCGCCATTGGAGTTGACACGTTTGGCCTGAGGTGGATCACCTGACCTTCGGCATCAAAATAATCGACATAGACGAAAGCGTCGTAATCGGCCCCGGTCAGGTCCAATATCAGCTGCTGTCCTTTAACATAGTGAAACTCGCGTGCATGAACGTCCTTTCCGATGAGAAGCGGATTGGTGATTTGATCTGTCGATTGCGGCAATCCGACATCCGCGATGCCACTGAGCGCGCCACATTGTGGGCGAGGTAGGATGTGAAGCTTGTCGTCAACCCGTATGTTGTTTCCCATTTGTGCCTGAAGGGCTGTCAGTACAGGATTGCGCAATCCGTCTTCGGGGATATGACCGATGACCTGCAATGTGTTGGTGTCGGGTTGAAATTGAACTTGCAGCCGTGCGCACGGAATTTGCGCCAGTAGCCCATCGATTCCATCCCGCAGATTCTGAGCGCTTTTCCCGGCGTCTTCGGGTCGCATGAAACTCTGGATCGCCGCCAGAGAGATGGGGTCGATCGGTTCATTGCCCGTGGTTGAAAACACCTCGGACGCGTTGGTGGGAGGGATATCAGGGACTGTCTGCTTTAGCGCGACGGGTTGGGGTCTCACAGGCTGGGCCAGTTCCTGTTTTGGAGGTTTGGGGGGCAAAGCCTGCACTTGCGGTGCGCTTGAAAGGATTGGATTCGCCAGCAAAGTAGCTGGGACCAACCGAGATGGTGACACTGCTGCGGCTTGTAAGTGCTGAGGCGTGTCGCTGACTTGCTGTATTGCCTCAGACAGGTTTTCAAGCGGCGCCAGAGCATCCGATTTCGCCTGGGTTGCCGAAAGCGTTTGCTGCGGGAGTTGCTTCGAAGCTGCGGTCGATTGACGTATTGCGCTTTGATCCAGCTGCGCCCCAATCGCATCCTTTGTCGGCGCAGCCTCGACTTCCGGTCGTGCTTCGATAGCCTCGCTTTGTTTGACCTGATGGGCGGACAATTGCATCCGGGTCTCGGGCACGGGCTGCTCCGTCACCGGGTCTGGCTCGACACTCCAAATCAGGGCCAGAGCGCCGCCGACATGAAGGGCAAGCGAGCAGACTAACCCAACCCCCCATATGAACGGCCCCTTGATCACCGTGCAGGCCCCGGAGGTGTCACCACCAGAACTACGTCGCGTGCACCCATCGCCTCGAATTGGGCAATCCGGGGCAGGATGTCGCGTAATACAGCGTCGCGATGCGCGTTGATCCGGATCAGAATGTCTGGATCGGCCTCCAGTTGGGACTGAATGCGCTGATCAATGTCTTGCAGAAATACCTCTTCGCCGTCTAGCGCCATCGTCCCATCGGCCGCTACGGATAACGTGATGCCTCCCGCTGGCATGTCCGCCCCGGTCAGGGCCGTTGGTGGGGTTACATCAAACGGCGCAGTGGCGTCCATGCGGCCAATCAACATAAAAAAGACCAGCAGGAAAAACACCACATCGATCAGGGCGATGATCGTCTCGGGGTGATGGCGACGAGCAGGGCGAGAGATCCTCACTGGCGGGCCTCCAGTCGGATCACGCGCATGTTCACTGCCCCAGCGCTTGTGACAATATCCATGACAGTTACAAGCGACTGTAGTCGAGCACCTCCGGTCGGCAGGATGATGACCCGAAGCGCAGGGTTCCGATCAAGGCGGACTGTCAGCAAGCTGATCAGTTCGTCCCGGGTGAAATCCTTACCTTGATGAAAGGGGGAACCGTCTGTTCCGATGCGAATAAGCAGTGTTTCGGATTCAGTCTCGGCTTCGGCTGCCTGCGAGGGGACCGGGCGGTTGGACTGTGCCAGCGCCGGAATCATGTCTAGGTTCAGATAAGTCGACGTGACCATGAAGAACACCAGCAGGATCAACATTACGTCGATCATCGGAACCAGAGAGATCAATGGCCGGGTCGGCTTGCGTCTGTTCAGGCTGATATCGCTGTACATCGAAGCTTCCTTAATGCGCGCCGCGCTCCTCAAGCACCATCAGATTGCCAACAGCGTTCTCTATGGACTGCGCTCCTGCTTCGGCACGTCCGGACAGCAAAGAGGCGCCAATGGCAGCTGGAATGGCGACCAACAACCCGGCAGCGGTCGTCAACAGCGCCTGCCAGATACCACCCGCCAGAACCGAGGCGTTAGCCGCACCCTGCGCCAACTCCAATTCCTGAAACGACTGAATCATTCCGGTCACTGTGCCTAAAAGCCCCAGCAAAGGTGAGATCATGGCGATTAATTCTAAAACGCGAATCCAGCTGTTCATTACGGCGAATTCTTGATTGCCGCGACGCGTCAGCTCGGCCATCAGGGCAGGCCCTTTGAAGCCATCGATAAGCGCTTGCATGGCATAGGCACAAACACGGTCCGCCGGTGATTTACCTGCGGCGACGGCCTGTTGCGCAGATTTTTTGTCTCCGACCGACCATTGGACAAAAGCCGCGTCCCGAGCGGGCCCTCCAGCGCGTACCGGCGCGAGCTTGATAACCTTGACCACGATCACTGTCAGCGACAGCAAGGACAGTAGTCCAAGAAGGACGATGATTGGGCCTCCGGTGCCCAGATTTTCCAACCCCGGCATGGCTTATTGCGCCAGATTCGCTGTTGTCTTGCTGTCCAACGCTAATAGCGGGAAGCAATCCACAGGGTTTTCGTTCTGAGGTTTGCACGCGGGCAGGTCGTGTAAAAGCACCTCGGAAATATCTGAGCAATCAATCTCGGGAATCTCAAAGAGCTTTAGAACTGTCCGTTGTACCGGTAGGGGGGCTGCGTCGATGGACAGCAAGCGATCGATCACTCCGTCGCCGTCGAGGATCGCCAGTGACATTTCAAATTCTTCAAAGCTGTTACCGGTTTGGTTGCGAAACAAAAAGAAAGCGCGGCAGCCCCCAGCCTCGCCAGTTTCAAACTTGTTCAACTCAATGGACAGTTTACCTTCGTCAGCCTGCGCCATCATGGCTGCAAGTGTCAGTGCAATGACTGCAAATATCCCTGTTTTCATTTTATTCCCGTTCTCGATTGCCGATTTCTCCTAGTCGTCCGCAGGCGTCGTCTGTGAAGACGGTGTGCCAGAGTCCGTTCGATCGGGTTCGGACCTTCCATGATAATTGCAGCATCGGACTGCATGCGAGAAGAGGAAATTTTAGTCCTCGGCATCTAACTTCTTCGGCGAAACGAAAAATGCGTGCCTTATCGGCGTAGCGGCCAAACCATGTCGTAAAAAAAACGTATTTATTAGGTTTGACTTTGGGCCTGGTATGGGGCTGATTCATAACAATGACTGCGCATAAAACGCGAAATGTTTGCAAGCTTTGTCATCGTGTGAAGTAGTTCATATCGGTTGTCGGGAATATCACGTTAAGCGGTGCCAACAAACGGACAAGCGGCAGACAACCGCCACGTTATTGGGGAGAGTATGGAACTATCATCTTATCTGGAGCCTAGAAGCGAAGATCAGCCAAGCGGTGAAAACCTGGAATATGATCCGGCATTTACTGATCTTGAGATCGCGGCTCAGCCAGGGGAAGAACGTCAGATGGGCGACGAGGTCGTCGCCGCTGAAGAACAAGATTGGGCTGATGTCGAGGCCAAAGCGCTAGCGGTTATGGAACAGAGCCATGATTTGCGCGCCGCGATCTACCTGGCTGAAGCGGTTTTGCATACAAAGGGTCTTACTGAATTTTCAGCTTCGATAAATTACGTCAGATCTCTTCTGGATGAATTCTGGGATACTTGTCACCCTGAGTTGGACGAAGATGATGGCGACGCGACGATGCGGATCAACGCGGTGCGTGGTCTGGCCTCGACTGAACGTATGGTGCGAGCGCTACGTCGCACTGGCTTGACGGAAAGCCGAACTTTCGGACGCATCACCCTACGTCATCTGGATGTTGTCGATGGCCGCATAAATATGCCGGCCGATCTGGACGACATCCCGGACGAAAACAGCGTTGCCGCCGCTTTCAAGGATACTGATGAAGAAACACTTTCCGCCAACGCGGAAGCGGTTGCATCAGCGCTTGAGAATGTAAACTCTATCGATGCTGTCTTTGCTGACAAGACCCCGGGAGAAGGCCCGAATCTGGACCCTTTGATTGACGCATTGAAGAGCATCAAGCAGGCGATGTCCCGTTACGCTGATGTCGGTGACGCCGCAGATGACGACGTGGACGAAATGGATGCACCCGCGGCTAAATCAGGATCAGGACCAGCTGCTGCGCCTGCAGGCGGTGGTGCGGTCAACTCGCCCGAAGACGTTACCCGAATGTTGGAACGCATTATGGATTATTATGCGCGCTGCGAGCCTTCCAGCCCGCTACCGATTTTGTTGGAACGGGCAAAGCGGCTTGTGAATGCAGATTTTATGACGATTATCGAAGATATGGCCAAAGAGGGTCTGGACGAAGTGCGCCAGATCGGCGGATTGAAAGATGATGATGACGATGGATTTTGATACGTTTCCGGCGATAGCGCTGGAACGTGGATCGAAACAAAAAGCTGACGGATGAGTCGAGGAGCAACAGATGGCTGACAGTTCACAAAAATTCATAGCCCGGAACAGGGCTCCGAGAGTTCAGATCGAATATGATGTCGAGCTTTATGGAGCCGAGAAGAAAGTACAGCTGCCGTTTGTCATGGGCGTCATGAGCGATTTGGCTGGCAAATCCGAGGTCGAGCAGCCCGCCGTTGCAGACCGGAAATTCCTGGAAATTGATGTAGACAATTTCGACGACCGGATGAAATCGATGGCGCCGCGCGCTGCGTTCACGGTGCCCAACACCCTGACAGGTGAAGGCAATCTGGCAGTAGATATTACCTTTGAAAGCATGGATGATTTCAGCCCGGCCGCGATCGCGGCCAAGGTCGAACCGCTGAAAGAGCTGCTGGATGCGCGCACACAATTGTCCAACCTCATGACCTATATGGATGGTAAAACCGGGGCCGAGGATCTGATTTCAAAAATTATGCAGGATCCCAGCCTGCTAAAGACACTGGCAGCCCAGCCCAAGCCGGGCAACGACGCTGCTGAGGAGGAGTAAAAGATGGCCGATGAAGAAGCCAAGGTAGAAGCCGCCGAAGGCGCAACCGCATTTGGATCATCCGAGTTCGAAGCTCTGCTGACCAAGGAATTTCGCCCGAAATCGGACCAGGCCAAGACTGCCGTTGAAAGCGCAGTGAAAACACTTGCCGAACAGGCCCTGGCCAATACCGGCCTTATTTCGGACGATGCGCTGCGCTCGATCGAAGGCATCATTGCTGAGATCGACAAGAAGCTGACCGAACAGGTTAACCTGATCTTGCACCATGCCGATTTCCAGCAGATGGAAAGCGCGTGGCGTGGTCTGCACTATCTGGTGAACAACACCGAAACCGACGAGATGCTGAAAATCCGCGTGATGAACATCTCGAAAAAGGACATGCACAAGACTTTGCGCAAGTTCAAAGGTACCGCGTGGGATCAATCGCCGATCTTCAAGAAGCTCTACGAAGAAGAGTTTGGCCAGTTTGGTGGTGAGCCTTATGGCTCATTGGTTGCAGACTATCATTTCGATCACAGCCCGCAGGATATCGAACTGTTGGGTGAAATGTCGAAGATTGCCGCTGCTGCCCATGCGCCGCTTATCACCGGTGCCAAGCCAAGCCTGTTCCAGATGGACAGCTGGTCAGAATTGGCTAACCCGCGCGACCTGACCAAGATCTTCCAGACCCCGGAATATGCTGCTTGGCGGTCTCTGCGTGAAAGTGAAGATTCCAAATATGTGGGTCTGGCCATGCCGCGCTTCTTGGGGCGTCTGCCTTATGGTTCCAAAACCGAACCGGTCGAGGAGTTCGCCTTTGAGGAAGACACCACCGGTGCGAATAGCGACAGCTATAGCTGGGTGAATGCGGCCTATGGCATGGCGGTAAACATCAATCGGTCTTTCAAGGAATATGGTTGGTGCTCGCGGATCCGCGGTGTGGAAAGCGGCGGTACCGTTGAGGGCCTGCCAGCGCACACCTTCCCGACCGACGACGGTGGCGTTGACATGAAATGCCCAACCGAGATTGCGATTTCGGACCGGCGCGAAGCGGAACTGGCCAAGAATGGCATGATGCCGTTGATCCACCGCAAAAACAGCGACGCTGCCACCTTCATCGGTGCGCAATCGCTGCATAAACCCGCCGAGTATGACGATGCTGACGCGACTGCGAACGCCAATCTGGCTGCTCGTCTGCCATATCTGTTTGCGACCTGTCGGTTTGCTCACTACCTAAAATGCATGGTGCGGGACAAAGTTGGTTCGTTCAAAAGCCGTCAGGATATGGAATCCTGGTTGCAGGACTGGATCAACCAGTATGTTGACTTCAACGCTGATATATCTGCTGAAGCTGAGAAAGCGCGCAAACCGCTGGCTTCCGCCGAGGTTGTTGTTGAGGACGTAGAAGGCAACCCCGGATACTACACGTCCAAGTTTTTCTTACGCCCACACTACCAGCTTGAGGGGCTATCGGTGTCTCTGCGCCTAGTTTCGAAACTTCCGTCGGAAAAAGCCGGTTAAACCGAAAAAAAAAGTGGCGGCGGGTGAAGTGCTTCACTGCCGCCATTTCAAACCTCGAATATCTCAGTGTCATCATTAGCCCTTGAAGGAAGGTAAAATGGAAAACGTATTCATCAAGATGGACTTCCCCGGTGAGGCCAGGGAAAAACAACATACCGATTGGATCGCTTGTAAAGAGATCAGCTGGGAGGTCGCGCGCACCCTGGATATGGGCGACATGGGCACCACCCAGCGTGGTTATGCGAATGCAAATTTCGGCAAAGTCACGCTGAGCACCGAGCTCAGCAAAGCCTCGGCCAAGCTCATGACCTATGTTGCTTCGGGCAAGTCCAACGGCGAGATGACGATTCATCTGTGCCGGTCGGGTGACGATGAGAAGAAAGGTATGGAGCCATATCTGATCTTCACCCTGCGCGACGCTATCGTCGACAGCTATTCGGTTAGTGGGGGCGAAGAATCGATCCCATCAGAACAGTGGACCGTTGCGTATCGCGGCATCTCGATCAAGTACAAGATCGCCGATTTCAAAACCGGCAAACTCAGCGACTGCAACGAGTTCAAGTGGAATCTGGAAACCGGCGACGTCAGCTGATTTTTGGAGAAAAAATTGGCCTTGGCGGTATATTTTCCGCCAAGGCTATTTCCTTTTTTAACATCCTGACGACGCGAGGGCTTCATGACGCCGGAAGAACATCTAAGAACAGGCGATCTGACTGCCACGCTAACTGCGTTGCAAGATAAAATCCGCACAAATCCAGCTGATGCTAAGCTCCGGATTTTCCTGTTTCAATTACTTTGCGTCATGGGAGATTGGAAACGCGCGATCACTCAACTGAAGCTGAGCGCGGAAATGGATGAGGCGGCCACAATGATGGCCAAGACCTACCGCGAGGCCATCATTTGCGAAGTGTATCGCGAAAAGGTCTTTGCGGCCGAGAAAACTCCGATGATCTTTGGCGAGCCCGAAGAATGGCTGGCGCATCTGATTGAAGCCCAGAAGTTGACCGCGGGTGGGAACCTTGAACAAGCTGCCGAGATGCGGGCGAAAGCCTTCGACGCGGCCCCCGCAACGTCAGGTACCGTGAATGGCGAAACGTTCGAATGGATCGCGGATGCTGACATGCGTCTGGGTCCGGTGCTGGAGGTTATTGTGAACGGGCGCTATTTCTGGCTCCCGTTTGCTCAGATTGCTCGACTTGAAATCGAGGCACCCAGCGACCTGCGTGACGCCGTCTGGACAGCCTGCACTTTGACTGTTGCCAGTGGCGGAGAAATTGCGGCGTTGATCCCTACCCGATACCCGGGCACGACAGAACACGGAGACGATGCCGCTCGGTTGGCGCGCGCGACAAGTTGGGTCGATGCGGGATCTGATACCTTTACCGGCCTGGGTCAGCGCATACTGACCACGGACAAATCCGATATTGCTTTGTTGGATGTGCGCGAATTGGTACTGAACGTGGCCGCCGGGGCCGGGGAAACGGCGGGAGATGGCTGAGAAGACCCTTGCCGAACGCTTGCAGCCTTCGCTTCTGGATCGGCTGACGGACGACGCGCCGGATCAGAAAAAGGAAGGGCGCGACTCTCGTGTGATCGACGTGGGCCGCCTGAGAGAAATCATTCAGCGTGATCTGTCCTTGTTGCTCAATACCACAGATCAATCCGATCTGATTGACGAAGATACTTATCCCTACGCGTCGAAATCTGTTCTAAATTACGGCATCCGCGAAAGCTCGGGGTCGTTTTCAACACTGCGACAAGCCCAGCGAATCCAACGCTCTATCGCGGATTCGATCGAGGTATTCGAACCTCGTATTATGAAGGGCTCGGTCTCGGTTGATTTGCGGTCCGAAAAAGGATCGGGCGAAATGCATGTAGAATACGATATTCGCGCTGTAATGTGGGCTCAGCCGATGCCTTTGGAGCTTTACCTACGCAGTCGCGTTGATATTACGACCGGCGAAGTCGCGATCGAGCGGAGTTAGCGCGATGGATACCCGCCTGCTCAAACACTACGAAACTGAACTGGCCTTTCTTCGCGAAATGGGGGCAGAGTTCGCTGCCGCTTATCCCAAGATCGCGTCCCGTCTGGGGATGGAAGGGATCGAAGTTGTCGATCCCTATGTAGAACGCCTGCTAGAGGGGAGCGCTTTTCTGGCGGCACGCGTGCAGTTGGAACTGGAAATGCAGTTCCCGACATTCACGTCGAACCTTCTGGAAATTGTCTATCCGCATTATCTGGCCCCGACTCCATCCATGATGATTGCGCAGTTTGAACCGGACGTTGGTAATGCAGCCCTCAAAGAGGGCTATACGATTTCACGTGGTGCGACGTTGCGTTCTTACTTGGCAGAAGGGGAGCAGACCGCGTGTGAATTCAGGACCTCGGCCGACATGACGCTGTGGCCGATTGAGATTACCGAAGCCGAATACATTGACGGGCGCGGTGAACTGGTCGCAGCAGGTGTGGCCAAGGAAACTGACGCCCGGGCTGGCATCCGGTTGCGTTTGAGACGCACCGACGGCGAACCTATGGCAGAACTGGGTTTGGACGATCTTGTGCTGCATCTGGACACCCAGAGCGGCAAGGCATGGGCGCTTCATGAATTGCTGGCGACTCAATGCGTAGGCCTGACAGGGCGGTCGACAGATCGGCGTGCGGACTGGACCGTTCGCCTAAACCAGGCAGATGTTATCCCCAAAGGGTTCGAGCCTGACGAAGCTTTGCTGCCGACACCGCGCCAATCCTTTGACGGCTATCGTCTGTTGCAGGAATATTTCGCAATGCCCGAACGTTTCCTGTTCGTCGAATTGACCGGCTTGCAACAGGCTTTGAAACAGTCGGCGGGCAGTGATGTTGATATTTATATCCTGCTGCAGGACGGGATGCGCGATGTCGCTCCGGCGGTTACGCCTGCGGCATTTGCGCTGAACACAGTTCCGGCTGTCAATCTGTTTCACCGCCGATGTGACCGGGTTCATATCACGCAAATGGACACCGAGCACCATGTTGTGCCGAACCGGACAGCTGGTTTGGATTATGAGATATTTTCGATTGATCGCGTGACCGGGATTCAGTCCGATGAAGAAGGGGACATTCCTTTCCGCCCGTTCTACAGCGACACCGATCTGACAGCTGCGGGCGATAACCACTCGGCCTATTACACGGTCAAGCGTCGGATGCGGCAACGGAACGAAAAAGAACGGTTGCGCGGAGTTCGCACATCTTATCTGGGCTCCGAAGTGTATCTGACGCTGGTAGATCGGGCTCAGGCTCCTTACCCCGGATCGCTTGACCAGTTGGCGGTTGAGGCGCTGTGCTCGAACCGGGATCTTCCTATGCTGCTTGCAGCGGGAGGGACAGATGTGTTCCATCTGCCAGAAGGTGGGCCAGTTAAATCGGTACGCACACCCGTAACCCCAACTCGACCTCATGCGACGTTGGCTCAGGGGGATGCAGCCTGGAAATTAATCAGCCATTTGAGCCTGAACTATCTTTCGATCTCTGGTGATGGCGCGGAAGGCGGTGCAGGCGCGCTGCGCGAGTTGTTGGGGATCTATGCTCCTCTGGGAAATAGGGTGACCGAAAAACAGTTGGAGGGCGTGGCGTCTGTTACCAGTCGCCCAATCGTGCGTCGGATGAGCGACGAAGTGCTCAGCACAGCCGTGCGCGGTCTGGAGATCACGTTGGGGTTTGATGAAAGCTTTTACGAAGGCACCAGCGTATATGTTCTGGGTGCCGTGCTTGAACGGTTCTTCCGTAAATATACGACGATCAACAGTTTCACGGAAACCGTTCTGAAAACCGAAAGACGAGGAGAGATTGCCAGATGGCGACCAGCAGCCGGCCTGGGCAGGATCATTTGAGCCTGCTTGCCGCGCTGGCGGCAGACCCTGAAAGGCATCATGTCTTTCAGGCGCTTCGGGTGATCGAGGCGCATTATTCCGATGCACCGAGGTTGGGCGAATCCCGCCGTCCGCGCGAAGACAAAGTGCGGTTGGGACAGGATGTGTCGCTGGCCTTTCCTCCCAATACTCTAACCCGTTTTGAACCGGCGTCAGAAAACGCTCCCGGGAAGCTGAACAACCTATTCTTTGGATTCTTCGGCCCGCAAGGCCCTTTGCCGTTGCACTTGACGGAATTCGCCCGCGACCGGCAACGTAATCACCGCGATCCTACTTTTGTCGCTTTTGCCGACATGCTGACGCACCGAATGATGAGCTTGCTGTACCGCGCATGGTCAGTAGCCGAACCGGCCCCCAGCTTCGATCGTGGGGATGATCCGTTCGAACAGCGGGTGGCTGCTTTGGCCGGTTTTAAAGGGCAGTCGTTCGTAGATCGCGATGCGATGTCGGACATTCTACGCCGATTTTTCGCCGGGCATCTGGGATCGGGCACCAAGACAGCTGAAGGTCTGATCGCGATACTGTCCGACTATTTCGGCGTCGAGGCACACATCCAACAATTTGTAGGATCCTGGTTGGAACTTGAGCCCGATGATACCTGGCAACTGGGTGGGCCCGCTCGTCTGGGACAGTCAACCAGCATCGGGAGCCGGGTTTGGTCTCGGTCGGCCAAATTTCGAATCCGGATAGGGCCGGTTTCACTAGAAGACTACAAACGCCTGCTTCCCGGCGGCCTGTCGCAGCAGCGGTTAGAGGCGATCCTACGCACCTATGTCGGCGACACTCTGGATTGGGAGATCAATCTGGTTCTGGCCGGTGACGAAGTGCCCCGCGCATCGCTGGGCGGCACGACACAGCTGGGTCACACAAGCTGGATCAAAAGCCGCGATGAAGCGGACAAAACCCAGCCGGATGCAGATGATCTGATTCTGTACCCCGGCTACACGACACAAGAATTCGAGGCCAAAGAACTGGCCCCCAACGAGAGGTATTGGATATGACGGAAATCAGCCGTGTTTCGCTTTTCGGCAAGCTAAACAAGCTGGGCTATCAAGCGATCGAAGGGGCCACTGTATTTTGCAAGATGCGGGGCAATCCTTATGTCGAGATCCAGCATTGGTTGCATCAAATCCTCAATGGCCAAGACAGCGACATTCACCGGATCATCCAGCACTATGATCTGGATCCGGGCAAGATCGCGTCGGAACTGACCCGCAGTCTGGATATGCTGCCGCGCGGGGCGTCCTCGATCTCGGACCTCTCCGACCACTTAATGGATGCGATGGAACGCGGCTGGGTCTGGGGGTCGCTTTTGTACTCCGATAGCAAAGTACGCACGGGTTATCTGATTTTGGGCATGCTCAAGACGCCCGCACTACGCAATATTCTGGGCAGTATGTCGCCCGAGCTCGCGAAGATAGGCGCAGATGATCTGGCCGACAGCTTTGCTGAGGCCACAGATGGTTCTCCTGAGGATACGTTGGGCGCACAGGATGGTTCCAATGTTGGGGGCGGTGCCGAACCTGGTGAGGCCAGCAGTGCGATGGCACCCGGCGCGATGGGTAAGGGTGAGGCTTTGGAGCAGTTCTGCACTGACCTGACCGATCAGGCGCGCAACGGCGAGATCGATCCGATTGTGGGTCGCGATGAGGAAATCCGTCAGATCGTCGACGTGTTAATGCGCCGCCGTCAGAACAACCCGATTCTAACTGGTGAGGCTGGCGTCGGTAAAACGGCTGTGGTTGAAGGGTTTGCGCTGCGGATTGCCCGTGGTGACGTGCCACCTGCATTGAAGGATGTGCGCTTACTGGTGTTGGATGTGGGTCTCTTACAGGCCGGGGCCTCGATGAAGGGAGAGTTCGAAAACCGCCTGCGTCAGGTGATTGACGAGGTGCAGGCCAGCCCGACGCCGATCGTAATGTTTGTTGATGAAACGCATACATTGGTTGGTGCTGGTGGAGCCGCAGGGACAGGGGATGCGGCCAACCTTCTGAAACCAGCGCTCGCGCGTGGTACATTGCGTACAATCGGCGCGACTACATGGGCTGAATACAAGAAATACATCGAGAAAGACCCAGCCCTGACCCGGCGTTTTCAGGTCGTGCATGTTGAAGAGCCAGATATTCCAAAAGCTGTTCTGATGATGCGCGGTATCGCCTCGATGCTGGAGAAACACCATCGTGTGCAAGTTCTGGACGAAGGGATCGAGGCGGCGGTGACGCTTTCGGCTCGCTACATCCCCGCGCGTCAGTTACCCGACAAATCAGTCAGCCTTCTGGACACCGCCTGTGCCCGCGTTGCGGTATCCCAGCACGCGGTTCCGGCGGAAGTCGACGACAGCCAACGGCGGATCGAAGCATTGACGACTGAGTTGGAGATTATCGAGCGGGATGAGACAGCAGGATATGACGTAGCCGATCGGCGCGAAGCGGTGAATGCCGCGAAAGTGGCCGAGGAAGGGCGTCTGGCAGAATTGACTGGACGTTGGGACGCCGAGAAAAAGGTGGTTGAAGAAATTCTCGACCTGCGCGCCAAGCTGCGCGAGGGTGGTCAGGAGGTTGAAGGAACTGGAACAGCCGAGGGTGAAGCCGCGACCGATGAAGCCCCGGATACGCAACCCATCGACCGGGAGGCACTGCTGGCCGAATTGAAGGCCAAGAATGCAGAACTGGAAGTGTTACAAGGTGATAGCCCGCTGATTCTGCCCATCGTGGATCATCAGGCGGTGGCCAGCGTCGTCGGTGACTGGACAGGTATCCCTGTCGGCCGCATGGTCAAAGACGAAATCGAGACCATCCTGAATCTCGAAGAACGGCTGGCCAAGCGTGTGATCGGTCAGGACCACGCGATGAAGATGATCGCCAAGCGGGTTCAAACCAGCCGTGCCGGACTGGACAATCCGAACAAACCGATCGGGGTGTTCATGCTCGCTGGCACCAGTGGTGTTGGCAAAACGGAAACTGCACTGGCACTGGCCGAGGTTTTGTACGGTGGCGAACAGAACGTCATTACGATCAACATGTCCGAATATCAGGAAGCTCATACCGTCAGCAGTTTGAAAGGAGCACCTCCGGGTTATGTCGGCTACGGCGAAGGCGGTGTGCTGACCGAAGCGGTAAGACGCAAACCGTATTCGGTAGTTCTGTTGGATGAGGTCGAAAAGGCGCATCCTGATGTACACGAAATTTTCTTTCAGGTCTTCGACAAGGGCGTGATGGAAGATGGCGAGGGTCGCGTAATTGATTTCAAGAATACTTTGATTCTGCTGACTTCGAATGTCGGGACCGAGATGATCATGGATATGTGTGCGGACCCCGACTTGATGCCCGACCCCGAGGGGATGGCCAAAGCGCTCCGTGATCCGCTGCTCAAGGTTTTCCCGCCCGCGCTTTTGGGACGTTTGGTCACGATCCCCTACTACCCGCTGAGCCCCGAAATGTTGGGCGAGATCACCAAACTGCAACTGGGCCGGATCAAAAAACGTGTTCAGGACGCTCATGGCGTGCCCTTTGAATACTCTGACTCAGTGGTCGAAGAGATCGTCAACCGTTGCCAGGAATTGGACAGCGGAGGTCGCATGATCGACGCGATTGTGACCAATACGATGCTGCCTGATATCTCGGCTGAGTTTCTTCGTCGTATGATGGAAGGGCACGAAGTTTCAAAAGTGGTGATCGAGGTCACAGACGGCGAATTCACTTATGGGTTTGACTGACAAAGGCCGCCATTCGGACGGATCATAACTCAATAGAATATCGCCAGTGGAGGAGTCCCAAGATGGCAAAGACTACAGTTACGAAGCACAAGTTTTACGTCGTCGATCTGATCCGGTCGAAGCCAAAGCTTGAATACATCGAAATCCCGAAATACCGGGTTGATGTAGAATTCGAGATCACGAAATCGGGTAAGCTGAAAAAGCCCGCGCCGGTACCCTCAACCGCGCTGAAACGTCTGGAAGATGCCGGCATGAAGGTGCTGGAGGATTACGAAAAGACGATCACTCAAGAGGCTGTCCGGCTCGACAAAAAAGTCGGGGAGTTGATGAAGACGCCTGGGAAAAAATCCCAGGACGAGGCGGAAAAGCTGATCCAGGGCGTCAATCAGTCGATCAAGAATGCCATGGCCTCCGCCGAAGGTGCGGCCAAGGTGGCGATCGAAAAGAAGCTGAAAGACGAAGCGAACAAAGACAAGCTGCTGAAAGAGGCACGCATAAAAACCACGGTGAAAGTAACCATGGGCGTCATCAAGATCAGTGGCGCAGTCGCGAGGTTGGTGGCATCTTCGGGCGCAGATGCGATGGCCTACAAGACCATTGCCAAGCAAGTGTATTCTCTGGGCAAGGAGCTTCAGCAACAGCTCAAGGGTGAGGAAAAGCTGCGCAAGGATCTGTATAAGGCAATCCAGAATTACATGAAGTTGCGTGAATCTGTCATCATGCAGGCGGCCGAGCGACAGGGTATCACGGATACATCCGGTATTTCGCCGAAAAAGCCGTTGGAGGCGATTAAGAAATTCACCGCCAAAGCTATTGCGATGGGTGAGGAAGTTACAAAGGGCAAAGACCCCAAGACTATCGCCAAGAATATGCTGGACTTCGCAGCGAAAGCGGTGAAAGGCAAGGCAGAGGACGCAAAGAAAGCGCGCGAGAAATACCGCGAGCATACGACGAAGACACGTCATAAAGTGGATGATCTGGGCGCTTCGGCAGACAAATTGATGAAGGCGGCCAGAGGCTCCAAGACCCTCAAAGAAGGGATCAAGTTGGGCGCTGAATGTATGAACGTCAAACGCTCGGCCAGTGAACTTTCAAAGAAGCTGGAAGATCGCGAGAATTTTCTAAATGATATGAACGCGTTGATGGAAGGCAATGGTCTGAAAGTGGATGACACCGCGATCATCGACAAGATCAAGGCGTTGGACAAGAAAACCATCGCGACGGAAGCCAAGAACATGTTCACCAACATCAAGACCGTGAAAGGTATGATCGACAATATCAGCGACGCTGTAGGTTGATCGAACCCTGACACGTTGGGCGCGCCACTTGTGCGCCCAACAGATGCTAGACGACAGGAGGCCATGTTGGATACCGGTATCGAGAAGAGCGAAACGCTCCGCGACACCGTGCGTGCATTTGTTGAACGCAAGGCTGTGACCAACACCATTCTTGGCGTGATCATTTTCAATGCGATCACGCTGGGATTGTCGACCTCGGCGTCCATACAGGCCAGTGTTGGCCATCTCCTGACCACGTTTGACAGCATCGTCCTAGGTATTTTCGTAGCCGAGTTGCTGCTGAAATTTTATGCTTACCGGCTGAGTTTCTTCAGAAATGCATGGAACATCTTTGATCTTGTGGTCGTAACACTGGGCCTGTTGCCCAATCGCGATGGCCTTTCGGCCTTGCGAGGGCTGCGGGTCATTCGCGCCATGCGCCTTTTGTCAGTCATTCCGCAGATGCGCGCTGTGGTACAGGCGTTGCTTGATGCGTTGCCGGGCATGGGCGCAGTGATCATCATGATCTCGATCGTGTTCTATGTCTTTGCTGTCATGGCTACGCTGATGTATGGCCCCGATTTTCCCGAATGGTTCGGCACGCTGGGCCGGTCTTTGTATTCGCTGTTCCAGATCATGACGCTGGAAAGCTGGTCGATGGGCATCGTGCGTCCCGTGATGGAAACACATCCAACTGCGTGGTTATTCTTTGTCCCATTTATAGTCATAACTGCGTTCTCAGTGTTGAACCTGTTCATTGGTTTACTGGTCAATACGATGCAGTCAGCGGTCGAAGACGAGTCGGTCGAAGAGTTTTCGCATCTTCGTGAACTGGTACGCAGCGAAACGGACATAGTTGATGATCGCGTTAAGGAACTGCTGGTCGAAGTGAAAGCGTTGCGTCGCGAAGTTGCGGAGTTGAAAGGGCAGGGCGATGGCTGACAGTTCTCAGAAATTCATTGCACGCAACAGGGCGCCGCGGGTTCAGATCGAATACGATGTCGAATTGTACGGGGCCGAGAAAAAGGTTCAGCTACCGTTCGTGATGGGAGTTCTGAGTGATCTGTCCGGGAAGTCTAAGGCCGAAGCCGTCTCGATTTCTGACCGCAAATTTCTCGAGATCGACGTCGACAATTTCGATGAACGCATGAAGGCGATGGCTCCTCGTGTTGCGTTTTCGGTGCCCAATACTCTGACCGGTGATGGCAATCTGTCGGTGGACCTGACATTTGAGAAGATGGGTGATTTCAACCCGGCTCAGATCGCGGCCAAGATTGAACCCCTGCAGAAACTACTGGACGCGCGCACTCAGCTAGCCACGCTTATGGCCTATATGGACGGCAAGGCCGGAGCCGAGGCGTTGATCGAAAAGATTCTGGCCGATCCTGGACTGTTGGCGACGCTGGCAAGCGGCCCGGTTGAAGATCCTGACCCAGCGTCGACACTGGATGCATTGCGGGAGTTGGCCCCCGAGGACGCTCCCGAGGATCACTCAGTGGCCGAGGCATTGGCGACGCTGCCCCAAACCGAGGTCGTCGAACATCCGGATGAGACGTCAGACGTCTTATCGAACCTATCTGTCAATGCTCCCGAAGACCCGCCTGAGGATACGTCCCTGGACGATGCTTTGGCTTCATTACCGGAAGCGATTGCAAGCGACGACGAAACCGACATGACCGCTGGCGTGCTGTCTGATCTGGCAGGTGCAACCCCCGAAGAGGCCGTAGAAGATACTTCGGTTGAAGACGCCTTGTCTTCAGTTCCAGACATGGCAGAAGACGAGGCGCAAGATGAGGCAGCAGGCATTTTGTCCGACCTCGCAGATCAGGCCTCAGATGCTGTTGCCGAGGACAATTCCCTAGAAGAGGCGCTATCGTCCCTCCCAGAGACAGAAGAAGCAACCGAAACCGATTATTCCGAAATCCTGTCTGACCTTGCCGAAGCAGAGCCGGAGGTCGAGTCTGAAGACAGTGGTGTTGATGATCTGCTTGGTGAACTTGCCGAAATGGCGCCGGTTGAGGACACCGCGAAGGATAGTTTAGCCAGCGATGCTCTGGCGTCGCTGCCTGATGTTGTCGAAGCCGAGGACATCGACGACAGCAGTGACATCCTGTCCGATCTCGCTGATGCTGCGCCAGATGATGCCCTGGATGACAGCACTGTAGATGGCCTGCTGAGCGACCTCGCGGATTTGGCACCGGTTGACGAAGCGCTGGAGGATACCTCCTCAGCAGACGCGTTGGCCTCGCTACCGGTCGTTGAAGAGGCCGATGACGACGACGAGAGTGATGACATACTATCCGACCTTGCCGACGCTGCGCCCGAGGAGGACACTGAAGACAGCAGCATCGATGATCTTTTGGGCGATATTGCCGACATGGCACCAGAAGACATGGATCAGGATGATGAATCGGATGATATCCTTGCAGCAATTCCGGATCTCGATAGCGCGGATGACGCAGAAGATTTAGATGATGTTCTCGGCGATCTGGCAGAGAACGTGCCCGAGGAAAGTGCGGATGACGTTGACGATTTGGATGCTTTATTAGGCGATTTGTCAGACAGCGCGACCGAGGAGGAGACCTCGGATGAGGTTGAACTGGACGATCTGCTCGGAGACCTTGCCTTGGATGATGAGGGTTCCGAGGCTACTGCGGAGGAAGCAGACGGGGACGATTTGGAGCTGGATGAACTTTTCGAAGATGACCCGTCAGACGATGACAGTCCCGTATCAGAAGGTGAAGACGACAACCTCGATCTGGACGACCTACTAGACAGCGACGCGACCGAAGGAGAAGACGCTGGGGATACTTCCGAGGCAGATCTCGACGACTTGGATCTGGACAGCCTGCTTGGCGATGACGACACGACCGGCGAAGCAGAAGAAGCTGAAGGCACCGAGACTGATCAGGACGATTTGGATATAGACATTCTGCTGGACGACACGGATGAAGAAGATCCTGTGCCTGATGAGCTGGATGACCTCGATCTGGACGATCTGCTAAGCAGCGACGCGTCTGAGGATGATGACGCGGCGGATACATCCGAGGAAGACCTCGACGATTTGGATTTGGACGACCTGTTCGACGATGATGACTCGTCCGATGACGTATCAGGATCCGAAAGTGCCGAGACTGATCTGGACGATCTTGATTTGGACAGTTTGCTGGATGACTCGGATGAAGCAGAGACTATGTCCGATGACGCAGATGACTTTGATTTGGACGATCTGCTGTCGGACGATGACGAATCCGAGGGCACCGGTAAAGAGGTCGCTTCGGAAGGGGCCAAACCGGATGGGGAACCGATGCTCGCTTTTGGTCGGATGAGCGCCGACAGGCCCGATCCTGAACGCTTGAAGCGTAGCCGTTTTCGTATAGCAGTTTTTGGCGATTTCTCGGGCCGTTCTGCGAGGGGCCAGATCGAGACGGGGGACGCTTTGGCCGCGCGCAAACCGATCCTGCTGGATTCGGATACGGTTGAGGATGTGATCGCCGGCTTCGCCACCACCCTTGTGCTGCCTATCGGGAAGGATGGCGCAGGGATTGAGGTGAAACTGAATGAGCTCGACGACCTGCATCCCGATGAGCTTTACGAAAACGTTGAGCTATTTGAGGGTCTGGCGGGCCTGAAAGGCCAATTGAGTGCCGGAGCAACGGCGGATCATGCGGCAAAACAGTTGACGGCATGGGGAGAGGAATTTGGCCAGGCTGTGGTTCCACCGCGCAAGTCTTCGGGTGGCAACACCGTACGAGCTGATCTGAAACTGAGCGATTTTCAGAAGCTAATCGGTGATACCGGCGGTGAATTGGCGCAACCCTCTCCGGTGGACGATCTGTTGAAGCGCGTGGTTGGGCCGCATATCCACAAACTACCCAGTCCCGATGTCGCCGCTATGCAGACTGCGGTAGATGACGCGCTGAGTACGGCGATGCGGCTGGTTCTGCATCATCCCGAATTTCAGTCAGTCGAGGCGCAATGGCGCAGTCTGGACTTGATCGCCCGCAGCGTCGAAGATGACGATACGCTGGATGTGATCCTCTACGATGTATCCGCTGAAGAAATCGCCGCCGATCTGGCCGCCGAAGAGGATCTGGCCCAAACCGGGCTTGTGCGTTTGCTGACCGAAGAACCCCTGGACGAGGAGAACGGACGCGGGGGATATTCTGCGCTGATCGGTCTTTATACTTTCGAGGAGACACCGCCTCATGCAGAACTTCTCGGGCGCGTGGGCCGGGTTGCAGCACATGTGGATGCACCCTTTATCAGCGCTATTACACCCGCCTATCTGGACATCAAGAAAGACGACCGCCACCCATTGGTGGTCAAGGCTTGGGACACGTTCCGCATGATGCCTGAAGCCGGGCATGTCGGGCTTGCTTCGCCACGCTTTCTGCTGCGTCGGCCATACGGGGCCAATTCCGAACCAATTTATGAGTTTGAATTCGAGGAATTCACCGAGGCTGAAGGATTGCGCGGAATGCTCTGGGCCAATCCAGCGGTGCTAGTGACGATCTTACTTGCACGGTCATTCAAGCAGAATGGCAAAGCGATGAATTTGGGTTCAGTCATGAGCCTTGGTGGAATGCCTTATCATTTCGTAAACGACCGCTATGGCGATCAGATGGCTCTGCCCTGCACCGAGCGCAATATCAGTTTGGACAAGCACGAACATTCGGTTCAGCGCGGTTATATGCCCCTGCTGTCTGTCAAAGGGCGGGATGAGATCAGGCTGGGATCGTTCAACTCGGTCGCTGGTCAGGAGTTGCTAGGGCCGTGGTCAGGCGTCCCGGCTCCGGCGCCATCACCGGATGTGCCGGATGAGCCCGAGGCGGAAGAGGCGGTCTCGGACGATGAGTTTGATATGGATGATCTGGGTCTGGACGATGATTCCGATCCAGATCTTGACCTCGGCGATGACGACACATCGGATCTGGATGACGATGACTTCGACCTGGATATTGAGGACGATGACGCTGGCGGTCTGGATGATTTTCTCTCGGCATTTGATGATGATGCGGGGGATGACGGGGATGAAGATGAAATGGACCCGGAACTGGCGGCTTTGCTGGCCGATCTGTAACGGCGTGTCGAACGAGATTTGGAAGGAACGGTAAATGGCGCAAGGTATGCAAAGTAAAGAGTGGCCCCTTCGGATCACCGGCTCATACAGCTATGGCGAAGACGAGCTTGTCATCCGGCGGGCGATTGTGACGGAAAAGCTGGGCGAGCTAACGGACATTCAGGTCGAGGTTCTGTCGCCGGACAAGTCCATCGCGCTGGACAAGCTGCTGGGCAAGATCATGACCATCCACATGGCCGCCGCCAAGGGGGCCGAGCGCAAGTTCACCGGCACGATTGTTCGCGTTGAACGGCTGGCACTGCGGGATGGCTTTGTACAATTGCTGGCAGAATTGCGACCCTGGTTCTGGATGCTGGATCAGACCACCGACAGCCGCATTTTCCAGAACATGACCGCCGTGCAGATCATCGAAAAAATCTTCGGCGAGTACGCGTTCTCGGACTTCAAAAAGAGTCTGAGCGCCAGTTATCAGCAGCGGGAATACTGCGTGCAGTACCGGGAAACCGACTTCGATTTCATCTCGCGTCTGATGCAGGAAGAGGGCATCTATTATTATTTCGACTACGCGAATGCCGAGCGTAAGCTGGAAACGCTCGTGCTGTGCGACGATGTTTCCGCGCACAAGCCCATCGAAGGCATATCGACGGTCGAATATCGCCCAGGCGATGACTATAAACAGCGCCTGCCGGATTGCGTGTCGGAATGGGCTAGCTCGCAAGAGGTCGTACCGGGCGTCGTGTCGCTGCGGGATTTCGATTTCAACACGCCGAACGCCAAGCTGGATGTGCGGGCGAACACAAAGACCAAGGCTACGCATAACTACAAAAGCTATGAGCTGTACGATGCACCCGGACATTATTATAAGGAAACCAAGCTCGGCACGACCCGTGCTCAGGTGCGCATGGAGGCCGAAGATGCCCGGTTCGACCGCCGCCGGGGCCGCGCCTCAGTCCGGGCGATGGAGGTGGGCAAAACCTTCACGTTGAAGGAACATCCCGAAAAGGCCCAGAACGATGATTTCCTGATCACCGGGGCTACCTATTACCTGCAGACGACCGAGGGTTACGGGTTCGAGAAGAACTCACAAGACCTTGATACCGGCGCGCTGGAATTCCCCGATGATGGCGGCGAGATGTTCATGGTCGAGTTCGAGGCGCAGCCGAAATCAGTCAAATACCGCTCGCCCCTGACCGCGCCATGGCCCGAGATTTCGGGGCTGCATACCGCCATTGTGACTGGCAAAAGCGGCGAGGAAATCTGGACCGACAAGCACGGGCGCATCAAAGTGCAGTTCCACTGGGATCGCGAAGGCAAGAAAGACGAGAACACGACTTGCTGGGTGCGTGTCGTCACGCCGTGGTCCGGCAAGAACTGGGGGATGGTCAGCATTCCCCGCATTGGTCAGGAGGTGGTGATCCAGTTCGAAGAGGGCGATCCGGACCGGCCGATCTGTACCGGCATGCTGTACAACGCGGACACCATGCCGCCCTATGCGCTGCCTGCCAATCAAACGCAGACCGGGATCAAGACGCGGTCCTCGAAAGGTGGCAGCGCCGAGATGTTCAACGAGCTGATGTTCGAGGACAAAAAGGGCGAAGAACTGGTGCGTTTTCAGGCGCAGAAGGATCATGAAAAGCTGGTCAAGAACATGTCCACCATTACCGTTGGTTATGACAAGCTGGACAAAGGCGGCAACGGCGGCGACGGCTGTCTGAGCCAGGTGGTCAAGAAGAACGTGGATGAAACGATCAAAGAGGGCGACCATACTTTCAAGATTGAAACCGGCAGCCAGACGGTCGAAATCAAGACCGACCAGACCGAAACGGTCGAGGGCAAGTCCACCCGCACCGTGACCGGCAACAACACCGAAACGATCAAGACCGGGAACAAGACAACCACGGTGAACACCGGCAATATTCAGGTCGATGCCAAATCGGGCAAGATTACCGTCACCGCAATGCAGTCGATTGAACTGAAAGTGGGCGGGTCATCGATCAAGCTGGATCCGACAAGCATTACAATCAAGAGTACGATGATCAAGGTTCAGGCGAATGCCAAACTGGATGCAAAAAGCCCGATGACGACTGTGAACGGCGATGCCATGCTGACCCTCAAGGGCGGCCTGACAATGATCAACTAGGGGGCTGACCGATGAGTGAACGATTTGCAGATATGGTCAAGGTCCCGCAGGTACCCGCCGCCCGCATGTTGGCCGACGCCAACGCGCGGCTCAGTGTTGAACTTGATGCCCCGGCCAGCGCTGCAGTGGATGTTGTTCTGGCTGAATTGGATAAAAAGGAAGCTTACATTGATGTACTGCGTCTGTTGGGTGTTGCGCTGCCGCCACGGGAGCGCGTGTGGTGGTCTTGCCTGGCCGCGCGCGATTACATCGGCAAAGCGCCGGACAACAATACCCGCGCTTTAGCTGCATCCGAGGAATGGGTGTTTCGCCCAACGCCCGAAAACCGGCAAAAAGCGGGGGAAACCATTGATCTGGCCGACCCGGATGACGAAACCGTGAATTGTGCCATTGGCGTGCTCTATTCAGATGGTACGCTGGGAACCGGCGATTTAGCGACTATGCCAGCCCCGCTCGGGGCGGCGGAAATCGTGGCCTTTGCAATGAATGTTGTTGCGATGGACAATCACGAAGGCGATTTTGATACCTACCTACAGTTGCTGATTGATCGCGGCGTCGATATTGCTCGGGGTGGGAATGGTAGTCTGGACCGCGACGGTGCCGGTTCAGGGACGGAGGAATAAACATGGGATTTCCACAGGCCCGTGTAACTGATCTGCACGCATGCACGCTGCCGGCACCGCCGCCAGCGCCTCCTCCTCCTGCGCCGGTACCGATGCCGATCATGCCACCTTGTTGTCCGACCGTTCTGGTTTCAAAACTGCCAGCGGCACGTGTGACAGATTTGGCGACACCTGCATTTCCGCATCCTATATTGAAAGGATCGGCGACGGTGTTGATTGGCAAGCTTCCGGCGGCGCGGGTGATGGATACTTGCGCCTGCGGTGGTCCGATCCTGCCGCCTTGCTGCCCCACCGTTCTGGTTGGAGGATGAAGACAAACGAATGACGGTCACACTAAAATTTCAATCCACCGGCATAGTGCCGGGCGACGGGCGCCCGGTGTCGATGCAGGGGGGTTCTTTGACCGTGGGGCGTGGACCGGCCAATGACCTTGTCCTCCCCGACCCTGAGCGAACACTCAGCAAGAACCATTTTGTCATCGAAGATCACAATGGCAACGTCGTGATTGTGGACTTGTCGACCAACGGCACTTTTCTCAACTACTCTAAGATTGCCCTGGGCCGGACGCCCACACCGCTGAACAATGGCGATGTGCTGACGGCAGGTGGGTATGAAATGGTGGTCGAAATCGGCGCCGACCTGCCGTCGTTCGAAGAGATGATTCCTCAGCCGATGCAACAGGATCGAGTCTCGCCGGGGCAGTCGCAAAATGCGCCTGACCCGTTGGCTCTGCTGGACGATTCGGGGCCGGGCGGGGATTTCCTTGATGATTTGTTGGGGGGTGACGCGCCGAAAGGGCCGGGCCAAATTTCGACGCCTGACCCGATGGATGAGCTGTTGCCGCCTTTGGATGATGACGACCCATTTTTTGCGAAACCAAAAGATGCGCATCAGGAAATGGGGGCCAGCGATCCGATGCACAATCCGTCAGCCTCGGATGCGTTTTCGGCTCCAAGCAGTGGCGCAAATCTGATCCCGGATGATTGGGATGATGACCTGCTTTCGCCACAAGGCGCGTCACCCACAGACCCTTTCGGGGGAGCACCACAAAACCCGGCTCCGCCGCCAACTAAACCGACACCGGGTGGGCAGGCTGATGCACCACCACCGATCCCCAAACCCGAAGCTGCATCTTCCGAACCTGCGCCGGAGCAAGCAAAAGTGGACGTACAGGCCGCTATGCCTGTCGCGACTGGGGATCAGGCGGCGGCACGCGCTTTGCTTGAGGCGCTTGAGGTGGATGATCTACGTATTGACGATGCTGATCTGCCCGCAACGATGGGCCGGTTGGGCCGTGTGCTGCGAACGATGATTGTTGGTCTGCGCGAGATCCTGATGACGCGCACCTCGATCAAGTCTGAATTCCGGATCGATCAGACGATGATCAGCGCAGGTCGGAATAACCCGTTGAAGTTTTCGATCAGCCCGGAGCAGGCAATCGAAGCGCTCGTGAAACCTCGTGTCAAAGGCTATCTGGCTTCGGAAGAAGCGACCGAGGAGGCGCTGAATGACATCAAGGCGCATGAGATCGCCATGGTGACTGGCATGGAGGCGGCATTGAAAGGCGTGCTGTCTCGTCTTGATCCCGAAGTTTTGGCCGGAAAAATTGAAGGGTCTGGCAAACTTGGGTCACTTTTCAAGGGTAAGAAGACCCAATATTGGGAAGTCTATGAGAAGATGTACGCGGAGATTTCGGATCAGGCAGAGAATGATTTCCACGATCTATTCAGCCGCGAGTTCGCACGTGCCTATAAGGAACAGCTGGAGAAGCTGAAGTAACGTCCAGCTTGGGCGCGATAACAAGGGAGGGCAGCCATTGTCCTGGGACAGCAAGGTGCTATGGACCGAAGGGTTGTTTCTGCAGCCCCATCATTTCCAGCAGGCCGACAGATATACTGAGGCTCTGGTGGCCGGGCTGGCGCGTAGAATGACGCCCTATGCCTGGGGTATGAGTGCGCTTGAGATTGATGACGAAGTACTCAAGGTCGGTCAGATCGCGCTCAAGTCTTGCGCGGGTCTGACATCGGATGGGCAGGTGTTTCGCGTCCCGCAGGCCGAAGATCATCCACCGGCGCTGGAAGTGCCCGAGTCGATCAAGGATTGCGTGGTATATTTGACGGTTCCGCAAAGGCGGCAAGGCGCGTCCGAAGTAGACCTGAGCGGGGCTGAACAGTCGGTTAGCCGTCTGCGTCCGGCAGAGCAGGAAATCACGGATGTGATGAGCCAGCAAAAAAAGCCGGTGACCCTTGGTGTTGGCAAGCTGCGCCTGCAGTTTGCACTGGCTGTTGACGATTTGGCCGACAAGCTTGCCATTCCGATTGCCCGGATCATCGAAGTGCGTCCGGACAAAGAAATCATAATGGACCGTGGCTTTATCCCCTCGGTTATGGATGTTCGTGCGGCTCCGGCACTGGCGGGGTTCATGAACGAGCTTGAGGGTATGCTGTCACACAGGATGCAGGCCTTGGCCGGAAGATTATCTGAAGGCGGTCCTGCCAAGGGTGCTGCCGAGATATCGGATTTCTTGTTGTTGATGGTGATAAACCGGAACTTGCCTCTTGTTCGCCATTTCGCAAATATCGAAAATGTGCATCCTGAACATGTTTATCGCGTCTGTGCCGCGCTGGCCGGAGAGCTTGCGACCTTTATGAGTGCCGAAAAGGAAGCCGTGCAGTTTCCAGCCTATCAGCATGACAATCTGACCGAGTCTTTTGCGCCAGTGATCCGCGTTCTGCGCCAGTACCTGAGCTCGGTTTTGGAGCAGACGGCGATCTCGATCCCGCTGGAGCCACGGAAGTACGGCATAAGCGTAGGGGTAATTGCCGACCGCAAGTTGATCGGAAATGCCGGGTTCGTTCTGGCCATCAATGCCGATATTCCAGCCGAGGATGTACGGAGGCATTTTGCGGGTCAAGCCAAGACCGGGCCAGTCGAGGAAATCCGTCAGTTGGTGAACTCGGCCTTACCGGGAATCACGCTGCGCCCGCTCCCTGTTGCTCCGCGTCAAATTCCGTATCATTCGGGGGTGGTGTACTTCGAACTGGACGCAGCCAGCCCGTATTGGAGCAAAATGACTACCTCGGGTGGGATCGCGGTGCACGTGTCAGGACAGTACCCAGGTCTGCAGATGGAGCTTTGGGCGATCCGCAACCAGTAGGCGTTCGTTTGAAAGACGAGGCCTAGAGAGGTTGCCAAAAAACAATTTGATGGGGCTGCCCGCGTGGGTCACAGTAAGATGCGGGGGCCTTGAGGAAGCAGGAAAACGATGTCCGACAACGATCCTTTTGCCGAACCGGACGACACAGACAAGACGGTGATCCGACCTAACCCGGGTGGACGGCGTCAGCCCGGCGGCACGCAGCGGCAGCCTGCCGCGTCTCAGCAACCGGCAGGTTACCCGATGGAGACTCCACCTCAGCAGCCAGCGGCGGGCGGGGCAGAAATTGGCGTACCACCTGCGCAGGCTTCGCAACCGCGCACGTCGCAGGGTGGAACAGGGCAGGTTGCAACCACCGGCATGAACCGCCTGAATGCCTGTGCCTCGCCTTTGTTTTCGCTCATCAGTCGAATTCGCAACCGCGCGCAACACATGGACCCCGACAAGCTTCGCCAAAGCGTGGTAGCTGAAGTGCGCAGTTTCGAGAACGCGGCATTGCAGGCGGGTATCCCAGCCCAGTCAGTAAAGATCGCACGCTATGCGCTCTGCGCCACTTTGGACGATGTGGTGTTGAATACACCTTGGGGCGGGCAATCCAGCTGGGCCACACAGTCTCTGGTCGGGACCTTCCACCGCGAGACGGTTGGTGGCGATCGGTTCTATGATCTTCTGGCGCGGCTGGAACAAGAGCCTGCGAACAACATCGAATTGCTAGAGTTCGTCTACATGTGCCTGTCACTGGGCTTTGAAGGCCGCTTGCGGGTGGAACAGGGAGGTCCGGACAAGCATTTGCAGATTAGGCAAGGTCTTGCGCGGATCATCCGGGCTCAGCGCGGCCCTGTTGAACGCGATCTAGCTCCGCATTGGGAAGGCGAAGACAAGCCATATCGAGCGCTCAGCATGTGGAAACCGGTTTGGATCGCGCTTGGCGTGACGGCCCTTTTGCTGATGATCGAGTTTGGTGGCCTGTCCTACGCGCTGTCTAATAAAACAGAAAATCTTGTAGGACAGATGTCGGTAATTGATGCGGGTCCTGTGACCGAATTGCAGCGTCGTGCGCCTCCACCTCCACCGCCTCCACCGCAGGCACAGGTGGAAAAGGTCGTGGAATTCCTGAAGCCCGAGATCGACGAAGGATTGGTCGAGGTATTTGAGAAGGACAACACACTGGTCATTCGCATCAAAGGCTCTGGCATGTTTGGCTCGGGTTCGGATCATCTGCAGGATAAATTCCGCGAGCCGGTGCGCCGGGTTGCGGTAGCGCTGAACGACGAACTGGGTGCCGTGATCGTGGCTGGGCATTCGGACAACGTGCCGATCCGGTCCTCTCGGTTTCCGTCCAATCTGGCCCTTTCACTGGCTCGGGCCAAATCTGTCATGAACCAGATGGCCGCCGATTTGTCCGATCCCAAACGGCTTAGCGCTGAAGGTCGGGCCGACAGTGAACCAATTGCCGACAATTCGACTCGAGAAGGTCGCGCGACCAACCGCCGGATCGAAGTCCTGTTGGTTCAGGAGGAAACCCCATGATCGTCCTCAGATTTCTGAAGTTTGTTTTCCTATCCATCTACACGGTTTTGTTCTTTACCGCGACGGCTCTGTCGCTGAGCTTGTATTTCTTCGGGCCTTTGATCGGATCGGATGAATGGCGCCCGTTGGATGGGGTGGCGGCGCGACTGATCTGGTGTGGCGTCATCTTTGCCATCTTCTTGGCTATTGCGCTGACGGTATTCTTTGTCCGCCGCAGACGCGAAAAGAACCTGACCGAAGAAATCACCGAAGCCGTCAGTGATGGCGGTGATATGATCGACAGCGAGATTTCCGAGCTGCGTGGCAAGTTGAAAACGGCAATGGCGGCGCTGCGTAAGTCCAAGAACGGACGACGCCATCTAAACGAATTGCCCTGGTATGTGATGATTGGCCCGCCAGGCGCAGGCAAGACCACGGCAATCGTGAATTCTGGCCTGAACTTTCCACTGGCCGATGAAATGGGAAAAACAGCGATTGGTGGCGTCGGCGGAACGCGTAATTGCGATTGGTGGTTCACTGAAAATGCTGTTCTTATCGACACTGCGGGGCGGTACACAACGCAAGAAAGTGACGCTGAAGTCGACAATGCGGCCTGGATCGGGTTTCTAGGGTTGCTCAAGAAATACCGTAAACGCCAGCCAATCAATGGCGCGATGATTGCGATTTCGCTTTCTGATCTGTCTCTGCAGGATGAAATCACTCAGAAAGAGCACGCGAAAGCCGTGCGCCGTCGGCTTGAGGAGCTGCGCGAGAAGTTGGGTGTCCGCTTTCCGGTCTATATCCTGTTTACCAAAGCTGATCTGATCGCCGGGTTCGCCGAATTCTACGACAATCTGGGCAAGGAAGATCGTGAACAGGTGTGGGGCTTCACGCTGCCATTGGACAAGTCTCGATCCGAGCAATCTCCTGTTGTTGCCTTCGATGAAGAGTTCGCCTTGCTGCTGGGCCGCCTGAACGCCCAATCGCTGGAACGGATGCAGACCGAAACCGACCCACAGCGCCGCGCTCTGGTTGCAGGTTTCCCGATGCAGGTGGCATCCTTCCGGAAGGTTGCGCATGAATTTCTAACCGAGGTTTTTCAGGACAGCCGCTATCAACATCGTCATATGCTGCGCGGTGTGTATTTCACGTCTGGAACGCAGGAAGGCACACCGATTGACCGGCTGATGCTGGGTATGGCCCGGACCTTCGGAATAGGACGTCAGGCCATTGGTACGGGGCAGGGTTCAGGGCGCTCGTACTTCCTGACCAGATTGTTTGATCAGGTGATTTTCCGTGAAGCAGGTCTGGTCAGTGCAGATGATAAGGTTGAACGCCGGTACAGGATTACCAAATGGGTTTCGGTCGCCGCGACTGTTATGGCGGCCGTGACGGTTGGCGCTTTGCTTGTGCGCAGCTTCTCGGGAAATTCCGAGCTGATTGCCGAGGCGCAGGAAGGTGTGTCCGCCTATCAGGCCGCTGCAGCAACGCTTCCACCCAGTCCGGTGGGAGATACCGATCTAGTACCTGTTGTACAGGCTTTGAATACGTTGCGCGATCTGCCTGCGAATCCGACACTGTCAGATCCGGACCCGGAAACGCGCCTGACATATGGTCTGTATCAGGGTGACGTGATTGGTACGCAGGCGGCGCAGACCTATCGCGCCGCATTGAACCAACGGTTCCTACCGCGCTTGCTGCTGCGTCTGGAAGAGCAGATGAGTGCGAATATCAACAATCCCGATGTTCTATATGAAGCGCTCAAGGTTTACCTGATGTTGGGCTTGCAGGGTCCGATGAACCCGAACCTCGTCAATGAATGGATGAATATCGATTGGACGGTTTCGTTCCCTGGCCCTTCTCGTGAGGAATTTCGCGCTGACCTGAATGATCACCTTGAAGCTTTGCTGAGTCAGCCGATGCAGGCCGTTGCCTTGAATGGGCCGATGGTGGAACAGATCCAAGGTATTCTATCGGAGCTGCCCTTGGCGCAGCGGGTGTATAATGGGATCATATCCAGCCCAACTGCAACGGCCTTGCCGGAGTGGCGCATTACCGAAGTTGGCGGCCCTGCCGTTGGTCGCGTGCTGGTCCGGTCATCTGGGAAGCCGTTAAATGACGGGATCGAGGGGATTTTCACCTACAAAGGCTTCAACGACGTATTTTTGGGCGAAGCGGTCGGAGTGGCCAAACGGGTACAAAAGGAAAGCTGGGTTCTAGGTCCTCGCGGAGAAGCCGAGCAAACCGAACTGGCCCTCGCGGCGCTTAGCCGAGATGTTCTGGACCTGTACTACAACGACTACATCGCGCGCTATGACGCCATGCTAGGCGATATCGACATCGTTCCTATGGAAAGCCTGAGCCATGCAGTTGAGGTGACCAACGTACTGTCAGGCCCGACGTCGCCTATCGTGAACATCCTAAATTCGATTTCTGACGAGACGAAACTGACAGAAAGCCGTTCAGCCCTGCCCAATACGGATGCGTTGAACGAAGGGTTGTCAAATGCCGCCAGCCTGGAAGTGCAATCCGCAACCTCCGTCCAAACACAAATCCTGCTGGAAGCGCTGGCCAAGTCCAGCGGTGCAACTTCATCAGAGCCGGTGCAAGAACCGGGCCAATATGTCGAAGATAGGTTCTCTTGGTTGCATCAGTTGGTGGAACAGCAACAGGGACAACCCTCGCAGCTTGATCTTCTGATGGGATCGCTGACCGGTGTGTATCAAGAACTGAACAAGATGTCCTTCAGTGGTGTCTCTGGCGCGGAATCCGGTCAGGCGTTGCAGCAGTTCCAGCAGGAAGCGGCGCGTATTCCTGGCCCGATGGAACGCTGGGCATTGCAGATCATCGATGGGTCATCGGGAATCACGTCGGACAGCACGCGCGCATCTATTAATGCGCGCTGGCAGGCTAATGTACTGCCCTTCTGTGAACAGGTTGTGACCGATCGTTATCCGTTCAACCGCAGATCGGGCGCGGATGTTGCCATGGGTGATTTCAGCAAGCTGTTTGGCCCGCAAGGTTTGATTGATACGTTCTTCAACGAAAACCTCGCGAAGCATGTGGATATGCGTACCCGGCCGTGGTCTTGGAAAACCAGTGTAAATGAGGCCGATCTGGGGATCAGTCAGGCAGTACTGACCCAGTTTCAGAATGCAGCCGAGATCCGAGAAGCGTTTTTTGCAGCTGGCCCCCAGCCGCGGATACAGTTTCAGATCATGCCCGAGGCGCTGGACCCCAAGGCAAAGGGCGTGAAGCTGGAGATTGACGGTCAGACGTTGGAGTTCCGCCATCGTGGAGGGCTTCCATCACCGATGGCCATTGCCTGGCCGGGTCAGGTAGGGCTGGCGCGAGTTAGCTTTGAACCGGAAAAACGCAACATTGAAAGCGTCTTGTCCAAGGACGGACCGTGGGCCTGGTTCCGCTTACTTGACGCAGCCGAGGTGCGGCGCACAAACGTGTCAGACCGCAAGAAGGTAATCTTCAACGTTGGCGGTCGCATCGCGATTTTCCAGCTGCAATCAGGATCGGTCATCAACCCCTTTGCCTTGCCGGCGCTGCAGAAATTCAGCTGCCCCAAGTCTTTCTGATGCCGAAGGCTGGATTTGGCGCATTCGGGAAGATGCCCTCGGTCGGAGATTTCTTTCGGCTCGGGGTAGCACCCGAGTTTGTCCAGCCCTGGGACACCTGGATACAGTACAGCATGCTTGCCGCGTCCGAGTCGCTGGGGCCTGCTTGGGATTCGCATTACATGTCGGCCCCTATCTGGCGCTTCTGCCTTGCCCCAGGCTTGGCAGGTCCGCAGAAAATGCTGGGCGTTCTTATGCCTTCCGTGGACAGAGTAGGGCGACGCTTTCCCCTGACATTGGTTGCAGCGATTTCGAACGAGGGTTCTGCTATTCTATCTCATTTTCGGGCTGCGGAGATTTACGGTCAGCTCGAAGATCTCGCATTGGCTGCGCTCGAGGACGACATGACCCGTGACAAGTTGGCTAAGGAGCTTGAGGCTTTGATCGTTCCAGTGCAGGAGCCAACAGCCCCGGTTCGTGCACAAGGCAACACCTTGGTACTGACGCGCGGAGAAGTATCCGACGGCCTGCTGCCCGATCTTGCTTCGGGATTAGTATCTGATCGTTTTCGGATGCCAACAATTTGGAGCACTGAAATCGGTGGTGTGCCTCGAATGATGGTCTGCGAAGGTTTACCGGAAGGGGCAAACATGCAAGGTTTGTTCAACCTTCACGCTGCAGTCTGGACCGAGGCAAGGCCAATATGAATTCAAGTCACCGCGTTCGGTACAGCGCCCGCAGCCATGTTGGCCTCAAGCGTAAGCTCAATGAAGATGCGGTGCTTGCACTGCCCGAGGAAAACTTGTGGCTGGTTGCGGATGGGATGGGCGGTCACGAGGCGGGTGATTACGCCAGTCGGCTTGTTGCGGATATGGTTGCGGCCATCCCCCCGGGTCTGCCACCGTCAGACCGGATGGTCACATTGCGCGATGTGCTTCGGCAGGCCCATGCGGCGATCCGCGCCGAGGCAGAGGCATGCGGTGGCGGAACCATCGGCACGACTGTTGCCTGCATGATGTTGGCAAATGGCCATTTTGTTGGGCTGTGGGCCGGAGACAGCCGAATTTATTTGTTGCGGAACAATCAAATTCAGATGCTTACCACCGACCATTCCGTGGTCGCTGATCTCGTTTTGGCCGGTCAGATGAGCTGGGACGAGGCTGAGCAACACCCTCAATCCAATGCCATCAACCGTGCGGTGGGAGTTGGGGATGAGCTGGAATTGGACAAGATCCGTGGCGAAGTTCAACCGGGGGACCGGTTCCTGATATGCTCGGACGGATTAAGCAAATATGCTACTTTTCCAATGCTCGAAAAAGCGCTGTCCGAAATGCCGATTGAGACGGTGGCAGATCAGTTGATCCAAATCGCTCTGGATGGGGGTGGCGCAGATAATATCTCGGTGATTGTTGTCGACATTCCCTGAAGGCAAACGATGCCTTCAGGCGTCGCTGATGCCTTAGGGTTTGCAGTTCGAGGCCAGGTTATTGTTCCAGCGTAGTCAGAATACGGCTGTCTAGCGACAGGATCTGCGTATCGACGTTGCGATCTTGCTCGCGCAGCGCTTCGGCATATCCTGCTGCGGATTCGGTCGTTGGTCGCAGGGTGTCGAATAACTGTTTGTCACTATGCAACACGATGACTTTGCTTTTGCCCAAGGTGGAATCATCAACCTCGAAAGCAATGCCTCCGTTTTCCTGGCTCTCTGGTATCGAATAAGCAACGCGTACTGACATGGGTCCTGTTTGGCCTTCCCTTAAGGCCGGAATGCCGTTTTCCTGGCGCGTCACGTTGGGCAGCAGGTGGAATACGTTTCCCGAGACATCAAGAACTGAAACAGACAGAAATCCGTCCTGCGCATCATCTGGCAGTTTGACGTCGATCACCGGGTTCTGGCCGACGATAAAATCACCATTGGGATTTGGCGCGTTACCCTGTTCACCATTATAGAATGCGATCGAAATATCGCTGGTCGGTGCAGTCGGAAGATAGTTCTCGATCAGACACAGGGTAGGATTCAAGAGCGCAATCTGATCCAAATCCACAGGTCGTGTGCCAACAAGCGCCGTCAAAGCGGTTTCAAGCCCGATTAAGCTGTCCTGAGACGCCAGTGTGCCGCTCACCCGAACCGGGGTTTCAAGCCCGTATCCGGTTGTGGGCGGGTCAACCAATTGCAACGTGCCACAATCGGCCAAGCCTGCCAAAATTGGTCTGATCTCTGCTGCTGTAACGAATAGAGATTCAAGTTCCAGATCAACTGTTCCCTGCAGCCCAGCAGGTAATCCTGCGGAAAAAAGCTGCTCCAACTCTGTGTGCAGGGCCTTGTTCGTGGTCTGTCCGGTCAACTGGGCGTCATTGCCGTTCACGACCAGACGCCATTCTTCCAGGTCCATTACCGCGTCTACGACATCGCTGACGGCGCTTCCCCAGGTTTCTGAAATGTCGCCCGATGCCAATGTCAAATCGACCGTACCGCCATCTCCGGTAATCTCGCGTGTCATAGCATCCCGAGTTTCTTCCGATGGTACGAACCCGACCGCACGCGGGGGCTGCCCATCGCGTTTGTCCGCTACCAATGTGTAGGGCGCGACGGCGGGGTATGACGGGCCCAACAGTACATCGAAGGTGCCACTTAGATAGCCGCCAATTCCGGTCCCGCCGACGATAACAACGCCCAAGGTGGCCATAAGCCCCATCCGCGACTTTTTTGCGGTAGCAGGCTGAGAGGGCTCCGGTGTCTGCACTTCCTGAGTAGGCGTGGATTCAGGCGCGGCCATCGCAGGTGCGGGTGCGCTACTTTTAGGAACAATTATAGTGGCATCTTCATCAGTGTCAGGGATTGCCCTCTCAACTGGTTCTGATCGTGCAGAGGCAAGCGCCCTTAGTACATCACCGGCCGATTGAAATCGGTCATTTGGATCCGGGGCGGTCATCTTGTCGAGGATGGATTTCAGAGGCTCAGGCACATTTGTTGTGTCCAGGGGCTCTTTCTTGCTTTCGACAACCTCCAGCAGGTTGCGCCCTGAGTTTGCTTTTTCGCCCCGGAAGTTTGCAAGTAGCAACGCGCCCAAAGAGTAAATATCTGTGCGTTGATCGGTTTTACCCGACAACTGCTCGGGCGCTGCATAGGCATATTTGCCGGCAAATTCACCACCCACGATAGTCTCCGCGCCAGGATTGGTGTCCTTGGCAATACCGAAATCGATAATCACCGCCTGTGCAGGATCGCCATCACGTAGGATGATGTTATCCGGGCTCAGATCGCGATGGACGATATTGCGGGCATGGGCGGCCTCCAATCCCTCGCACACCCGTTTGCACACAGTGAGAATTTCAGGCGCAGACATCGGACCCTCGGCCAGCTTCCGGTCCAGTCCGGGTCCGTCGACGTAATCCATCACCAGATAGACATGTCCGTCGGCGGTGCGGTTATTTTCAGAATACCGCACAACCGCGTCGTGGCGGATGTCGCGAATTTCTTCTTCTCGGGTCAGAAGGACAAGATAATCGTCGTTACTGGAGAATTCGGCCTTCAATACCTTGAGTGCGGCAAGTCGCCCCGAAATCTCGGAGCGTGCCCGGTAAACGTCTGACGTTCCACCCCGCCCAAGGATCGCTTCGATCCGATAGGTATTGTTCACCAGATCGCCCGGCTGAAACAGGTCACCTGTGCGGGATTCAGTCATGCCGCCCTCGAATTTAGTTGTTATCAGAGGAGACTAAATCAGCCGAGAGCCTGAAATTCAACGCGGCGATTTTCATCTGCACGCGGGTTATCCTTATTCAGAGGTTGTGCTTCACCGACGCCGAGCACTTCCAGGCGTTGGTCCGAGATGCCGCAATCGCTGACAAGAAAGCGTTTGACCTCTTTTGCGCGCAACAGAGACAAGTTTTGATTGTACTCCGCAGATCCTGCGCTGTCGGTGTGTCCGATAATCTGAAAGACATTCACGTCGACGTTCTTCATCGCCTGACAGAGCGAGGCCAATTTCGGTTTTTCATCGTCCCGCAGTGCGGCCGAGGCGAAATCGAAACGAACCTGAATGTTGACCTGATCTTCTGTTGCGACGGGCTGATACTCGGCAGGCGCTGCAGCAACAGTGGTTTCAGCGGTGTCTTGTGTAGTTTCGGTGCCGGAATTTGAGGGCACGATCACAAGTCCGCGTGTTTTTTGTTTGTTGAATGCGTCGGTGATTTCGTCGGCTGTCAGTTCATTTGACTGCGCCAGTGCAAATTGTGTCGCACATACAAATGCAAAAGCCGAAGCCCCGATAGTTTTCGTCGATGAAAATGCAGGCATTACTGAAGTCCTTCCATATTTGAGACAAAGAGTACCCCTGCCTCTGAGCAGCGACAATGAAGAAAGTCACATATGAGATTAACAATTTCGGGCAAAGACGTGACATCCTGTCCGTCGACTTCTAGGTTGATGCATAAAGGCAGTGAGACACAGGAAAACATAGCAGATGCGCACCGTTCCAGCGATAATCCTTGGTGTGGCGATAATCCTTGCCCCGATCATCTGGTATGTCTTCCCTATAATAGTCCCTATTGAAAGTGATTTTGAGGGGCCCGCAATCGACTCAGGCGCCCGGATCGAGATAGAAATGCTGAGCCAGCAAGTCGAAGACATGCGCAATCAGATTGAACAGTTATCTCTGGAAATCTCCCGATCGCAAAGCGGTGGACCTTTGTTGCAACAAGGTGCCGACGGTGCCGATGATTATGGCTATGACAGCACCACACCAAACGACATCATCGATGCCTATGCTCAGGTTGTTCTGATTGCCAATCGTAAGAAGGTGAATCAGCAACTTCAGCTGGCAAATTCAACATTCTTGAAAGAGACGTTTGGTCTGCCGCGCGAGGACTTAACAGACAGTTGCCAGTCAATGACTAATCCGCGTCTGGAAAGTCTGCTGATCCTTGAAGAAGTGGGGCCTGTTCGTGTGCGGATGCTGAAACCTGCAATCGATTCCCTGCGCACTGTATTCGACAATATCCGACGAACCGATCCTGATTTATTTGCCCGTATTAATACGGCAGGGTCTTTGTGTGTCCGCCGAATTCGAGGAGCGACATCCTCAGCCTCGGCGCATGCTTATGGACTGGCTGTTGATCTGAACATCGACGGTGTGCTGGACACTTTGGGCGATGGAAAAACTCAACTTGGCCTCACTATCCTTGCCGATTTTTTCCGCCAGGAAGGCTGGGTCTGGGGGGCTGCATGGGGGCGCGAGGATTCCATGCATTTCGAAGTCAGTCGAGACAAGATAGAAGAGTGGCTGGAACAAGGTCTGCTGTAGTTTCGCGATCCGTAGCGCGTTATGTGAAGTTGGACACGGACTTCAAAGCCACTAAACGTGATACCCAGAACAGTAATTCCAACGAGTTTTTGTAAATGGTAAATACAATCTTGCTTTGGCGTATACGCTGGGTTTTTCTGAGTACTGTTTCTCGCCTTCACCAAAGGTCACCAATGTCGAAGCTACTGCCTAAGAAGTTTCAGCGCCTCCAAAATATCAGTGTGATATTTTCACTTGCCGCCGGCAGCTTGAACATTCTTGCGGATAGCGCCTGGGCGCAAAGCGCGTCCAACATTGCGCCTTCGACGTTTCAGCCACAAAATCAGCAAAGCACTGGGCCAGTGACTGTGGCGCGGGATCCGGGTGCTCCGATACCGGAGGGTGCGGACCGGTTATTCGTGACGGTTGGGCGGGTCGATATCGAAGGTGCTCTGCCCCAGATGGAGAGTGCAAATACCGCCTTTGTTGAGCGGTTGTCGGGCAAGCGCGTTGCGGCGTCTGAAATCTTTGCTGCGACCAACCGTTTGGAAAGCGCGTACGCCAATGCCGGGTTTGTTCTAAGTCGTGTAGTTTTGCCGCAGCAGACTCTGCGCGACGGTGGAACCCTTCGCATTGTTGTGGTTGATGGGTTTGTCGAGCGCATCGATGCCCGGAAGGTTCCCGAACAAGTGCGCGACCGGGTGGTGGCGATCACTGAACCACTGATCGGCAAACGCGGTATCAGGCTGCAAGAGATTGAGCGGGCACTATTGCTAGCGGGTGATACATTTGGAGTTCGGCTGGCATCGACCCTATCAGCCGGGGACGCCAATGGCGGAACGATTCTAACACTGGACGGAGAATTCAAAGAAATTACCGGCTCATTTGGGTTCGACAACACGTTATCGGATGAGCTTGGTCCCGTGAACCTGAGTCTGGGGCTTGAGATGAACGGTTTTCTCGATCTTGGAGAGACCTTCTACTTCAATGTGGGCGGGTCACCTACGCGGTTTTTCTCGAGTGACCCTGAATACCGAATAGTCGCGGCAGGTACCGTATTCCCGATTGGCTATGATGGTCTGACGTTTAATGCAGAAGTAACATCCAGTAAGGCGCGCCCCGAAACAGACCTTGTTCCGAATGAAAGCGAATTCGAGAGGTTGTCTCTGAGGCTGTATTATCCTTGGATTCGATCGAGGCAGCTAAACCTGACATCGCAGCTGATCTTTGACCGTATCAGCGATTCTCAAGATTTGCTGATCGGATCAGATTCAGTTCCGGTATACGACGACGATACAAGCGTCTTGCGCGCAACATTAGATGTTACGCGAAACTATGATAATGGGGCATTCTTGCGCGGCAGTGCTATCCTGTCTCGTGGGTTAGATGCATTTGGAGCCAGCACATCGGTCGGGCCTGATGAAGCGCCTTTGTCTCGGCAGGGTGCCCGTGCCGAATTCACCAAACTCGTTTTGGCCGGTCAATATCAGCGCCCGATAAATGCCAATTGGTCATTGAATCTAAGCGGCCGCATTCAATCTAGTTTTGGCGATCCGCTAGTTACATCTGAGCAGTTCAGTGTCGCCAGCTCGAGCGAGCTGTCAACGTTTGACGCGGGCTCGCTACGTGGTGATGATGGTTGGGTCGTGCGGTCCGAAGTGGGACGATCTCAACAGATTGAACTCGCCGGAGTTCCGCTGCTGTTGAAGCCCTATATCTTTGGTGCTTATGGGGAACTGGGATTAGAACAGCCTACGATATTTGAGCAAAGCACCACCACGGCCTATTCCTATGGGATCGGCGCTGATTTGTTTATCATTGAAAACTCGACCTATAAGTCGGGTTCGTTACGAGTTGAGTATGGGAGAGGTGAACGCGATGACCTGGGAGCTGATGGAAACCGCTTCAGTATCGTTGCGAGCCGGAGATTCTGAGCGCACCGACAAGATACTTCGGACTGCGATAGTTTCAGCCACGGCATTGCTTTGGGGCACGACTGCGATGGCGCAGTCCTTGCCAACAGGTGGTTCCGTGGCCTCAGGCAGTGCGACAATTTCGCAACCCAGCGGCACACAACTGGACATAACTCAAAGTTCAGATACCGCTATTGTGAACTGGGACGGATTTTCGGTCGGTTCCGGTTCGACGGTTAACATTCATCAGCCCAGACAGCAGAGCGCCATCCTGAACCGGGTGACGGGTGATACCACTAGCCAAATCCACGGCCAGTTGAACGCGAACGGGCAGGTTTTTCTGGTCAATCCCAACGGGATTTTCATCGGGCCGAACGGTCATGTGAACACGGGCGGCTTTGTGGCCTCGACGCTGGCGATTTCTGATGACGACTTCCTGAATGGCCGGTATCGCTTTGAGGGCAATGGCAATTCAGCCTCGGTCGACAATGCCGGGACGATATCGGTTGTGCCGGGTGGCTATGCGGCGCTGGTTGGAGGCAAAGTGTCCAACTCGGGCCTGATCCGGGTGCCGCTGGGCAAGGTCGGGCTGGGCGCGGGCGAGCAGGTGACGCTTGATGTTTCAGGCGACGGTTTCCTGCAGGTTGCGGTTCCGTCAGACAGCGACGATGCCGCGATGGAGGCGCTGGTCACCAATTCGGGGCGGATCGAGGCTGAGGGTGGCATCGTCCATCTCAAGGCTGCCAGCGCGCGTAATGCGGCGCGGCAGGTGATCAACATGTCCGGCGTGATTCAGGCGCAATCTGTCGGTGGAGTATCCGGCGCGGTTGTTCTGGGCGGCTCAGGCGGTGCGGTTCAGGTCGATGGCACCATTGACACCTCGGCGCGCGAGACGGTTGTTGCAACGTCACTTCGGCCCCGGCTTCGCGGTCAGGATGGCGGCGCAATTACGATCACCGGTGAGGCGATCGCGCTGACCGGTGCCACGCTCAGCGCCGATGGGTCCGGCACCGGGAATGGCGGGACGATCCGGGTTGGCGGAGATTATCAGGGCGGCGGCACGCTGCAGACTGCGCAGACAACGCAGATTGATGCTAGTTCGACCCTGACCGCCGATGGCGGCGATGAGGGCGATGGCGGGCGTATCATCGTCTGGTCCGATGATCTGACCACGTTCCAGGGCCAGATTTCGGCCCGGGGCGGTGACGTGTCCGGCGACGGCGGCTTTGTCGAGGTTTCGGGCAAGACAGATCTGATCTATCGCGGTTTCACCGATCTGCGCGCGGCGAATGGCGCCTTCGGCGATCTGCTGCTGGATCCCGTTAACATTACGGTCCCCGGCACAATTACCGAGGCTGATCTTGAAGCCCAGCTAGCGGCCGGGAACGTCACCTTGACGACGTCGGTAAGTGGCCCTGAAGACGGTGATATCACTATCAATGCTGATATCGACTGGACCACTGCCACCGATCTGACGTTGATCGCAGACAACATCATTACGTTCAACGGCGCGATCAACGGGCCGAACGGCGGACTAATCCTGACGGCGCTGGGGGCTGCCAGCCCCGCCGGAGCGGCGACAATTTTGACGGGTGCTGGCGGCGACATCAACGTCGGCGCGTTCACGATAATAGCAGGATTTTGGGATCAGGTTGGCAGCTCGCTCCCATCTTTCGCGGCGGGCGATTTCTCGATCACGGACGGGGCCACATTCCTGAGGGCGCTGGGTGGTAGCGGAACTGCCGCCAGCCCCTATCAGTTGACGGATGTCTATGGCCTGCAAGGGATAGACAGTTCGGGGCTGGATAGCGCCGACTTTGAACTGGTAAACGACATTGACGCATCGGTTACATCCGGCTGGTCCGGGGGGTTTGACCCGATTGACACCTTCTCGGGGTCACTCGATGGCAACCGATTTGCAATCGATAGTTTGACCATTGATCGCGTCGATGCGGACGCCGCACTGTTTGTTTCTTTAGGGACGGGCGCTTCGATATCGAACCTCAGCCTTACCAATGTGAACATTGATGGCGGAAACGCTGCGGGTCTTGCACTACAGAACGCAGGATTGATCAGTGGCGTATCCGTCGGCGGCACGGTGACGGGCCAGAGCTTTTCCAGCGCTTCGGTGGCCGTCGGTTTGGTCAATTTCAACGAAGGCACGATCGAAGAAAGCTTTTCCACAGCGCGTATCGAAGCGATTTCGCCCGCAGACATCTCGGATTCTACCGTGATCGGGGTCGGGCTGGTCTCGGACAACGTAGGCACGATTGAGCGGTCAAACAGTTCCGGGCCGATCATCTTGTCAACCGTAACGGGCTCTGGCGATGGATTGGGGGCAGGTCTGGTGGCATTCAACAGCGGAACAATCCGGGATTCATATTCAACGTCCGACATCACAGCCATCAACCTTGATGGCACCGTGACCATCGGTGGTCTGGTGATAGACAACGACGAAAACCTGGATTTCGGAACGGTTGGCACAATCGAACGCACATTTGCGGCGGGTGACATCACGGTGGCTGGTGCGGGATCGACAAACATTGGTGGTCTGGTCGTGTCAAATGATCCTTCGGCCTCGGTCACGGCTTCATTCTGGGATAGCCAGTCTACGGGGGTCAGCACCAGCGACGGTGGCACAGCACTGAGCACATCACAGCTGCAGGACACCGAGAGCTTTTACAGACGCGCCTCTTCTCAGGGCTGGGATTTCACCAGCGTATGGGCACCGGGTACAGGCAGCACAAACCCAGCAAACTATACCACTTCGCCTGTGCTCTTCGCCATACCTGACGATGTTGCCGTCCCGGCCGGCGAGACATCTAGCGCCTCCACGACGGGTACGGTCTATGGTGGGCCATCGCTTTATCGGTTTGGTCCGGCATCCGATACGCTGAATACTTCCAGCGTTTTCAGTCCGTTGAATTTCGCCAGCACTTCACCCGGGGCGACGACCTTTACATTGGGCAGAAGTTCAGTGACCAGCAGCGGCGGGCAGGTCTATACGATTGCCGCTTTGCCGGGGGCGGCCGTCATTACAAACGGCACGATTATTACAGTTCCTCCGACGCCTACAATTGAGGTTACGCCGACCGTCGACACTACAATCACCGGCGGAGGTGGCGGAGGCACAGCCGTGACAACTGTCGCCGAGGCGGAAGCCGCGCTGGGGACAGTCGAAAATGTGTCGCAGGAATTTGACGAAGAGATTGCATCCTGTGCCAGTAGTGGTGAAAGCGTTAGCGAATATCTTGCCTGTCTGGCCCAGGCGATGGATGAGTATGCTGCCGATCTAGATGGGATCGTTAAGGGCCTACCACCGGGACTGGATTCAGTTGGGGATATCATCCGCGGTGCCAGTGCCGGTATCCGCGAAACTGGCGAAGAAGCCAGCCGCCGTCTGTCGCTTGCCACGACTGCCGAGGAACGCAACGCGATTCGACGCGAAGCTGTCCAGCAGGCACGGCGTCAAATTCGTCAGGCTCAGAGGGAGATCCGAAAAGCTATCACGTTGATAAGAGCAAGCGATCCCGAACTTGCCATCATCCAGAACCAGCAGGTAGAAACGATAGTGGCGGCTGTTGGTCAGGCGGAAATCGGACTGACGCGCGCCATCGGTCTCTAAGACGTCGGAGAACTTAGCCAGTGTACCTGAAACGTTGCCTCGCGGCGCTTCTACTGTTGATGTTCGGTGCTTCAATGGCACTGGCTGACAAACGTGTTGCGCTAGTCATCGGCAACTCGGACTACTTGTCGGTGAGCCCGCTGGACAACCCGATCAACGATGCTTCCGATCTGGCCATCGCACTTGAAGGGCTCGGGTTTGAGGTGTTTCTAGGCACCGATCTGACGCATGATGAAATGCTGTCACTCGCAGAATCTTACGGTGCAACTGCGGCGGATTCCGATGTGTCGCTGCTTTTTTATGCAGGCCATGGGTTTCAAGTGGGCGGGCGCAATTATCTGGTGCCAGTTGATGCTCAGATCACGGAACCGGATGACATTCCGGAACAGACGATTCAGATGGACGAATTCGTTAACCGAATGGAACGGTCAGACGGTATTCGACTGGTTTTTCTTGATGCCTGTCGCGACAATCCTTTTGAAGGCACCGGAATTGAGGTTGGCGGTGACGGGCTGGCACGTGTTGGCAGTGCCGCGGATTTCATGTTTGCTTACGCGACCCAACCCGACAACGTGGCCTATGACGGCACCGGTCGAAACAGTTTTTTCACCGAAGCGTTGCTGAGCCATATCTACACGCCCGGACAGGACATCTCGGATTTGATGATTTCGGTCCGTAAGGATGTTCTGGCTTCAACGGGGGGACGTCAAATTCCTTGGGACAACTCGTCTTTGACGCGGCAGTTCCGTTTTGACAACAGCCCCGTTACTGCCTCGGAAGAGACGTTGCTGTGGCAGGTTGCGGCTAATGCGCAGGATGCCTCGCTCATGCAGCTTTACATAGATCGCTACCCGCAAGGCGCACATGTGAACGAAGTTGTGGCATTTCTGGACCGGGCAGGGCAGGCGCAAACGCTGACCCGCGCGGTGACCGTCGAAGAGGAAGACGAGCAAGCCGAGCGTCTTTGGAAACTTGCACAGCGCAGCCGCATGCGCCCGCTGCTCGAATTCTATCTGGAGCAATACCCCAACGGTGCTCATGCCGGTCAGGCGCAGCGCTTAATTTCATCAATTCCGCGCCCCGAAGACAGTACCCCGGGCGGTATATGTGAACGTCTTGCGACCCATCCCCGAGACCGAACGGCCAGCATCCCTGGGGTGCCATTCAGCCGCCTTCAGGAAAACGCATTGACGGCTATACAGGCCTGCAGTGCTGCCACTGCGCAGACGCCTGATCTGTCGCACTACGTAGCCTTGTTGGCGCGGGCAACCATTGCTGCAGGGGATGTGGATCGCGCCGTTACGCTTTACAAGCAGGCGGCTGAGGCAGGTGACTTGCGGGCGATGGTTTCGCTGGCTCAGCTGCATGAAAGCGGAACAGGGGTGCCACAGGATCAGGACATGGCGCTGTCTCTCTACGAACGCGCGGCAGAAGGCGGCAGTTTTGACGCCATGATCAATTTGGCCGTGACACTATTCGAAGGGAATATCGTGCCTAAGGACGAGGCGCGCGCGATCGCGCTATTGCAGCAAGCCGCCGAAGGTGGATCAGCCAAAGCAACCTTCAACCTTGGTGTGCTGGCGCAGGATGGGGTTTCCGGAGAGCCAACAGAGGCACTGAACTACTTTGAGAAAGCCGCGCGCGATGGTGAATATCAGGGGTATCTGGCGGCGGCGATCTTGTTGGATGAGGGGCGTGGCGTTGCACAAGACCCCGTCGAAGCAGCCCGCATGTTGCTGCGGGGTGCGGCAGAAGATAACGGCACGATTGTGAACCAGTTGTCCCTGGCTTCGGATCAGTGGACACGGGACACTTTGATGGAAGTGCAAAAACTGCTGCAAAAAGCCGGCTACTACTCCAGTACCATCGACGGTGTGCCAGGACCGAATTTCATTTCAGCCCTGCGACAATGGCGCAGCGGCGGGTTCAATCCGATTATTCTGGCTGGGGATTGAGCCCTTGTTCTTCAATTGTGGTTAATTCACCGGCACAAATTCGATCCGACGATTGCGCCTTTTGCCTTCGGCCGTATCGTTTGAAGTCACAGGACGGCTTTCACCATAGCCGACGGTTACAAGACGTTCGGGTGCGATACCCTGATTGACCAGATAGGTGTTGACGGCCTGCGCGCGACGTTCGCTGAGCACCCGATTTGCTGAATCCGAGCCGTCACTGTCTGTATGGCCTCCGATCTCGATCGTCAGTTCAGGGCAGCGATCAACGATATTGTGCAGGTTGGTCAGCAGCGGGATGGACGCATCTGACAAGCGGGCGCTGCCCGAATTGAAGTAGATGTTGCCTGTACGCGAAAGAATCTCCATGCGGCCTTCACAGGCTTCGCGGTCAAGATTGCCTTTGGTTTCGAGCGCTGCGGCCCCGGGGGTCGTCGATGCCGCGACAAGTTGCGGAGGGGTGCCGGCTTGCGCCCGGTCGAACACGAAGCCAAAGCTGACGAACCCGAAGGGCAGGATGTCAACGCCTGCAGCCTCCTGCAGTTTGCCCCGCCCTTCTTCGAGGTTGAAATCGGGCAGCGCGATTGCAATCGGTGTAGTATTTGCCACTGCGACACGGTCATTGTCGACCAATGTGATGGCAACCTGCGCGACACCGTCCTTTGTTACGCCGTGCAGCGACAAGGTATAGGGCAGGTCAATGATTTTGTGACGTGCCTGATGCAGGTCAACCAACTTTTCGGGTGGTAGCTGCGCTGTGATGACAGCCTCAGGGTAATTGAAGGTCTCAAAAAACAGAAACCGCATGCGCACATTGCGCAGATCAATGTTTGTATCGACACTGTCCATCAGAACCCTGATCTCAGCGGCACCATCCGGGTTGATCACGCCTGTGAGCGTTGCAAAGCCACTGTTTTCAGCCACCGAATTTTTCTTAACGGACAAAAACTGCAATTCGGAGGTTTCGGCATCAAGCGTCCAGCCATGCTCAAATGGATCAGCGCTCTGTGCCGATGCGGCATTCGAAAGTACCAAGAGCGCGATGGCAATAAGAACTCGCATCAAGGTTGAGCGTGGCATGTGTGAACCTCTTCCTATGCTTGATACTCAAATCGGAATATGTCAGTCCGTGGCCATAATAAAGCCAAAAGACACATATAACCAATTTCTAGCTGGCTTGATGTCTCGGCGTCACGGATATGCTAGGATGAGGGTGGCAAAGGATCTGGCGTGTTTCGCATTTATTACGTTCTGATTGCGATGATATCGATATCATGGGTCGCTCAGGCAGGGGCTGAGACGCGTATTGCGCTTGTGATTGGGAATTCTGCCTATGGTTCAGTCTCGCCGTTGGACAATCCGGTCAATGACGCAAAGCTGATTTCGGAAAAGCTCACTGACCTTGGCTTTGATGTCCGAAATCTGACGGACAGTAGCCAGATTGAGATGAAAAGGGCGATTTCCCAGTTTGGCCGTGACCTGCGTCAAAGTGGTGAAGATGCGGTCGGGCTCTTTTACTATGCCGGACATGGCGTACAGTCCTTTGGTTCGAATTACCTGCTGCCGGTCGATATCTCACTCAGTGATCCGGCTGATCTGGACTTGATGGCAGTTGAAGCGCGTTCTGTCCTGCATCAAATGGCATCGGCACATAACAAGACCAATATTGTCATTCTTGACGCTTGTCGGAACAATCCATTCGAAAGTCTTTCGAACATGGATGACAATGGCCTGGCCGAGATGAAGGCCCCGACGGGCACTTTTCTTGCCTATGCCACCGATCCCGGTGGGGTTGCACTGGACGGCGAAAAAGGCAACAGCCCGTTCACACTCAGTCTGGCAGAACATATCGAAACACCGGGTATGGCGATCGAACAGTTGTTCAAAAAAGTTCGCGTTGACGTACTGCAAGAAACGCGCGGCCTGCAAACCCCTTGGGATACATCGTCTTTGACACAGGACTTTGCATTCTCACCGCAGGTCCAAACGCAAATCGCCAATAATCAAAGTGAAGATGACCTGTGGCAGGAAGCGATTACCACACGCGACCCTGTTCAGATCATGCTCTTCATGCGGGCGTATCCCAATAGTTCGCGTGCCGAGGAGGCTAGCAGTTTATTGCAGACGGTTATGGCGGAGTCCTTTGGGACATCCCCGCTGCTCGGAGCGAATGCGCCAGAGCAGCAGGAGGAAGTTGCCGAGGCTAATGAAACAGAACGCCTGATGTATGAGCTCGCTCTGGCCGACGATACCGTTCACGCCTACGAAGTGTATTTGCAGAGCTTTCCCGAAGGCGCGTTTTCGAGCAAAGCGGAGGACCGTCTGGCGGCCCTGAGGTATGGACAGGAATCCGTGACACGTAAGACCGCGCCCGATTCCGACGTGTCAGAGCCCCAAGGCGGGGTTGATGCGTCAGCAGATGTGCTGGTTACACTGGACTCACTGCTTGATTTTGGAAACGCGTATGTACGCGGGCAAACCATCAATCAACTGGTGGTGGGCACGCCACAATTTCCGCCAATCGAGGGGTTGCCGGACGAGTTGTGGAAAGATCAGAACTGCTCCAATTGCCATCAATGGACACCCGAAGCCCTTTGCGATCAGGCACAGACCTACGTGAATCGCCCCGAGGCCGGGAATGTTACCAAACAACACCCCTATGGCGGTGGCCTAAAGGTCAATCTCCGCCGCTGGGCTCTTGGTGGGTGCCAGGGTTAATGCGCTGAGGCGGATCAACCCGACAGTTTGGCAAGATCGGCGCTCAGGGCGCGGGCTTCAGCGATGCTCTTTTGTAATGCTGCCAGTTTTGCATCCGGCTTTGCACCGGTAGGCGTGTCATTCAGCACACGGTCGATGCGGGCAGCCGTTGCGGCGTCGCCCCCTCCGATTGCATCGCGCTGTTGAAGAATATTCAACTTCAACTGTGCCAATTCGGATTCAGAATTCCGGATTTGCGCGGCGAGGGCTTCGTTGCGCGCCTCTGCGGTGGCCACATCCCCCTCGGCAGCAGCGATGCGATCATCATAGGCTCCGGTTGTGATACCTGAGACTCCGGCAAAGAAACCGCCGTCCGCCGGATCGGTCGTGGTCTGACATCCGGCCAGCAATAGGCAGGGCAGGGCGGCGAAACGAGTTGGTGTGCCTTTCGTCATAGCGAAGATGCCAGATCGTTTGCGATCCCGCGCATTTGCGTGATCTGGTTCGAAAGGGCGGCTAAATCTCCGTCAATCGGTGAGGCGGTCTGACCACGTTTAATCGTCAGGTTCCGGGCCTCATTGAATTCAGCCTGACGTTTGGTCGCTCCGTCGATTGCAAGCTCCATCTGAGCAAGATTGCCATTTGCCTCGGCAAGTTCTTTTGTGACCTCCGCCTGATCGGCTGTGCCCGCTGCTACGCTGGCGTTCAGCGCGTCAAGTTCGGCTCTTTGCGCCGCAAGAACCTGGTTCATAACGTTCAGCGTCGTTTGCATTTCACTGGCATTGCGATCCAGATCTTTTTTGATTTGCCGCAGACGTGCCTCGCGACCAGCATAGTTACGCTGAACGAAGGCGACGTAGGTTCCGGCTAGGGCACCCGCCCCGAGGCCAACTGAAATACCTGTCCCAATATCGTCACTACCGCCAAGGCCAAATCCGATTGCGCCACCGGTTACACCACCTGCGATGGCACCTTGCAGGATTGTTTTCTGCATCGCCGCGGCTTGTTTCGCTAGATCGGCCTCAGCCTGTGTTGCTCCCGTGGAGCCAGTCGCAGGGGCCGAGGTCTGACTGCTATCCCCGCAAGCCGAGAGGGCAAGAGATACCGCAACAAGTGCAGCACCTATTCGGGAGGGATGAGATCGGTCAGCCATTGGTAACTTCCTTTTCTACTATCTTCTGCCTGCGAAACGTGCCGCAAAAAAAGAGCTGCGTCGTTTGTCATTCGCGCATCGGCGATGTTCAGATCCCGCGGTGCTGATGCTTTGCTTATTATTGACGCATCAATGCCAGGAGGGAAGAAGATGACAGCGCGATTTAGAACTTCTTCGTAGTAGCTTCGGCTTTGGTCCAGACGGCGCAAGATGATTCCGCGCGATCGATAGATATCATAAATGTCGTTGCGCGCCTGTTGCAAAATGGGCAAGGCATTTGCGTCGGTACGGGCAATATCCTCGATTTGCCGCAATGCATCTTCGGCGATACCAAGCGTGCGTTCCAGGCTGCGCAAGGCCACAATATCGGTGCGTAGTCTTTGCAGCGTGGTGGTGGCCAGAAAAATCGACACTTGCGCCGCGTCTTGAAGCAGGCGGTCAGCCGAGGCAGTTTCGCGTTCTGGCAATTGGCTACGATAATTGTCCAATGCTGGACCCAGGTCGCGCGTCTGGGGGTCATTCAAATACCCCAGAGCTACCAATGCCGAGGCAATTTTGTTGGGATCGGCTTCGGTTAGCGAGGCGTTGATCGGCGCCAGTGAAGCTGCAGGTTCCGGTAGGGGAGCGGCTATCCTTTCGCGCGCAAATGAAGCAAACAATCCCTCCGGGTGGGCCTCTAGGTATCCCTCGAAATCCTGTGCATTCGAACTGGAAGCGATGCGCCGCCAATGTTCCAGATCAATGGTGTATTCGTCTTTGGGGGCACTGCCAGCCAGAACCGGCGCAAAGCTATACTCATCCAGAACGGATTCTTCGACCCAGGGAATTTGGCGTCCATCTGTCTCAAGAACGACCTGTTGGCGCACGCGACCCAACATCAGCCGCACGTCCAGATTGGGTGTCGCAATGTGATCGAGAAGACCTGAAGTGAAAACGCTGTTTTCTTCCAATCCATCATAGGCCACATTGCCGGGGTCAGTGGCATAAGCGATCAGCAAACCGGCTCCGCCACGAATTCTGACCAGCCCATTTTCGACCATCCCACTTTCAGTGAACGGGTTGTTGCGACAAGCGTCCAAGAGCAAGATCCCGATATCTGGTCCGGCCCTGGACATCACATCGCGCACCAAATCTAGGGTCATCGAGCTTTGCCTGAGCGCCGATAGATCGTTGCCTGCAAAGTCTGTGCCAATCAGATGATTTTCTCCTCCGATCTGGACACCGTGTCCGGCGTAGAAGAAGACCGCCATCTCAGCACCCTTCGCCGCGACGCCGAATTGCTCTACTGCCCTTTGCATGGCTTCTGCGTTCTGATCCGTGGCTTGGGTGACGGCAAATCCAAGCTCCTCCAGTGCAGCGCTCAAGGCTGCGACGTCATTTGCCGGATTGCGCAATGACATTTCTGGGGCTTCATAGTTTGAATTGCCGATTAATAATGCCACACGCTCTTGGGCATATACCTGCGTCGCAAAAAACAAGACGTTCAAGAACGTCATTATGAGAAAAATGCTAGTTGGCTTGGCCGGATGGAGCGGGCTCATGCAGTTAGGTTAGCGCAATAGATTGAAAATTTACAATTGGAGTTTGTATGGTTTGGTTCGCCCGCAAGCTATTCTGATAGATTGGCTCCATTGAAACTTTTTTGACCACAAAAATCGCTGAGATCAAAGACAGTTCCGTCAAAGGGCAGAGTGAGCAGAAACCTTGGGGAAAGCTCTGCATTCATGTTGTTCCAGAATGATTTTTGTTGCGCCAGGTCTGAGCAAGATCAGCATTGAGGCTGCAATTCCTGTAAACGATGACTGATCTAATACAAGAATTCACGCCAGATTACTGACTCTACTACCATTTGAGCTCCACGCGTCAAATTAATATGCTTTCCCGCTTTTTCCCACTTGTGATGCCAGCTGCGAGGGATGGAGGGGGCCGTCCGAAGTGATCATCCAATTGGACAAGGTTTTGTCCATATGACGCATGCGATGCCGTAACATCTCCTGCGTCATTTGGGTGAGGACCTGCGAAAACTCAGGTCGTTCTGCGACGTTTTCCATTTCGCCTTTGCCTTTGTGGTCAAAAAGCAGGGGTGGTAGGTCGGCTCCGAACTGTACAAGCGTGAACCGATCGTCGCGCAGAATGCCAAGACAGCTGTCCGAGATGTCCGTGCCAAGCGTCTTCTGCCAAAGGGTTGGCGCGATTGGGTCCGCAAAGTCGAGCTCAGAGAAAGAATATTTGCGCCAGTTCTCAGGTAGGTTCCCCTCAAGGAACGGCATCAAAGTCATGCCATTCATTGCGTCATGAGCTGGTTGCCCAACCCAATCGAGGATCGTTGGGACAATATCGATGCTCTCCGTTGGCTTCGAGATCTGTGCGCCTTCGGCACCGCCCGGCATCCTGACAATCAGGGGTGTATGGTATGCCGCGTCATAGACCGACATCTTACCCCAACTATGATGGTCACCCAGCATCTCGCCATGATCGGCTGTGACTACCAACAGTGTGTTGTCGTATTGGCCGCTGTCTTTCAGAAACTGCACGACACGACCGATGTGGTGATCAACTTCGGTTGCGAGGCCCAGATAGATAGACCGAAGGGTCGCGACGACCTCGTCAGTTGGCTCGAGTTCGGGGAAACCTTCAACAAATCCTTCAACAGCACTGTTAGCTCTGGCAGGTGCGAAGAACGGATGGAGCGCGTCTTCTGCTTGTGCTGAAGCATGGCGCGTTGGATTCGGCAGTTTGGCCGGATCATACATTTGGTTGTAAGGGGTTGGTGCGACGAGCGGCGGATGTGGTCGTAGATAAGTAAGATGGGCGAACCATCCTTTGTCCTGATCTGCATAAGCTGGCATGGTTTCCAGAAACCGGTCAGTCAGAAATGCCGTGTCACTGTCTTCTGCAGCATAGAGCGCAGGATCATTCAGTTTCGGGGCGTCCCCGGTTGGCGAGACGGGTTTAAAAACATCAAAATAGTCGTCGAAAACATATCCTTTGTTCTTAAGGTGTGATCGCCAGGGAAAAGACATCTCCATGCGCATCTCCACCATTTCCTGAAAACCTGGCAGGTGAAACTCGTAAGAACGCAGTGCCGGATCATTGGCGTCGAATACGCGCGGGTCCTGCGAGGTGTCAGTATATCCAAAAAGCATAGGAAGATAGCCTGCCTTGCGCATCTCTGATGCGATCGAAGGCGTGTCGTGGCGAAGAGGCGTGCCGTTTCGAACCGAGCGGTGGTTCATCGCATATTGCCCCGTCAGCAGCGATGCTCGCGAAGGCCCGCATGGATTTGTAACCGAGAAATGACGGGTGAAGGTGACGCTGTCTTTCATCAGCGCCCGCAAATGGGGTAGATCAACGTGGTTCGCCAGCGCACCAAACACACAATCAGCCCGCATCTGGTCGGTAATAATAAAAAGGACGTTTCGTTTGTCGTGCATCGTTTGACGCTCCAGATGAATTGACCGACGGCTCAGTTGATGTCAGGAATCTAGCTGTTGTGATTCTAACTTGCTTGTGCCGAGCAAAGAATGCGCTGCACGCCCCGCCAAAATCCACATTAAACATCAAAAATCAACATATGGACGCAAGAATTGTTGCATTTGCAAAAACATGTGGGATAACGTGGAAAATGTGAGGGATATTGTGGAAAGCGGATGTCGCAGACGCACCGAGAAATTGAGCTTCTTGAAGCGCTAAGGCGCCTGGGTGGCTCTGCGCGGAACACAGATCTGGCGAAAGCGCTCGACGTTTCCGAGGAAACAGTACGGAGAACAATCAAGTCCCTTTCCAAAACTGCAATGGTGGCCCGCGTGCGTGGTGGTGCTTATTTGGTAGGCACACAGAACGACCCCAGCTTTTTTCGGCGCATTACTCAGCGCCCGACAGAAAAGCGGCTGATTGCCAATGTCGTTAGTACGCGAGTCTCTGACGGCATGACCCTTTTTCTTGATGTTGGATCGACCACTGCATTTGTCGCGGAAGAACTGCGACGGCATCAAAACCTGACAATCGCGACCAATTCGATTGGAGTGGCCCAGACACTGGTCAACGTGAATGGTAACCGGGTGCATATTCTTGGCGGAGAAATGCAGGCCAATGAGCGTGGTGCCTTTGGTCACGTAACCCACAGACAGGCCCAGCGACTGGTATATGACATGGCGATCCTCAGTACGGATGCCGTTTCACCACGCCGAGGCTTTTTGTATCACAGCAATGCAGAGGCAGAGCTTGCGCAGATCGTGGCGGAATGTGCCGACCAGATTCTGATTGCATTCGACCACGGCAAACTCAGCGAATCTGCGCCCTTTGTAGGACCCGCCCCGCGCCAGATTAGTCATATTGTGACCGATAAAGCGCCTAGTAAGGCACTCGCGCAATCACTGGATGCCTGGGGTATCAAAGCAGTAATTGCAGATGGATCGTATTGAATGTTGAGCCCTTCAGAAATGGTTAGATCGACTACGGACGGGAAAACACATGCAGAGCATGCGACGCAGATTGCAGCTTTGGCCGCTGACGCAGCTCGGGGTTATTTTCGTGGCCGCCTGGGCGTTGAATTCAAAACCGATGAAAGCCCTGTGACGCAGGCAGATAAAGGCGTCGAAACCATCGTGCGTGCCTATCTGGCTGAGCACTTTCCAGAAGATGGAATATTTGGTGAGGAACAGGGTGCCGAGGGGTTGAATCGTGATCATGTCTGGATCATCGATCCGATTGACGGCACCCGTTCGTTTCTGTCAGGCCATCCTTTATTTGGCTTCTTGTTGGGTTTGCTTGTTAAGGGTGAACCTTTGCTTGGCGTGATTGGAATGCCCGCACTGAATGAATGTCTGCTTGGTATCAAAGGGCAAGGGGCCATGCTAAATGGCCAGTCGGTTTCAGTCAGTGGAACAGAGAGTTTGAGCCACGCAGTATTCTTCGTGAATGAAGGAGATAAGATTTACTGTGATCACCCTGATTTGTTCAGAGATTTGATGCATTCCGGTCAAACCCGAAGGTTTGCCTACGATTGCTATCCCCATGCCCTGGTTGCGATGGGGCACGTTGATGCGGTTATTGACTATGACCTGCAACCTTACGATTTTCTTCCGGTTGCGGCTGTCATCGAAGCTGCCGGTGGTGTGATTACTGATTGGAATGGTAATCCGCTTAATCTGAATTCGGATGGTCGTGTGATATCAGCCGCGACGCCTGCATTGCATGCCGAGCTATTGGCCATGACCCTGGGACGCTAGATGGTAAATGGCAGATTTCTATTTGAATTTGTGCGCGCGGCGATGCTGATGGTTTTGTCGTTCATGTGGTGCGTCGTGGCACAAAGTTCAGCCTTGGTGCAAACCTGTACAGGGAGGTGGCAGGCGCATGATCGACCCGGTTGAGATATTGAATCCGAATGGCAAGGGTCGTGTCGTGTTGTTGTGCGAGCATGCAAGTTCCACAATACCCGAAGCTTATGACGGGTTGGGCCTTGCCGAAAAAGACAGGTTGAGCCACGCAGTTTGGGATCCCGGTGCACGTGAAGTTACATTGACCTTGAGTGCCGCCCTGGATGCGCCCGCCATAATATCGCGGGTTTCTCGGTTGGTTTACGACTGTAACCGTTCACCGGATGCGCCAAGTGCGATACCGGAAAGGTCCGAGCTGATTGAGGTACCGGGAAATCAGAATCTGAACCAGTCACAGCGCGATGCAAGAATACAGTCTGTCTATGGACCATTCTGTGCGGCCGTGTCAGGCGTTTTGGAAGCCCGCAACAACGATCCGGTGGTTGTGACGATACACAGTTTTACGCCGATATATTACGGCGCAAAGCGTGCGGTTGAAATCGGGCTGTTGCATGATGAAGACAGTCGCCTGGCCGACGCGATGCTGGCGCGGAAAACTTTGCTTTCGCATCGTCGGATAGAACGGAATGAACCTTACGGACCCGGCGATGGGGTTACACATTCGCTCAGATTGCATGCCCAGTCCCGTGGATTGGCGAATGTCATGATCGAAGTGCGCAATGATCTGATGCGCTCTCCGGAGGATGTGGCGGAGATCACGGAAGAGCTATTGACGCTTCTTCAACCTGCCATAAAGGAAATCGCTCATTTGGAGGAGTTGTCATGGGCGGAACGATGACTTTTGAGGACCTTCAAGCGAAGGTGCAAGACGGCGCAATCGATACTGTTTTGGTCTGTTTTGCAGATATGCAGGGACGTTTAATGGGGAAACGTTTCCACGCGGCGCATTTTGTTGCAGGTGCTTATGAGGAAACGCACTGTTGCAATTACCTGCTGGCAACTGATCTGGAGATGGGAACGCCGGATGGCTACGCTTCGACTTCCTGGGAGCGGGGCTATGGCGACTATGTTATGAAGCCTGATCTGACCACGCTACGGCCGGTACCGTGGCTGGAAGGTACGGCACTCGTGCTGTGTGACATTCTTGATCACCACACACATGAGGAGGTCCCTCATTCCCCACGCGCGATGCTTAAATCGCAGGTAAAGCGCCTGAATGCGCTTGGGTATGATGCGAAGATGGCAACTGAGCTGGAGTTTTTTCTCTTCGAAAAGAACTTTGATGAAATCCGCAAAAGCGGGTTTCGGGATCTGGCGCCGATATCGGGTTACAACGAAGATTATCACATATTCCAAACCACCAAAGAAGAACATGTGATGCGCCCGATCCGCAATCATCTGTGGAATGCTGGGATTCCGGTGGAAAATTCGAAAGGTGAAGCAGAGACCGGTCAGGAAGAGCTGAATATCAAGTATGCCTCAGCATTGGACACGGCGGCTTATCACACAATCGCAAAACACGCAGTCAAAGAAATCGCGTGGCAGCAAGGCCATGCAGCGACATTTCTGCCAAAATGGCACCATGACAAGGTAGGCAGTTCGTCTCACGTTCATCAATCGCTTTGGAAAGAAGATTCAAATGCATTCTATGACCCAAGCGACAGCTTGGGCATGTCTGAGGTAATGAAGGCCTATACCGCCGGTTTGTTGAAGTATGCACCCGACTACACCTACTTCATGGCGCCCTACATCAATAGCTACAAACGTTTCATGAAGGGTACTTTTGCACCGACCCGCATCATTTGGTCGGTGGATAATCGTACTGCCGGATACCGACTTTGTGGCGATGGTACAAAAGCTATTCGTATTGAGTGCCGGATCCCCGGCTCTGATATGAATCCCTATCTTGCCATGGCAGGCATGCTTGCCGCAGGTATTGCAGGTATTGAACAGGGCCTAGAGCTTCAAGCTCCAACCAAAGGTGACGTATATCAGGGAGAATCCGGGATGATTCCGGGTAATCTTCGCGAAGCGCGTGACGCGTTACACGCATCTACGATGCTTCGCGCGGCTTTGGGCGACGAAGCCATCGACCACTATGTGCGCGCTGCTGAGGTGGAGATCGAAGAATTTGAACGTGTTGTGACTGACTACGAGATCGCGCGCGGATTTGAGCGGGCATAGCTCCGTATTGCCCTCGGAACATCGCTCGTTGGGTTTATGGGACTTTCTTTGAATAGACGGGGTGGAATCCCTGTATCTGGAGAACTGGCATGGATCAGGTTTTGAAATGTATCTCACCGATTGACGGGTCGGTATTTGCAGAACGTGTGGCTCTGTCACGGGATGAGGCCTTTGCTGCGGCAGAGCGAGCCCGAGGCGCACAGGCAGTTTGGGCTTCGCGCCCGCTACAAGAGCGGATCGATTTGGTTATGGCAGGGGTTGCCGCTGTCGGGGCGATGAATGATGAAATCGTTCCTGAAATCGCAAAAATGATGGGCCGCCCGGTGCGCTATGGTGGCGAGTTTGGTGGCTTCAATGAACGCGCCAGCCACATGGCATCTATTGCCCCGGAAAGCCTTGCTGATATCGAAGTGGGCGAGGATGCGACCTTCAAACGCTATATAAAGCGTGTTCCGCACGGTGTGGTTTTTGTTGTAGCCCCTTGGAATTATCCGTTCATGACCGCGATCAACACGGTGGCTCCGGCACTGATTGCGGGCAATGCGGTTTTGCTGAAACACGCAACTCAGACACTGATTGTCGGGGAACGTATGGCGCAGGCATTTCATTCTGCGGGCGTGCCGGACGACGTATTCCAGAATGTTTTCCTGACCCATGATGTGACCAATGATCTGATCGCAGGCAATGCGTTTGATTTTGTAAATTTCACAGGTTCTGTCGGTGGTGGTATCGCCATGGAGAGAGCTGCCGCAGGAACATTTACCGGAGTCGGGACCGAGCTTGGAGGAAAAGATCCGGGCTATGTGATGGAGGATGCCGATCTGGACGCTGCGGTTGATACCTTGATCGATGGCGCGATGTTCAACTCTGGCCAATGCTGTTGCGGCATCGAACGTATCTATGTGCATGAAAGTCTCTATGATCAATTTGTTGAGAAGGCCGTCGAGATTGTAAAGGGATACAAGCTTGGCAATCCCCTAGATGCTGAGACGACGATCGGGCCAATGGCTAATTTGCGGTTTGCTGCAGAAGTCCGGGCGCAGATATCAGAGGCTCTGGCAGATGGAGCTGTCGCGCATATCGATCTGTTTGCCGAAGATGATGGTGGCGCGTATCTGACGCCGCAGATTTTGACAAACGTCAATCATGATATGCGCGTCATGCGTGACGAGAGTTTTGGCCCAGTTGTTGGCATCATGAAAGTGTCTTCAGACGATGAAGCCGTTGCTTTGATGAATGACAGCGAATTTGGGCTGACAGCAAGTCTTTGGACGCAGGACGTCGACCGGGCAGCCCATATAGGTGATCGGATCGAGACAGGCACGGTATTCTTGAACCGGGCAGATTATCTTGATCCCGGGCTTTGCTGGACGGGTTGCAAAAACACCGGACGTGGCGGCGGATTGTCGGTCATTGGTTATCACAACTTAACCCGACCAAAGAGCTATCACCTGAAAAAGGTGACCAAATAATCTCTGTGGCAACGCAGACATCACATGTTGGGTGCATGCACCCTTTGATTTGAATAGGTGAGAGAATGAGCATCACGGGAAACTGGTCTTATCCGACCGCGATCAAATTTGGCGTTGGGCGCATTTCTGAGTTGGCGGGTGCCTGCAAGGATCTCGGAATAAAACGCCCGTTATTGGTGACGGATAAAGGTTTGGCCAATCTGCCGATCACGGAACGCGCGCTTGATATCCTGGAAGCGGAAGGTCTTGGTCGCGGTTTGTTTTCTGATGTGGATCCGAACCCATCAGAATTGAATCTGGCGGCGGGTGTGGACGCCTACAAAGAGGGTGGCCATGATGGGGTCATTGCATTTGGCGGCGGGTCCGGTCTCGATCTCGGTAAGATGGTGGCATTCCACGCCAATCAAACGCGTCCGATCTGGGATTTTGAAGATGTGGGCGATTGGTGGACACGTGCGGATGCCGATGTAATTGCACCTATCATTGCGGTACCAACCACTGCGGGTACGGGTTCTGAAGTTGGCCGTGCGAGCATCATCACGAATTCACAAACCCACGTCAAAAAAATCATCTTCCACCCGAAAGTATTGCCCTCGGTTGTGATTTGTGATCCGGAATTGACCGTTGGAATGCCCAAGTTCATTACGGCTGGCACCGGTCTTGATGCCTTTGCTCATTGTGTTGAAGCGTACTCCTCGCCACATTACCATCCGATGAGTCAGGGTATTGCACTGGAAGGCATGCGCCTTGTCATCAACAATCTGCCGCGTGCCTATGCAGACGGTACGGACCTTGAGGCACGGGCCCATATGATGAGTGCAGCAGCCATGGGGGCCACGGCCTTTCAGAAGGGACTAGGTGCTATTCACGCCTTGAGTCACCCGATCGGAGCGATCTTTAACACTCACCACGGCACCACAAATGCTGTGTGCATGCCGGAGGTTCTCAAGTTCAATGCGGACGTCATTCGCGATCGCTTTAATCTGGCCGCTGGTTATCTGGGTATTGATGGGGGATTTGAGGGCTTTCAGAGCTTTGTGCAGGAATTCAATGACGGTTTTGAAATTCCGCGAAAATTGTCCGAGATGGGCGTAACCGCAGACAAGATGGATGCGCTTGTCGAAGGGGCGATCTCTGACCCGTCTTGTGGTGGAAATCCAGTGGAACTGACACGCGAAAATTTGCGGCGCCTGTTTAATGCGCTGATTTGATACACGTCATTTGAGCACGGGTATCATCATAATCATCCTTGCGGCGGCAGTTTTGCATGCCGCTTGGAATACGATCGTTAAGGCAGCCGGTGACCGAACAGTGACGTTGGGGCTGGTCGCGCTTGGGCATGTTTTCCCGGGCCTGATCTTGGTGACCTATCTGCCATTTCCAGCCATTGAAAGCTGGCCGTATTTGTTGGGATCAACAGTGATCCACTTCGGGTATTTTTATATGCTCGGTCAGGCATATAAACATGGCGATCTCAGCGTGGTTTACCCGATTGCGCGCGGCATCGTGCCTGCATTGGTTTCGCTTTGGGCAATGCTCTTTGTGGGTGAGGTACTGCCCGCACAAGCGTGGTTGGGCATAGCGCTGATCGCGGGGGCTATTCAGCTATCTAGCTGGGCGGCGTTACGTCAGGGCGTTGGCCGCGCGGCATTGGGATTTGCCCTAGGAACCGGAGTGTGTATTTCAGCCTATTCGCTTGTCGATGGTGTCGGAGTGCGCCTGTCCGAAAATACGCTTGGGTACTGGGCTTGGCACTCTCTGTTGCATGTTTTCATAGCGGCTTTTGTTGGCATCAGGCGTGGCAGGGCGATGTTGACGTTACCTGCTAAGACATGGGTTATCGGGCTCACGGGTGGATTCGTTTCGATGACAGCCTACGGTCTTGTCCTCTATGCAAAAAACTTTGCGCCTCTTGGTGCCGTTTCGGCTTTGCGGGAAACGTCCGTGATATTTGCGGCTCTGATTGGGTATTTGCTGCTTGGTGAAGGTCACCCGGTCCGTCGAATCATGGCTGCAATCATTATGGCTGTCGGCGTGGCATTGATCGCTTTGGCATCCTGAGCTGTCAGGAAGTAATACAACAATCATTTTGTGCCGTAATGACTCGCCCGGTGGGCAGTTGATGGCGTGACCGTTTATGTTTGAATTGGATATATATTTTTATGAAAAACCAAAATTGTCACAAAACTATTACTTTTTTTGTGGATTTATAAGTGGAATTATGGCGAAGTTAAAAAATGAACGATGATAGTGGAAACATACCACATCGAGGGCGGGAGCTTCTTGACGTGTTGGCACGGTTGGGTGGCTCTGCACGCAACACCCAAATCGCCCAGGTCATGGATGTGTCCGAAGAAACCGTTCGCCGTCTTGTCAAAGCGCTCGCACGCGAAAACATGGTCGAACGTGTTCACGGAGGGACGTATCTGTCGCGAGCGCAGGACACACCAATGTTCTCTGGGGCGCTCGAACATAATGCGAAAGAGAAGACCCTTATTGCAAATCGGGTCAGCCAGATCATCGAAGATGGAATGGTGATATTCGTCTCGGTAGGCTCGACCATGACGCATGTTGCAGAACAGCTCCGCGATCATAAGGACCTTTTGGTAGTGAGCAATTCGTTGTCGGTTATCGCATCTTTGGCAGATCACAACGGTACGCGCGCCATTCTAGCCGGAGGCGAAGTCATCCGCTCAGAACGCGGAAGCTTTGGGCGTGCCGCCGAGCAACTGGCGTGTCAGTATAGCTATGACGCCATTATCTGTGGTGCTGATGCCTTGTCTCTGAAAGGCGGAGTGCTGACCTCGAATCTGCTGGAAGCCGAGCTGACACGTGCGCTTTTGGACAACACCGCCCGTACGATTGTCGCAACGGACAACACAAAATTTGGAGCGCGAGCGGCCAATATCGCTTGTCGGTTTGATCAAGTGACTGATCTGGTCACAGATATTGCCCCACCCGCCAACTTTGGTTCGGCTCTGCATGAGGCTGGGGTCAGGGTCCACGTCGCTTCTGAAAGGGGTGGAACCAGCAATGGCGCAAGTGCAGCTGATGCCAATGCCGCCATAGATGAAGAAAACTAAGAAACAGAGCTATCTTTAGGGAGGTTATCATGAAGAAGCTTTTGATGTCCGGAGCCGCACTTGCGACTCTTGGAAGTGCTGCCTGGGCAAATTGTCCGACTGCGACGGTGGCAGATATGCAAGGCCTGACGGATGGGGCATATCCTCAGCAATTTGATCTGTCTGAATTCCAGTCCGCAGGAAATTGTACGCTTGGATTTTCGGAAAACCCATCTATCGCAGACCTCAACGGCATGATCCGAGGCAACGAAGCCCTACCGGCAGTTGCGGATCGTTTGCCAGCTGATCCACTGGTTATCGTACCCTACGACAGCATTGGTCAGTATGGCGGCCAGCTGGACGCGCTGTCCAACGCTACGGAAAGCGGTACATCCGACTTTTTGTCCGTGCGCCACGTCAATCTGTTCCGTTATTCCGACGACTTGCAAACCTTAGTGCCCAATGTTGCGAAGTCTTGGGAATGGAATGACGCATTCACCGAGCTGACGGTTCATCTGCGTTCAGGTCACAAATGGTCGGATGGCGCGCCATTTACATCTGCAGATGTTGTCTTTTGGTATGATAACCTGATGATGGACACCAACGTTATAGCCGAAGCGAAGGACTACGCGCTGGCAGGTGGTGAACCGATGAAGGTTGAGGCGCTGGACGATACTACCGTTCGTTTTACGCTGGCCGCGCCGAAGCCGGGTCTGACCGAGACGTTCTCATTCACGTATGTTCAGCCCTTCCAGCCAAAGCATTTCTTTGAACAGTTCCATCCGGCTCTGGATGCAAATGCGGACGCCAATGCACAAGCACTTGGATATGAGAACGGTTATGAGCTGATTAAAGCTTATTACGGTAATTCCGACTGGATGGACACGCCATCTCCGATGCTGACCGCGGGTGATAAACTGGCAGGTCTGCCCAAGGATGCGATGCCAACATTGGAAAGCCACATTCTGGTCAAGGAAAGCACTGAGGGGCGCCACTACGTTGCGAACCCATATTTCTTCCAGGTGGATACGGCAGGAAACCAGCTGCCCTATATCTCTGAGATGGATGAGACCTATGTTCCAGATGAAGAGGTGCGGAACCTTAAACTGTTGAACGGCGAGGTGGATTACAAGTCGCAGGGCGTAAACCTGACATCTGCTCCGGTTCTGTTGGAAGGTCAGGAAAGCGGGAACTACACTTTAGAAGTGAAACCGGCAATTGGCTACCCGGTGCTAACGTTCAACGTTACTGCTGAGGATGAAGCTAAAAGAGCGATCTTCAATGACATTCGTTTTAGAACAGCGATGTCGGTTGCGATGGATCGCAATCAGCTAAATGAGGTAACCGCATTCGGTCTTGGTGAGCCAACACAGTATATTGGTTTTTCTCCACGTCCGGATTTCATCGACGAAAAGTGGTCGAACTACGAGATCAACTTTGATCAGGAACGTGCAAATGCTCTTCTGGATGAAGTTGGCCTTGTTGATCAGAACGGAGACGGTTTCCGCGATCTGCCAAACGGTGATCCGTTTGTGCTGGACTGGCAGTTCTCGACGCAATCCGCATCGGCTCAGCTGGTGGAACTGATCGCACAGAACTGGAAAGATGTGGGCGTAAACACGGCAATCAAAGAGGTTACCTCGGATGAATTCCGTGCTGCGCAATCGGCAAACACTCTGGACATGGGCATGTGGCTCAAAAGCCAGCCAGCCGGTTCGGTTCTTGGCGATGGTGAAATCTGGGTGCCGCCGTTTGACGGGTATTTCGACGTGCGTACCGGTATGCTGTGGGCGGAGTACATCAGTTCAAATGGGGAAAATGGTGTGGAACCACCAGCTTGGGTTGCTGATCTGAAAGCGGCATTGGACACCTACCAATCCAGTGCGCCCGGATCAGACGCCTCGGTCGCCGCTGCGCAGAAGATGGTCGAGATCATGACTGGGGAGATGCTGTTCATTGGTACAGTTAATGCTCCGGCCCCGATCTATCATTCGAACAACCTGCAGAACTTCACTGAATTCAAAACGCAGTCCTACGAGTTCTATAGAACCTATCCGTACCGCCCTGCCCAGTGGTGGCTGTCGGAGTGATAGGCGTTTCAATCTAAGACAACGGTTAGGGGCGTCAGCGCCCCTTTCCACATGCTAGCCAGGAACTAAGAAATGCTCCAATTCGCTCGCTTTGCCGCCACGCGCGCAGTGATGGCTGTGGTCACTCTCGTGTTGGTCTCGCTCATCGTTTTTACACTGATGGAGCTTGTGCCGGGTGATTGTGCTGAACGCTATCTCGCCTACAAAAACACGCAGGGCTCGGCCATTACGTTGGCTGATATCGAGGCTGAGAGGGTAAGGCTGGGGCTTGATCGTCCTTTTCTGGTACGTTGGGCTACTTGGTTAAGCGGCGCTTTCCGCGGTGATTTCGGGGATAGCTGCATTTTGCGCGTCAATATCGCGCAACTTCTAGGTGACAAATTTTGGATCTCTTTGTGGATCTGCTTGGGCTCTTTGACACTGGCATATATGATCGCAATCCCGGTTGGCATTATCTCAGCGGCGTCAAGGAACGCTTTCCTCAACAATTCCCTGCGACTGGTCAGCTATTTGGGTCTGGCAATGCCGAACTTTCTGCTGGCGTTGATGGTGATGTTGTTTTCCACCGTGTATTTTGGGGAAACACTGACCGGCCTGTTCAGTCCTGAATATCGTGAAGCGCCCTGGTCATGGGCCAAGTTTGTGGATCTTTTGAAGCATGCCTGGCTGCCGATTTTCATTCTGGGATGGTCGGCAACCGCATTTGCTCTGCAAACCGTTCGTGCACTGATGTCGGACGAGATCGGTAAGCTTTACGTGACCGCCGCCGCCGCGCGCGGGATATATGGCCGCCGACTCTTATGGCGCTATCCCGCACGCCATGCGCTGGGGCCGATCGTCAACTCGCTTGGGTTCGACCTGAACCGTATCTTCAATGAACTGCCCATTGTGGCCCTGATCCTGACACTCACCGAAGCTGGATCTCTGCTGCTTGAGGCGCTGGCACGGTCGAATGACCAGCAGTTGGCTGGTGCGATCATATTCTTGCTGACAGCTGCCATCGTCACGCTGAACTTCGCGACCGACATCCTGTTGGCTGTAATTGACCCGCGCGTGCGCAAGAGCATTCTGAGGTAACGCCCATGTCTGCAAAAACGTCCACGAAAATTGACGATCAGAAGGCAAAAGAAGCTTACTTTACGGCTTCACAGCGCCAACTGATCTGGGCCAGATTCAAAAAACAACGGGCGGCCATGATTGCCGCTACAGTGCTGGTTGTATTGATCCTTTCAGGTCTTTTTGCACCATTTATGTCACCCTATGATCCGACAATAGCGGGGCGGGATAAGGATTATTTGAATGGGGCCCCTCAGATCCCGAAATTCTGCGACAAGAATGGCTGTTCCATACGTCCGTTCCTGCACACTGTGACACGCGAACGATCATTGGCGACAAATTTTCGTTGGGTTGAGAAGGTCAACGAGGATGAACGCCGCTATATGGAGTTCTTCGTAAAGGGAGATAGCTACAGGCTATTCGGATTTATCCCTGGCAACATCCATTTGTTCGGTATGGAGCAAGGATACGTTCATCTATTCGGAACTGATAGTGCGGGCAAAGATATCTTCTCGCGTACGCTTCATGCTGTCTGGACGTCGCTTCAGGTGGGAACTTTGGGAGTAGTGATCTCATTCGTTCTTGCGCTGATGATCGGGGGGATTGCTGGCTACTACGGTGGCGCGATTGACAGCGTGATCCAGATGATTACCGACGCGGTCAGGACGGTGCCTTCGATCCCGCTCTTTATGGCTATTGCGGCCTTTATTCCGCCCGAGTGGTCAGCCGAGACCAGATTTTTCGTTATTACACTGATACTGGGATTGGTCGGGTGGCCGACGCTGGCGCGAAGGGTGCGAACTCATCTGCTGACCGAGCGTAATCAGGAATATGTTTTGGCGGCTCAACTTTGCGGAGCATCTGCAGGGCACGTTATTCGGCGACATCTCCTTCCCAGCTTTACCAGCTATATCATCGTCGATCTGGTGATCTCGTTTCCGTATGTTGTTCTGTCGGAGACGGCTCTCAGTTTTATTGGGCTAGGGCTTAAGGATCCGGTCAATTCATTGGGAGTAATGCTCCAGAACGTGACCAAGGCGGACGTTTTATTGAACTACCATTGGTATTTTATTCCGGTCTTTTTCTTCATCGCTCTTGTCATGGCTTTCGTCTTCGTTGGTGATGGATTGCGTGATGCCGCTGATCCATATTCGGAGACCCGCAAATGAGCCTGATCGACGTCGAAAATCTTACGCTGCAATTTAAGACCGACGAAGGTTTGATCACAGCGGTAGATGATGTGTCTTTCTCGCTGGCGCCCGGCGAAGTCATGGGCCTTGTAGGGGAAAGTGGTTCTGGAAAGTCCGTGACTGCGAAATCTCTGATGAAGCTTAATCCGGGAAATGCGGTCTATTCTCCGGAAAGTCGGATTACCTTGCATCTTGATAGCGGCCCAGTGGATGTCATGAGCCTGAAACGCCCCCGCGATATGGAAATTGTACGGGGTGGGTCGATCTCGATGATCTTTCAGGAACCCATGGCCAGTTTTGCGCCGGCGATGACAGTCGGCAGCCAGATGGTTGAGCAGTTGTTGATCCACACTGACTTGTCCAAGAAACAGGCTAAAGAGCTATCAATTGAAATGCTGGACCGGGTCGGTATCTCTGACGCATCCACTCGGTTTGGGCAATATGCGTTTGAGATGTCCGGCGGTATGCGGCAACGGGCGATGATAGCCATGGCCCTATCAACCAAACCCAAGCTGCTGATTGCGGATGAGCCCACGACGGCGTTGGATGTAACCATTCAGGCGCAAGTAATAGACCTGATGAAAGACCTCGTGGCTGAGTTCGGCATGGGGATTATCTTTATCACTCATGATCTTGGCGTCGTTGCACAAACCGCTGATAAAGTGGCGGTGATGTATCTGGGCAAGATGATTGAGCAGGGACCGGTGCGCGAAGTTATTCGGAACCCATATCACCCCTATACCAAAGGTCTGATCGATGCCCTGCCGCAGTTGGATGACCTGGAGAAACCGCTCATGCCGATCCCAGGAGATATTCCGTCACCTCTGGAACGGCCTGCGGGATGTGTCTTTCACACCCGTTGCGGCAAAGTGATCGGCGACATTTGTCGCACTGTTGTGCCGCAATGGTCTGATACGGGCGAAAATCACCGCACCGCGTGTCACTTGTGCGCTGAAGGATAAGTGAATGAGTTCTGAATACCTAATCCAAGCACGCGATCTTTCGGTTGGTTTCCCGGTGGGTGGCCAACTCTTCAATAGGCGGGTCCTGAAAGCGGTTAATCATGTTACTCTCGACATTCCAAAGGGGTCGTTCTTTGGGGTGGTCGGTGAAAGCGGGTCTGGAAAAACGACATTTGGTCGTGCCTTGTTGAACGCGGTACCGATCACAGGCGGTTCAGCACATTATGATGATGGCGAAGTAAACTATGACCTTGGAGATCTGGCCGGAGCAGATCTTAAAGAATACCGTCGAAGGGCACAGTTGATTTTTCAGGATCCCTACGCAGCGTTGTCGCCACGCATGACGGTGCGCGACATTATCGCTGAACCTCTTGAAGTTATGGGGCTCTGCAAGTCGCGCGATGAGGTGGACGAGCGGGTTCGCGAAGTGGCCGCGATGTGTCGGCTCAATATCGAACACCTGCGCCGTTTCCCACATGCGTTTTCCGGCGGACAGCGTCAGCGTATTTCGATCGCACGTGCCCTAGTTTCCAGACCTCGGTTTGTTATTGCAGATGAAAGTGTCGCGGCTTTGGACGTGTCGATTCAGGCCGATATTTTGAATTTGCTTAAGTCGTTGCAAGATGAAATGGGCCTGACTTACCTGTTTATCAGCCACGACCTGTCCGTGGTCGCACACACCTGCGATCATGTTGCGGTAATGTATCTTGGTCAGATTATGGAAAGTGCCCCGACGCGGCAGTTGTTCGAGGCACCTCGGCATCCTTATACGAAGGCGTTGTTCTCGGCGATCCCTTCTCTGGACCCCGATGACAAAGGAAAAGTGCAGCGGTTGGAGGGTGAGATCCCATCGCCGACGAACCGCCCGACAGGATGTCAGTTCCACACACGATGCCCCTTTGCGACAGACCTGTGTAAACAGAAAGAGCCTGAGATGGAGATATGCGAAGCCGGCCATTCCGTTTCCTGTCACCGCTGGCAGGAACTTCAGACCGCAGTCTAAGTTAAGTTGGATTGCGTCCCCCCCTCCGTTGTGTACCGCAATATAATCGTCTGTGGGAAGTGATCGAATTTCATCAGGACGAATGTTGCGCTGATCAGGGAGGCGACCCAAACCGACCGGTTTTTAAGGCGCCGCCTACCGATTGAGTGCCGCCGCAGGGATGTGTTTTTGACAGTCGAAAGTCCGATTTAATAAGGCGGCTGTTGATCAGCCGCCTTTCCGTCTCTGCATTATAGGTGCGATTACTCGCCCAATGCGATGCCCTCGCGACGCGGATCTGCGCCGCCCTCCAATCCGGTAGGACTGATTTTGATCATATGCAATCCACTGGTCAGTGCGCGGCTGTTGGTTTCAAATCCCATTTCTTCCAGCGCCGGAGCCAGGGCTTCGGCATCCGTCCCTTCTTCGAGATCATATGTGCCAAACCGATTGATCAGATGAGGAGCGGCTGCGGCGCTTTGGACATCCATGTCCCAGTCCAATACGGAAATAATAGCCTGTGCCACATAACCGATGATCCGTGACCCGCCCGGTGATCCAACCGCTAGAACCGGCTCTCCGTCCTGCATTACAATCGTCGGTGCCATTGATGATCTTGGTCGTTTTCCCGGCGCAACTGCATTTGCAATCGGGACACCATCACTATGTGTGGCAAACGAGAAATCGGTCAATTCGTTGTTCAGCAGAAAGCCGCCCTTGGTCATCAAATGTGAACCAAAACCTGTTTCGATGGTCGTGGTCATCGACAACACATTTCCATAGCGATCTACGATTGAAATATGAGATGTGGAGGGCATCGACATATCGATATTGTCGGCCCAAAGCAGCGCGTGGTCGAACTCGGGTTGTCCAGGTGAGACGGTATCCAGCGCCGCTGGGCCTTCGAGTAACGATGCACGGTCTTTCAGGTAGGTTTCGTCCAGCAGGCCGCCAACCGGAACTGGAACAAAATCGCTGTCTGCGATATACCGCCCACGATCAGCAAAAGCGAGCCGCGAGGAATCCCCGATCAGACGCCATGCCTCTGGGCTTTCGGGGCCCATCGCGGCAATATCATAAGGTTGCAAATGGCCAAGGATCTGCCCGACACTTAGGCCCCCCGATGATGGCGGTCCCATACCGCAGACCTCGAAGCTCCGATATGTCGCGCAGACCGCAGGTCTTTCCACCACACGGTAGTTGGTCATATCCAGCATGCTAAGAACCCCTGGGTTGCGTACGGCCCCACGCACTGTTGCCACAATATCCTCGGCAATTTCACCCGTATAAAATGCATCGGCCCCTTCGACCGCAAAACTACGTAGAGTTTGCCCGTAGGCCTGGTTCTGCAGATGATCGCCAACCTGTAGTCCTGCGCCATCGGGCATGAAATATGCGGCTGTTGACGGCACTTGACTGAGTCGCTCAGCATCCCACTCGATCATACCTGCAAGGCGGGGTGTAACTGTGAACCCGTTTTCGGCCAAGTCTATTGCATCCTCAAACAAAGAGGGCCAGTTTGCGCTGCCCCAGCGGCGATGCGCGTCTTCCATAAGGGCAGGGGTGCCTGGCACGCCGACCGAGATGCCACCGATGGCCGCGTCATAGAACCCCCGTTTTTCGCCGTCGGCATCCTGAAACAGGCGTGGGTTCACTTCAATTGGAGCGGTTTCGCGGCCATCCAATGTGGTCAGTTCACCAGTTTCGGCATCAAACCAGACAAGAAATGCACCACCGCCCAGCCCCGAAGACTGAGGTTCTACCAATCCAAGTACAGATTGTACGGCGACCATGGCGTCCGCTGCAGTTCCGCCTTCTGACAAAACACGAGCGCCAGCCTCTACAGCCAACGGGTTCGCTGCCGAGACCATCCAGTCTGAAGCGACAACGGGCTGCCCGGCATCGCGCTTTACCAAGGCGGCTTCAGCGCGCTCTGACAGTTTGTCCAGTGCACCGGCGGTGGCTGCTTCGGGTGCGACCGCGTCTGTGGTCTGTTGGGCGAAGGCAGTACTGTTCAATAGCGCACTCAGAATTACAGCAGAGGCTGTCAGACCGCACTTTTGTTTCGGTTTGGTATTCATTGTTGGGTTCCTCCAAGAACGCATTAAAGCAAACAGTTGGGCAAAAAGGTGCGAACCAAGTAAGAAATACGATCACCGTAATGATACTGATCCAAAAGACAACGCAACAAATTCAATGCGGCGACTACATATGGGCCCGGGGCAATTCGAAAAACGTACGGGGTTTTGAACGAGGCCTTCTGCACGGTTCTTTAGAGAACCGTCTGTTTAACTTAAAAAAATGCAGACAGAAAACGTGGGTGGATCTGCATTGCATTCCAGAGTTTTTCTTAGATTGGCCCGTTCATGTGATGGTTTCTGTGGCGAATGGAACGCCTCTCTCTTCGAGCCGCCTCAGATAGCCGCTGACCTTTTCAAGACCGGTCTTGAGAATTTCAGGGTTGTTGGCGTAACCGATACGTAACCAACCCTCCATATGCAGAACTGAGCCAGGTGTGAACATCACCCCAGTTTCTTCCAGCAATGAGACACAGAATTCGCGAGACGACATATCGAAATCGTACTTAAGCAACGCGGTGGTGCCCGCCTGTGGCTTGACATAAGAAATTCTGGGTTCATTCGATACCCAATCATCAAGGATTTTTAGGTTTCCGCGGGTAATGCGGTGGCTGCGCTCCAGAATGCGGGATTTGTTTTCCAGCGCGAGGGCGGCGAAATAATCGTCAAGCATTCCAACGCTGATCGTGTTGTAATCGCGATGGATGGAGACCGCCTTCAGCACCTCCGTTGCCGCTGCGATCCAACCCAGTCTCAATCCTGCCAGCGAAAAGGTCTTGGACATACCAGCCACGCTGATACCTCGTTCATAGAGGTCCGCTATCGCGGGGCAGAATCCGTCACCGGTTTGGCTGGTGCCACGATACACCTCGTCACACAGCACATAGGCCTGACTGCGCCGGGCAATCTCAATGAATTGCTCCAGGTAGCCTGCATCCATCAATGCGCCGGTCGGATTGTTGGGATTGTTGATTGCGATCAACTTCGTGTCTGGTCGGATCAAATTGGCGAGTTCATCGAGATCGGGCAAGAAGCCGTTTTCTGGCCGCAGGTGAAGGATATCAACTGTGGCGCCATAACTCTCGGGGATCGAATAATGCTGTTGATAGGTTGGCCGGACCGAGATCACATGGTCGCCCGGTTCGACCAGCGTTTCATGGATCAGCGCATTCGCCCCAATCGCCCCGTGTGTGACGACAATATTTTGGCGCTCTTGCCGTTCATAAAGCGTCGCAATCGCATCACGCAATCGGTCAGAACCCTCGATCGCGCCATAGGTCAGCTTCATTGGTTTGAGATCGTCAAGAACGTCGGAGTTTTTGCCGGACAATTCCAGAAGCTGCTCGATTGTCAGAGATGCAACACAGGTTTCGGCCAGATTGAACTCGCAATGGTTTTCGAATTCATTCATCCAGATCTCAACGCCAAAAGGCTTGATTTTCATCTCATCTCTCCCTGTTGCTCAGTCCTTGCGCCTGAGGAAGTTTCCAGATGCCACAAACCATGGCGATGCCCTCAAGGCCCAAGCCGACTGAACGGAAATATGCTGACCTGGTGTAGTCAGGTAACCGAGCCTTGCCGCAGGGCAGTGAACCCAGATCGCCACTGTTCTGATCCGACGACCATCCATGGTCAACCCTTGCGATCCATATCTCCGCCGCTGGCTCCAGTGGCTCAACCGATTTCCTGAAAATAGCGTACAGTCGCCGACAGGCCCACCAGCACCTCGTATTGAAGGGTGCCCATCGCATATCGGTTCGGGTTTGCATCCGACACGCAACGCCCCTTGTAGGGGAAAAGCGAAGTCAATAACGCCAGAATCCCCAGACGATACCCAAATGCGGTCTGAAAAACTTGTACCGGAGTAGGCCAGAAAATCACAGCTCAGTTCTTTAACGTCGACCAAGTGATGCGGCGCAAATAGCACCGCATCTATAAAAACCAAAGCCCCTGTATCTTCCACCGTCTTTCCGATGTTGATCGCCGATCTAGAAATGTACGGATAGACCAGCCAAGGGCTTCTGGATTGGAGGTGCGAACTTGGTCAGATCAATGCCTTCAACCGCTGTTTTGTATTCATCCAGCGTCGGTGTACGTCCCAGAATTGCCGATAGGACAACAACAGGAGTTGAGCCCAACAAGGATTCACCCTTTTTGGTTTCGGAATCCGCAACCACCCGGCCTTGGAACAGGCGCGTCGATGTGGCTAGAACCGTGTCCCCTTTGGCCGCTTTTTCCTGGTTGCCCATGCAAAGGTTGCAGCCCGGACGTTCAAGATAAAGGATGTTTTCGTATTCGGTACGGGCCTGGACCTTAGGTGCAGCATCGTCGAACTCGAATCCGCAATACTTCTGCAGAATTTCCCAGTCGCCCTCTTCCTTCAATTCATCAACAATATTGTAAGTCGGAGCGGCCACGACCAGCGGAGCCTTAAATGTGACATCGCCCTGATCGGCTTCGAGATTGCGCAGCATCTGAGCGACGATCTTGATATCACCCTTGTGCACCATGCATGACCCTACGAACCCAAGGTCCACTTTCTTTTCTGCACGATAGAATGAAATCGGGCGGATGGTGTCGTGGGTATAACGCTTTGAGACATCCGCATTGTTGACGTCTGGGTCCGCGATCATCGGTTCCACGATTTCATCCAGATCGACAATGACCTCGGCAGCGTATTTGGCATTTTCATCGGGAGTCAGCGCGGGTTTCTCACCCGACCTGATCTGCTCGATGCGCTTGTCCGCGATCTCGATCAAGCTGTTGAGCATCCGGGCATCGTTCTCCATGCCCTTTTCGATCATGATCTTGATGCGCGATTTGGCAATCTCCAGTGACTCAATCAGGGTCTCGTCGTTGGATATGCAGATTGAAGCTTTGGCTTTCATTTCCGCAGTCCAGTCGGTGAAGGTAAAGGCCTGGTCCGCCAACAGCGTTCCAATATGCACTTCGATAATCCGACCCTGGAACACATTGTCACCGTGCTGTGCCAGCATCTGCGCCTGTGTTGCATGAACCACGTCGCGAAAGTCCATGTGATCAGCCATCTTGCCCTTAAAGGTCACTTTTACGGATTCAGGGATTGGCATGGTGGCTTCACCTGTCGCCAGAGCTAGCGCCACGGTGCCAGAGTCCGCGCCAAAAGCGACACCTTTGGACATCCGGGTATGACTGTCACCACCAATGATGATTGCCCAATCGTCAACAGTAATGTCGTTGAGAACCTTGTGGATAACGTCTGTCATCGCGTGATAGACGCCCTTTGGATCACGACCGGTAATCAAACCAAATTTGTGCATGAAAGCCATCAATTTGGGCGTATTGGCCTGCGCTTTGGCATCCCAGACAGAAGCCGTGTGACATCCCGACTGATAGGCCCCGTCGACCGAAGGAGAAAGGACCGTAGCGGCCATGGCCTCAAGCTCTTGTGCCGTCATTGGTCCGGTTGTGTCCTGGCTGCCAACGATGTTGACGCGGACCCGCACGTCGGACCCTGCGTGCAATACCTTGTCGGACGTTACACCCAGTGCGTTGGCATTAAAGATTTTTTCGACGGCGGTCAGACCCTGATCCTCGACGCTGATTTCCTTCGAAGGTGCAAAGACACGTGGTGCCTCGATCCCCAGAGTTTCAGCGGCGAATGTTTGCAGCTTTTTGCCGAATACGATGGCATAAGACCCACCGGCCTTCATGAACTCCATCTTTTGCGGTGTGAATGATCCGGCCATATCGACCAGTTCATCGCTGCCATCTTCGCTGTATAGTTTCTTTTGTTTCGTATTGATTGTCAGTACGGTTCCGGTCGCGACCGAATATTTCTGTTCCAGCACCGGGTTGCCGTCATTGTTCAGGATCGGCTTGCCGTCTTCGTCGGTTTTTCTGACCCAGTTCTTAAGGTCCACACCGATCCCGCCGGTCACGCCTACGGTGGTCAGGAAAATGGGAGAGATGCCATTCGTTCCCGCCACGACTGGCGCGACGTTGACAAACGGAACATACGGGCTTGCCTGCTTGCCGGTCCAAAGGGCGACATTGTTAACCCCGGACATGCGTGATGATCCGACGCCCATCGTGCCTTTCTCAGCAACCAGCATGACACGCGCGTCGGGGTGCTTGACCTTCAGCGCTTCGATTTCCTTCTGTGCCTCTTCTGATATTAGGCATTTGCCGTGCAACTCGCGATCAGCACGGGAGTGTGCCTGATTGCCCGGGCTCAGAAGGTCGGTTGAGATATCGCCCTCAGCAGCCACATAGGTGACAACTTTGATCTCTTCGTCGACCTCTGGAAGCTTGGTGAAGAACTCTGCCTTGGCGTAGCTGTCCAGAAGGTCAGCAGCGATGACATTGCCTGCCTCGTAGGCCGCTTTGATGCGATCTGTATCGGCCTCATATAGAAAGACCTGTGTCTTGAGCACCTCAGCCGCATCGCGCGCTGTCGCTTGGTCGGTGCCCAGTGCAAGGTCAAGCAACACTTCGACCGACGGGCCGCCTTTCATGTGGCTCAATAGCTCATAGGCGAAAGCTGCCTTGATTTCCTCAACCTCGACAGTGCCCAGAATGATTTCTTTCAAAAAGCGCGCTTTTTCACCTGCGGCGCTCGTGGTGCCGGGCAGGGTGTTATAGATAAAGTGGTGCAGGCAATCATCGCGGTGCGCACTGCCGGTGTCCCTGATATGGTCGATAACTTCGCGGGTCAGTGCACCGTCATCGATGGGCTTGGGGCTGAGACCCTGTTGCTTGCGGTCTTCGATCTCGGTCAAGTAGTCGTTGTAGAGGCTCATGTTATTTTTCCGCATCTCTGGCATGCTATGGGGCGATATTCGCGGCGGCATAATTGTCGCTGGATCAGTATAGTATACTTTCGTATACATTAGATTGACGGAGTTCAAGCGCCGGATTGCCGCATATTACATGAAAATCCTTTAGGCCATCTCGAATCCCGGTGCATTCCCTCAAAGTTTCAAGATTGCAGGGAATGGGAAATGAGAAGGTGGGCGAAATTCTCAAAGCCCTAGAGAAAGCCCTTTTCTACCTGCTACTAGTCAAGGTTACCTGCCGTTAAACAGCGCTTTTGCGATCGCTCCAGGTGCCGAGCAATGGGGGGTGAGGGCGCGGTTCATAGACCCAATGTGCAGTGCATAGAATACAGTGTTGAGGCCAGCGCGAAGGCGGTGCTCCCATTCTTGAGTATCCGCAACCACGCCCTGTTCGGTGATCACAGCCCCGGTTAAAACCTGATCAGGCAAAGCCAACCGCACCTTGGCAAGCCACGGAATGCCTGACACATCGCTATCACAGAGGATGCAGGATAAGAGGAGTTCATGTCGTATACTCGTTTTGCGATCTACTATGTTCCCCCCCACGGCCCGTTGGCCCGTTTCGGGGCATCCTGGCTGGGTTGGGACATTATCAGCGCGTGTGAAGCGCCTTTGTTCGATTTTCCCGGTTTGGATGGAATCACGATGACGCCGCGCAAATATGGCTTTCACGGAACGTTGAAACCGCCATTTCGGTTGGCCGGTGACAGCACAGCCGAGGAATTGCATATGCGCGTGGCTGAGTTGGCGTCGGGGCTTGCTCCAGCGAAATGCGATGGTTTGGAACTGACTAGACTTGGCCGCTTTTTGGCGCTGATACCACGCGGTGATTCTAAGGGGTTGCACCGGGTCGCTGCAGCCTGCGTCCAAGACTTGGATGAATTCCGAGCGCCTTTGTCTGTGGCAGAACTTGAACGGCGGCGGCGACCGGGGATGAGCGCCCGTCAGAATGCCCTACTGACCCGATGGGGTTACCCGTATGTGATGGACGATTTCCGATTCCACATGACCCTTACTGCACGGTTGCCCAAGCTGGATATTCCGATCTGGACAGAGACGATATTGAAGTCTCTGCCTGAACTGCCGGTTCCGTTTGTTGTTGATCAGATCGCGTTGTGTGGTGAACGTATAGATGGGCGGTTTGAGTTGATCCATCGCTACAAGCTCGCGGGTTGAAGCAGATTGCCTTTCAATCTTTGATCCGAAGCTTCGATAAACGCTCAAATCAAGGTGGGTTGGGTATCTCGGTGTATTTGTCTTTTGGAATTCGGACGATACCACGCAATCCGAGAAGGCCCCGATCCAGCGGATCAAGGAGTTCGATCGCAGATTTCACTGCATTAAATATGGAATCCGCGTCATTTCCATTCGCGGTAATAAGCGGCAATCCAGGTGTCGGCGCGGTCCAATCCAGAACCCGCAATTCCCGCGCGAACGCATCATGCTTCTCCATCAGTTTCCAGGACACAGCGTCTAGCGATGCGATGTCCGCACGTCCTGAGGCGACCGCTTGAGCTGATTTGACATGCTGTTCCGTGTGTAGGCGATTTTGAAACCAAAAACCGTGCTTGCGTAGATGCCAGTACGGAGCAGCGTAACCTGACTGCGAGAATGTCTGATTAAACGCAAAGATTGACTCGCTGAATTCTACGATGTCCTGTCGGGCATCATCGGAACGCACGACAAGTGCACTACGATAATATCCTGGGGGGCAGCCATCAAGCCCGTAGTCCGGTGTGCCGACCAGCTCGACCAAGTCATGCAGCCAGATGCGATACGGCATGCCGCAAGTCTGGCTTAATACCAAATTCGGGTTTTTCCAGACAAAAAACTCTTCTGCGTTCTGAGAGAGATGTTCGGGGCCATCTATACCTAATTCATTCAGGTTCCGAAGTATCAGCTGCCAATACCGATCATGGGCTGCTGCCAGCTGCGGGCGCTGATACATCATCAGATTTGCAATCATTCTGTTCAGAGCCTTGGTTGGTGCACACTGTTCCTTTGGTTAGCATGTCTGTCTTGCATTGGAAGTCCTGGCTCATAGAAAGTAATTGCATCCTAGATATAATTTCAATATTTCACGAAATATGGAATCATATATCTCAAACCAACTTAACACATTAGGCCATCCACATCGGCTAGCGGTGTTTCGGATGCTTATGCGGCGATATCCTGATCGGGTACCGGCTGGAGAGCTGGGTTCGGCGCTCGATATCAAGCCCAGCACCATGTCGAGCTATCTTAGTGCACTGCAGAACGCTCAGATCATAAATCAGCAGAGGGTTGGAACCTCTTTGCTCTATTCAATTGATATGCATTCTGTGCGGAAAATGCTCGACTACTTATTCTTGGATTGCTGTCTCGGACGACCTGATTTGTGTATGCCCTTCGATTTGGGAAATGACGTCGAGGATGATCGGAAATTCAACGTGTTGTTCCTCTGCGTAGGAAATTCAGCCCGCTCTATCTTTGCGGAATCGCTGCTTCGTGAAATTGCCGGGGATCGGTTCAATGTATTCTCGGCAGGGATCAAGCCTTCCTCTGAATTGAACCCGTTTGCCCTTCAGGTGCTGAAAGACAAAGGCCACGATATCTCGGCTTTGCGTTCAAAGAACATAGCTGAATTCTCAGGGCCGAATGCACCAGACCTCGATTTCGTTTTTACGGTTTGCAATCAGGCGGCAAACGAGGAATGCCCGGCTTGGGATGGCCAACCGATCAGCGGTCATTGGGGCATGGCGGATCCGGTCAAGGCCGAGGGTACCCATGCGGAGAAGGGCCTCGCGTTTCAAAACGCCTATGGTGCACTTAAACGTCGGATTGAGGCCTTTTCTGCGTTGCCGGTCGAAAGTCTTGATCGCCTCGCTTTGCAATCCGCCATCGATGAAATCGGCAAATCTGCCGCTGAGAGTACAACATGACAACTTATGCAGTGAATGGTCTGGGCCGGATGGGAAAGCTTGCCCTGAAGCCGCTTTTGGAACGAGGGGCACGTGTCGCATGGATCAACGACGCGGTGGGTAACGCCGCAATGCACGCGCACTTGTTAGAGTTTGATTCTGTGCACGGCCGTTGGGCTGGGTCTTTCGATCATGAGGACGAAAGCATCACCATCAATGGAACGCGCATACCGTTCGTCGGAACAAACGACCTAACAAAACTCCCACTGGATGGCATCGACGTTGTGATCGATTGCACGGGTGCCTTCAAGACCGAGGTCAAGTTGGCGCCGTATTTTAAAGCCGGTGTTAAGAAGGTGGTTGTCTCTGCGCCGGTCAAGGACGGTCCGACCTCCAACATTGTATATGGTGTCAACGAAGATACATTTGACCCCAAAATGCATCACATTGTGACTGCAGCATCCTGCACGACCAATTGTCTCGCTCCGGTCGTAAAAGTCATTCATGAAAATCTTGGAATCCGGCACGGGTCTATGACCACGATTCATGACGTGACCAACACGCAGACAATGGTTGATCGTCCAGCCAAAGACCTGCGTCGTGCCCGCTCGGCATTGAATTCGTTGATCCCAACCACAACTGGATCAGCAACGGCCATTACGCTGATCTATCCGGAACTAAAGGGTCGATTGAATGGGCATGCCGTGCGTGTTCCATTGCTGAATGCGTCGCTGACAGATTGTGTTTTCGAGGTTGAACGAGAAACAACCATTGAGGAGGTCAATGGCTTGTTCAAGGCTGCCGCTGAAGGACAACTCAGCGGTATTCTAGGTTATGAAACGCGACCCTTGGTGTCGGCAGATTATACAAACGACCAACGTTCTTCGATCGTTGATGCGCCCTCAACCATGGTGGTGAATGGCACCCAGGTGAAAATCTATGCGTGGTATGACAATGAATTCGGATATGCGCACCGCCTGGTCGATGTTGCCTTGATGGTCGGGGCATCATTGTGACGCAAAGACCTGATGGTCTGCCGGCCTACATCGCCGTAACGGCCGCCTATTGGGCGTTTATGCTGACCGATGGGGCGCTCAGGATGCTGGTGCTGTTGCACTTTCATACTCTGGGCTTCTCTCCGGTGCAGTTGGCTTACCTGTTTGTTTTATACGAGATCGCTGGAATGGTGACCAACCTCGCTGCAGGTTGGATTGCGGCCCGGTTTGGGCTGGCGGCAACTCTCTATGCAGGCCTGGCGCTGCAGATCGTGGCCTTGCTAGCGCTGACGCAGCTTGACCCGCAATGGGCCATGAGTGTTTCGGTGGCATTTGTGATGATTGTTCAGGGGGCAAGTGGGGTCGCCAAGGACCTGGCAAAGATGTCGTCAAAATCGGCAGTCAAACTGCTTGCCCCAGCCGAAGGTGGCGGTCTATTCCGATGGGTTGCCATCCTGACAGGATCAAAGAATGCCGTGAAAGGTATTGGTTTCTTGTTCGGGGCGGCGCTGTTGGCGACTTTGGGTTTTAATTGGGCCGTTTTACTTATGGCGATTATACTGGCTGTGGTTTTGGGTGCTATTCTTGCCTTCATGCCAGTCGGTCTTCCCAATGGGCGAAAGGGCGCCAAGTTCTCTGAGGTCTTTTCGAAATCGGCCAATGTAAACTGGATTTCGGCGGCACGGGTCTTTTTGTTCGGCGCGCGGGACGTTTGGTTTGTCGTCGGCATTCCAATCTATTTCTATGCCGTGCTTTCCGATGGCACTGAGGAAGCGAACCGCGCTGCCTTCTTTTTGATCGGCACGTTTATGGCCATCTGGGTGATATTATACGGTGCGGTTCAGGCCGGTGCGCCAAAAATCCTGCGCGCGTCTGAGCGCTCTGAACGAGATTTAATACGCGCCGCACGTGACTGGGCTGCTGCTTTATTCTGCATCCCAGCAATTCTGACTGTCGCAACCCTGCTTTCTACAGGGTCGCCGGTATGGCTGACTGTCACTTTGGTAATTGGCTTGCTGTTCTTCGGGGCGATATTCGCGATCAACTCTTCGCTTCATTCCTATCTGATCCTGGCATTCACCAAATCTGAAAGGGTCACGATGGATATAGGCTTTTACTATATGGCCAATGCCGCGGGCCGATTGATCGGTACCGTTCTGTCGGGCGTCACGTATCAATTGGGCGGGCTTCCATTTGTGCTGGGCACCGCAGCAATCATGATCGGCCTTTCTGCACTCATATCCTGTAAACTTACAGCACCGACCAATGAGGCAATCTTATGAGTATCTTTGAACGCTACCTGAGCGTCTGGATCGCGCTTGCCATGATCGGGGGTGTATTAATTGGCCAGACAGTGCCCGGGCTGGTCGAGGTTATCGCATCGGCAGAGGTGGCGAGCGTTAATCTGGTTGTGGCGTTGTTGATCTGGGCAATGGTCTATCCAATGATGGTTGGCGTTGACTTTGGTGCTGTCGCGGGTGTTGCGCGTCAGCCTCAGGGCCTGATCATCACCCTTGTCGTGAATTGGCTGGTAAAGCCTTTCACCATGGCGATCCTCGCTGTTTTGTTCTTTGAGTTCGTTTTCGCACCATGGATTCAACCTGAAGACGCGGCTCAATACACTGCGGGCCTGATCCTGCTTGGGGCTGCTCCGTGCACTGCAATGGTTTTCGTCTGGTCGCAACTTACAAAAGGGGACGCAACGTACACTTTGGTGCAGGTCTCGGTGAATGATCTGATCATGGTTGTCGCGTTCGCGCCAATAGTAGCATTTTTATTGGGCGTCACAGAGATTTCGGTTCCGTGGCAAACACTTATCCTGGCAACGGTACTCTATGTAGTTTTGCCCTTGATAGCCGGGTTGATCACGCGCAGGTGGCTTGGGTCGCAAGATGCAATCGATACATTTTCGGCAGGTATAAAGCCCTGGTCGGTTGTGGGTTTGATCACCACTGTCGTCATTTTGTTTGGCCTGCAGGGGCAAACGATTTTGGCCCGGCCATTTGTAATTGTGCTGATCGCAGTGCCCATATTGGTACAGAGTTACGGCATATTTTTCTTGGCTTATGGCACAGCCTATGCGTTGAAAGTTCCGCATCGAATTGCTGCTCCTTGCGCCATGATCGGAACTTCGAATTTCTTTGAACTTGCGGTTGCGGTTGCCATCAGTTTGTTTGGATTGAATTCGGGTGCGGCGCTGGCAACCGTCGTTGGGGTGCTCGTCGAGGTCCCGGTGATGTTGTCATTGGTGGCATTCGCAAATCGCACTCGTAGTCGGTTTGCAGTGCCGGAATAATCGCCAAAAACTTCTTACGAACTGTCATGCGCTGATTGAATTTTGTTTCCAATCAGGGGTTCAACGGAGCATTCCAAATCGCGCGTGTGGGGCTTTTATGCAACGTGCGTGTATTATCGCTTTCGGTCGTTTTGCGCGGAATTCATCACTGACATAATTACAGTTTGTGAGGCTAGGAGTGGACCCGAGGTTCAATCGGGGGATCAAATATGCGCATTGCAGTCGTTATTCCCTGTTTCAAGGTCAAGCGCCACATTGAAGATGTGATCGCGCGTATCGGTCCAGAAGTAGAGCATATTTTTGCAGTCGATGATGCCTGCCCCGAAGATTCAGGTGGTTTCATTGAAAAAACAATAAAGGATCCCCGCCTGACGGTTTTAAGGCATAAGACAAACACTGGTGTGGGTGGAGCTGTAATCACGGGATATCGGGCAGCATTGGATGCAGATGCCGAAATAGTCGTGAAGGTTGATGGGGACGGTCAAATGGCCCCTGAATTGATCTCTCAGTTTGTACAACCGATCGCAGTTGGGGAAGCGGACTATGTAAAAGGCAACCGGTTCTATTCGGGTACTGCGGTGAGGGAAATGCCCTGGGTCAGGTTGTTCGGCAACGCGTTTCTTAGCTTCATAACGAAGCTATCAAGTGGGTACTGGAGCATATTTGATCCAACCAATGGGTTTACCGCGATACATGCCCGTACGCTCGCCTCAATTGATCTCGACAAAGTATGCCAGCGATATTTCTTTGAAAGTGACATGCTCATTCGTCTCGGTGATCTTCGGGCTGTCGTGATCGATATTCCTATGCGAGCTGTCTATGCCGACGAAGTCAGCGGGCTTCGCGTCGGACGTGTCATGTTTGAATTTCTTTGGCGCCATTTGGTTGCCACACTAAAGCGCGTTATCTACATGTATTTTCTGCGCGATTTCTCTCTTGCGTCGTTGAACCTCCTGTTTGGAGTCCTTCTCTTGGGGTTTGGGGTCATTTTTGGTGCGGTGGCATGGTCAGAGTCTGTTGCGACCGGTGTGCCAGCCACGACCGGAACCGTAATGCTTTCGGCATTACCGATTGTCCTTGGATTCCAGATGCTCCTGTTTTTTGCAAGTTATGACATTGCATCTGAACCAAAGGTCCCAATTCAACGTCTACGGATCACCCGGCGCATACCGATGCTTGTCGGCAGTGGCGCAAAGATAGACGATAAATAACATGACGTACGATCGGAGTTTGCTTGCGATCTTGTCAGTGTTCTGTGCCGCATTGTGGATAGGCCTGCTGACACCGCCTTTCCAATCCCCCGACGAATTCGATCACGTCGAACGCGCATATTTGCTCTCGAAAGGTCAGTTCCTGTTAAGCACTGACGAGGGTCGGGCATCAGGCGGGAATGTGGACACTGGGTTGCTCGACTATATGGCGCAGTTCAAATCCTTGCCGCATCACCCGGAAGTCAAGGTCACTTCAGCGCAACTGAATTCTGCGAAAGACATAGATTGGAGCGGCAAGCGCGCCTACGAAACACTGCCTGGAACAGGGTATTATTTCCCTCTTATTTATTTACCCCAAGCACTGGCTCTCGCGTGCGGAGAGTTCCTGGGTCAAAGTGTCGATGCAAGCTATAAACTTGCGCGACTTTTTACTCTTAGCGCGGGGTCGTTGATTTTGCTTGCGGCATTTCGAATTATGGTGCCTTCGGCCTTAGTGATCGCACTATTATTCCTCCCGATGACGCTGTTTCAGGCTGCATCTGCAAGCATTGACTTCATATCCACAGCGATGGTGCTTCTGATAATCGCGCTATACCTCGACATAATGAAAAGAAGCACTCGGCCCAGTATTCAAAAGATGCTTGGATTATCGGCCCTGATTTTCTTACTTGCAGGGTGCCGTTTGCACATGGCGCCACTTGTGTTGTTACCCCTGACGTTCGGGGTTCGCTTTCGGAGCATTCCTGCCATTTCCCTATTCATGGTTTTATGTATCGCGATCATTTCCTGGTATGGATTTGCATTATCCATAACTAAGGATATGCGCGTAGATTTAGGTGCGACCACGACCCAGATCTTGGAATATTATGTGCTCAATCCCTGGCAGTTCGCGGACACTCTTTGGGCCACGCTTTCGGACGGACAAAGAACTCTTTACTACCTTCATACATTTTTAGGAATTTTGGGGTGGCTGGATGTGCCATTTTCTCCTCAGACCTACACTACATTATTTCTTATTGTCCTGTTGATCCTGATGTTTGCGATACTTCAGGGAAGAATAGATGATGGGCTGTCTTCATTTGCCTTGATTTCATCTGCATTTGGTGGGTTCTTCATAGTTTTCTTTTCACTTCTAGTAACTTGGACGCCCCATCCCGCCTCAACTATATTGGGTGTTCAGGGCCGTTACTTTTTGCTACCCATCCTACTTCTGGCCTGTCTTTTCCAATCGCGTGGAACTATCGATGGCAGGGCAAGAAAATACAGAATGGCTGAGAATGTGCTGCTGATATTACTGTTGTCATTTTCCCTGTTCGCAACGTCTGAAGCCTTGGAAGCAAGGTATTACTTCTCCAGCAACATATAGGCTTGCGTAAAATGCAGGAGGCCAACGAGATGAAAAACTTTGTAGAGAAACCGGATTGGTCGAACTATGAAGAAAATTGGCTGGCGAACTATGACGCCTCAAATTACGGCTCAAGCTTAAGTGCGCGTATTTTACGTTCGACGCATAACTTGGTTGAGAAAAATGCCGGCCTTGATGATCACTACGGGACGGTTCTTGAGCTTGGCGTTGGTACGATGGCACATTTCGGCTGCGTTCAACATGGTTTCGAGCGATACATCGCTTCCGACCATGATCCAAAAGTAATCGATTGGTTAACCAAGCGTAGTTGGGACCCACGCGTCGAGATCAAGCAGCTTTCAGGTGCCAGGCTGCAATTTGAAGACGATAGTATTGATCGCGTGATCGCGACCCATGTTTTGGAGCACATTCCTGATCCGGTAAGTGCGTTGGAGGAGTGGGTTCGCGTTATCCGTCCGGGCGGGGTACTATCGCTGATCCTCCCGTGTGACCCCGGACTTGCGTGGAGGATTGGGCGAACGTTAGGGCCGCGAAAACGCGGTTATGCAGCGGGCCTGCCTTACGATTATTACATGTCAGTCGAGCATGTAAATGCGATCTATAACCTGCATCAGATTATTAAGTTTCATTTCCCAGAACGCCGTACCAAGTGGTGGCCCATGCGGGCCGCATTTCCGGACATTAACCTGATATACGGGGTTAATTGCTTTGTCTGATGGGACAAAAACACTAACTCGCAATAAACGCCTTCGTTGGACCCTGGCAGGGCTCATTGCAGGATTGGCGCTGCTGGTTGTGCTCATACAAAAAAGTGGAGCAACTCTGTCGGGTATTTCTCAGGTACTGGGCGGCGTACCCTGGCCCATTTACGCGCTGATTATGTTGACGCAAAGCACCATTGTTGTGGCCGCGGCAATGAAGTGGCGGATCGTGCTTTCAGAAACATTGGATATTCAGACAATATCCTTGGGAACGGCCACCTCCGCAACGGCGACCGGTGCGCTTTTGGGGCAGATAATTTCGATACAGATTAGCGTCCCGATTGTCCGCGCGTGGGTCGCGAGCAAAAGCGGCATTCGCGCACGCGCCGCTGCGGGTACCTCACTATTCGAGCAATCGTTAGAGCTTTTGACGCTGGGAATTGCGGTATTGGCCGGCCTTGTGTTTGTTGCGTTGGGTGCGGCTTTTGCAACATTCTCTTTGATCGTACTTCTCGGGGTTGTTGTCGCTGCGCTAAAGCCTGTCCTGCGTGGGAGTGCAATGGTGGTTCATCAAGTTCGTGTGATGATAGGAGAGGGCGCGGCTTTGACGTCGCTCGCCGATGGTTTGAACCAAGCTGCTGACCAAAGATCTGTGGTGCTACATAAACTTATGGGGTTGAGCCTTTTGAGGTATGTGCTGATAGCGGGTTTGAATGTTGGTCTGATGGTGATGTTTTTGCCGGGGCTCGATCCCATGCCGCTTTTCGTCGCCTTCCCTTTGATATTACTCGTTTCGTCGATCCCGTTTTTACCTGCAGGATTGGGAGTGACTGAAGTGACATGGGCTAGCGCTCTATTCCTTCAGGGCATTGACGCGGCGACTGCGGCCGAAGCTGCGGTATCTTTGAGGATCGTAACCGTCAGCGGATTCTTGTTGTGCTACCCCTTCCTTGCGGCAGCGGGATTTGGGCGGCATCAGGATCTTTGATCGTGAAAATTCCGTATTTTGTCAGGTGGGTTCAAAGCACCAATTCCCTATCATGCTGGGATCTCTGGACTGAGTAGTTGTCCAATTGGTTTTTTACTCACTGATGTGGATCAAACTATCGCGGCCTATTTGGTCATTTGGGAGAACCACAAATCAGTACGCGTGATGCCCCAATCTAGCCACAATAGCCTGATGAATCGGAAACAATCTGTTCTTGTTTTGGAATTCCTAGCGCAAGAGAGTAAAAAAGAATGATAAACCCAATCGCATCAGATCTGACTTGGCAAAAAGAGCCCTGTTCGAAGAGCGGCAGCAACTAGCGCCACAGGCGATCAGATGGAGCCGGCTTTAGAAATTGCTGCTCACACCGCCTGAAGTGGAGGAGATGACCTAGGTTGATATACGCGCATAATTCCCGACAGCTAGGTCGCCCAATCGCAACATCAGTTGCGACAGATAATCCTTTGAGACCAGAGTCTTCGCTGATCACGATTGCCTTCATGATCGGAATACATACTCAATGGTGCTGTACCCCATGACGCAGACATGGCTTACCGTAATTATGCCAATCTATAATGGCGGGGACACTCTGGACGCTGCACTGTCGTCGCTAGATGGTCAATGCGAAGGGCTTGAGATTGTCGCCGTCAATCAAGGTTCAACGGATAATAGCCGCGAACTTCTCGAGGCTGCGCGGTCACGTCTTCCAATCCGGATCATCGACAATCCTGATGCAAAATCGTGGACCGAGAACACAAATCTTGGACTGCGAGAAGCAGTTTCATCCCTTATCACAATGTTGCATCAGGATGATATCTGGTCGCCTGGTCGTGCGGCATTGCTGAAAGAAATGTCCTCACGATACCCGAATGTCGATATATGGGTTCATGGTGCGAATCTTATTGATCTTAAGGGCAATACGGTCGGCCATATGTGTCCTCCGTTCGGAGGTGCTCAGCGCGTTCTTTCATTCGAAGAGGCGCTTTCGTACTTGATTGTTCAAAATACCGTTGCGTTGCCTGCCGTCATGTTCAGGCGGGATGCGGCAATGCGAAAGGGCGGTCTTGATGAAGACCTTTGGTATACTGCCGACTGGGACCTTTGGTTGAGCCTCGCACAGAATGGATTGGCTTGGGATCCCACCTGCGCCGCATCGTTTCGTATTCATGCAGCTTCCCAGACCATGACCGGGTCGCGAGACCTGCAATCGTTCAAGCGACAATTGAAGATCCCAATGGAACGGCATCTTGTGCATTTGCCAGACGATCTCAGAAAGATTGCCCGTAAACGCGCTGATACGGCCAATGCTTTTAACATTTGTTTGGCCAGCCTGCACCATCGCAGATTGCGTGGATGTGGTTCAGCGTTAAAGGCAATAATCTCACTTGGACCGCTTGAATGGCGCGAGTTTCTCACCCGCTCACAGATCGTGAACAGGCTCGTGCCCCGGCTTAAGCTAGCGCTGAAAAGAGGAACATGAGATGAGTCCATTCAGAGCGCCTATAGATTGCGCATTTGAGGCAGACGCGGAGTTTGCTTTGATATCGCGGCACCGTGTTTTTTTTGAATTGGATTGTTTTTCACATCGCGTGAGAGGTTGGTTAAATCCAGTGGCAGATATTGAGATCACGCGCGGTGAAACAAGCCAGCAGCGTTTTATGTGAGAGTGCACAGAATGACGGTGCGCACAAAGATCTTACCACAAAACCTGAACCGCGCTGAACGGTTATCGTTTGCACTTAAAGCCTTTATTTTATTAAAGATTGCGTTTCTCGTTGTGCTGGCGGTCAATACTCGTTTTGTAATGGATGAGTTTTGGCATTTTACCCAACCCGTTTATCTGTTCGACGGAACGTTCGAGACGATCTGGCCGAAAAAGGCGGTCGGATATGCTCTGTTCTATGAATTCTCTCATCTGATCGGATGGGATGCCACCTCAATGCTGATAGCAGGCCGATTGACGACAGCCTGCCTGGCATTCGCCATCGCTTGGTGTGTCTACCTATGCGCCAGGTCTTTGGGGGCGGAACGTGTTACGGCTTTGTTAGCCGTTGCACTCTTGCTGAGCTTTAGTAATTTCATCGAACGCGGATTCCGCTTGCGTTCAGAACCGCTTGCCACGCTATTTGCGATTATGGCAATTCTGGTCGTCATTCGGTCTGGAACTGACCGCGCCAAGCCTCTTCTGATTGCTGGTTTGCTAAGTGGGCTTGCATTTGTAACGACCCAAAAATCAATCTACTTCAATTTTGCGTTGGGGGCCGCATTGACTATTGATGCGCTCATCATGCGCTCAGTCGCCCGAGCGGTGAAGCGTGGGGTAATGCTCTTACTGGGGTGGGCAGCCGCAATAGCAGTTTACGGAGTCCTGTTAGGGGGCGCCGCGATGCCACAGGTTCTTGCCGTGCTTTTCTTTGGGCCAGCGGAACTCGCGTTCAACGGGGGCAGTTATTACGAAGGACTTGATGCGTTCGTCTGGCAAACGCTAAAGCGAAATTCTCTGCAATATGGTTTGGTGATATTTGGGCTTTTTGTTGCGGCCTCTCGATTTGCCAAATGTGATAGTGCTGCACGGGTATATTTTACCTTTACGTTAGTGCTTTCTGCATTGGTCTTTTTTCATAATCAAACATGGCCGTACGTTTTCGTCATGGTGCTGCCGTTTCTGGCTTTCTATTGTGCCGACGCCGTCGTCCGATTGATGCTGCGATCAGAAATGTGGTATTCGCGTGTTATTGGCATTCTGGTAATTGTTGCTGTGCTGAGCACGCTGCGAAATGTTCAATATTTGGCCCACGATAACCGTGACCAATTTGCGCTTATTCAGCGAGCAGAAGAACTACTTGCGCAAGAGGACACCTATTTTGACGGCATTGGCATGATTCCCAGTCGTCGCATGGAGCCGCGCCTCTGGCTTGATGCACAAGCTGTCAACAACACGAAATCTGCAGGCGAAGAATCTGCCCTGTATCAGGCGTTGTTCCGCGCCGAGCCAAAACTTGTGATATTATCTTATCGTACAGACAATCTGGGATCGGAATTTGGCGCCGTGCTTGAGGCGAATTATGAGTTGCGAGCTCCGAACATTATGGTGCCCCGTGCAACAAACAATTCAGTTTTGACCGATCCGGGCGATCGTATTTTGCTTTTTGAAGGCGTCTACAGCTACTAAGGTTAGCCTGCGTTTATTGGGATCGGTATCGACTTAGAAAAGAGTCAAAGGTTCATACTGGGCTCGAGCACCGATTTTCTGGATGCGGGTGGCGGTTTCGACAGGTCGATTGTGGCGCAGGTAGATGACGTCAACCGTGATTTGAAGCTTGAATTGATGATATCTGGCTGGGCATTGCGATCACGGATGTAGAACTGGCCGATGCAATCGACAATGCATTGCAGGTCGAAGGAAGCGGTCTTTGGCTGCGTGCAGATGGTGCATTAGGGGCGGCACGTGCGCAGTTGTTGTCACGCTTTAATCTAAATATGCGTGCAAAGCATAAGGTTGTTTGTCCGTCAAAATACCCTTTTAACGAGAACTTTGAATAGCACTTTGTTAAGAATATTGACCGATGATTTGTTGTCTGGCGCATAATTAATACCAGGAGCATTGGCATCATGAAGGCTTGGTTGTCGGTTTTGATAACCACGATAGTTTTGGCTGGTTGCACTGAAGATATTCAGGGGACTCAGTCCTTTGATCCGACTGCAAAACCCGTGGAAGTACCCGCATCAGGTAGGAACAATCTGAAGGGAAGCGTTGCACATACCGATTTTGCCGAGCTGGTACGAACTTCGGTCGCTACTTCACCCACGACAGCCGCAGGCACCGCGAACGTTCTGGCATCGAAGTCTCGAATCGACGCAGAGCAGGGGGCATTTTTGCCGCAGATAGAGGCCGAAACGTCTTTGACGTCTGGCGGTGATCCGGTTCCAATCCTGCGGTTGAGCCAGATCATATATGATGGGGGCAAAGTCAACAGTCGCGTCGGATTGCGCCAGATCGAAGCCCGGCAGACTTGGTTAAGTGAGTTGTCAGAGCTGAACGCATTAAGTTTCGAAGCCATAGAAACCATAGTCAATCTGGACCGCAATCGTCGCCTCGAACAGCAGGCTCGGCAGAATCTGGACCGCACGGATATATTGGTTGACGACCTCCAGTCACGCTTTGATGCGGGGGCTGGATCTGTTGCAAATCTGCTGGCCGGGCAAGGGCGCAGGTCAAATGCCGAGACAGAACTGGCACAAGCGCAGACAGAAGTGGAACTGGCAACCGCAAACTGGGTAGAAGTATTTGGGACCCGTCCCGGTGTTATTCCGACGATCCCACCGGCCCCGGCTTTGGCTGGGTCTTCGGCGCATGAGATGGTTGAGCGCAGCCCACGTTTACGGACTCAGGTTGCCGTTAGCCAGGTGCGCCAGCAAGAAGTTATCGTTGCGGAACGGGCGACTCGGCCGACCCTGTCCGCGATCCTTGAGACTGATTTCGATCAGGGGTTCATTGACGATGGGGCGCAGGCTCGATTGGGCGTGACAGTTCCGATTTACCAAGGTGGTTCCTCACGGGCCAACGTGAAAACGGCGCGCGCGAATCTTCAACAAAGCCAAGCCGATGAAGAGGAGTTGCGCCGCGAGTTGCAGCGTAATCTGTCTCGGGCGCTGGAAGAGACCAATTCAATCCAACGGCGGCTAGCGACAGCCCGACGCGCGGTCGAGATCAATGAGCAGGCGCTAGATGCTGCACGGGGTCAGTTTAATATTGGGCGCAGCACATTGGTTCAGATATTGGATGCATTGCGCGAACTGAACCTTGCGCAGGTGCGGGTAATTCAACTTGAAGCGCAAGCGCGTCGCGCCGAATATGCTGTGCTGGCGGTCACCGGTGACATCCTGGACGCTTTGGGTGTCGCTCAGCCTACCGATCCGACCTTGTGACAGTCCCGATGAATTCAGCCACCTCCGACCCGCTGATCAATCATCTCCGGCTATTAACGGAACATCTAGGCCATGGTCTGTCCGAGACAGATCTGTTTCGGGTTTTTAAGAGCAAGCCTGACGCTTATGCCGTCGAAGACGCTGTAAGTGCGTTGGAGGTGGCGGGTTACAGGGCGGATTTCGGCAAGGCGCGGTTGTTGAAGCTTGATCCGATCCTTTTTGTGGTTCTGGCCTTTGATGCCGAGGGCTCCCCTATTGTAGTGCTGGATAGAGAGGATAAGGATCGATTCCTAGTGATTAATGCCAGTACTGGATCATCCGAGCTGCAGGTTTGGCGGCGACAGGATCCACGCCCGAGCAAAGCGCGCGGGGTTCTGCGCACCGCTCGGAGGAGGACCGTTCAGCGCCACAGGGCATTGGTTTTGGCCGCCGTGGTAACCAGCGTACTTGGACTGGCGACCTCTCCGTTCACGATGGTTGTCTATGATCGCATTCTGCCGAATGAAGCGGTCGACAGTCCATTGGCCTTGGTTGCTGGTGTGGGCTTTGTGTTGCTGTTTTGGCTTTCTTATCCAAAATCTGCGGTCGCGTTTCATTGACACAGCAGGGAAACGGGCGGATAGGAAGATCGCCGAACGGCTGTTCAATCAGTTGATGACGCTCAAGATGAAGTCACGTAGGGTCAGAATGGGCGAATGGGCTCGATCCTGCGGGACTTTGAGGTGGTACGTGACTTTTTCACCTCAGCCTCTCTGGTTGCTTTGGTCGATTTACCCTTCCTATTTGTATTTATCGGTGTGATCTGGGCCATCGGCGGTACTCTCGCGCTGGTTTCGGCAATTGCTGTGCCGATTAGTTGCTATCGGGGCTTTTGGCGCACCCATTCCTCAGCCGATATGCGCGTGAATCTAGTTTTGATAGTCAGACCAAACAATCAGTTCTGATGGAAACGCTGACGGGGATGGAAACGCTCAAGACGACCGGTGCCGAACCGGTCATGCGCGCTCGCTGGGAGGAGACGGTACGCGCGCAGGCAGATAGTTCCGGCAGGACGCGTTTGCTGTCATAGGGAACGGTGAGCCTTACCTTTCTGGTTCAACAGATCACGCAGGTCACGATTGTGTTTTTCGGTGTGTTCCTGATCCGGGACGGGGTGATCTCCATGGGAGCACTGATCGCTTGCGTGATCTTGACGGGCAAAACCTTGTCACCTCTGTCCCAGTTGGCGCAGGTACTGACGCGTCTGAACCAAGCGCGCGTGGTTTATCACCAGATCGTTGCGATTATGGTGCAATAGGTCGAGCGTCAGCCTGGCCGACGCTATTTGTCTCGGCGCAGGATCGAAGGTCAGATTGACTTCAAGGGTGTCAGTTTTGCTTACGATGACGCGTTGGGTTCGATTCTTAAGGATATCGATTTAGCGATCAAACCGGGCGAAAAAGTCGCGATATAGGGCCCGATTGAGTCTGGGAAAGCACTCTGGCGCGCTTGATCTTGGATTTGTATGAACCTGATACCGGGGCGGTCATGCAGGATGGTCTGGATGCGCGTGCCGTGGATCCGGCGGATAAGACCCGCAATATTGGCGCTGTGTTGCAGGATTGCTGGCCGTTCTCAGGGACTCTGAAGGAGAACATCATTTCTGGCCGGTTTAGATAATCTCTTCCGGCTTCGGTCGCTTGTTTGCCATTCTTGGTCCTCTATTTCTTAAACATAGCGGTGGACCATTTCAGATGGCGAGGCTCACAAACTGGTTTCGCCTGAAACCCGTATTCCAGCCTTTCAGACCCGTCTCGCATGTGCCGAAATTCGCGCACCGACGCGCAGCATTGTCAATCAGGTTTTGATTTCGACTTTGGGCGGAGTGGTACAGCAGGGTCAGACCGTAGTTGAAACGTACCGTTTGCCGAAACCGTCACAGTCGAGGCCTTTGTCGCGCCGGATGACATTACCTTTATTCGATCTGATCTGGAGGTAAAGGTGCGTATTACGGCATATGACGCTTCACGCTATGGTGCCCTGGACGGGCGGGTAACGCGCATCGGCGCGGATACGGTACTTGCCCCGGATGGAGATACGCCGGTTTATGTCGTGGCGATACGGCTGAGTGGAGCGTTGACGGACGCGAATGGGCAGAATCTGGACGTGATACCGGGAATGGTTGCTCAAGTTGATATGCTGTCCGAACCAAAAACAGTGCTGGAGTATCTGACGAAGCCAGTCATCCGCGTAAAGGACAGGGCGTTTCGAGACTGACGGATTACGGCTGTTCTGTCCCCGCACTCATTTTGTTACCGCGTTGATATCACTTCACCAATACGTGATGAGCCCTGTGCTGGATTATGGCCGTTCCAGTTCCAATCTAGTTTGAATATTTAGCCATCGACTTGATTGCAGCACACCTAGGCTGGGCCTAAGTCGAACCAAGAACGAGCCAAACAAACATGTTGCAGCAATCCAGTTCTCTCTTTTGTCTCGCGGTTCTATGGGTCGTTGTGATGCACGTCGGGTTAATCACCCAATTCGACAGGGCCATGAGGCTTAATTTTCCCGTGGTTGCCCGGTGTTGTCACGTTTTTGAGCGTTTTTGCGGGTTATTTTGGCAATATTTCTTTGTTCAGGATCGTGCGGAAACGCCCCTCAATTGGTCAGAGCAGTCAGGGATTGGGTGCGCCTACGAAAATGCTACTTCAACTGTTCCGCTCGGGTCGACGCGTGATTTGCGCCCCATTGGTGCGGTTCATTTTGCGCATTACCCATTGCTGACAGTGGAGCAGGGAGCGAAAGGCCACTCAGCTGCGATTGTCGGTCGATAAGCGTGGAACCCAATTCCGAGGACAAGCTTTTTCCCAAGCGACAGCGATTGCAAGCAGGTGGTTAATCGATGGACCTGAACCTCATTCAAAATGGTGGTACATTTAGTTTCGTGGCCACCCCAAGCTCACCGATCTGTCGTGAAATCAGGAGATTACATGTCTAATAATGACCAAATCGTATCGCCAATTAACAAAGCTTCTGATCTGCTGGTCGCAGCGCTTGAGGCGGAGGGTGTTGAGTACATCTTTGCTGTTCCGGGAGAAGAGAACCTGGATGTTCTGGAATCTCTAAGAACCTCAAAAATAGAGTTGGTTCTAACGCGTCACGAACAGGGCGCGGCATTCATGGCTGCGACCTACGGTCGTCTGACGGGTAAGGCCGGAGTCTGCATGGCGACGCTGGGGCCGGGGGCAACGAACTTTGCTACACCAGCGGCCTATGCTCATCTGGGTGGTATGCCGCTGATCATGATCACGGGGCAGAAACCAATCAAGAAGTCGAAACAGGGCCAGTTTCAGATTGTCGATATTGTTGGGCTATTCGATCCGATCTGCAAAATGTCCAAACAGATCGTACACGGCAACACAATACCCTCATTGATCCGCGAAGCCTTTCGTGTCGCGCAAGAGGAGCGCCCCGGCGCGGTTTTGTTGGAACTTCCGGAAGACATTGCAGCCGAAGAGACTTCTGAGCATGTTCTTGAACCGCATCAGCGTCACTATGCCGTGGCCGGTGATGCAGTTCTGACCGAAGCGGCTGAGATGATCCGTGCTGCCAGGATGCCGCTTTTGCTTTTGGGGGCCGGGGCGAACCGAAAACACGCCCGCAGCGCATTGAGCAAGTTCGTGAACGATACCCAGATCCCATTTTTCAATACTCAGATGGGTAAGGGTGTCGTGGATGAGCGGTCCGAACTGTTTTTGGGCACAGCCGCTCTGTCGGATGGTGATTATCTGCACTGCGCCATCGAACGCGCTGATCTGATCATCAATGTGGGTCACGATGTTGTGGAAAAACCACCGTTCTTTATGGAAGAGGGCGGCACCAAAGTGATCCATGTTAACTACAAGGCCGCGCAGGTTGATCAAGTTTATTTCCCTCAAGTTGAAGTGGTTGGTGATCTGGCGCAATCCATCTCCAAATTGGGTGAGTTCCTGCAAGGACCTTTGGAATTTGACCGAAGTTACTTCCAGCGGGTCAAAAACGAGACCGATCTACACACATCAGAAGGCGCTGATGATCCGCGTTTTCCGGTCATCCCCCAGCGGTTTGTAGCTGACACACGTAAAGTCATGGGGGACTGCGATATCATCGCTTTGGACAACGGTATCTACAAAATTTGGTACGCCAGAAACTACCAGGCCTATCAACCCAACACGGTTCTGCTGGACAACGCGCTTGCGACCATGGGGGCAGGCTTACCTTCGGCCATGATGGCAGCGAAGCTATATCCTGAGCGTAGGGTTATGGCCATTTGCGGTGACGGAGGGTTCATGATGAACAGCCAGGAGATTGAAACCGCCGTTCGTCTTGGCCTCAATCTTGTTGTTACTGTTCTGAATGACAGCTCGTACGGAATGATCCGTTGGAAGCAGTCGCATGCGGGGTTTGATGATTGGGGATTGGAATTTAAGAATCCTGATTTTGTGCAATACGCTAACAGCTATGGTGCTACGGGTCATCGGGTCGAAAGGACAGAAGATCTGGTGCCTACCTTTGAAAAAGCGTTTGAAGCAGGTGGTGTGCATCTGATCGACTTGCCGGTCGATTACAGTGAAAACCAACGCGTTCTCATTGATGAGCTTGCGGCGAAGGTCTGTCTGATATGAGTAATGTTGTTGAAGTTCTGAACCCGTTTGATCTTGAGAAAATCGGTAGTGTCGAGGTTAAAAGCTGGAACGATATCAATGTCATGTTGAATGTGGCACACGGTCTGCACCGTGATCGAGGCACTTGGTTGCCTGCTTACAGGCGGATTGAGGTTCTGAAGAATACAGCTCGGATCATGTCCGGCCGCGCGGAAGACCTTGCGATGCTAATCGCCAGCGAAGGTGGCAAACCCTTGATTGACGCGCGCATCGAAGTGACGCGTGCCATTGATGGTGTCGAGCTGTGTATCCATGAGATCGGTCAGATGGCGGGTCGGGAAATACCGATGGATCTGACGGCGGCAGGATCGGGTCGGATTGCCTTTACACAGCGTGAACCTATCGGCGTAGTGGTTGCCGCAAGCGCGTTTAACCATCCGTTGAACTTGATCGTACATCAGGTGGCGCCGGCTGTGGCCACTGGATGCCCGGTCCTCGTCAAACCGGCACTTGATACACCACTGTCATGCGAAGCATTTGTCGACATCCTGTACGAGGCTGGCCTACCAAAGGAGTGGTGCCATCTGACGATTTGCCAAAATGATGTAGCTGAACGGATGATCACGGACGCGCGTGTCGGATTCTTTTCTTTCATCGGATCGGCACGTGTCGGTTGGATGCTGCGCTCGAAGCTGGCGCCGGGGACGCGATGCGCGTTGGAGCACGGCGGAGCGGCGCCAGTTATCATCGATGAGACAGCCGACATTGATGCCATGATTCCCTTGTTGACCAAGGGTGGATTTTATCATTCCGGTCAAGTTTGTGTCTCGGTTCAGCGTGTTTTTGCTCCATCAGGGATGGCGGAAACGGTCGCTCGAAAGTTGGCAGAAGCCGCCTCAGCGCTGAAGGTGGGTGATGCCCGTGACGCCAGCGTGGAATGTGGGCCACTGATCCGTCCGGGTGAAGTTGATCGAGTAGAACAATGGGTAGACGAAGCGGTTGCGGGAGGTGCCCGCGTAATGACAGGGGGTAAACGGCTGGGCCGAACGACCTATGCTCCGACTGTCCTTCTAAACCCACCCGCTGATGCGAGCGTGTCCACCTCCGAAATCTTCGGGCCGGTCGTTTGTGTTTATGAATATGATGATCTTAGTGCTGCATACGAAGCTGCAAACGCTCTTCCTTTTGCATTTCAGGCGTCGGTCTTTACCAAATCCCTGGATACAGCAATGCATGCCGTGCGGTATTTGGACGCCACGGCCGTCATGGTGAACGATCATACTGCTTTTCGGGTCGACTGGATGCCATTCGCGGGTCGCCGTCAATCAGGGTACAACACCGGCGGTATCGGCTACACCATGCATGACATGACGCAAGATAAGATGGCTGTAATACGGCTGTGAAGAAGCTGTCAGGATCGATCCGATGCTGGTCGAGCGAATGTGGGTACTCTAATTTCGCAAATGGCCCGCTTAGTGACGGAAACGATTGTTGACCGTGCTTTGCATGTTCTGGCATGAACACGCCATGTTCGGTTCCGGGGGATTCCCCTGGAAGCAATAGGGAATGTAGTGCGGTGCTCTTCGCGCCAAATCTGCAACTGCCCCCGCAACTGTAAGCGGCGAGCGCGGCTGACAATGCCACTGGGATATCCCGGGAAGGCCAGCATAGCGCTTTGACCCGCAAGTCAGGAGACCTGCCGAACACGCGCCCTCGGAAAGGGTGCTCATTGTCGGCGACGGGGTGTGCGCCTTATCCGTTTGTCTCGGTCGACGAACGGACGCGGGCCTTCCCCAAGTCAAAACCAAATATGTGCCGGGGAAGGCGCGACCTGAGAAGGACTGAGTTTTGAAGAAATTGCTTTTGGCAGCAGCAGCTGCTGCAGTGATGCCTGCGTTTGCGAGCGCTCATTTCCTAATGGAATACACAGAAAACACGATGATCGAGCGACCCGGTGATGTGCCGGTAAAGCTGATATTCTGGCACCCGTTTGAAGCTGGTCATGTGATGACGCTTGAAAAACCGGAAGAATTCTATGTGATCCACAGCGGCAATAAAACCGATCTGCTGGACACATTGGAAGAAACCACATTTGACGGCCCAGACAACAGCGCCAAGGCGTTCAAAGGCTCGGTCCCGGTGAAGCGTTCGGGCGACTATGTGGTGGTGACCGTTCCTGCGCCTTACTACGAAGAATCTGAGGATATTTATATCCAGCAGATCACCAAGGCCTATCTGAACCGAAATGAACTGCCCACCGACTGGGATCAGCCGCAAGGTCTGGCAACAGAAATCCTGCCGCTTAACAAGCCCTACAACATCATTGCTGGCTCAACTTTCACGGGTCGCGTGCTGAGCGATGGCAAACCAGTTGCAGGGGTCGAGATTGAGATCGAATACATCGCCGCCGCCCCTGACCTCAAAGGCACGGGCGCCGCTGCACCGACGGTGTCACCGCTGCCAGGTGGTGCGCTGGTAGCGATTTCGGACGAGAATGGCTATTTCAGTTTTGGTGTACCCAAAGCCGGTTACTGGGGTTTCGCCGCTTTGGGCTCTGGTCCGAAAACCGAGCATGAAGGTAAAGAGCTGAGCCAGGATGCCGTGATCTGGATCCGCGCCTGGGATCTGGAGTAAACCCTTATGCACATTGTAGATGGTGCTCTTTCGAACCCTGTCGTAATCGGCGGTGCGATCGCTGCTGCAGGCGGGATTGCAATGGGGCTGAGGTCGCTGGATCTGGATCGCATTCCCACAGCGGGTGTTCTGTCAGCCAGTTTCTTCGTTGCTTCGCTGATTCATGTGCCGATTGGCCCATCTTCTGTGCATCTGATCCTGAATGGCCTGGCCGGGCTTTTGCTCGGTTGGGCCGCCTTTCCGGCTTTGTTTGTAGGGCTGCTGTTACAGGCTGTATTCTTTGGATTTGGCGGATTGACTGTGCTTGGGATAAATACGCTGAATATTGCCCTTCCGGCGGTACTGACCTGGATGATCTTTGGCCGCCTCATCGCCCGAGGCTCGGCCATTCAGGGGGCGATTTGGGGCGGTATCGGGGGGGCGTTCTCAATCGCAGCCACAACCGCGTTTGTTGCCATTTCGCTGGCGATGTCCGGTGACGCGTTCCTGCCTGCGGCCAAGCTGGTGTTTTTCGCCCATATACCGGTTATGGGCATTGAAGCCATGCTTACGGGGTTTGCCGTGATGTTGGCGCGCAAGGTGAAACCGGAACTGTTCAAAAAGGCGGTTTTAACATGAAACAACTGGTTGTTATTGCCACGCTGATGCTCACACCGATTTCGGCCCTCGCACACAAGGTCATCGCGGGGGTTTTCCCCGCTGGCGAAGCGATCGAGGGTGAGCTGGGGCTCTCCAATGGCGATATGGCAAGCGACCAGGAAGTTTTCGTCTACGGCCCCGATGGTGCTGAACTAGGTAGCACCGTTACCGATGGGGACGGGTTCTTTTTGTATATCCCCACAAAACCTGTTGCGCATACCTTCAAGGCCGATCTTGGCGCGGGCCATGTGGCTGAAGTGACCATGTCCGCAAACGAGGTGGCCGAGATCATGGGAGTTGCCGCTGAGGTTGCGGAGATCGGCGCTCAGCCTGCGACTTTTGCAAGCGTTGGAACCGTGATGGTTGCGTCTCTGTCCGACCAAGAACGCGCCGCGATCGCTAAAGTGGTGCGTGACGAAACCCGCCCCCTGCGCCGAGAAATTGCCGCCTATCGCGAACATAACGATATGCAAAGTATTTTGGGGGGCATCGGGTATATCGTTGGTCTCTTTGGCATCGGGTTCTATTTCGCCGCGCGCCGGAAGATGGCCGCCTGATGGCACATGCACTGGAACCCCAGGCCAAAACTCTGGCCGAGGCAGGTGGGAGTGAGCCCTACGGGGTGATCGCGGATTTGGATCCGCGGATGCGCATCGCGATAACATGTCTCTTTGCCGTCGTCACCGTTGCACTAAGTTCAATCCCGTCATTATTGACCGCGCTTTCAGTTTCGATCGGGCTGTTGCTGATGTCGCGTTTGCCCATTCGCAGAACTCTCAAACGTATGGCGATGATGGACAGCTTTATCATCTTCATGTTGGTGCTTTTGCCATTCTCCATGCACGGAGACACCATGTTCACCCTCTTTGGATTTGCGGCAAGCTGGCAGGGGTTCTGGAAAGCCATTGAGATCGCGCTGACGGCAAACGCCGTGATACTGGCGCTGATGGTCCTGGTCGGGTCGATGGAGCCTGTCACATTAGGTCATGCATTGCACAAACTTCGCTGCCCGGAGGTGCTTGTGCATCTGTTGATGTTCACGATCCGCTATATCGAGGTGCTGCGCGAAGAGTACCTGCGTCTGTGCGGCGCGATGAAGGTCAGAGGTTTCCGTCCGGGCACCAACTGGCACACCTATCGCAGCTTTGGTTATCTGGTCGGTATGATGCTGATCCGCGCCATTGAACGTTCCGAGCGCATTCTGGACGCGATGAAGTGCCGAGGGTTTTCGGGCCGGCTTCTGTTGTTGCAAGAATTTAACCTGACCCGACGGGATTATTGGTTTGCCACGATGATGTGTGCGATTTGTGTCAGCCTTCTCATTCTGGATTTTCAATGACGATCCTTGAGCTCGAAGACATTTGCTTTTCGTACCCGGGTCAGGCCCCGGTACTGGACGGGGCTTCACTGCAGCTTGAACCTGGCCAGCGATTGTCGATTGCAGGTCCCAATGGTTCAGGAAAATCCACACTATTTCGCATTGTCCTTGGCCTTCAAGCGCCCTCTTCTGGGCGCGTGAACATCTTTGGTAAGGATAGGTGTGTCGAGGCTGACTTTCACGAGGTTCGCCGCCGTATAGGATTGGTGTTCCAAGACCCTGACGACCAGTTGTTTTGCCCGACCGTGGCGGAAGATATCGCTTTTGGCCCGCTCAATCTTGGGCGCAGCACGACCGAAGCGCTTGCCATCGTTGACAAAGTGCTGAGCGATCTGGATTTGATGCATCTGCGAGACCGTATCACGCATAAACTTTCAGGTGGTGAAAAACGGTTGGTGACCCTTGCCACCGTACTCGCGATGGAGCCTGAGGCGTTACTATTGGACGAGCCGACCAACGCGCTTGATGCCAAGAATGAAGCACAGCTTCTGGAAATTTTGCAGGGATTACCTCAGGCAATTCTATTGGTTAGTCATGCCCCTGCGTTCCGCCTCTCGTTGGCGCCCGAGACCCTCGAACTCCGACGTGGGCAGCTTGTAACGGTGTGAGGCTGATACGCTGCGATCGGATGCCGCGCGTTGGCAGTAACCATCAGATCCAATGGAATAGGCAGATCAACCGAAAATCATGTTGGTTGGTTCAACGCCATTAGATCGGGATTGGCAGAGACATTCCCTCGTTCGGGTAGAACCGCTGAATGACGCGAGCGATTGCCCGCAATCATAGACAGCAAGAACCCGGAAAAAAACGTTTGCACCCCAATAACAATCATCGTGAACGCAGCGATCAAAGTGCGCATCTCGTTCAATGCCGCAAAGTCCGAGGCAATCCAGCCAGAGGTGATAGTGGCTGCCCAGATCAAGCCGCCAAATGTCAGGACAAGCCCGGCCAGAATCCAATATTGCAAGCGCGAATATCCCAACAAGACCCGAGCGCGTTCTGTTGGCAGTCGCAGTCCATCTCTATAGCTGCACATCAGTGCCGCCATCCACAGCACCACCGTCTGAAAGGCCAGGACCATGGCCGCACTCGCCGCGACGGCCCAGTGATCGCCGATCCTGAAGCCACCGATCAGCGCCATTTCCTGATCTCCGCTAAGTTGCAATAGAACGGTGATTGCAAATCCTGCGAGGAACAGGACCAGTGCAGGCACCAGAAACAGCCAGGTTGGGCTGAGCAAAAACATGTATATCAGGTGCCGAAGCCCATCTCTCCACGGATTCAAATGTGGTGCCCTACCGCGTCCGTCAGGGGACAAGGTTACAGGAACCTCGGCTATATTCAGCTTCCGCAGCACAGATTTCAGCAGCATCTCGGAAGCAAATTCCATCCCGGTTGAAGATAGGTTGAGCCGCTCCAATGCCTCTCGCCGGATGGCGCGGATGCCACAATGGGCGTCACCGATACCAGTGCGAAACAAAATTCTAAGAATGCCCGACAAGGCGGGGTTGCCGATATAACGGTTCTTCCAGGGCATTGCGCCGGGCTTGATTTCGCCACGAAACCGGTTGCCCATGCATAATTCGGCACCATTCATCAACTTTTCGATCATCGGAACCGCTTCGACGAAATCATAGGAACAATCGCTGTCGCCCATCACCAGATAAGTGGCGTCGCTTGCGGCAAAACCACCAATAAGGGCAGCGCCATAACCGCGTTCTTGAATGTTTACGACCCGGGCACCGGCCTTTTCAGCTAGGGCTTGACTGCCGTCCGTGCTGCCATTGTCTGCAACGATTACTTCGCCTGATATCTGGTATCGCTCAGCGAGTATCTGCAAGGCTTGTTGCGCTCTGACTACACAGGAAGAAATCGTTGCCGCCTCGTTCAGGCAAGGCATAACGATAGCGACCGAGTTTTCGGCTGGCACCATAGTTCAGATAGCTCCCAATAGCGGATCGTAACATCAACAATAAAAGATAATAGCCATAATAGTGTCCAAATCGTGGCCTTAACTGGCCGCAGTTGGAACATTTCGCTTGAAAGGGCTTGCTGGAAATTCTCCGAAGCGGCGGGCGCTAGTTACAGATAAATCTACAATAACAGGCACGGTCGCAGGAACTTGCCTTGTTAAACTTTGCAAACCAAGAATTGACGATTAAGAAGGTCATATGAATACTCAGTCTCATACCAAAAGTACCGCCCGATCTCTTCCAATTGCGCTTTTGCGCGCGCGTGAAACTGTTATGGCACCCATCCGGGATATGCTGCAGGGTATTCGCCTGACTGAACAGAAATGGCGAATTCTGCGCGTACTGGATGAGTTGGGAGAGGTGGAGCAAAGCACTATTGCACATGAGGCTTGCCTGCTATTACCCAGTGTGACCCGAATTCTACGGACGATGGAGACAGACGGGCAGATTACGCGCCGTCAAGACAACGAGGACAAGCGCCGGACTATGGTGCAGATCACCGACGCGGGTCGAATGATATTAGAGAACAATCTCGCCACATCGCTTGCAATATCGAACAATATCGAAGCGCAGCTGGGGCGTGAAAAGCTAGATCAACTTCTGGATCTTCTCGAGGAGCTGCAAGAGGTTAAAGTCTGACCCCGTCCTGGGAAAAAACGAGGTCAGTAGACAAGTCAGAGACTGGCCAGTCCGGTATCAAGCGCCGAGAGGATTTTGGCCACATCTTCCGAAGTGATCACCAGAGGTGGTGACAGGATGATGTTATTGCCGGACACACGAACCATTACACCGTCTTCATAGGCTGTTTTTTGTACCTGCAGAGGCAAGTGTTTCGCGATCGGTGCCTTTGTTTCGCGGTCTGAGACCAATTCCAGCGCACACATGAGGCCCTCACCCCCACGCACGTCACCGATGACGTCATATTTTTCAGTCAGCTTTTGCAATCCGGAAAAGAGTTCGTCTCCGCGGGCGGCGGCGTTTTCCCAGACCCGAAGGCGGTTAATTTCGGACAGTGCGGCAAGTGCTGCCGCTGCGCCGACTGGATGGCCCGAATATGTATACCCCTGATCAACCGATGCCAGACCAGTGGTGTCGGTTTCAAACACCTCGGCCACTTCGCCAGAAATCAACGCTGCACCGAAGGGAAAATAGCCATTGGTAATCGCCTTAGCCGTGGTCATGATGTCTGGTTTCACGCCCCAATGCCGCGCACCGCTTTCGCTGCCTGTTCGACCAAAGGCGGTGATGATCTCGTCCGAAATCAACAAAATCCCGTGTTTCGAGCAAACCTCGCGCACCATGGGCATGAAGCTGTGATGTGGTGGGATCACTCCCCCTGCGCCGAGAACGGGTTCCATAATGAACGCCGCAACGGTATTCGCACCCTGAAATGCGATTTCGGCTTCTAACGCTTTTACGCAAAGCTGCGCTAGCCGTTCTGGATCGGTCTCATCAAACGGGTTGCGATAGGTCCAAGGCGCGGGGACGTGAAAACATCCCGGCAACATGGGCTCGTAGGCTGCGCGAAACTTTTGATTACCATTGACCGACGCAGCTGCAAAGTGCGTGCCGTGATAACCCTGCTTCAGACTGATGAACTTGGTGCGGCCGGCCTCACCGCGAATTTTGTGGTATTGGCGGGCCATTTTCAGGGCGATCTCGACCGAGTCCGAACCGCCCGACGTGAAAAACGCGCGTGTCAGGCCATCAGGTTCAAAGAACTGCGCAAGCTCATAGGATAGTTCGATTGCCTTGTCGTTGCTGGTCCCACGAAACGTGGAATAGTAGGGTAGGGCGTTCAACTGGTCCGCAATCGCCTGCTTTACTGGTTCGCAGGAATAGCCCAGATTCACGTTCCACAGACCACCGACTGCATCCAGTGCCCGGTGGCCATCAACATCCACGATGCTGACCCCTTCACCGCCACTTAGAATAGTGGGAGGGTTTTTTTGACTGTCCGCCGGATGGGCCATCGGATGCCAGAAATATCGCGCGTTGTTTTCTTTCAGGAAGTTTGAGTCTTTCATGGCTCTCTCTGTCGTCGTGTCGGTATCAACTGGTCTGCAACTGATTCAGGCGGTAGGTGGCAGGAAACTGTCCGCCATAGACTGATGTGATCTCCTTTGAGGCAATGCTCAGTGCGTCGAGCACGGCACTCCGCAGGTCCGATGTGACCCGAGGCTGCGGAATGACGCAGGCGATGGCTCCAATCGCGGTTTGTTCCTCGCCGAAGATCGGTGCGGCGAACCCGTGTACGCCTGTTTCATAGCCGCTCACACTTTCGCACCACCCTTTCTGCCGTGTTTCATTGACCAGATCCATCAGGCGATCGGGGTTTGTCAGGGTGTGTTCGGAATAGATTGGTAGCGACCCATCCAGTACGTGTTGCAATAGATTTCTGGGGCCAAACGCCAGTGAAACGATGCCCGAGGCGGTCGCATGCAAAGGCAAAATTTCAGAGGCGCCGATACTTATGCGAACGGAATGAGCCTGTGTTTCTTCAACCAAAGTGGTTTGCAGTAGATCGGATTTCAAAAGTGACATGTGCATCGTTTCATGCACTTTCAGCACCTGCGCCTTCATAATTTTTCGGGCTGCCGTCAGCCGTGGTTTGGCGGCCTCTCGTAGATTGGCCAAACGAAGGGGGGCGGTTCCGATCGAATACAGTTTGGATTGTGGATCCTGTTCGACCATGCCGTAGTCCGCTAGATTCGTCAGATACCGCAGTGCAGTCGCCTTGTTGATCTGATTCATCCGAGCAATCTGCGACAACCCAAGCTCAGGTTGTTGCAGAGAAAAGCTATCCAAAAGTTTCAGTACTTTCAGTGCAGTCCCCATGATCCAGTCCTTTGTTTCACAATTATCTTGACAGAAAGAGCTTAACACAGCAACAATAAAGCTTAACACAGCAATAAAAAAATTGATACTGTGTTTCAATATATGAACCGCTTGGGAGGACGTAATGAAAAAATTCATGGCTACTGCCGCAGCAATGGCCCTCAGTGCCAGCGCTGCTTTGGCTGAATATCCTGAAAAACCCGTTTCTTTTGTTGTGCCATGGCCACCGGGTGACCTTGAGGATGTGCTTACCCGCCTCATCGCCGACGAATTTCAGGCGATGTACGGTGTTCCCGCAGCAGTGGTTAACAAGCCCGGTGGTGGCGGAGGCCCGTTCCCTGGCGCGGTTGAAGTGGCAACAGCTCCGGCGGATGGATATACAGTAGGCTCTTTCGTTATAGGCGTACCGGTGATCGGCCCCGACATTGGTATTCCCGAGTTGAACCCCAATCCGTTTGACCCGATTGGCATTTTTCTGACCTACCCATTTGTGATCGCATCTAGCAAGGACGCGCCCTTCTCGACTTGGGCGGAACTGGTAGAGCACGGTAAGGAAAACGACGTTGCCTTGGGGCATTTCGGCTCTGTATTGCCACCCACACAGGTGACATTTGCAGCCGCTGTCAGCAGCGGGTTTGATTTCGCGAGCGAAGCCGCTTTCGACGCACTGGACTGCAACACATTGGCTTCGGGCGACGTGGATGTGATCAACACCACGCTTCAACTCATACTTCCCTGCTTGGATCAGGTGAACGTCCTGGCCAGCATCGGAGGAGAGCGGATATCGCTGGTTCCTGACACGCCAACCATTGTTGAACTTAACCCTGATCTGCCTTTGGCACTTTGGAACGGTCTGTTCGTGCACAAAGACACTCCAGCCGATGCACGTGAAAAGATCACCGCAGCCGCGCAAAAGGCCCTGAGTTCCGATAAGGCCAAGCAGCTTGCCGAGGAAACGGGTGCGCTGATCTACTGGCAGGATCCAGATGCGTCCAACGCACAGATCGAACAAGACAAAGCCTCGTTCGCCAAAATCGAAGAGATTCTGGGCGAATAACATGAAACTGGCCCGGCAGCATCAAATCTGCCGGGCCAGTTTCAATCAGGGGAGGGGTTTAGATGATCGCGAAGACCTTACAGGACATGTTCAAACGGTATCGCCGACCTGGTGATGTTGTATTCGCAGTGCTCTTCCTTGGTTTTTCGGTTTTTCTGCTGACGCAATTGGGTGAGCAGACCAAAGCCGTAAAGCGGACCAAATGGTTTGCCCAGCCCAACCTCTGGCCCATGATCTCGCTCTGGGCGATGGTCATCTTTGGGTTCCTTCACTGGCTGAGCTCAGCCATGTCCCCCCGTCTTCTTGGTCGCTGGACAGAAGTCGGGTTCTGGGTGCGATCGTTTGAATATGTCGCATATTTTTTGGTTTACGTGATGCTGGTTCCCATTTTGGGATACCTGCTGTCGACCGTTTTATTTGCTGTTTTTCTGGCGTTACGAACTGGGTTTCGGGGCGCAAGAACAGTCGGTATCGCGGCTTTGTTCGGTGTTTTTGTTACTGTCGTTTTCCGAGCCTTCCTACAGGTCAAAATCCCTGCTGGTGCTGTTTATGAATATCTGCCCGACAGCGTTCGCGCCTTTGCGCTGACATATCTCTGAGGTTCGAAATGGAAACACTATTTTCTGGTCTTTCGATCCTTGCGCAATGGCAGGTAATTATTGCGCTGCTGATCGGGTCAATCGGCGGGGTCATAATAGGTGCTCTTCCCGGAGTTGGTGCACCCGTTGCCATCGCAATTCTATTGCCAGCAACATTTGCTTTTGAGCCGATTGTCGGTCTGACATTGCTGCTCGGAATATACGGGTCGTCCATGTATGGCGGCGCAATCCCGGCGATTTTGATCAACACGCCTGGTACGGCCGTGAACGCGCTGACAACGTACGACGGTTACCCAATGACTAAACGCGGGCAGGGGCACCGGGCGCTATCGCTGGCATACTCGGCCTCGTTCTTTGGTGGGGTCTTCTCGATCATCTGTCTGATGATCCTGTCGCCGGTGCTGGCTTTGATCGCGCCGCATTTCGGTAGCCGCGAAATTTTTCTAGCCGCTTTGCTGGGAATTATCTTGGTGGTGCTTGCCCACCGCGGACAAATATTTGCTGCGGGAATGCTGGCCGCCTTCGGTATTTTTCTAAACACTGTGGGTTTGGAACCGGTCAAGTACACGCGTCGGTTTACATTTGACCAAAGTTGGCTTGCCTCAGGTATTGACTTGATCGTTGTGGTTTTGGGCTTGTTTGCGATCAGTCAGGCGTTGCTGCTGCTTCTGGAAAAGAACCATGCACCCGGTAAAGCGCATGTCAGCGGCAGCATTTTCGCGGGCCTGAAAGAGCTTTTGGGTATCAAGCGCGTAGCGACTGTGTCTTCAAGCATTGGTGTCTTCATGGGAATGGTGCCTGGCACCGGTGAATTCACATCGCAGTTTTTGTCATACACCTATGCTCAGAAAACCTCGAAGGATCCCGATAAGTTTGGCGATGGATCACCCGAGGGACTGGTGGCATCCGAGGCGGCCAATAACGCAGTTCCGGGTGCTGCGATGATCCCGCTGCTTGCGTTGGGTATTCCGGGTGAAGCGCTGACGGCGATGATGCTGTCGGTGTTTTATGTCCACAACGTCATTCCTGGCCCTCAGCTGTTTGAATCTCAGATGGACTTTGTGATGGCGCTGTATATGGCGCTGATCTTGTTGAATGTTATCGTTCTGGTGTTCCTGCTGTTTTCGACAAACCTGCTTCTCAAGATTATCCAGATACCAACTCGCTTTCTGGGGATCATGATATTGGTGTTGTCTTTTGTTGGTGTTTATTCGCTGAGGAACTCGATAACAGATTGTGCGCTTGCGGCGGGTTTTGGTGTCTTTGGTCTTATTTTGAAACGGTTGGATTTGCCGATTGTGCCAATCATTCTTGGAATGGTTCTTGGTGGTATCATGGAGGTGAAACTTCGTAGCGCCATGGCGCGGGTGAAAACCCCACTCGACTTTGTCGACCGGCCAATCGCGGCCATCCTGTTTGGCTTGATACTGCTGATCCTGATCCTTCATTTCCGCACTCTGTATTTCGAGTTCAGAAACAAGTTGCGGCCCGAGCCTACGGCTGAGCCTGTTGATGCCGACCACCCAAACCAACAAGGGTAATCCTTTAATGATCCAGTCAGAAATCGACGCTCTTCGCGGCAAGGTGTTGACGCCCCGAAACCATTTTATCAATGGGAGTTCTGTCCCTTCGAATGAAGGCAGAACACGCGATGTTCTGTCGCCGATAGATGGTCAGGTTCTGACGCAGATTGCCGAGGGTACACCTTTTGATATGGATGCGGCCATCGCTTCCGCGCGGGCGGCTTTTGAAGATGGTCGTTGGGCACGGCGCGCACCATCTGAGCGTAAGAAAATCCTTCTGAAGCTTGCCGATCTGATCGAGAAACATGCGCTGGAGCTTGCGGTTTTGGGAGTGCGTGACAATGGCACCGAAATAACGATGGCCATGAAGGCCGAACCCATGTCTGCGGCTGGAACTTTCCGTTACTACGCCGAGGCAATAGACAAGGTCTATGGCCAGATCGCACCCACTGCCGGAAATGTCCTTGGGCTGATCCACCATGCGCCGGTCGGTGTCGTCGGGGCGATTGTGCCTTGGAACATGCCGATGATGATCGGAGCGTGGAAGCTGGCCCCGGCCCTGGCGGCGGGTAATTCGGTAGTTCTGAAGCCTGCGGAAAGCTCATCTTTGACGCTGTTGAAACTGGCTGAACTGGCGGTCGAGGCGGGTATTCCAGAGGGCGTATTAAATGTCGTCACAGGCTCGGGTCGGGTCGTGGGCGAGACCCTGGCGCTGTCGATGGATGTGGACATTCTTGTTTTTACGGGTTCGGGCGCAACGGGGCGTAAGCTGCTTGAGTATTCGGCGCGTTCAAACCTCAAACGTTGCTACCTTGAACTTGGTGGAAAATCCCCGAACATCGTATTCAATGATGCAACTGATCTTGCGCAGGCGGCGAAAGTGTCGGCCGCGGGGATATTCCGGAACTCAGGTCAGATTTGCGTTGCGGCGTCACGTTTGCTTGTTCAGGCAGATATTCATGACGATTTTGTCGCAGAGTTAGTCGAGAACGCCGAAGCGATGCAGGTCGGGGATCCTCTAGACCTGAACAACCACATTGGAGCGGTGCACTCCCTGTCCGAATTGGATGCGAACCTGGAATATGTCAAAAAGGCGCAGGTGGAAGGTGCTGAACTAGAACTTGGTGGTGACCAAATTCTAAAGGACACTGGTGGTTACTATATGGCCCCGACCGTTATGACGGGAGTCCGCTCGACTGACACTCTGTTTCGAAACGAGGTGTTCGGCCCAGTTCTGGCCGTGACCCCGTTTGAAACAGAGGAAGAGGCGATTCAACTGGCCAACAGTACAGAATATGGACTGTCCGCTGGCGTCTGGACATCTAACCTCAGCCGTGCGCACCGGATGGTGGCAGGCATCCGCTCGGGTGTGGTGCATGTCAACACATATGGCGGTTCGGATCTCACTGTTCCCTTGGGTGGGGTGAAGCAATCCGGTAATGGCCACGACAAATCCCTTCATGCGCTGGAGAAATACAGCGATTTGAAAACAGCGTGGATTCAACTCTGATCCCGGAACTTCAAAGGAGAGCCCCCATGGGTGACAAAACCATTTTGTTGATCGGGACCTACGACACCAAAGATCCAGAGATGCGGTATCTAGAGGAATGCATCGTAGCGCAGGGGGGAAATGTTCTGACGATGGATGTTTCCGTATTGGGCGACCCGTCCCAACCCACGGACATTTCCAAACATGATGTTGCTGCAGCATGCGATATGACCATCGAAGACGTGATCGCGTTGGGCGATGAAAACAAGGCTTTTCGCGTTATGTCAGAAGGGGCCGCCAAAGTCGTTCGCGACGCCCTGTCCAAAGGGCGCTTTGATGCCATGTTGGCAACGGGTGGCACAATGGGAACCGATTTGGCGCTCGATTGTGCGCAAGCGATCCCCATGGGAGTGCCTAAATACATTGTGTCGACCGTCAGCTTTTCCCCATTGATCCCACCACATCGCTTAGCACCAGACATCCAGATGATCTTGTGGGCCGGAGGCCTGTACGGGATGAACGCGATCTGTCGTTCCTCTCTTTCGCAGGCTGCGGGGGCTGTACTTGGTGCAGCGCGTGCTGTTGAGCCACCAAAGTCCGAACGCCCGGTGGTGGGTATGACGTCACTGGGTTCAAGCTGTTTGCGCTACATGAAGATCCTGAAACCGGAGCTGGAAGCCCGCGGTTTTGATGTGGCCGTTTTCCATTCGACTGGGATGGGGGGTATGGCGTTCGAAAAGCTCGCGGGCGAAGGCGCCTTTGCGTGCGTGATGGATTTCTGCATGCAGGAATTTGCCAATATGTTGGCGGGCTCGCTGGTCTCATCAGGCGAAGATCGCCTGACCAATGCGGGCCGGGCCGGAATTCCGCAAATGGTTGCTCCAGGCGCGCTGGACTTGCTGGATTTTGCGGGTTGGCAAGACATCCCCCCGCAGTTTTCCGACCGCCCGTTCCACGAGCATAACCGCCTGATAAAGAGTGCTGTGTTCAACGCGGATGAACGTCGCAACGGAATCCGGGAGATGGCAAAACGTCTAGAACAAGCCACTGGTCTGACCCATTTCTTCCTACCGGTTGGTGGAGTTGAGGAATGGGATCGTGAGGGTCAGGAGGCGTACGATCCCGAGGGTCTTGCCGCCCTGATTGACGAGGCACGTAATGTGATGCCTGCGGTCGTAAATACAACCGAGATTGACGCGCACATCAATGATCAGGCCTTTGCGGATGCCGTTCTCGCTCAGTTTGACGAATGGGTCGCTGAGGGCGTTGTGCGCAAAGTGTAACCTCATCTGGAGGGTAACAATTGACCAGATCGAACGCTGAGTTGATCGCAGATCGCGCCCGACTGCTGGGTCCGAATGTCTCCACATTTTATGACAACCCAGTTCACATCGTGAAGGGCGAGGGTGTTTGGCTGTGGGACGCCGACGGGCGCAAGTATCTGGATTGCTACAACAATGTGCCACATGTTGGGCATTGCAACCCGCGCGTGGTCGATGCGATTTGTCGTCAGGCCAGCACGCTGAACACTCATACGCGATATCTTCATGACGGCATTCTCGACTATGTCGAAAAGCTGACCAGCACCGTGGATGACCATCTGGATACCGCCATTCTGACCTGCACTGGTTCCGAGGCCAACGATATTGCCCTGCGAATGGCCGAAAGTATGACCGGCAAGCGTGGAATCATCGCAACGGATGCGACTTATCATGGCAATACCTCACTCGTCAGCCAGCTTAGCAAATCAAACGTTCCGACGGTTGGATTTGGCCTTGGTCAATTTTTTCGTTTTGTCGCTGCGCCAGACAGCTATCGCAACCCTGATCCCGAGGGGATGAGATTTGCAGAATCTGTAGCTGAGCAGATTGCCGAGCTTGAAAAATCAGGTATCGGGTTTGCCGCATTGGTTGTCTGCCCGTATTTTCTGAACGAAGGTTTCCCGGATAATCCGGACGGTTGGCTGAAGCCTACTGCCGAGGTTGTGCGTAAGGCGGGTGGACTGCTGATTTGCGACGAAGTTCAATCCGGGTTTGGTCGTACAGGCACGCATATGTGGGCGCATCAGAAGATGGGCGTGGTGCCGGATGTCATGACATTGGGTAAACCGATGGGGAATGGCCATCCGATCGGAGGGGTTGTCACCAACTCGGAAATCCTGGGAACATTCAGAAAAGGTTATCGCTATTTCAATACGTTCGGGGGCAACCCGGTCTCTTGCGCTGCAGCCATTGCCGTATTGGAAGAAATCGAGGACAAGCACCTGCTTGAAAACGCCAGAAAAGTCGGCGCGCACGCTCGTATGAGGATAACTCGATTAGCGAAAAAGCATGAGTTCATTGGTGATGTACGCGGTTCAGGTCTGATTTTCGGCGCCGAGATGGTACTGGATCGGGAAACGAAGCAACCCGCCAGTGCATTCACAGATCGAGTAATCAATGGCATGCGGGAACGGGGCGTCATTCACTCAAAGCTGGGGCGTCACAAGAACACACTGAAGATACGTCCACCGATGCCGTTCTCGATCGAGAACGCAGATCTTTTGTTTGATACGCTGGATGAAGTTCTGGCCAAAACTCCGCTATACGCATGAATTTGGCGGTTAATCAGGCGTTGGAGCTGTGGGGGATGCAGGGTGCATCTTACCATTTGATCGCGGCCCGTGAAAATCAGGTCTTCCGCGTCGATATCAATGGTTCCTCTTATGCGCTGCGATTGCATCGAGCGGGGTATCGTACCAATGAGGAATTGCGATCGGAACTTCAGTGGATGGATGCGGTATCGCGCGGCGGATTACATGTGCCAGCACCGATTGCCTCGGCGTCAGGAGATTTTCTGCATATCGCTGATGGGGTCCAAATTGACGTTTTGTCCTGGCTGAACGGTGCGCCAATGGGCGCAACGGGTCAGCCGCTGGAGACAAAAGACCGAACCTCACTATTCCTAGGCATCGGGCGTGAAATGGCACGGTTGCATCACGTTTCGGACAGGTGGGTGTTGCCTGACGATTTTGACAGATGTTCCTGGGATCGGAATGGTCTGCTGGGGAGTAACCCGTTGTGGGGCAGATTCTGGGAAAACCCGACTTTGTCTGCCGAGGACCGCGTATTGTTTGAGGCTTTGCGCGGAAAGATGGCGACCGAATTGACCCAACTGGAAGATACGTTGGACTACGGTCTGATCCATGCGGATTTGGTGCGCGAAAACATTCTGGTTGATGGAGATCGTCTTCAACTCATTGATTTTGACGACAGTGGCTTTGGGTTTCGCCTGTTTGATCTGGCTACGACATTACTCAAGAATTTGCAGGAGCCAGACTATCCTGAATTGCAAGAGGCTTTGCTCGAGGGTTACCGGTCTGAACGACCCCTGGATGACAGCGCGCTTGATCTCTTTTTATTGCTGCGTGCGGCGACCTACGTGGGTTGGGTAGTCGACAAACTGTCGGAAGAAGGCTCTGAACTCCGAAATCAGAGATTCATTGATACAACACGCAAGCTTGCGCTTCGATATCTGGGTTAGGGGTGCTTTGTGCGCCGACATATTGAGTGATCAACGACCATAAAACCGCCCAGAGGGCCATCAATCCTCAAGTCGCTTACCGGTATCCGGATCAAACAGGTGCATTTGCTCGGGGGCGACCGAGAACCTTACCGCAGGATGCCGCCCTTCGATTGGGTGTACGCCGGGGAGGCTTGCTGTGATCACATTATGGCTGCCTGTCAGGCGACCGTGTAGCAGCGTATTTGCGCCCAAAGGTTCAGCCATCTGAATTGCGGCTTCCAGCGGGCCATTTTCATCCATTGACAGGTGTTCTGGCCGGATTCCCAGTTTTACCGAGGTATCTGGGCCTTGAGATGGACCAATTTCCACGTCTTCAATTTTGATCACTCCACCTACACGCCGCGCGTCAATGATATTCATCGCGGGACTGCCGATGAATTGAGCCGCAAACAGGGTTTTTGGGGATTCATAGACGTCCAGAGGTGTACCGATTTGCTCGGCGATCCCGCCGTTCATTACGATCATTCTGTCTGCCATCGTCATGGCTTCGACCTGATCATGTGTGACATACAGGGACGTAATCCCCAGCTTTTCCTGAAGCTCGCGGATCTCCAGGCGCATTTGAACGCGTAGTTTCGCATCAAGGTTCGAAAGCGGTTCATCAAAAAGAAACACTGCTGGTTCACGAACGATGGCGCGTCCCATTGCAACCCGCTGCCGCTGCCCGCCCGACAACTGTCTGGGCTTTCGGTCTAGCAAGGGTTCCAATTGCAACAGCTTTGCTGCTTCGGTCACCTTTTGATCGATCTCCGCCTTAGGTAACCCGGCAATTTTTAGTCCATATCCCATGTTCTGGCGTACAGACATATGCGGGTATAGCGCATAGTTTTGGAATACCATCGCGATATCCCGATCCATCGGTTCTTTGTCATTTGCCCGCTCGTCTCCGATGCGGATTTCACCCGAAGTCACGGTTTCAAGACCTGCCACCATGCGCAAAAGCGTGGATTTGCCGCATCCTGAAGGCCCGACGATAACGATGAATTCTCCGTCTGCGATATCAATGTCGATACCATGAATGACGTCTGTGGGGCCAAAGCTCTTTTTGACGTTTTCTAGGGTTACAGTTGCCATTTCTTACTTCTCGCTATCGACAAGGCCGCGAACAAACAGTTTTTGCATCGATACCACCACAATAACCGGCGGGATCATGGCCAGTATCGAAGTTGCCATGATGACGGGCCATTCGGCCACATCATCGCCGGATGGGAACATCTGTTTGATGCCCATCACAATGGTATTCATCTCGGGATCCGTGGTGATGAGCAACGGCCATAAGTATTGGTTCCAGCCATAGATGAAGAGGATTACGAACAAGGCCGCGATGTTGGTTCTGCTCATCGGCACTACAATGTCGACGAAAAATCGCATCGGCCGCGCACCATCTACCCGCGCCGCTTCAGCAAGTTCATCCGGGATTGTCAGAAAGAACTGCCGGAACAGGAAAGTGGCAGTGGCTGAGGCGATCAATGGGAAAATCAGCCCGTAATAGCTGTTTAGCATGCCAAAACCGGCCACAACTTCGAATGTTGGAACAATCCGCACTTCGACAGGTAACATCAGTGTCAGAAAGATCAGCCAGAAGAAGGTCGTTCGCCCCGGGAAGCGGAAGTAGACGATTGCAAAGGCCGACAGAAGTGAGATCACAATCTTGCCAACGGCAATACCGATTGCCATCACCAGACTGTTGAACAGCATGGTAGCGACAGGTACGTTTACTCCGGCAAAAAGGGCTGCTCGGTAGTTCTCCCAAAATTGATCACCCGGCCAGATCGGCATAGGGGGCGAGACGATTTCAGGCTGGGATACTGTTGAGGCAACAAAAGCCAGCCAGATCGGAAAGAATATGATCAGGACGCCCAGGACCATAAAGGCGTGGGTTAGCCAGATACCCGCGCCTCGTTTCTCGACCATTCCGTGTTGCTGGGCCGCCATCAGTAATGCACTCTTTTTTCGACGTATTTGAACTGGATCACCGTTAGCAAACCAACCACGATCAACAGGATGACGGATTGTGCCGACGAAGACCCAAGATCTTGCCCGACGAACCCATCGGAAAACACCTTGTAGACCAGGATCGTTGTGGCTTGTTGCGGACCACCTCCGGTGATTGTGTGGATAACACCGAATGTCTCAAAAAACGCATAGACGACGTTGACCACCAGCAAAAAGAAGGCCGTAGGCGACAGCAGTGGCAAAACAATTGTGAAGAACCGGCGCCAGAAATGCGCCCCATCGATTGCGGCTGCCTCGATGACTGACTTTGGCACGGATTGCAGCGCCGCAAAGAAAAACAAAAAGTTATAACTGATGCGCCCCCACGCGGATGCGACAACGACCAGCCCCATTGCTTCTGCGTCATTCAGAACGTGGTTCCAATCATAGCCGAGTTGGCCAAGATACCAGGAAACAACTCCGACGCGTGTGTTGAACATGAAAAGCCAAAGCACACCAGCAACAGCAGGTGCGACTGCGTAGGGCCAGATCAACAAGGTACGGTAAACACCCGAGCCTTTGATCAACCTGTCGGCAATGACTGCAAGAAAAAGTGCCGGAATCATCGAGCACAAGGTGACAAGCGTCGAAAAGATCGCCGTTGTTAAGAAGGATGCACGATAGAATTTGTCGCTGAGAAGGAATTCAAAGTTACCGAGCCCGACGAATTGAGATGACAGCCCAAACGGGTCAGGAATAAACAGCGACTGCCAGATTGCCTGCGCCGCTGGATAGAAGAAAAATATGGCAGAGACGATCACCTGAGGTGCGATCAGAAGCAGAGGCAGCAACCAGCCCCGAAAGGTGACGCGTTTTTCCAATTTAGTGTCCCACCAAAAAAGAAATGCGGGCCGTTAAAGGCCCGCATGATATCATTTTTATTGATTGGCTGATTCAAACCGGCGCAACAACGCGTCGCCACGTTCCTTGGCGCTGTCCATCGCTTCCTGAGCCGTCTTGTCACCAGACCAGATGGCCTCGAGCTCTTCGTCAATGATTCCGCGAATCTGGTCGAATGACCCCAAACGCAAACCTTTTGAGTTTGCGGTTGGTTCTTTCGCAGTCATCTGGATAACCGCGATATCTGTGCCGGGATTGTCTTCATAGAATCCTGCCGCGCGGGTTGCATCTCCCGCTTCAGCAGTAATCGGAAGATAGCCGGTATTCTGGTGCCAATTGGCCTGTACATCTGACGATGACAGGAAGCTCAGGAACTCTCCAACTCCTTTGTAGGCTTCGGGGTCGTGCCCTTCCATCACCCACAGGGAGGCACCACCGATAATGGTGTTCTGAGGTTCGGCTGTAACACCTTCCCAATAGGGCAGGGGCCGCACGTCAAAATCGAACTCAGCTTCCGAGCTGATGCCCGCGTAGCCCGCCGAGCTTTCTGTGAACAAGGCGCATTCTCCGGCCCGGAAGTTGGCTCCACCTTCGTTTCTGCGACCGGTGTAGATGAATTTACCGTCCTTGGCCCAATCACCCATTGCGCTTAGGTGGGCCACTTGCACCGGACCATTCAGCATCAATTCGGTGTCCAGACCGGCAAAACCATTATCTTTCGATGCAAATGGTACATCGTGATAGGCTGACATGTTTTCCAAGTGAACCCAGCTTTGCCAAGCAGTGACAAGCGGACATTCTTCACCGCCTGCCTTTAATTGATCAAGAACCTCGCCAACTTTTTCCCAAGTGGAAAGATCGGTATCAGGATCGACTCCTGCTGCCTCCATCGCATCGCGATTGACCCAAAGAACGGGTGTGGAAGAGTTGAAGGGCAATGACAACATGTCGCCATCGGTAGTGGTATAATACCCTTTTACAGCGCCGATATACGCGTCGGGATCAAATGACGCGCCACTTTCGGCCATCACTTCATAGACTGGTTTGATGGCACCTTCAGCGGACATCATTGTTGCGGTGCCAACTTCGAATACCATCAGAATGTGGGGTTGTTCGCCAGCGCGGAACGCGGCGATACCTGCATTCAGCGTTTCCGAGTAATTACCTTTGTGGCTTTCAACCACGACAAACTCGTCCTGGCTCGCGTTGAATTCTTCAACCTGGGCTTTCACCAGATCACCAAGACGGCCGGTAAAGGCGTGCCAGAACTGGACTTCGGTTTGAGCCATTGCCGCTACAGGGGACAAGGCAGTTGCTACGGCGAGAGCGCCGAAAAATCTCTTTTTCATGATTCCTCCCATGCATCAGGTTCGATGCTTCGTTGAATACCGACCGCTACGGGTAAACGGCACACATGACGATTTCACGACGTTAGCGTTACAGAAATATAATTCAAGACCTTAGTATTGATAAAAAAAATAATACGGCATTATATTCGTGAACGAAAAACTGGGAAATACTGGTTCAAACATGCGACAAACCCTGAGAATCAGACAGCTTGAAGCCCTTATGGCAGTGACGACCAATGGATCGATCACTTCTGCAGCCACTGATCTTGGGGTCAGTCAGCCAGCTGTGAGCCGATTAATATCTGATCTGGAGAAGTCACTTGGGTTTCAGCTTTTTGATCGCCGCGAGGGGCGGTTAGTGCCGACGCAGGAAGTTCGGTATTTGCAGCCCAGCGTAGAGCGTGTTCTGGAGCTGATGAAGCAGATCACCGACGTCAGCCAGGATATCACGCAACGAAAGGCGGGACATATTCGCGTTGCTTGCCTGCCCGGATTTGCAACCAGCCACCTGCCACAAGTTGTCGCCGAATTTCTGAAAGACCGCCCAGGCGTCACCATGACAATCGAGCCGGATCGGCCCGAGCGCATTCTTGAATGGATGATCGGTGAACAATATGATTTTGGGATCACCGACAGTTTTATCAGCCACCCGGCCGTGCAAAATACAGATGTGCACTTACGCACGGTTTGTGTATTTCCAAGCGGTCACGAGCTGGAAAGCCTTTCCGAAGTTACACCCGAAGAGCTTGAGAACGAGAAAGTCATTCACACCCGCCGTGATAGCGACTTTTTTGCGCGCCTTTCGAAAGCGTTTCAAAGCGCAAATATCTCACTTAACTCTCACATTGAGGTCAGGCAATTTACAGCTGCCTGTGAACTCGCCTTAAGAGGTGCGGGTGTCTCAGTAGTGAGCGAACTTGATGCGGTTCAATATGCCCATCTTGGACTGTGCTACAGGCCATTCGTACCGGTGTTACCTCATACACTTTCTTTAGTACGCCCCATATTGAAACAGCCATCTTTGATAACATTGGAGTTTATTGAACAGTTCAGCGAAAGCTTGAACCCGTTTCGCGTCAAATCGATTATGCGCTGATCGCTAAGCACTTGTAATTCTGGGATGTTCGTCGATTTGACATGTGCCTGCCTGCGCTTCATCAGTTTTGGTCTGGTTAATGTCACAAAATAAATTCCAAATTGAGACCTTGATGAGCTTTACGCTCATAGGGTTTGTCGGCACAGTATCGTCAATCTTAACCATAGTTCGATACTTGATCGGCTTAGGTGATCTTTATTCATCTTTGTTACAATCGCCATCTACAAAGCGTTTCGAACATATTTCCAGAAAGGTGTGATATGCCCTTTTCCAGCAGTAAGCTCTCTCGCCGTAAGTTTCTTGCCACAACGACAGCCAGTGCAGCTGCGATTACTCTGCATCCGTTCTCTGCGTCTGCTGCCAACAATCAGGCTCATCTAAGGATCATGGAAACAACAGACATCCATGTGCATGTTTTCCCTTATGATTACTACGCAGATAAACCACGGGACACCGTGGGCCTGTCACGCACGGCATCTATTATCAACGACATCCGATCAGAGGCGACTAACTCGCTTCTTGTTGACAATGGCGACTTTCTGCAGGGCAATCCGATGGGTGACTATATCGCCTATGAGCGCGGAATGAAGGCGGGTGACAGCCACCCGATTATCGCTGCATTCAACACGGTCGGCTACGATGCTGCCACCTTGGGCAACCACGAGTTCAATTATGGTCTGGAGTTTCTTGATAAAGCGCTTGCCGGGGCCGACTTCCCAGTGGTTCTGGCCAATATTGCCAAGAAAAAAGGGGCCAGCCCGCGCGATGACGAAACTCTGGTGAAGCCCTATGCCATTCTTGATCGCGAGATTGAAATGGGGGACGGCTCCAAACATCCGATCAAGATCGGCGTCATCGGTTTCACTCCGCCGCAGGTCATGAATTGGGATCGTAAACACCTTGAAGGCAATGTCGAAGCCCGCGATATCGTCGAGACAGCGCAGGCTTACGTACCCGAGATGAAAGAGCAAGGCTGTGATCTGATCATAGCACTTTCGCATTCAGGTATAGGTGAGGCCGATCATTCGGAAGGAATGGAGAATGCCTCGGTCGTTCTTGCCGGTGTTGACGGTATCGATGCCTTGGTCACCGGGCACAACCATTTGGTCTTCCCATCTCCAACATTTGCGGACCGTCCCGGTATTGACGTGGAAACCGGAACTTTGATGGGTAAGCCCGCCGTCATGGGTGGATTCTGGGGATCGCATCTTGGCCTGCTTGATCTGTTGCTGGAACGAGATGGTAACGTCTGGCGTGTGGTCACCACCACTTCCGAGGCACGGCCGATCTCCAAACGCAACGAAGATCGGTCAATAACTGCGCTGGTCGGAGATGATCAAAAGGTTCTCGACTCGGTGGCGAAAGATCACGACGAAACGCTGGCCTACGTCCGCCGCGCTGTGGGTAAGACTTCGGCCCCATTGCACAGCTATTTCGCATTGGTTGCCGATGATCCGTCTGTGCAGATCGTTTCGATCGCGCAGAAATGGTATGTCGAAGAGATGATGAAAGGCACCGAGCACGAGGGTCTGCCAATCCTTTCGGCAGCGGCGCCATTCAAGGCTGGCGGCCGTGGCGGCCCGGAATACTACACTGATGTTCCCGTCGGTGACGTTGCGATCAAGAACGTGGCCGATCTTTATCTTTACCCAAACACAGTTCGTGCCGTACGGGTAAACGGGGCGCAGGTTCGAGGCTGGCTTGAACGTTCGGCGGGCATGTTCAATCAGGTTGAGGTAGGTTCTGAAGACGCGATCCTGCTGAACCCGGAATTCCCATCATATAATTTCGATGTGATGGACGGTGTGACCTATCAGATCGACCTTTCACAGCCGTCCCGCTTTGGTCCAAAAGGCGAAGAACTTAATCCAGATGCAGCCCGGATCGTGAACCTTGCCTTTAATGGTGCACCGGTCACGGATGACATGGAGTTCATTATCGCCACCAATAACTACCGAGCATCGGGCGGGGGCTCTTTCCCCGGCGCAAAGGGTGACACAGTTGTTTTTGAGGCTCCGGACACCAACCGGGATGTCATCGTCCGCTATATTGTCGAGCAGGGTACAATTGATCCTAAAGCAGATGCCAACTGGTCATTTGCGCCGCTCACCGACACGACCGTATTGTTTGAAACCGGGCCAAAAGCGCGGGACTACATGAATGATGTTAAAGGCGTTGTCATCGAAGATGCGGGAGAAGGTGCAGATGGCTTTGCAGCGTTCCGCATTAAGCTCTGACCTGTACGAGATTAAAAAACCCCCGCTTTTTTGGCGGGGGTTTTGAGAGTTTACTCTGCGGCTTCTTCGTATTCTGACATTGGAGGGCATGTGCAGATGAGGTTTCG
>NZ_JBQFON010000010.1:0-195686 GCF_056533505.1 Ruegeria sp. G2 | reverse complement strand
ACCGTCTCTCCGATGCGTCTCAACCGTCTCTCCGGCCCGTCTCCGCAGTTCCCAGCGTCCCAGCAACCGCCTCAGCAGCGCCGGTGAAGGGCGTTCTATGCCTTACACATTCAACGCGCAAGTGGAAAATTCAAGAAAGTCGTAAAAAACTTCAATTTCGATTTTTATATCAATATATCAATTACTTAATAACTATCAATCTCACCGAAAACTGTTAAAAGCATCCTTCAAACCTATCAGGCATACCGCTCAGGTTTCAGTGCGTGTTGGTTCAAACCCTATATATAGTGAGTGCACTACGCCACCTCCACAAGACTGGACCGACTCGATGGGAAGCAGCGATTCATTTCCAATCCCGGAATCGCATCCAGCATCGGCGCCGCCGAGCGCATTGCCCAACGATCCTACAAGGCCTTGCGCATTGTCTATGGATAGGCTCAGGTCTCTCAGAAGTTCAACCTATACGCCTGTGACCGTGATATGACGACTGACACTAAGTTTCCCCTGCTACGAACCGTTGGATTAGACGGTCTGTTGGTGACCTTTGCGCAATCCATGTCCGAGCCATCCAACCGCGCCGCTCTGGCATTTCGCGGCGCGGTCGAAGAACAACAGATCGACGGTGTGCTTGAGACGTCGGCCTCGCTGGCATCTGCATTTATCCGGTTCAATCCCTCAAGCCTGTCGCATCACGACATCGAAGAGTTGCTGCGCGCGATGTTGGACAGTCGCGATTGGTACGCCGCACCCTTGCCTGCGGGGCGACGATTCTGGAAAGTACCGACAGTCTACGGTACCAATCTTGCGCCACAGCTAGAAGACGCAGCGCTGGCAGCCGGATTGTCACCCGCAGACGCCATCGATCGTCTCAGCCAATCGCGCGTGCGGGTACTAACCATCGGGTTCGCTCCGGGCCAACCTTATCTCGGGCCACTGGGTCCTGAATTCAACATTCCACGCCTGAAAGAGCTGACGCCAATGGTGCCCGAGGGGGCGTTGGTTCTGGCAATTTCGCAATTTGTTCTGTTCTCAGGGCCAACTCCAACCGGATGGCGCCACGTAGGGCAAACCGCTTTCCGTTGCTTTCGTCCGGACATGGAGCAGAGCTTTGCCCTCAACCCCGGTGATGAGATGCAGTTCATCTCTGTCTCGCGCGAGGAACTTGAGGATATCCAGAGAACCTGCACCGATGGTTCTGGCGGTGCAAGTTGCAAGGAGATCACGGCATGACGCTGATCGTCCATCGCATCGGTCCAGCTTGCACGGTTCAGGATCAAGGGCGTACTGGGTATCTGGATCAAGGCCTGTCACGTTCGGGTGCCGCAGATGTAATGGCGCTTTACGAAGGAGCCGCCTTACTGGGTAGCGCCCCAAAGTGCGCAGCACTGGAAATGGCGGGGATGGGGGGCGAGTTCGAGGCGACAGTACCAACCGCCATCGCGCTAACCGGCGCACCTATGCAGGCCAGCATCGATGGCAGCCCGGTTCTGTGGAACGCCTCGCACCAGATGGAAGTCGGACAGCGACTGGTAATCGGGTCGGTTCAACAGGGCAGTTATGGGTATCTACACTTGGGCGGCGGGGTCGAGACCGAAATGACACTGGGCTCTCGCGCGGCACATCTGACCGCCAGGATCGGGCGCGCTGTTCGGGCCGGCGATCGACTGCCCGCACCTGGAGCAGGAACGACGGGCCTGAAGTTGCGTGCCGACGATAGATTCTCGGGAGGCTCGCTGCGGGTCGTGGCCAGCTTTCAGACTGCGCTGTTCGATGAAGGTACACTTGCGCGGTTTACACGAACGACTTTCTACCGTGGCGCCCGGGCCAACCGGATGGGCATGCAGCTAGATAGCGAAGGCGACGGCTTCGCTGCCAAAGGCCAGTTAGACATCCTGTCAGAAGTTATAACCCCCGGCGATATACAGATGACCGGTACCGGTGCGCCCTTCATCTTACTTCCCGAATGCCAGACCACCGGAGGCTACCCGCGCATCGCAACCGTCCTACCCTGTGATCTGCCCCGCGCGGCACAGACCCCGGCGGGGGGCGAGGTTCGGTTCGAGTTTGTATCGATGGAACAAGCTGTGACACTACAAGCCGCTTTTGACGCCGAACTGGCCCGCATACCGGGGCGCGTCGAACCCTTGGTCCGCGATCCACATGACATCCCGGACCTTCTGTCCTACCAATTGATCAGCGGAATGATCTCTGCCACCGAATAAGGAGTTATCGCGATGCCGAGCGTCGATCTGAATGCAGATATGGGCGAGAGCTTTGGCCCCTGGAACATGGGGGATGATGAAAGTCTGCTGAAGATCATCACTTCGGCCAATATCGCCTGTGGCTTTCACGCCGGTGACCCGGATGTGATGGCCAAGACCATGAATCTGGCGGCCGAGAACGGTGTTGGTATTGGCGCGCATCCCGGTTTTCCCGATCTACAGGGGTTCGGGCGTCGAAACATGAAAGTGCCTCATGACAGTTTGCGCAATCTTGTGCGTTATCAACTCGGATCGGCCATCGGTATGGCCAAGGCCGTAGGTACAAAAGTCCGGCACCTCAAATTGCACGGCGCACTGGCCAATATGTGCTCGGCCGATATCGGCATGGCGCGCGCCTGTTATCAGGGCGCGCTGGATGTCGACCCCGACATCATCATAATGGTGCTTGCGGTGACCAAGCAGGAAGCAGCTGTGCGCGAGCTAGGTTGCAAATGGGTGGGTGAGATCTTTGCGGATCGCGCCTACAACGACGACGGCACGCTGGTAGACCGGTCCTTGCCGGGGGCGGTCATCCATGATCCCGCGATGGCAGGGCCGCGCATACTGAACATGGTGAAAGAAGGTGCGATCATCACCGAATCCGGCAAGCGGCTAGAGACTTCAATTGATACGATATGCCTGCATGGTGATGGCCCGACGGCGGTTCAGATCGCGCACTCGGTGCGCGAGAACCTGATCGCAGGCGGTGTCGAGGTCACAAAGTTCATCCGCTAGTCACAACAACGTAACATTCGAACCCCATCTCCAAACTGTTGCCCATGCAGGCCTTAGCGCCTAGCATGCGTGGCAAGTGCATGATCTGACTACCACAAATCCAAGCAACGCGCCGCAAGGAGATGAGCCTATGTCTTTCGATCTGATGTCTTACCAGCCAAGGGGCGACAAGAAGAACTCGGACTTCTTCACCGAATATCTGCCCAGGATTTACGAGCGCCGCATCAGCTCGGGCATCGCGGATCAGGTAGGCGCGATGCGCGCGATCGTCATTCAGGTTGAAACCGATGCGCTGTTCGACACGTTGGTCGAACTTTATGTAATGACCCCCTATCGCCATACTGCCAGCTATCTGGGCCAGACGCATAAGTTCGCGGTCATGCACTCACATGCCGATTACCCGGCGCTGATTCTGATGGCTCCGCTCAGTTCGGCGTTCGAAGATTTCATTCCCCGCATCAACAGAATGTACCCGCTGGCGCGCGGCACGCCCCAGACGCGTTATGTGGGTGAGATTTACGGCGCTACCGATTTGAAGAACCTGACGGGAACGCTGGAGGATCAGAATATTCGGTTCGAATATTCTGGGGATACGGAGAACCCATTTTACACGTTGGACGGATACCGGTTTACGACGCCGTCGGATTTCACGTGCAACCGCGTCGGCTATTCAACGCATGATTTCAACGACACCGACAGTCTGGGGCTTGGCGATCGCGTGATGCTGAGCGATGCGGAACAAGCGCGGCTGGATCAGGCCGCAGCCTTCGGCGCCGACAGCAAAATCTCTCCGCTGATGCTGGGGATCGATCACCTCGCCACGCGGGTTCTCGCCGGAGAGCGCGAGGACGCGATCCTTGAGTTTCTGACCATGGTCCCCTATTATTTCTGGGGGGCGTACAACATCTTTGACATGAACTCGTCAACCAACGTGAACCGTAACGCCAATGTGGATGACGACAAGAAATCCCCCGCCAAGGTCTTCACCGCCAACAACACGCCATCCTTCGTAAATTCCTTCGCCAAACTGCCGATGCCGACCGAGGATTTCGTGCGCAACTTTGGACGCCGCCTGCACCACATGGCAGTCGAGATTCAGGATGGTGATCATGCCGCAGGTGAGAAAAATGTCGATTTCGTAGTGAATACGCTCAAAGACAAAGGTGTGCCATTTCTTGCCCATGTGGTGGGCGAGTGCAAAGACGATCCGAATCTTAAACAGATCTTCTCGAAGCACTCGGAACATACATTGCTGATCACTGAGTATATCGAGCGCTGCCATCACTATGATGGCTTCTTTACCAAAGACAATGTTGCTGCCCTGACCGCTGCCGCCGGGCAGGACGAACAGTACCAGCATGGTCACGTTTTCGACTGATCGGATGAAAAAAGGGCTGCGAGATCATCGCAGCCCAGACCCATCCAGGAGAGTATGTCGGGTCTTATGACGGCCCGATCATGAAACATGTGACGTTGCGCGCCTGCAACCGGCGGCAAGCTAGATCGGCCTGTTCGCGGGTCATGCCCTGAAAGGTCGCGTCAAACCCGCGCGCGCTCTGGTTCACCTTACGCAACGTGCCTTCCAAAGTAGTCATTTCCGACAGCGCGGTTTTCAGCAAAACTTTCTCAGCCTCGTATCGCGTGGTGTATCGGCCCACATTGACACCCCACAGGTGACCCCCGGATGTGGACAGGCGGGTAACCACTTCGGGTTCCGGCTCTGGCTGTCTGGCCGGTTCAACCGAGGCCAGAACCACATCCTCAGGCCGCAAAACTGGCCGTGTTGCGCTGTCCGCAGGTGCGATATCCGCTGCAGCGATGGCGGCAGCAATACCGTCTTGAATACGGGAACCATTTTTCTCGGCCGTTTCGGCAACTGCACCTGCAACTTGCACAGCAGAGGCTTCCGTAGGACGCAGTACCGGGCGCAAGCTTTTCTTCGGTGGACCAACCTGAGCGACCTGTACAGCGCCCAAGCCCGCATTACCTGCATAGGATGGGCGGGCTGGCTTGCGGATTGGAGCACGCGAAGGTGCGCGGCGGAAGCCCATATCCAGAAGCTCCGCTACACGCGCATTGCGCGATGCGCCGGACTTGCCACCGAAGACCGTGGCAATGATGCGTTCATCCTTGCGCTTGGCCGAAGCAACCAGGTTAAATCCGGCCGCGCGAGTATAGCCGGTCTTGATCCCATCTGCACCTTTATAGGCAGCCAGCAGCCGGCGGTTGGTGTTCGGAACGGTCTTGATCCCGGCATGCGTCGATTGGCGCGAGAACAGGTTGTAATACTGCGGATAATCATACAGCAAATGACGGCCCAGCGTGGTCATGTCGCGCGCGGTGGACAAGTGACCCGACTCGGTCAGGCCATGAGCGTTCTTAAAAGTCGTCCGGCTCATCCCCATCGCCTTGGCGGTACGGGTCATGCGACGGGCAAAGGCCGCCTCGGATCCGCTAAGCGCGATACCAATTGCTGTAGCTGCGTCATTGGCCGATTTCACTGCTGCTGCCCGGATCAGATACCGAAACGCGATTCGCTGGCCGGTGCGCAACCCCAGCTTGGACGGCGGTTCAGCCGCCGCCTTCTTGGTGATCCTAACCTGAGTGTCCAATGTGATCTCACCATTCCGCACCGCCTCAAACGCGATGTAGAGCGTCATCATCTTGGTCAGCGATGCCGGATGGAGCCGCGTGTCGGCATTGCGGGAATGCAGCACTTCCCCAGTGCGCGCGTCAATAACCATCGCCGCGTAGGGGGCAGCCATGCCCTGAAGTGGCGCAAAAGAAAGCAGCCACAGAAATGCTATAAGGAATAAGCCCATTCGGGCCGGAACTGTCCGCCGAATCTGCACGATCTTTGCCTCTGTCTGCCTCGCGCCGCCGGGTTTTCCCGGTCAGCAATTTTTGTTTTGATATTGGTCAGGCTAACACAGGGACGGGCTTAAAGAAACTGAAAGCTGCGTGTCGTTACACCCACTCCGACCCATCACTGCACTACATGTGGTAGTAGTTGCGCGCCCAGACACCAAACCCGCGATTACGCCAAAAATCAGGCAAGCCAATCCATCGAATTTTTCGCAACTGATGTGAAACGGCAACAGGTCAGGAAATCCGGGCAACCAGAGCCGAGAGATCGCCCAGATCGCGCAACTCACAAAATCTGGGATTGCCGGCCGGAGTTTCAGCCTTCTCAATTTCCCAGACCAGCCCGTGGGGCACATACACGCCCCAGCACCCCGCTTCGATGGGCGCCACCACGTCAGACCGCATCGAGTTTCCGATCATCATCGAGGCCTCGGGACCATCCCCATGCTGCGCGAAAATCGTCGAATAAGTCGCCGCTGTTTTCTCGGACACGATTTCGATCCCGTCAAATAACTCACCCAATCCGGATTGCGCCAGCTTACGCTCCTGATCGATCAGGTCGCCCTTGGTGATCAGCAAAACCCTGTGCGTCTCGGCCACCGCTACGATAGCATCGCGCGCATGGGGGAGCAGTTCGATGGGATGCGCCAGCATCTCCTGCCCCGCTTCAACAAGTTGGCGGATTACGCGCGCCGGAACGCGATCTTCCGTCACCTCAATCGCTGTCTCAATCATCGATAGGGTAAAACCTTTGATGCCATAGCCATAGTGTCGAATGTTCCGCTTTTCAGCGGCAAGAAGACGTTCCATCAGGTGATCGCGCTCGGCGTGATCGGCCAGCAATTCGGCAAAATAGGTCTGCGTCAGTTGAAAAAACCGCTCATTATGCCACAGCGTGTCATCCGCATCGAACCCGATTGTGGTCAATTTGTCCTGCATTGCGATTCCGACTCGTAGCTCTTTTCTCTGACCACAGTGACGTTATATAAGCCCTCAAACAAACCGAAGCTTGAATCGGGATTCTCTTACAGTAATGCGCGAACACCAGTGGATCATGTCGGACAAGGACGACCAGGACGACGACACGTCGGTCATGGTGCAAACGCGTCCCAAAACCAAGCGGCCTCCACTGTATAAGGTGTTGCTGCTGAATGACGATTACACGCCGATGGAGTTTGTGGTGCATGTGCTGGAACGGTTCTTCGGCATGACCCATGCGCAGGCGTTCGAAATCATGCTGACCGTGCACAAGAAAGGCGTCGCAGTGGTTGGCGTGTTCAGCCATGAGATTGCCGAAACCAAGGTCGGGCAAGTGATGGATTTCGCGCGCAGGCATCAGCACCCGCTGCAATGCACCATGGAACGCGAAGAATAACGCGCGGCCATGTCTCCTCGCCTTGAACTTGCCCTAAGCAGCGGGCTCAGCCTATCACGACCTCTGACCGTGCTGGCCCCCACCCCCAATCACGATCTGTCGGACCTGCCGCACGAGACGCAGGTGGTACAACCCTTCAAACCCTTTCACGATCATTTTGCCGCGCAAGGTTTTGTGGCAACGCCCAACAGTGACGCGCCCAGCCAGGATGCTGTCGTCTTCCTGCCGCGTGCCAAAGCGCTGGCCCGGGCGTTGGTTCATCAGGCTTGCAGCCGCGCCAGCGAGATCATTGTGGTGGACGGGGCCAAAACCGATGGCGTCGACAGTTTACTGAAAGACATACGCAAGCGGGTCGCAATCAACGGGCCGATTTCGAAAGCGCATGGCAAGATTTTCTGGTTTCAGTCTGATGCGGACGCGTTTGCCGACTGGGCTGCGCCTGAAAACCAAATGGTCGACGGATTCCACACCGCACCCGGTGTGTTTTCCGCTGACGGTATCGATCCTGCCTCAGCCCTGCTGCAGAGGTCTCTGCCAACCAAACGCGGTACGCGCATCGCTGATCTGGGCGCAGGCTGGGGCTTTCTGTCCGCCGGGCTGATCGACGACACCTTACACAGCCTGCATTTGGTTGAGGCGGATCACACCGCCCTCACCTGTGCCCGCTCCAACGTCACCGACCCTCGTGCGCAGTTCCACTGGGCCGACGCAACCAATTGGACGGCACCCGAGCCACTGGACATGGTGATCATGAACCCGCCGTTTCACACCTCGCGCAGTGCTGACCCGGCCCTTGGGCAGGGATTCATCGCAAACGCTGCACGAAACCTAACACGCAACGGGCAACTCTGGATGGTTGCCAATCGCCACCTACCCTACGAAGCCACCCTGGCCGAGTTCTTCACGCGCGTTGAAGAAGTCGCAGGAGACAACCGATTCAAGGTATTTCATGCCTCTCGCCCTCGGGGCTGAGGCCCGCTAACCTGCGCCAGAACTCAGGAGGATTCGCATGTCCTTTTCAATCGCGGGCAAGACCGCAATCGTCACCGGCGGTGCCAACGGCATCGGGCTTGCCATCGGGCGGCATTTTGCGGATGCAGGTGCCAATGTCATGTTTGCCGACATGGATGAAAAACGCCTGTCTGAAGAGCTGGGTGAACAGGCGGATGACAGCAATATCCGTTATTTTGCGGGCGATCTGCGCGAAAAGCTAACCATCGCCAACCTACTCTCGGCAACGCTGGATGCTTTCGATCAAGTGGATATCCTGATCAATGGCGCACGGCAGGTCATCCCTTCAGACCCGCTCGACGCGGATGATGACTCGGTCCGTACATTGTTGAACCAGAACCTGATGCCTGCGTTGAGACTGAGCCAACTGATCGCCAAGCGGTTCATCAAACAGGCTGATGGTGACACCGAGAACCCTGCAGGTTCGATCATCAACCTGTCCTCGATTGCTGCGCGCCGAACCCACCCGGACCTGATGGCCTACTCGGTCTCAACAGCCGCGCTGGATCAGATGACCCGTTCGCTTGCTGTAGCATTGGCGCCGAGCCGCATCCGCGTGAACTCGATTGCTCTGGGATCGGTAATGAGCGCCTCGTTGCAATCCACATTGAAGGAAAATCGCGACTTCCGTGATGATATCGAAAAACACACGCCCCTGGCGCGAATTGCAGCACCTAACGAACTGGCCGAAACAGCGCAGTTCCTTGCATCGGATGCCGCGGGTTTCATGACAGGGCAAATCCTGACCATTGACGGCGGCCGCACCCTGCTAGACCCGGTCGCGGCACCAGCTCATTGACATCGATGTTTGACACAGAAAAAAACACCGCCTCCGCATGGTTTCGCCAATTGCGCGATGAGATCATCATGGCGTTCGAAGCGCTTGAGGAAAGCCACGCCGCTGGCCCATTCTCAGACAATCAACCGGGCCGTTTTGAAGTGAAAGAAACCACCCGCCAATCCGACGATGGCTCGGACGCTGGTGGCGGCTTGATGTCCGTTATCCGCGGCGGTCGCGTGTTCGAAAAAGTGGGCGTTAATGTTTCAACCGTTTACGGCACACTAGGCGAACGCGCGCAGAATGCGATGGCTGCGCGCAAGGGCATTCCCGGAATGAAAGATGACCCGCGTTTCTGGGCGTCTGGCATCAGCCTGGTGGCACATATGCAGAACCCGCATGTGCCTGCGGTTCACATGAACACACGAATGTTTTGGACACCGCATGCCTGGTGGTTCGGTGGCGGGTCCGACCTGAACCCTTGCATCGAATATGACGAGGACACCTCTCATTTCCACGCCACTCAAAAGGCTCATTTGGATCCGCATGGTGCGGCGCATTATCCACGCCTCAAAGATTGGGCCGATGAATACTTCTACATCCCCCACCGCAAACGCGCACGAGGTGTTGGTGGGATATTCATGGATGACTATTGTACTGGCGACTGGCAGGCAGATTTCTCCCTGACCCAGGATATTGGCCGCGCATTCCTTCCAGCGTTCTTACCTCTGGTCGAGAAGCGTCGAATTCAGAGTTTCAATCACACGGACAAGACTAAGCAGCTTGTGCATCGTGGTCTCTATGCGGAATACAATCTGGTTTACGACCGTGGCACCAAGTTTGGTCTGGAAACCGGGCATGATCCCGATGCCGTTCTCATGAGCCTGCCGCCGCTGGCGAAATGGATCTGATGGTCAGAAACCAAAATCTATGAAATTGTCATAGCAATATCCCTGAGCCGACCCTGCCGTCATATTTGCTCCTACGGTTTTGACCGTGACGGAATATGTTGTGACATCTTCAGCCCCTTCAGGCGGTGACAGAGAAAACTGCACCGTACGGGCACCTCTCTCATAGGGTTTCGATATATAGATGCGTTGAGTTGCCGATGTCCGCAGCGTCCGGATCGCAAAATCACCGATCCCGCACCAATAGGCCACTGGCGCTGATGTACCGATCGCAGCCACCTCGTAGGTGCCATCATTCAATGGCGTGACTGTTGTTCGAAATGCGGGCCGCACACCCACACCGAAGCCAACAGCTTGTGAAAGCGTGGGGGACACCAAAGCAGCCACCAGGCATGCAAGCTTCAGAATTCGCATATCCAATACCTCATTCGATAACTTCGATCGACGCCATCAAAGCGTGAATTCAATCAATAACATACCATGACAGCATTCTTGCTTCTGGTACAATGTCGAATTCGTGCGCCCTTGGTTACCCACCATGAAAATCCTTTCATTGAATATGATCCGCGCTATGATCTAGGGAACCGTAGTTTCCAGAGTGACCCGTGCAGACGTCATTTCCAAAAGACTGGTTCGATATTTCTCCTGAAAAATACGCCGATTTCGGTGCAGTGTTTTATCTCGCGGCACTGACCAAAACACATCGGGATCGCAACTTAGGTCAGGCGCTTTATGCCTTTGAAACGCCCTTGCGTCTGGGGCAGTATCATATCTTTCGGCAAAACGGATTTCCGCGCGGGTTTGTGACTTTCGCCGGTCTAAGCCCTGAAGCCGAACATCGCTATGCGGTACAGGAACAGCCGTTGAATGACACCGATTTCACCAGCGGTACGTCTTTCTGGATCATCGACATGGTCGCTCCGTTTGGTCAGACCAACCAAATTGTCGAGATGCTAAAACGCGAGATCCCACATCCCCGGGTGCGCACTAACCGGATGGACAGCGACCTGACCCGAAACCGAATCGTCGAATGGACCCGTGACCAGAACGCTGAGGTGCACATGCGCCTTTACAGAAAAAATGAATTCGCGCGAGTGCTAGAGCAGGAGGGATCATAACATGGTCTCGATAGTCGGCGATACAACAGGTTCGGTGACAGATGATCCACCGAATGTGGCAACCGGTGATCTTGATATTACCAGCGGTGCCACCATCGTCTCGCAGGACTGGTCAATCCAGACGCCGCCCGATCACGGGACAGCCAGCATAGATCCAGCTACAGGCGAATGGACCTATACGGTCGACCCTACCTTTTTCGACAGTTTGGATAATGGCGAAATCGTCACCGATACGTTCACGGTTGAAGTCAACGCCGTCGTCAGCGTCTTCGGCTTTAATTTTAATGCAGCTCCGGAAACAACCGATATCACCATCACAATTGAAGGTGTGTGTTTTACTGCAGGCACGTTGATCGAGACCGAAGTCGGTTCGCAACCGGTCGAAACCCTTCAGGTGAATGACAAAGTGTTGACCGCCGATCACGGCTTGCAGCCCATCCGCTGGATCGAAAGCAGCCGATTGGACGGTGGGCGATTACGTGCGAACCCTTCAATGCGACCGGTGCGGCTTACTGCAGGCAGTCTTGGGCCAGATATTCCATCCCGTGATCTTCTGGTCTCTCAACAGCATCGAATTCTGATAAGTGGTCCCAAGGTCCAGATGCTATTTGGTGCGCCCGAAGTATTGGTCGCCGCAAAACACCTTTGCTCCTGGCCGGGCATCGATATCGAAACAAGCGACCAGCCTGTCGAGTATTTGCATATCCTTCTGGACAGGCACGAGATTCTAACCGCCGAAGGGACGCCAGCTGAAAGCCTATTTCTGGGTGAAGAAACTCTTTACACGCTTTCGGCTGACGCATTGCAAGAACTCGTCGAGATTTTCCCCGACCGCGCGACAGACGAACACAACGGATTCGGAAATGCCGCGCGCCTTATCCTGCGCGAGCATGAGGCGCGCGCACTTGCCTAATCCTTAGACGACCCGCCCACCAACATCCTGCGGGGCCAGCGCGACAGTCTTGATCACCGCATAGCAACTACTGCCCTGCTGCAACCCCAAGGCCGCGACCGAGCGTCGGGTCACGCGGGCCAAAACAATCCCAGCAGGTGTGTTGACCGACACAATGGCACCCGGCCCTTCGCCTGATCGGATCGTTTCGACCTGCCCGGAAAGCACGTTCAGGGCTGACAGCCCTTCTGGTGGTATGTTCGACAAGATCACCTCTTGCGCCGGGATACGGATACGCAGGTCTTCGCCGATCCGGTGCGCAATGCGCGGCAGGAACAACCGCGCCCCGCCTGCGTCCAATTCAGATAAACCATCATCGTGATGAGCCGCCACGCGAACGCTTAGCACCGCACCCACGGCGCGCACACCGGCGGGGGCAACTGACGGGTCGGCCAGCACTTCGGATGCAGGGCCAAAGCGTACCACCTGCCCATCCTGAAGCGCCACGACCGATGTCGCCAACCGCGCAACCTCGGCCGCCGAATGTGTTACATAAAGGATTGGAACCGAGACCTCATCCCTTAACCGTTCAAAATAGGGCAGGATTTCCGCCTTCCTCGCATCGTCAAGTGCCGCCAAGGGCTCGTCTGCAAGAATCAGGCGCGGGCTGGCCAACAAAGCGCGGCCAATGGCGACGCGCTGTTTCTCACCGCCCGATAGCATAGCCGGGCGCCGATCCAGCAGGTGGCCGATGCCCAACATCTCGATCACGCGATCCGGGTTTTCGCGCTGTACTCCGCGCGGGGCAAACCAACGACCATAGTTCAGATTCTGACGCACAGTCAGATGCGGGAACAATCGGCCTTCCTGAAAGATGTATCCCAATCGCCGCCGATGTGGCGGCAGCCAAACCCCGCAATCCGTGTCGAACAAAACCCAATCACCCACTGCAACACGTCCCGCTTGGGGGCGCAGCAACCCGGCAACGGCATTGACCACCGTGGTCTTCCCGGAACCCGAGCGCCCAAAAAGGACTGTGACACCCGGAGGCGCTTCAAAATCCAAATCGAGCGCTATAGCCGGCAGATTATGTTGCATGCGAACAGACAGACTCATGACCCTGCCACCCGTTTGGCCACACGGCGGCCCACATATTCTGACAAGAGCAGCGCCCCCATGGCGATTATGATCGAGATGATCACCAATCGCGTCGCCGCCGCCTCACCCCCGGGCACCTGCAAAAACGCATAGACGGCGGAAGGCAGAGTCTGGGTCTGGCCCGGTATATTTGAAACAAAAGTGATCGTGGCCCCGAACTCTCCCATCGCTTTGGCAAAGGCCAGTATTGCGCCTGCGATAACCCCAGGCAGGATCATCGGCAGCGTCACCGTTCCAAAGACCATCAGACGCGACGCACCCAACGTAGCCCCGGCCTGCTCCAGTTTGGGATCCACCGCCTCAATCGACAAACGGATCGCGCGCACCATCAGTGGAAAGGCCATGATCCCAGCTGCAAGCGCCGCACCGGTCCAGCGGAATGCGAAAACGATACCAAGCTCGGCCAACGGCCCACCCAGCGGCCCCTGAATGCCGAATGTCAGCAGCAACAGATAGCCGGTTACGACCGGAGGTAGGATCAGCGGCAAATGCACCAGACCATTCAACACTTGCCGCCCCGGAAAGCGCCAACGCGCCAAGGCGTAGGCCACGAAGATTCCGAATGGCAGCGTTATTAGCGTCGCCCAGAGCGACACGCGCAACGACAGGTGCAACGCCTCGATCTCTGCTGGTCCCAACCACCCCATCTCGTCACCCGTCCGGCAGGGTGAAACCCTGCCTCAGAAACTCTGCCTGCGCGGTTTCTCCTTGCAGATAGGTCAGAAATGCCTGCGCATCTGGATTTGCGGTGCGGGTCAGGGCTGCAGGGTAGACAATTGTCGGATAATGCTCAGGTGGGATTGTTCCGATCACACCCACCCGATCCTCGGCAATTGCATCTGAACGATACACAATTCCCAGCGGTGCAGCACCCGTCGCCACCAGCGCCAGTGCTGCGCGAACATTATCTGTCTGTGCGATCTGGTCCTGTACTTCGTTCCACATGCCCAAACCCTGCAAGGCAGCCTTGCCATAGATACCTGCAGGAACGGCATCGACCAATGCCAACGCCAGATAACCCCCATCCAACTGGGAGAGCAGATCAAACCCAGCTCCAATTTCGGCGGCTTCCGAACTCGGCGCGCCAATCAGCACCAACCCGTTGCTTAGCAAGTCCACCCGTGAAACAGTATCGATCAAATCTTCGCTTTGCAGCACATCCATCCACTCTTCATTGGCCGAGATGAACAGATCTGCAGGGGCCCCAACCTGAATCTGCCGCGCCAATACCGATGAAGCGGCGTAAGACACCGTGACACTGTGCCCGGATTCTTCCTCGAACCCGGGTGCGATGGCATCCAGCGCGGTCTTGAGGCTGGCCGCAGCAAAGACCAGCACCCCCTCGGCCCGAACCGGAGCTGCGATCAGCGTGCATAACGCCAGAGCCGCAATCAGACAGCGCATCTTGTGCCTCCGGTTCAAAGGGTTGCAGTCTCTCTGGGCATATCGGAGGCGACACGGGGCAGGCAAGGCCCTTTCCCGGCGCAAGAAGACATCTGGTTCGACTACGACACGCGTTTCTGTCGCAATTGGGATTGAACCCGGCAGGCATTCAGGCTGATGTGAGCCAAACCAAGACAGGAACCGTTGAACATGCTGCACCAGACCCCCGGACTGATTGAAGAAATCCGCTTACGCTTTGCCCATGTCGACGCCTGCCCGTTTCAGGGGCCACGCATTTTCTTTGAAAATGCAGGCGGTGCACTGACCCTGAATACGGTGATCGACACCTCGGCCAAATTCGCTGCAATCCCGGATAATCAGGGGCGCGACAACGTTGCCAGTCATGCGCTGGTCGATATCATCAACCGCGCGAAGGCAGATTTATCTGTCTTCATGAACGCCTCGGAAGGTCAGTTCTTTGTCGGCGAAAGCGGGACAGAGCTGCTGTTCCGCATGATCCGCACAGCCTGCGTGAATGCACCGAAGGGGGGTAAGGTGATCGGCAGCTCCATCGAACACCCCGCAAGTCGCAGCGCCGCACGCAGATGGGCTGAAATCGCCAGCCTTGACTATGTCAATGTGCCCCATGACGACGCAACGGGCCTTGTCACCGCCGAAGACTATGCTGCGCTTATGACCCCGGAAGTGGCCGTCGCCACGATCCTGCACGCCTCGCCTGTAACGGGCATGGGGATGGATGTGGCTGCCATAGCGCGTGTCATCCGCGCTGTCGCACCCGATTGCTTCATAATCGTCGACGGCATTCAGCACGCAGCCCATGGCCAGATGGATATCGATAGCTACGACGTCGATGGCTATGCGATCTCGCCCTACAAAGTGTTCTCACGCCATGGTTATGGCATCGCGTGGATCTCGAACCGCTTAACTGCCCTGCCGCACGACCAGCTGATCGACGCCCCTGCAAACGGATGGGAATTTGGCACTAGAGACACCGGCTCATACGCCGCGATATCCGACGTGGTCGGCTATTTCGACTGGCTCGGCGAACAGGTCTCAGAGGAAACTGATCGCAGGGACCGCATCCGGGCCGCCGGCCATGCGATACACGCCTACGAAACACACCTGACCAATGCTATGATCAACGGTACAGGCAACCTGCCCGGTCTGAGCGATATGGACCACATCACGATCCTGGCTGGTGCCGATAATCCCGCGCGCGAAGGTCTGGTCTCGATCACTGTCGAGGGTTTTCCGTCGGCGGATGTGGTGACCCGGCTGAACCAACAAGGCATCCGTACCCATACCCGAAAAGCGGACCACTACAGCGGCAATGTGCTGACACCTTTAGGCCTGAACGACTGTATCCGCATCTCGCTGTGCCACTACAACACCGAACATGAGGTCGCGCAGCTCTTGGCCGCTCTCAAGGACATGAAACCCTGATCTGCAGCGCGATACAAATTTGCAGAAGAAATTGTGCCCTACCCTCTTGCGCCCGCGCACGGGCTTAGTTACATGAGCCCTCACGGGTGATTAGCTCAGTTGGTAGAGCGCTTCGTTTACACCGAAGATGTCGGGAGTTCGAGTCTCTCATCACCCACCATCCTTTCCCCACAATGTACCAAGAATTTTGTTGGCTCGCTCCGGCTTGCTGTCCTGCGCGTGAAGCTGTCTTCTCTGCGCCTTTACCACCTTTGATGGGAAAAGAATTCTCCAAGAGAGCTGATTTGGGCCCTGGAAAAATACACGGGCGGATCAACGCGAATAGAACCCATCACGAAGTTCTTGCCTCAAGCGCAGACGCTCGGGGTATTCTTGCAGGAATTGCTCAGGCGGTTTGCCTTCCCAAACTTGCGCATAAACTCGCATCTTGTTGCCACCATAAATCTTTGCAAGGTCCTCGTTTGAGTACCCTCGCGCCCAAAGGTCATCGGTAATCGCTGCAAGGATTTTGGCAAGTTCTCCGTTACCGGTGGCTCCTTTGTTGAACGCGTCGATCATGTAGCCGCCATCATCGTACATGCTCGCGTTTGCAGTTGCGAATTGTACAACAAGCTCGGTCGAAAACATGTCGTCCGTTGCGATCCCGACATGGTCGATCCCGACAAGTTGGACATAGTAGTCGATCATATCAGCAGCCTGCTTGGGCGAGATATCCTCGGGCCAAACACCGTCCATCATCCATTCTGTGAAGGTCGGAGAAATATAACCACCTGATTGGGCCGCGCGTAGCGCTTCGTCGTCCGGAATGGCTCGATAGCATCCACGTGGCGTGGCGTTAGGTTCGTTCGCATAAAGCCCAGCTGGGACAGAGTGCGTATAGACATAAGGCACGCCAGGATAGGTCTCATCCATATAGTTCATGGCGTCGTTGGCCGTTTTTGAACCCGTGTGGCTTAGGTCGAGCAGGATACCGAACCGTACCATTTCATCGATGACCGACTTCCCCCAAGGCGTCAGACCAATGTCGCGCCCGTTATAGGCCGCCAACTGCCCCGATCCGGTTCGGAAAATGTCATTGTAAGCCAGGATCATACTTTTGACCCCCATATCCTTTAGCAATGCCATTTTCTTAAGATCACCGTTCAGGATTGTGGCGGTTTGGCTGTTCCAGATGACGGCCGTCTTGCCTTGTAAATGGGCGGCTTCGATATCTCGGGTTTCATTGACAATCAGGTAGTTTTCCGGTTGCTGCGCCATTGCCGAGCGAAAGTGATAATGCTGTTCAAGCAGGGTTTCAAAAGTCATATCTGCTGCCGCGAGCGTCATTTCGTGCCCCGTAATGCCGTTGTCCCGAGCACGCGCGAAGTAAGTATGAAGCTGGTCGTAGTCGGTCCAACCAGTGCCGTAGGGGCTGGCCAACATGCCGAGGACGATTGTGTCTTGCACGAATTGCTTCGCCTCTTCTGACGCATCCCATGTCTTGCTTTCTTCGCTCGCGTGTAGTGCGCCACTAAAAGTGATCGCGATAGCGCTTACGGCCAACAGGGTCTTCATGACAGAACCTCCCTAACTGCTTTGTTATTAGCGTCACTTTCGAACCCGTCAGAAAACGATCCGGGTTCTTAGACCGAACAGCGTAATGCTATCCTGGGTGGGGTTCAGCAGCGGGTCAGAAATGAACTGCAGTGATGGCGTGATCTGCAGTCCGGGCGAGATTGAAAACCGGTAGAATGCTTCCAGAGTGAATTGATCACCGTCTATGCCTCTTGCCTCGGCCCAGTTCAGGCCCAGCCCGGCCAGATCGGTATTGCGACCGTAATATCCCAGACCCGCAGAAACCGACCGATCGTAAAGCGCCGCTGTCCCTTTTGAGGCCCCTGCCCGAAAGAATGGCATCCATGTATTGCCAACAAACCAAGCCGCTGAGAACGCGGCCCCATAATCTTCAGGGCGGCTGCCATCGTCGGCTGCATCCGCATGCCAAAGGGTCAGGTGGATATTGTCGAAGTAAATGCGATCAAAGCCAGAGGTGTAACCAAGTTCGAGTGACTTGAAGAGATTGCCATCGCTAAACACATCAAAGTTTGGATCAGACGGGTCGGCGTTTGCGTCTGAGACGCTCGCAACAGCGTAGAAGTTTTCGCTCAGCTTTACCCCACCGGCGATGCCAAGGCCTTGATTGGGTGTGTTCAAAGTCGGATTGGTGTTAAAAGACAGGTTCTGGAAACCACTGTAGGGGCTTACCAACCCATAGATATCCACAAAGTCCGTTACATCAATCTGGCCAACTTGCAGCGTCCACGAACCGTTCTCGGCCCTTTGGGTCCAGAAAAGGTTGGTTAGCAGCAGACCATTATCGTTGAAGGCTGTTCCCGTGATTGAAAGGGCTCCGCCATCCAGCCCCAAAAACTGTGGGGCGACATCGGTGTAGCTGTGCCGATCTTCGATCTTGAATGTCAGAGAGCCGCGTTCAGTTGCCTGCCAACTACCGTAGAAACGCGCAATCCCACTGGCCGCTTCGCCGGTTCCCAGATCAGCATTTGTGGATTGGCCCAATGCCAAGTAATCAATGTTGAAGCGGAATCCTTCCTCGGCCAGTCGGTCTTTCCACTGAAACCAACCCGGAGCGATATTGCGCGGAAAATCGAAACGGTATTGCGGATCGGTTAGCCCATCTCCGGGATCTAGATCAGCTTCGACCGAAGATGGTCCGGACAGTCCCTGAGCCGACGCTGCGCCAGCAAAGGCAATACTCAATGCGGCAACCAGAAATCTTATCATTCGGACACCTTTGCCCCGCCAGTCTTGCGATTGCCCGCCGCTCGGATACGATCAGCGGCGCGCTGTTTCCATTCCAGCCTGTCTGCCTCCGTTTCCAGAGTCTCGACCCTCTCCGTCTCCAACTGGAATGTCGCATTCATTGGCATGAGGCCGTCCACAACCATCATATTCTGAACAGAAGGATCGATAGTCAGCGTGCCAGTCAGCCGAACGGGTTCGTGGAAGTAGCTGGGCGTCCAGTCCCCATTTAACCGTACACGGATCATTTGGTTGGGCGGAGGTGGAGGCATATGGCTACACATCCCACGTTCTGGCACCAAATACGCCACAGGCCGACCGTCAGGATCATTCGAGGCAGGAATGGCAAAGCCCGTCAATGTAACTATCTGACCGTCGAATTGCGGATTTCCGATTGTTCCTGCTTTTCTTCGCCGTTCCTTCACAGCCTCTCGCTGATCGAGCAGCCAGTCGACATCAATACCATTTGCCGCCAAGGCGTCCTCAGTCTCGGTCAGAAGCTCTTGCCATTTCTGCCTTTCTTCATTGCTGCCAACGTCCCGCTGCAATCTGCCGCGCAGCCGAACGACGTAAAGGACATCGTCGAACTGTTCTGCGCTCAGATCACGATAGGGGTCTTCAAAGACTTGCACAGACGGATCAGGCAGGTCAGACCAATCCAACACGGTTCCAGGCGCCGCCATGGCAGGATGACCACACCAGAACAACCCTGCGAGAATGACGAAACGAGACCAATGGGGCATGAGCAAACTCTGTCTACATTTTTCGATCAATCCAGTGTGTTTTTGTATATCACACCATCCTTCATGATCAGTCGGATCGTATCTGGGCTTTCAGGCCTTGGGTTGGCACCGAACCACTGATCACCCGTTCCAACAACCGAGAAGTCTTCAAGTGGATTGCCGTCGATCAGCAGGATATCCGCATAGGCTCCTTCCTCAATAACGCCCAGTTTGCCTTCAGGATAGGGGTTCATGAACGACCCGGACAAAGCGGCGATTTCACCGCCAGTAGATGTCATTGCGACCAAAGAGGCGTGGGAACCAAAGAACTCATTATTGAGATGCTTTTCATAGGCAATTTGAATATTGCAGGCTGCCACAGAACCTACGCAGTCCGTGTGAAACCCTCTTTTGGCTGGGCACTCATTCATGTTTTTTATGTAGTCGCCAAAAGCCTGCGTAGCGGACTGTGCCTTTCGTAAGCTGGCTGGGACATCTCGAATGGCAGGAATATCAAAGAGATTTGGATCAAATGCGGTGAGATTGGTTGTGATGTAGGCTCCTTTCTCTTCCATCAGCGCTGATATTTCACAATCGAACATGAAGCCGTGTTCAATTGATCGCACACCAGCATTCAGAGCCGCCATTATAGTTTCCTTTCGGTAGGAATGGGCCATGACGTAGCTTTCGTATTCGTTTGCAACCTGCACGGCCGCTTCTAATTCTGCCGTCGATCCAGCCAACAACTGCCACGGGTCAAACGCTGAAACTACACCGCCTGATTGCATGTACTTCAGTTGTGTTGCTCCCATCCGGAAGTTGTTACGAGCAAATTTGTACATTTCGGAGACACTGTCGACTTCCTGGGCCATATTCAGGCGGCTGAAGTTTGAAGACTGGCCAACAGGCGCTGTAAAGTTGGCGAAATCTGCATGGCCACCACGCGTACTGAGAAATGCAGCCGCAGGGTAGAAACGCGGCCCGGCAATGGTCCCGCTGTCGATTGCGCGACGAAGACCTCCATTAGCGCCACCTGCATCTCTTACGGTAGTAAAGCCTTGCATTAAGTACATCTCAGCCATTTGAGTGCCGTGTATCGCAAGGTCTTCCCAAGTGCTGTTGGCTTCCATTGCGGGTAATGTCGGCCCAGGCAGCATAAGGTGTGCATGATTTTCGATGAAGCCGGGGGTCAATGTCCGTCCTTCTCCATCAATGACTGTCGCATTGGGGGCATCGATCGCATCGGTTGAGACGGCCTTAATCAGATTACCCTCGACCAATACGCTGGCATTCTCGATACGCTGTTCATTCACGCCATCGAAAACATGCACATTGGTAAATAGCGTTTGGGGTTCTTCTTGATCCTGAGCCTGCACGGACGTTGAAAAAGAAAGAGCTGCAGCGACAATTACCGTCGAGCAAAGGGACAATCGTAGATCAGACATAAGTACTCCCTTCATATTCATGTTTTACAAACTGTAGTCTGGAATACCTTGGCTCGGTTGCCACTTTTGAGTTAAGATGTTCGAATGTGATTGAAAAACTGGCCACTGCGGAAAACTAATCTAAACAAGGGTGACGGGCTTGCCTTTCAACTCCACCTCTCAAGAGCATAGCGAGGGCTTTATTCGCCTCTCTTTAGCCGCTCCGTTCCTGCAATATCTGACCGAACGTAAAATCAATCCGCAATCAGCATTGGACCAGGTCGGCTTGAAGGCCGAGCTGCTGTCTGACCCATCCGTATTTGTACACTCAGAGTTGGTTTACGGCTTGGTGAATACTTTCTCAGAGTTGTCCGGTGATCGATACCTTGGCCTGCATGTCGGAGAAACATTTGACCTGCAAGGATGGCCTCCGTTCGCTCAAGCCTTGCAATCGACAACGAGTCTGTTCGAGTTTTTTGCCCGTTTTGTTGGGCTTGTACCGCAGGAGTCAAACTCTGTGCGGCACAGCCTTGTCATTGAAGCTGACAGGGCGACTTATCGAATCGAGAGGCAACAGGAACCGACTGTCCCACCGGTTCAGGTTACCGCTTTTGGAGCCGCAATCTACGTACGCCTATTGCAGACAGTCGTCGGAGACTCCTGGAACCCTTCCCGTGTTCGATGGGAAAGCAGATACATCACTGGCCTGCCTATCAACTACAAGGGGATCGAGGTTGGCCTTGGGACTGATCCCGGAATGCAGATTAGTTTTCCTGTGGAATGGTTGTTTTTGCTCCACGTCTCTGAAGGCTCGACCAAACCATTGGCTTCGCCTCGACAAGATGAAGAAGTGACCGTGGTAGCTGCTTTGCGATCTGTCTTACGCGACAAACTGGACGAAACCGATTTGGGATCAGAGCGGGTGGCTGGATTGCTGGGAATACAGCCGGATCGGTTTCTGAAAGCGCTTCAGCAACAAAGCACGACGCTACCCCGTGAGATCAAACGGCTGCGTGTCGATGTCGCTAAGAAGCACCTCCGAGAAGACAAGATGACAATAGCGGAGATCGGCCTGATGCTCGGCTACTCCGACAAGTCCCATTTCACCCGCTTCTTCCGAGGTCAAACCGGAATGACACCGACCAAGTTCCGCCTTGGTGCGTAATTACGTAACTAGTTCTTGGATTGGCTCTCTATTGCTTGATAAGTGAGGACAGACAAGAACTTGCATTTCATTTCTTGGATCCCCTATCTTTGGATTGCTGAGGGATAGCTATTTCGCCACCAACCAGAATTGGAAGGCGATGAACGCCTGAACTATCGAAAATCGATCCAATATCAGTGCCTTGGTCGCGCCGTCGGTTCAAATCAATTATTGCCCGGTAATTTCCCGACACGCGCCTTTGCCCCAGCCAGATTTACTGCCTGAAGCCGAGTAGTCGAAGGTGCCTTTTTCCGGGTGTACATTGTAGTGCAGTGTGTAGCCATCGCCAATATACAGGTAGGTCAAAGTGTCGAGGCCGGGGAACACATCCACGTCTTTGTCGATGTCACCTATTGTAATGTGGCCCTTTTGCTGCCCGTCATATTTAACCAGTTTGGCTGCCATTTCCGGATGTTCTGCATCCGGCGCGTCACATTCAAACACGCGTTCTTCTGCAAATGCAGCCGCAGGCAAAAAGGCAAGAAGAAGAGCAATCTTTTTCATTGGATCCCAGTCCGTATTCCGTCACTTTCTCTGCGTCGGCTATTGGCTATTCTGGGCGTAATTTTGTTCAAACTCAGGTCGTAATGCGTTCTCTAACTCAAGCCATATCTCATACCGATACGACGGATTTTTCATCAGCAACCCGAAGGTTCACAAAAGTACCAGATCGGCCACGTGCACTCAGTATTGAAGGTAAGGAATGGCGATCCCTGAAGGACTCGAACCCTCAACCTGCTGATTAGAAGTCAGCTGCTCTATCCAGTTGAGCTAAGGGACCGCTGAGCCCTTCTTGCGGCTTTTAGCGGGCGGGTTCAAGAGCCAAGCGCATGAAGGCGCTGTTTGGGTCGTTTTCGTAACCTACAATCGGACCACAATATGAATACCCCAGCGATTCATATAGCTTGCGCGCCGCGTCATAGCCCTGCAGATGGTCAGCGCCAGTTTCCAAAACCAACGCAGATAGTCCTTCATCTTGCGCGATCTGCGCAAGGTGTTTCATCATCACCCTCGCAAGCCCCCTACCACGTGCCTCGGCCAAGATATGCACTGATTTGACCTCGGCGGTGCCGTCGGGCAATGCCTTTAGCGCGCCACACCCCAACGGGCAGCCGTCCTCATAAAGCGCCCAAAATCGCACTCCGGTGGCGACAAGTGAGCCTGCATCCATTGTGTGATTGCTTTCGGCAGGGCCAGCTGCGTTGCTATGCGCGAAATGGGCTTGAATGATGGCGCGCATTTCCTCGGCGCCGGGATCGGCTTCGCGGATGTCGATCATTCAGGATGCCTTGTCAGTGAGTCCAGGGCGCACGCCGGTCTGTGGCAAAGTTCTCACCATAGCCGCGGGCCCGCAGGTTCGGCTTGCGTTTGTGCGGCTCGCTTACCTGCGCGTCGATACCGTTGTCTTTAGCGTAGTCCAGCGCCTCTTCCTTGGTGTCGAATTTCAGACGCACCTGGGTTTGCGTGTCATTGGACGAGGTCCAGCCCATCAGCGGATCAACTTCGCGCGCCGAAGCTGGGGCGTATTCCAAAACCCACTTGCGGGTCTTGGCCATCCCCGAGGTCATCGCGTTTCGCGAAGGCTGGTAAATCCGTGCGCGCATGTCGCCTCTCCGTATTCACTTGGTGGGTTTGTTTATGCGCCAGAGCGCGGCCCGGGACAAGATGACAATTGTCGCGGAGCGCGACAACATCCTGATGACAGAAACTGTCATTGGTACCGCTTATGATTTTCGAAAGATCAGCCAAAGGATTGAGCAGATGATCCATCATGAACGAACCCTTGAAATTAACGCGACCCCCGAAGCCATCTGGGCGGTACTCGGCCGGTTTATGCAGATTGACGAAATTGCCCCACAGATCACATATGTCGAAGCCCTGACGCATGGGGCAAATGGCATCGGGTCAAAGCGGCGCTGCTACTTTGAGAACGGATCCTCTTTGGTCGAAGAGGTGACAGACTGGGATCCCAACCGAGGTTACAGCGTGCGCCTGTCCGATATGACAGCGATGCCCCTAACCGATGCGCATGCCACGATCGCAATCAAACCGCTGGACGAGGCTAGCACCCGGATGATTTGGAGCATGGATTATGCCGTGAAATATGGCCCCTTCGGCTGGTTTTTAGGGCAGACCTTGATGAAAATGATGATGTCGAAGGTTCTTGACTGCAACCTGAAGGCACTGGCCAACAAGGTGAATTCGGATCACATTCCGGATGCTGAACCCGCCTATTACTGAATCAGAGGTTCCCAGACCGGATCAGCCCTTGCAGTTGGACAAAATAAGAACAAATGTAGAGTTCTGATCCGGAGCCTGCCTATGCCATACGCCCATTCCGACAAGACCCAGCTAACCGCCGAGGACGTGCGCGCGCGCCTGAAACTGGAAGGCGGCAAGCAGTTTGTCATGCACACCGAATTCGCCCCCGCCGGCGACCAGCCAACGGCGATCAAGGAACTGACAGGCGGTGTAATTGATGGGGAACGTGATCAGGTTCTTTTGGGGGCAACCGGGACGGGCAAAACCTTCACCATGGCGAAGGTGATTGAAGAGACTCAACGCCCGGCTATCATCCTCGCCCCTAACAAGACGCTGGCGGCGCAGCTTTACGGCGAGTTTAAGGGTTTCTTCCCTGAGAACTCGGTCGAGTACTTTGTCTCCTACTACGACTACTACCAACCTGAGGCCTATGTGCCGCGCTCAGACACCTACATAGAAAAAGAATCCCAGATCAACGAACAGATCGACCGGATGCGCCACTCGGCCACGCGGGCGCTGCTGGAACGCGATGACGTGATCATCGTCGCCTCGGTCTCGTGCATCTACGGTATCGGGTCGGTCGAAACCTACGGGGCGATGACGCAGGATCTGAAGGTCGGCAAGGATTATGACCAGCGGCAGGTGATGGCCGATCTGGTTGCCCAGCAGTACCGCCGCAACGATCAGGCCTTTCAGCGAGGCTCGTTCCGGGTGCGGGGCGATTCCCTGGAAATCTGGCCTGCCCACCTTGAGGATCGCGCGTGGAAATTCTCATTCTTCGGCGAAGAGTTGGAAACCATCACCGAGTTCGACCCCCTGACCGGTGAACGTGCCGCGACGATGGAGCAAGTTCGCGTCTATGCGAATTCGCACTACGTGACGCCCAAGCCGACGATGAACCAAGCGATCATCGGGATCAAAAAGGAACTCCGCATCCGGCTGGATCAACTGGTTGGCGAGGGCAAGCTGCTTGAGGCCCAACGTCTGGAACAGCGCACCAATTTCGATCTGGAAATGCTCGAGGCCACCGGTGTCTGTAACGGGATCGAGAACTACTCACGCTATCTGACGGGCCGCGCGCCGGGTGAGCCGCCCCCAACCCTGTTCGAGTTCATCCCCGACAATGCCATCGTCTTTGCCGATGAATCCCACGTCAGCGTGCCGCAGATCGGCGGCATGTACCGGGGCGACTATCGGCGCAAGTTCACGCTGGCCGAACACGGGTTCCGCCTGCCGTCCTGCATGGACAACCGCCCCCTCAAGTTCGAAGAATGGGACGCCATGCGCCCGCAATCCGTCTTCGTTTCGGCCACCCCTGCAAAGTGGGAGATCGAACAGACCGGCGGCGTCTTCACCGAACAAGTGATCCGACCCACTGGCCTCTTGGACCCCGAAGTCGAAATCCGCCCCGTATCCATGCAGGTCGACGACCTGCTGGACGAGGTGCGCAAGGTCGCCGCCGATGGCTATCGCACGCTGGTCACCACGCTGACCAAACGCATGGCCGAGGATCTGACCGAATACCTGCACGAACAGGGCATCAAAGTGCGCTACATGCACTCGGACATCGACACGCTGGAACGGATCGAAATCCTGCGCGATCTGCGACTGGGGGCGTTTGACGTGTTGATTGGCATCAACCTGCTGCGCGAAGGGCTCGACATCCCCGAATGCGGGCTGGTCGCCATTCTGGACGCGGATAAAGAAGGCTTCCTGCGTTCGGAAACCTCGCTGATCCAGACCATCGGCCGCGCCGCGCGGAACGCAGATGGCCGGGTGATCATGTATGCCGACAAGATCACCGGCTCGATGGAGCGCGCGCTGAACGAGACCAACCGCCGCCGCGCAAGGCAGGTCGCCTATAACGAGGAGCACGGCATCACGCCTGAGACGGTGAAGAAGAATGTCGAGGACGTTCTGGCTGGTCTCTACGAAGGCGACGTCGACATGAACCGCGTAACCGCCACCATCGACAAACCGATGCACGGCGCGAATTTGGAGGCCCATCTGGATGGGTTGCGGGACCAGATGCGCAAAGCCGCCGAGAACCTGGAGTTCGAAGAAGCCGCCAATATCCGGGATGAGATCAAACGACTGGAGGCGGTCGACCTGGCCGTCGCCGACGACCCCATGGCGCGCCAATGGGCGGTCGAGAAAGCCTCGGAAGACGCCGTGAAATTGCATGGACGGTCAACGGCTGGACGGCCGGGGCAGCGGGGTGGGAATGTGAAGAGAAGGAAGCGGTAGGATAAAATTGGCTGTAGTGGTCAAGTTAGCTGTTTTAGTTAGCACGAGCTCTGGGCTGAACCTCAGTACTTCGTCGCGTGACCTTGATCCGGATCAATGTCGAAACATGAATGTGTTGGCAGTGTGCGACGCATGAAGGCTCACAATCCAACCGGCGTAGACGCCTACAAACCTGCACAGATTGCAGAACTGGTTGAAACATCTGGTGTCGCAAAGGCACATCTTTCCATCGTTCAAACGCTGACACTTGCAATACTCGCAGGTGTCTTCATCGGCTTCGGTGGGGCCGCCTACACTATGGTTATGACCGGCGTAGATCCCGGATTTGGGCCAGCCCGATTTCTTGGTGGGGTGGTGTTTTCTCTGGGCCTGATCCTTGTGGTCGTTGGTGGGGCGGAACTATTCACTGGAAACGCGCTGATGACCATCGCGGCAGTGGATCGAAAAATCTCGATGCGTGACCTGTTGAGGAACTGGGGATTCGTGTATCTCGGAAATTTAGTCGGAGCCGTCGCACTAGTCCTTGCTTGCGCTGCAAGCGGTTTGCTGGAAGGACCAATGGGGGCTACTGCTGCAGCGATCGCAAATGGCAAGATTGATCTCTCTCCAACGCAAGCCTTTATGCGAGGCATTCTGTGCAACGCCTTAGTCTGCCTTGCAGTCTGGCTGAGCTTCGCCGCCAGATCGGTCGTGGGAAAGGTCATGGCAATACTCTGGCCAATTTCGACGTTTGTTCTGTTGGGTCTCGAACACTCGATCGCTAATATGTACCTGCTGCCTCAGGGTGCGCTAGCAGGTGCCAAACTCGGTTGGGGCGCCACCATCAGCAACCTTTTTTGGGTCACGGTCGGTAATGTAGTCGGAGGCGCGGGCGGTGTCGCGCTCGCCTATCGGCTTGCCTATTTGGGCAAGGCAAGCGACTGACGCTAGCTCAAGTCCTGTCTCGATTGACGATAGCCATACACTTCAAGGTTGCAGCGTAGCTTTCTCTCCTCCACGTTTGACATCACAAATTGTGATTCCAAACGGATGCCATGACGAAACCCAACACCCTGCCCAGCACGCATGAAGTCCAGAGCGCCATTCACCGGGTGCGCGGCACCCGCGTGGTACTGGCCGAGGATCTGGCGCAGTTCTACGGAAAGTCCGTCAGCGCTTTCAATCAGGCTGTCTCGCGCAACAAGGATCTGTTCGAGGGCTACCGTTTTCAGCTGAACGATGCCGAGGTCGCTGATTTGCAATCACAGAATGTGATTTCAAAACCCAAAGGCCGCGGCGGGCGGCGGGTCAATCCGTGGGTCTATACCGACTACGGCGTGGCCATCGCCTCGACCCTGTTCAAGGACCCTCGCGCGATCAAGATCACCCGGATGATCACCGAAGCCTTTGTTGACGGTGCGAACGCGCTGGCCGAAACCCCGCGCAGCGTGCCGGAAATCCTGACACCCACGGACGCTCCTGCCCCGCTGCTGCCCAATGGCGATCAACTGCGTGATCTGGCCGAAAATATCCTCGATTCAGGGCAACAGAGCCTGGTCGACTACATCGCCAACCCCACCACCAAGCGCCAGCAGGCGGTGGCGATGATTATGAAAACTCTGGCCGAAACCGCCGGAGAAGAGGTCCGCACCCAGCAGGAACGCCTGCGCCTGCGCATCGCGGAACGTCTGGCCACTGGGGATTACACAAATGATGATGACCGCAAGCGCCTGCTGGAGTTATTGCAAGCCATGAAGGGATAATCATCAGGGTTTGAGGAACTTCGCGGTTCCAACGGTACGCTCACGCGGTGCCTGAGTTTGCCGCGGTGCGTTCCCGGCAGTTCCCGGCATCGCAGTCGTTCGTTGCCGTTGCAGACCACGGGTGCCGCAGGCAACACCGTCACCGTCGGGGTCATTTCGCTTGTGATAGCCCGGCCGGCCTTCAAAAAATGGCCCCGGAACAAGCCGCTGCACCGTGTCACAGCCCGCGAGCGCCACCAGATGGATCACAGCCTCATGACGCTCGTAGTCCGAGATGCGCAAATACACCCCGATCGTGATCATTCCGATTGTCAACGGCAGCGCAAGCACCATCAGCAGAATACGCAGCGGCGACAGAGCTTTCCGACGCATCTCATCCGCACGCCGTTGCCGCCTTGTCATCCGCGGACTAAGGCCAATCTCATCATTTGTATTTCCGGTCGTCATTGAGGCAGCTATACACCCTGTATGTGGCAAAGCCATGGCCATACCGAGCTAAAAAAAACCTACTCCGTCACCGCACCACATGCACTGCGCATTTTGCGTGCCGTACCACATGGGTCGCGGTTGACCCCAACAGCAGATCCTGCATGCCAGGCCGGTGCGAGGCCAGAATTATCAGGTCGGGCTTGTTCACTTCGGCCCAATCCAGAATTGTTCTGCCAGAGTGACCTTCGATCACCTGTCCTTGGGCATTTGGTAATCGAGCAGCCAGCGTATCAAGCTCAGCCTGAAGCGCTTTGCGTGTCTCTGAAAGATATTCCGCCGGCATGTATGAGATCGCATAATCCGGAATGTGCTCGACCACATGCAGCAGAGTGATCTGCGCCTGTGGGGTTGCCAGCAACTTTGCCAGTTTCATCGCCGCCGAACTGTCGCGTTCGGCATCAAATGAAATAGGGACAAGGATGTTGTGGTACATGGCTTGTGCCTCCGTGGTTGCGCCCGCATCTTGCCCTGCCTCGCCACAGCGCGCCTTGATTCAGGTCAGGAACCGCCGAATGTTTCGGCAACGTCATACATCACCGGCTCAAAGCTCTTACACAGCTCGTTGATGCGGCGGTTTCGTTCCCGCATTTCCGGCGTGCGTAGCATTGCCAGAAAGTCTTCGCGCCGCTCCCATTGCGAGTAATTTGCAATCCGGGTTTGGGCGTCATTCACATGCAGCCCGGCGGAAATGAACCCCGGCTGTTTTGAGATGAACTCGGCATAGGCATCCGTCAGCGCTTCAAGAAGATCCTGGCAGGTTCCGGGGGTCATCTCGAATGTGGTGATGACGGTCTGATAACTGTTGGTCTTGGAAATCTGCGGCATCTGGCTTCTCCTTAATTTGCTACCCCAAGCCTATCACAGCTTTTGAAAACGCCACGCTTTTCCTGCACATACAAGGCGGCAAGGGTCAAAAAACTTTCTCGGAGATGAACAAGATTCTAACCATCCGTTAACCAAGTCTGCCGATGCTGCGGCCATGGCGCGTCAGGTTCTTATCTATCTGCTGCTCGCTTTGCTGAGCACTCCGGCCTTCGCCGGGGCTTGGCTGCGCGAAAAAGGCTCAAGCTTCAACGCGCTCTCAGTAACCGCTTTCCAAGACGACGACAACATTTATAGATACAAATCCGCTCTCTATTCCGAGTGGGGTCTGAGGCCGAAACTCACAATCGGGCTGGATGCCGAGGAGCACCAGGATCTGTATGGGCATGCGTTGGTTTTCGCCCGCATTCCCGTCGCTGATTTTGGGCAAGCAGGTCGATTTTCCATCGAGTTCGGACTGGGCGCACATCACCGTCAATACGATGCCTGGGCGATGTACAAAACAACACTCTCATATGGCAAAGGGATTCAAACCGGATTGGGGGGCGGATGGTTCAATATCGACGCCGCGCTCGAAAACCGCACGCATGAGGCTCTAATCCGTAAGCTGGATTTCACGGCTGGCCTGTCCTCGGGACGACGCATTGACCCGCTCTTACAGATCGAAACCTCGTATATTTCAGATCGCCCTTGGTATTGGCGGGTACGTCCCTCGCTGATGTATCGCCCGAAAAAAGGCAACCTCACCTGGATTCTGGGTGCCGAACGCAATTCAGCCAATGACAATATCGGAATCAAATTCGCCCTGTGGCGCAGCCATTGAAGATGGGCCGCCCATAACTGGGCAGCCCGCCACGTCAATCAGGTATCGATCCGCAGGATCGTCGAGATCGCCCCGCGCAAGCCTTCGGACCAGCGCAGGCGTATATCGCTTTGACTCGCACCCTGTCTCAGTTCAACATATGGCGCGGTATATCGTATCGCGTTCGATGCGTTCCTGAGATTGCCCAGGGCCACAACCGAATCACATCCGCGAGCGCGGCCCCCAAACGGTAACTGCCCCTGCGAACTGACGGTCCAGGCCGAAGACGGAGAACTCTGCGTATGCTGCAATCTCAACGGATTGGCGCAGGGCGTATCGATGCCGTGAAACGTATTATTCTCAAAACACACTCTCTTGTGCCGTTCCGGGTCGAGATCGGCAAAACTGGTATCGACCCGATCCACCCGGTCGATCCGCACATTGTTGACGCGGAACTTGTTCCCGGTCACGGTCAGCCCGTTCAGGAAATGACCCGTGCCATGGGGGCGGATCACCAGATAGCTGAACCAGGGGGCAACATCGCTTGCGTAAAAGATGTTATCCGTGATGCTCAGCGCGCTGAACGAGAAACTGGTGAAATAGTCCGGGTTCGCGTCATGCTCGTTGGTCCACTCGATAAAACAGTTGTCGACATAGTTCTCAGCGATGGACGAACTGTTATAGCCGCCGATGATCACCAAGCCAGCATTGCGCACCCCATTGGCCACGTTGTCGCCCTGGAAAAAGTGGTTGCCCAGGACCAGATTGTTGTCGCCGCTCAGCACTGCGAAATGATGGAACCGGGTCGCCCGGTTATGGCGCAGCTTGACGTCATTGGCATTGGCGTTCAGTGCGATCGAACTGCGATCCGGCACATCCAGACTTTCCTCGGTCGACAGGAACTGACAGCCATCAATCAGCATCCCCTGACATCCGCGCCCAATCGAGGTGACGCCGCGATCCTTCGGACGACTGATGAAACAGTCCTTCAGCACAAAGGTATTGCCGCCCGGAGACAGCCGGATCGCGCTGCACCGCCCGTTGCACTGGAACTCGATCCCTTCGATGTTGAACTTCTGCAACGCGCTGAAGCCACTGAAATCCAACAGATATTTAAACGATGTGAAGGTAAAGGTCTGCGTACCTGCGGCATCATAAGTCGGCGCGCTCAGCGTGATCTCACCCGTGCTTTCGTTTTTCGACCGCACATAAACCTCGCGCCCAACACCGCTGCCGGTGACCAGCGAGCCCACAGGGATATTGGCCACATTGGTCACATTGGTCAGTGTATCGGGATCAGACGCGCTATAGGTCGCGACCGAGGTGAAGGTTTCGGTATCCCAGTTCGAGCTGCTTTTGACGTCAAACTGCCCGTTACGCACCACGCGACGGGTGGCATAGCCCGTCCGGTTCGGCACCGCCGCCGCCATATCGATAGGCTCGGTCACCGCGATCTTCCGCCCGCCCAGATCCAGCGATTCATGGTCCGAGCTGTTCAGCAGCGCCTGAAACGCCTTCTTGAAGGCCAACATCTCATCGCCAAAAGCGGTGATATAGGTTGGCAGATCGAAATTCTTGGTCAGCAGCAGCATCTTGTCGACCGGCATCGTGACGGTGCCGTCGAACGAGACCTCGGACGCCATGTTGGTATTCTCTTCCAGCCGGAACTCACCTTGCGGAATATAAACCTTGCGCCCATTCGCTGCCTGATCCGCCGCCTCAAACGCTGCCGAGTCATCGGTGACACCATCCCCGACCGCCCCGAAATCACGCACATCGACCAGACCGATCATATCACGCAGGAAGACTGAGGTCACATCGGTGATCTCAATATCATCCACCCGGACTACCGCGCCGTTGGTGCCTTCGATATCCAGACCAAAATGGCCATACAGCGCCGCATTGCCCCAGGACATGTCCACACCGGGGCGCAGGCCCGTGCCTACGATGGCCGTCACCTCATGCACAGTACCATAGCCGGTCAGTTGTACCGCCGGACCCTGCTCGACCAACCCGTCTACATGCGCATCTCCGGCACCACCGGCCCAGCCCGCGATCCGCACCTCGGGCAGCGGCCCGCTGATCGCCTTGGCCCGCGCCTTGATCTGCAAATAGCAACCCGGCAACAAGGGCGTCTGCCCCATATAGCGCAGCCGCTGTGGCTCTGCCGTCTTGTAAATCTCCAAACAGCCCGCAAAATCCGCATCCGCCGGAACGAACACCCCCGTGCCCGATCCCTCATAGGTCGGAGAACCCGGTGTGCCGTCGCCACTGGACCAGACCCCAAGACCAGCCGCATAGGCGGGCGGCATGAACACGATGCCATCGGTGATTGCCTTGTTCATGTAAAATCCCTTTCCCAATCGCGCCAAGCTCGCGCGCCAAAACCCGAAATCGCCCCGGGCCGTGGCCCAAGCGCATGGGTCTGAGTATCGAAAAGGAATTAAGCGCTGCTCTTACCACCGTGACGGTGGTGTTGCCTCAGGCCGCCGGGTCAGAATTACCCAGCAACTGCACGCCGTTGATCTTCCAACGGCCCTCTTGTCGGATCATCTGGTAATCCAGCAGATGCACCCGTCCGTCGCCATCGGTGATCATGACCTTCTGCCACAAGGCACCGCTCATCTCGCGCAACTCCAGAAATCGCACCTCCGCCGGTCGCCAGACCATCGGATAACCGCGGCGCACCATCACCCCAAAATTGTCCGGGTCGCCAAATAAGCGCTGAATGTTTGGACTCGCAAAGGTAAAAGCGGTGGCAAAATCATCCGCCTTGAATGCCTGTATCTGGGCCGAGATATTGGCCTCGATCTCCGCATTCTGCGCGAAGGCTCCGGATGCTAGTCCGGCACTCAGGGATACAGCAAGCAATAGTCGACGCATGGGGCTACCTCCTGATGCAAGGGTAGCCCCACAGGGGATCAGGTCAAATCAGGCTAGTTCTCCGGCCAGCGCCTTGTCGATCAGCGCAATGGTTTCCGGCACGCCATAAAGCGCGATGAATCCGCCGAACCGAGGACCCTGCGACGCTCCCAGCAGCACCTCATACAGCGCCGTGAACCAGCCGCGCATAGGATCAAACCGCTCGCGCCCGATGGAATAGACCACCGATTGCAACGCCTCATCTTCCATCGGCCCATCATAGGCTTCCAGGGCCGCCTTCAAAGCCTCCAGCGCCTCGCGTTCCTGATCCGTCGGCGCGCGATGTTTGCGCGTCGGCTTGACGAAATCGTTGAAGTACCGCACGGCAAAGCCCGCCGCCTGATCCAGATCGGGATGCGTCTCGGCGGTCGCTTCAGGCGCGTACCGGCGGATGAACCCCCACAGCGCCTCTTTGTCCTCGGCCCCCGACACGGACGCCAAATTCAGCAGCATCGCAAAGGGCACCATCAGAGTGGATTCAGGAACATCCCCGCCATGGATATGCCAGACAGGGTTGTTCAACTGCGCCTTCAGGTCCTGCCCCGGATAAGCCCGCAATTGCTGATGATATTCATCATAGGCCTTCGGGATCACATCAAAATGCATCCGCTTCGCCGTCTTGGGCTTCTGGTACATGAAATAGGCCAGCGACTCGGTCGGTGCATAGGTCAGCCATTCGTCAATCGACACTCCATTGCCCGACGATTTCGAAATCTTCTGACCGTTCTCATCGAGGAACAGTTCATAGCTGAAATGCTCAGGCGCACGACCGCCCAAAGCCCGGCAGATCGCGTCATAAATCTTTTCGTTGGTGGCGTGTTCCTTGCCATACATCTCGAAATCAACGCCCAACGCGGCCCAGCGCGCGCCAAAATCGGGTTTCCACTGCAGCTTGACGTTGCCACCCGTCACAGGCAGCGTCCATTCCTTGCCATCCTCGTCGTCGAAAGTGACAGTGTAGGTTTCGGCGCAAACCTTCTTCATCGGCACATACAGAACCCGCCCGGTCTCGGGGTGGATCGGCAGGAAGATCGAATAGGTCTGCTGACGCTCTTCACGCAGGCTTTTCAGCATGATCGCCATCACGTCGTCATACTTCTCAACGGCGCGCTTGAGGATCTCGTCAAACTGGCCCGAGCGATAGAACTCACGCGCCGAATAGAACTCATATTCGAACCCGAAGGTATCGAGGAACCGGCGCAGCATGGCGTTGTTATGTTCACCAAAGCTGTCATGCGTGCCAAACGGATCCGGCACCGAGGTCAGCGGGCATTGCAAATAATCCTGAAGCGCCTCAGGGTTCGGCACATTGCTCGGCACCTTCCGCATCCCGTCCAGATCGTCCGAGAAACAGATCAGCTTGGTCGGGATATCCGACAGCGCCTCGAACGCGCGCTTGACCATCGTGGTCCGCGCCACCTCGCCAAATGTGCCGATATGCGGCAGGCCCGAGGGGCCATAGCCCGTCTCGAACAGCACATATCCCTTCTCCGGAGCACCCTGCTTATACCGTTTGAGCAACCGCCGCGCCTCTTCAAACGGCCACGCCTTGGACGTCATCGCGGTTTCACGCAGGTCAGACATTGATAGATACTCCATCGGGAAACGTGCCAGACACCCCATGCGCCCGGACCGGCCCCTGTTATTGTGCAGGTGCAGTATGAGTCAATGAAGTGTGGTGATTTTCATGTCTCTATGCGCATGAACGTCGTGCAATCAAAATCTGCTCTGGACTACGAATGTCCGCAACGCGGACACAGCGGACATTCATCAAAGTTGCGCACTGGAGCGAACCATCCAGTAATCAAATCGTCACTGTGTCCACTTGAATTTTCCAGTCTGCTTACCCGACATATCGTGAAAAGTGCCTTTTCCATCCGGTTTGAACATATAGACAACCCCAAAATCCGAGAAGACGACCTGCAATCCACTTTTAGTTTTTGTCATAGGATTGTTTGCAGGAGAAGTATTGGTGTCTCGCAGGCACAAACTACTATTCGAATTGCAAGATACGATATTTGGACTGTATGGCCCGCCGTTCTGTGAGTGCCACTCTGAAGTCACAGTAATTCGTGAACCAGCTGTGATATCCTGAGCGAAGGTCGGGGTCGCTGTAGTGAAGATTGCTGTTGCTATCCCTGCAAGTAGTTTTCTCAAAGAATTACCCTCCACAAATAAAATATTAGTTAATTTGCCCAATGGCGGACGCATGTCAAGCGAGCGGAGGATACAGTGTAATCTCCGGTAACTTTGGGCTCTAAACGGACATACGCATCACAGCCGATATCACCCACCCTGCCCGATCGCAATCATCGCATGCCAAAACTATCAGTTGAACCTCCCCGCACCCCCTCCTATCGTGCGGCAACAGACGTATCATTCAGGACGACACCATGACCGAGCAAACCCCACACCCGATGTCTCCGCAGGATTGCCTTGTGGCGATCATGGTGGCGGTTTCCGCCTCGGACGAGAACATCCGAACCGCCGAGCTGGTCAAAATCGAAGGCGCGGTCAACATGCTGCCGGTGTTTGCAGGCTACGATATCGACCGTACCCGCCGCGTCTCGCAAATCGTATTTGATCTGTTTGAACAGGTAGACGGGTTGGATGCCCTGTTCGGACTGATCCGTGACAACCTGCCTGAACGCCTGAACGAAACTGCGTATGCGCTGGCTTGTGACGTCGCCGCCGCTGATGGCACACTGGCCGAAACCGAACTGCGCTTGCTGGAAGAAATCCGGTACGAGCTGAGCATCGACCGCCTGCACGCCGCCGCCATCGAACGCGGAGCCCGGGCGCGGCATACAACCTAACTGCCGTAGAGCGTACCCCAGCGCTCAATCAAATTACGCTGCAACGTGCGCGATCGCCGGTTCCAGGGCCGCGCGCCGTCTGGGCGCTCGCGCGATGCTCGCGGGATCGTGGCGCGGTGCGCGGTATCGGCGGTGAAGATCGCAAAGGCCAGATCAACTCCATCTGCCGTTGTCATATAACCCCCAAGACCCGAGACGAAGTTCAACGTCCCCGTCTTTGCGTCGACCTTGATCGGATGATCCTTGACCGGCTGCCCATTTTTGTCGGCCAGCGTAAAGGACCGAAGCAATGGTCGCAGCTCCTCTGATTGCCCCGCAGCCACCAGCGTCTTGACCAGACCGGCGGGGGCCATGCGCGACGCTCCGCTAAGGCCGGAATGATCGACCATCGCGATCCCATTCGCACCAAAGCGCGCGGCCGCCCAGCGGTTCATTTCAGTGGCGGACTCTTCAAGGCTCTGCGGTGCAACCCCGCGCGCTTTGGTCGCCGCCAGGCCCACCATTTCAGCGGTTATATTGGTCGAATATCTCAGCATTCCCTTCAGGATGCTTTCCAACGGATCGCTCTGATGCACCACCAGCGTGGTCCCTTGCGGTGCTTGCCGCGTTACCTGCACCCGGCCCAGCACGATCCCGTTCACCCGTGCCAGCGTGCGGAACACGTCCCCAGCATAAAGCGCAGGCTTGCGCACCGGCAGCCAGCGTGCCCCGCCATTGCCCAGCGCCCCTTTGGCGACGGTCCAACGATCCTGCCGCGCGCTTGGCTGATAGGTGTAAATCGGCAGACTGCGATTCTCGACTCGCATCGACGCCATATCCACCGACGGCGTGTAACTTGCGCTGCGCGCATCCATGGTCACGCCATAGCCGGTGCCCTCGCGTTTCCACTCGAAATGCACGCGGTTGAAGTTCAGGGAAATCCCGCTGATCGACGGGCTATAGCCCAGATGATCCGGCTGCCCCGGATCGATGCTGAAGACGTAAGGCAGCGCACCATCATAGACTTTGAACGCGCCCCGAACCTCGGTGATTCCGGCCTTGCGCAGATTGGCTGCCATGGTGGCCAGTGCGTCTGTATCCAGCAGTGGATCCCCACCACCTGCAAGGATCAGGTCGCCTTTCAGAATGCCATTCTCGATCGGTCCATCCGCGATCAAGGTGGTTTCAAACCGATGCTCCGACCCCAGCACATCCAGCGCGTAAAGCGCGGTCAACGCCTTGGCGACACTGGCGGGCGGCAGGCTTTGGCCTTCGCCATATACCTCCAGCGGGGTTCCGGTTTCAACGTCGGCCACGGCAAAGACAACTTCGCCCCTCAGCCCCGCCGCTTTAACCAGCCGCTCGGCCCCGCTGGGCTGCGGCCCGCGCAGCACAGGACGCAAGGATACTAAAGGCGCCTCGGCCAGACCCGTGCCCGGAACCAGAGACGCCCCTAATCCACCCAGAAACAAACGACGCGAAATACGATCAACCATGGGTCTAATAGAATCCCAGAGCTTAAATGCAGACAATCACTAGATTAAGATTATGCGCCAAGAGGAGTCATTCCGGCAACACCTCATCGCTCCAGCCTCCGCGCTTGCGCAACTCGGTCGAGCTGAGATCGACCATCGGCACATTCACAAAACACCAGGCCGGAGCCTCCGCCCGTCCCAGCAAATGCCGCGCCTGCCCGTCTATGCGGTATTTGGCATAAAGCCGCGCCGCCGGTGACATCCGGGCCGAGATCCGATCCCCCGGCCGCGCCACGACGCCCACCGGCACATTGTCCATAATCTGCCGCCAGTCTTTCCAGCGGTGAAACTGTGCCAAATTATCCGCACCCATCAGCCAAACGAACCGCACTTGAGGATAAAGGTGCCGTAACGCCGCCAACGTATCCGCCGTCGCCCGCGTCCCCGTCAGCGCCTCAATATCCGTCAGCTCAACGCGCGGATGCTGCATCACTGCGCGTGCCGCCATCATCCGCCGCGCCAGAGGCGCAGGCCCGCGTTCCTTCAACGGATTTCCCGGAGATACCAGCCACCACACCCGATCCAGTCCGAACGCCTTCATCGCCTCGCGCGTCACATGCACATGGCCTGGATGCGGAGGATCAAACGACCCCCCGAACAACCCCACGACCTGCCCGGGCCGCGCATATGGAATGTCGTAGCGTTCCATATACTGCTGATGTTCAGAACTGAGGCGGCTTGTCAATCAGCGCGCCAAACGCATCTTTTCTTCATTGCGGCAATCGCCTTACTGGCGTGTTTTGTCTTGAAGTAACCTTCGAACTTGCGTGTTCGTTTGGAATTGGTCGCCGTACCTTCAAAGAAAACTCTTTCTGAATTCAGTACTGCTGAAACGATTTTCTTATGATCAGACTTCGATACCGCCAAAGCCCATCCGTCGTCAGGGACCATCGGAAAGGTCTGAGAACCAGCTCGCAGAAGCAATCCATCCCATTGGCTAAATCGCTCCGCCGCATCTGCACGTAGCAATACCACTGGTTCACCATTTGTATCGATCATCAGCAACATCTGTCGCGTGGGTTTACCGGTGAATTTGGTAGCCATCCAGCAATAGTCACCATCCTCAAAAACACCCCAAACTCCTTTAGAATTGCCAGTAGTAAAAGTCTGGGCAAATAGCGCCCCGGGAGCCAGAAAAACTACAGCGCATAGTATTCGCAATACAAAAGGCTTCATAAAATTTACTTGTAGCTCAAATTGAATATGGGCCCTAGGTTACATATTGCCGATGTTACTTGCGATCTAAGCATGTGCAGTATTTCAAACTTCACGAGCATGCGGCAGCGGCCTAACCGCATCACCCAATGCCACCCGCCCGGGCCGCACCACCTCGGCGCACCAGCCGCCATGTCCGCGCACGGCAGAATAACCGCCTGTGCCCAACGCCTCTTCCATCCGGCTACAGGGCGCGCAGATCACACTAAAGCGCAAAATGGCTTGCCCCACCTGCACTTCCCGCCCCTTGAACGCCGCCAGATTGATCCCCGAAACCACCAGATTACGCCGCAAGATTTCAGGCGCCACGGGTTCTTGCCCCAGATAAGACCCAATCGCCGCCAGATGCTCCTGCTGGATCAACGTCACCGCCCGTTTGCCTGCTCGGGCGCGGTCACCGTCGAGTCCATCGTTTGAGATCCAATCCTCGTTGCGCCCATCCATTTCTACTCTGCGGCCAGAACGTACACCGATCCATGTCACCCGGCCCGGTTGCGCCCAACCGGCAATCAGTTCCGCAAGTTCTGTCAAAGCCTCACCACTCCATTTCGTCTGGGTCCTACCGGACCAAACGACCAAACAAAAATCACAATACCACCAGCTTGCCCCGCCCGCTCGCCTCGGATATCCAGCGTCCCAACTCAATTTCCCCGACCCAGAGGACGCGACATGGCCGCCTATCAATATGTCTACCACATGCAGGGTGTCTCAAAGACCTATCCCGGTGGCAAGAAGTGCTTTGAAAACATCCACCTGAGCTTTCTGCCCGGCGTGAAAATCGGCGTCGTCGGCGTCAACGGCGCGGGTAAGTCGACGCTGATGAAGATCATGGCCGGCCTCGACACCGATTTCACCGGTGAGGCTTGGGCCGCCGAGGGCGCCAAGGTCGGCTATCTGCCGCAAGAACCGCAGCTGGATGAATCGCTCACCGTGCGCGAAAACGTCATGCTGGGCGTGGCCGCGAAAAAGGCCAAGGTCGACCGCTTCAACGAAATCGCCATGGAGATCGCCGAGAACTACTCGGACGAGCTGATGGAGGAAATGACCACCCTGCAAGACGCCATCGACGCCGAGAACCTCTGGGACCTCGACAGCCAGATCGACGTCTCGATGGAGGCGCTGCGCTGCCCGCCGGACGATGCCAACATCGCCAACCTCTCGGGTGGTGAGAAACGCCGCGTGGCGCTGTGCAAGCTGCTGCTGGAAGCGCCCGACATGCTGCTGCTTGATGAACCGACCAACCACCTGGACGCCGAGACCATCGCCTGGCTGCAACAGCACCTGATCGACTACAAAGGCACCATCCTGATCGTCACCCACGACCGCTATTTCCTGGATGATATTACGGGATGGATCCTCGAACTCGACCGCGGTCGCGGCATTCCTTACGAGGGCAACTACTCCGCATGGCTGGAACAAAAGGCCAAACGGCTGGAGCAGGAAGCCCGCGAGGACAAGTCCAAGCAGAAGACCCTGCAGCGCGAGTTGGAATGGATGCGTCAGGGCCAGAAGGCCCGTCAGGCCAAATCCAAGGCCCGGATCAACGCCTATAACGAACTGGCAGACCAGTCTGAACGCGAAAAGCTGACCCGCGCCCAGATCGTCATCCCCAACGGCCAGCGCCTTGGCGGCAAGGTGATCGAGGTCGAGGGGCTGTCGAAACATATGGGCGACAAGCAACTGATCGAAGGGCTGGACTTCGCCCTGCCCCCCGGTGGCATCGTCGGCGTCATCGGCCCCAACGGTGCCGGTAAATCGACCCTGTTCAAGATGCTCACCGGTCAGGAACAACCCGACAGCGGCACCATCACGCTGGGCGACACGGTCGAGCTGTCCTATGTCGACCAGTCCCGCGATGACCTGAAAGACAACGACACCGTGTGGGAGGCGATCACCGGCGGGGCCGAGATCATCCAACTGGGTGACGCACAGGTCAATTCCCGCGCCTATTGCTCGTCCTTCAACTTCAAGGGCGGCGACCAGCAGAAGAAGGTCTCGCTGCTGTCAGGTGGTGAACGTAACCGCGTCCACATGGCCCGCCTGCTGAAAGAGGGCGGCAACGTCCTGCTGCTCGACGAACCGACCAACGATCTCGACGTCGAAACCCTGCGCGCGCTGGAAGACGCGCTGGTCGATTTCGCCGGCTGCGCCGTTGTAATTTCCCACGACCGCTTCTTCCTCGACCGGATTTGCACGCATATTCTGGCCTTTGAGGGCGACGCGCATGTGGAGTGGTTTGAGGGCAACTTCGAGGATTACGAAGAAGACAAAAAGCGCCGTCTGGGACCGGATGCGCTGGAGCCCAAACGGTTGAAGCATAAGAAGTTTGCGCGGTAGCGTATAAGAGTGGAACGGCACAATAATTGTCGTTCCACTTTGCAAGGTGAGCTTAGAGGCTTCTCTGTAGTTCTTCTACAGCGCGATCGACAGCATTTTCGAATGCAGTAGTCGATGCGTAGTCGTCAAGGAATTTTGGTGCGAGGAGGCCATAGACGACACCACTACCTGTTTCAATTTCCTTTGGACGCAGTTGGCCATTGTCGAGAGCTTGCAACAGGCCGCTCGTTATCGCTCGGGACGGAGTCGATCCACCTACTTTTGCGGAAATGCTTGGAGCCAACATTTTTCTGCTCATATCTCGTACGGCTGCTTTAACGCCACTGAGCCCTTGCCTTATTTCCTTCAACTCTTCTGACAGATACTCCACTTCAGAAACTTGTTTTGTCTCTAAACCCGCAACTTCGAACTTACCAAAATGCTTCAGAAATGTCGTGTAGTCGGGTTTCTTCGCAGCATTGACAGTAGCCGTTATTTTATTCGCCAAGTCGACTTTGAATTGCTGGATTGCTGAATAACGAAGGTCTCTGGGGTATTCTAAATGTTCAATCGGAGATGTATCGAAACTATATGTAGTTTTGTTGTCTTTTAGTACGATTGCCGGCTTATCAAATGCGAGCCTGAGCCCCAATTCGAACATGACATTCGCATTCTTTGCGCTCACATCGCATACAACAATTTCGCAATCATAGAGGTTTTGAACAATCCTCTGCTGGATCACGCCTACATCGTCCGACTGACTGACTAAGCGGGCTTCGTAACCTGCGTTCCGCGCGGCTTCCTCAATAATCGAACGCACATCTTTCCAATGTGCTGCAGAACACTCATCAATTTCCGAAATTGGCATAACGATACCGCAAACTGGTGGCACTTCACCTTTCACTTCGGTCGAGCTTGATTTGCCAGTGGTTTCATTTTTCTTTGTCATTAGTTACCTCAAAAATTATTCGCCCTGAAATTGCACACGATCATATCGATTTCCATTAAAAAGTGAGCAAGCGTAGGATGGGTGCTTGCACCCATCGCTCCTCAATTCTCCAATATCCCAACACAAAATTGATGGGTGAAATCACCCATCCTACGATTCCCCAAACGCCCCTTCGGTGACAACGCCGCTCCACTCCGGATCTACCCGGCCCGCGCGGATATCACGATGGATCGACGAATACGGCCAATTGGTTGGATGCTCCACCAACCCATGTTTGACCGGATTGCCCCAACAATATGCCATATGATTACGATAATCTCGTTCGTCGCGGATACAATGCTCCCAAAACCTGCGCTGCCAAATCCCGCGCTCCTGTTTGACAACCTTGGAATCGCTTCGCGGACCGAATTCTCCGACGGCTCGCACATATCGGCTTTTGATTAACCGCCACCGCGTCGAATAATCCGCATCCCTCGGCGGCAAGGTCCACACCGCGTGCAAATGATCCGGCAACACAACAAACGCATCGCACCAGAACGGCCGCTCCCTCTGGGTCACTGCAAAGGCGGCCCGCAAATGCGCCACCTCTCGCACCAGCAAATCCGACGACCGGTCGGCCAAAGACACGGTGAAAAAATACTTGCCTCCGGGAATGCGGACGCGTCGATAATCGCTCATGCTGTAACTTGATCATGACGAGGGTTAACGGATTCTGAATTCCGCTCCGACGCGCCAGATAAATAACTGGGCCTTATCAAAGCTCCGCAAACTAATAACCAAAACCATCGGCGGATTCTTGTACAAGTCGGACGATTGCCCCTCAAACCCCTGTACAAACCGTACAATCCGCCCTTGCCACACGGCCTGACCGATGCCATATCCAAGAGGCTTACGTTTTTCTATTTCGACCCACTGTCTCCTTCTACGGCGCTCAGTCACTCGATCCAGACTACGACGCCAGGCTGCCGCAACTCCGTGGGCAGCACCAAACAGGAGACAACGGATATGCCCGCAGGCACCGTAAAATGGTTCAACACCACCAAAGGCTACGGCTTTATCGCACCCGAAGATGGCGGCAAAGACATCTTCGTACACATCTCGGCTGTCGAGCGTTCGGGCCTCACCGGTCTGGCCGACAACCAGAAAGTCACGTACGAGCTGCGCGCTGGTCGTGATGGTCGCGAAAGCGCCGACAATATCGAACTGGCCTAAGCCGTTAAAAGGGCGGGATTTTTCCCGCCCATCCCATAAGCCCGCATTGAGTGTGTGGCAAAGGGAATACATCACAATCGGGTTATCCTTCCCCGGTGATTGACCAAATCGGCTATCATTCCAAAACTAGCGTTATGATTTCTTTGGTCATTTGAGGGATGTCACCATGTTCACACGCCGTGTTTTTCTGGCCGGTACTGCTGCCAGCCTGTTGCCGGGTGTTGCCAGCGCCAAGAAAGCGGTCGAGTATGATCCGACGCCGCAATTCGTGCGCATCAAAAAGCAATTTCAGCCCGGTCAGCTGCTGGTCGCGCCGCGATCCTTTTACCTTTATTATGTAACCGAGCCGCGCAAAGCGATCCGCTATGGCTGCGGCGTCGGCAAAGCCGGACTGGAGTTCACCGGATCGGCCACCATAGACGTCAAGAAAGAATGGCCGACCTGGCGACCCACCGAAGAGATGATTGAGCGGGACCCTGTCACCTATGCCAAGTTCAAAGACAATGATTATGTCCAGCCCGGCGGCGGAGACAATCCTCTGGGTGCGCGCGCGCTGTATCTGTTTCAGAACGGGGTGGACACGTATTTCCGCATTCACGGCACAACGCAGCCGCAGACCATCGGTCATGCAGTGTCAAATGGATGCATTCGGATGCTGAATGAGCATGTGATCGATCTGTATAACAGAGTTCCTATCGGCACGGTGGTCACAGTGGTCTAAGCCCCTGACCAATCGACGTCGTCAGCTTCTTCGATCATCAACCGACCTTCGGGCCAAGGGCGCGCCAAACTCTGCGCCTCGTCTTCAGACCCATGCAACCAGCGCTGAACGTCCCGCGCCTCTAGCAGCACTCCCATTCGGTGATGGATCGGCTTTACATCAGCATTGGGTTCGCATGTCACCGCTGCAACCTGATCCACGCGTAGCCCACCCGGGGCTTCCCAAGTGTCGGTGATCGCAGCAAATAGCAGTAGAGCCCCGTCTTTGGCGGCAATCCGCCAGGCCGTTTTGCGTCGCTTCTCACCGGTCCATTCGTACCAGCCATCCACCGGGATTATGGCGCGACCGACCCCTTCGAAGGCGCTCTTGTCAAAAACCGTCTCGGAGCGCGCGTTTACGATGGTCTCCATCACCGGTCGTCCACGCGCATTGACCCTGCCGACCGGGATAATCCCCCATCGCATGGCCTTTAACCCATCACCAGTCAGTACGACCACTTCTTGACCCGGCTGAATGTTTCTGCGTGCTGGCTGAGGCCCAAGACTGTCTTTCACATTCAGCAACCTCGCGATCTCGCCAATGGGTCGTGTGAGGAAAAACCGGCCGGGCATCGCGTACTCCTATTCGGCAACGCGCTCCGCAAGCGCCAAGACAAAGGGGCCCAGCGTATCAACGATCAGCGCGACGCCTTGGGCACTTGGATGGATACCATCAGATTGCATGAACTGGCGCGCGGCCGCCGGATCGCCTTTGGTTGTGAGCCCGTCAAAAAAGCTTTCCGCATAAAGTGCATCATATTGCTCTGCCAGCTCTGGATACATGGCGTCGAAACTCTGCTTGTAATCGGCTCCGTAATTACCAGGCGCCTGCATTCCAATTATTAGTACCTCGACATCCGCGGTCTCTGCAGCACGCAGTATTGTCTCGAGGTTTGATCGGGCAACGCTCGGATCGATGCCACGCAACAGATCATTGCCGCCAAGTGCAACAATCATGCCGTCGACCTCTGGTGTCAGGGTCCAGTCAACTCGGGCGGCGCCCCCTGCGGTCGTATCCCCGGAAACACCGGCGTTGATCAACCGAACCTCCGCACCTTCTTCCTGAAGCCAACGCTGCAGTTGCGGCACGAACCCGTCTTGTTCCGGCAGCCCATATCCTTGTGTTAGGGAATCTCCGAGCGCAGCAATCACAACTGGCTCTGCCATCGCTGCAATTCCGCAACAGATGAACGCGCCTGAGATCAAACCCTTGTGTAGCTTCTGTTTCACGCCATATCCCAATGGACTGTACCCCTCTCGATGGCCTGATCAATGACGACACCTGTTCTTACGCTCCAAGATGCCGCATTATCGCTGGATGGCAATGCCGGAAGGGTGGATATTCTGCACGACATCTCTCTGTCTGTGAAACAGGGCGAGACGCTGGGGTTGGTCGGCCCTTCCGGTTCAGGGAAATCCTCACTGCTAATGCTGATGGGCGGGTTGGAACAGGCGACCGACGGCCGCGTCACGGTATTGGGCCATGATCTGACGGAAATGAGTGAGGATGCACTTGCCCGGTTTCGTCGTGAATCAATGGGTGTGGTGTTTCAGAATTTTCACCTGATCCCGACGATGACCGCACTTGAGAACGTCGCCACCCCGCTCGAACTTGCAGGGCACAAGGATGCTTTCAAGCGCGCTGAGGCCGAGCTAGAGGCTGTGGGGCTGTCACATCGAAGCGATCACTACCCGGCGCAATTGTCAGGTGGCGAGCAGCAACGTGTGGCGCTGGCCCGCGCGTCGGCCCCACGCCCTAAGATTTTGCTGGCAGACGAACCCACAGGAAATCTGGACGAAGCCAACGGTGCGGCGATTATAGATCTGTTGTTCGGTCTACGCGACCGGCATGGTGCCACGCTGGTTCTGGTCACGCATAGCCACACGCTGGCGCAGAAATGCGACCGCGTCGTGCGGTTGCGGGATGGACGCATCGCTGAAGAGTCGCAGCGCGAGGCGGCCGAATGAGCCTGCGTCTGGCAGGACGACTGGCACGGCGCGAACTCCGCGGTGGGCTGCGTGGATTTCGGGTGTTTCTGGCTTGTCTGGCCTTGGGCGTTGCAGCGATTGCCGCGGTCGGCATGGTCCGCCAAGCAATCCAGACCGGCCTTCAGCAAGAGGGCGCATCGCTATTGGGCGGGGATGCGCAACTGGAATTCACCTATCGCTTTGCCAATGATCAGGAACGCGCGTGGATGGAAAAAACCGCACATGCGGTTTCAGAGGTTGTTGATTTTCGGTCTATGGCCGTAACGGGAAACGGGACGAACACGCAACGTGGGCTGACCCAGGTTAAGGCTGTGGATGACGCTTATCCGCTGTTAGGTTCGGCGATCCTTGAACCTGAACTTACTCTGACCGATGCCTTTGCAGGTGCCGATGGGCTGCCTGGTGCAGTCATGGCCCCCTCTCTGATTGACCGCCTAAACCTGATGGTTGGCGAGCAGTTTGAACTTGGCACGCAGAGATTTGTTCTGATGGCCTCGTTAGAGCACGAACCTGACGGCGCAGCTGATGGGTTCTCGCTTGGGCCGCGCACATTGGTCCGGACAAAAGATCTGCAGTCTTCGGGCCTGTTGGCGCCGGGCACTTTGTTTTCAACTAAGTACAGGTTGGACCTGCCTCAGGCTGCCGAATTGGATGCGCTGTCGCTGGAAGCGAAGCAGGCCTTCGAGGGGACCGGCATGCGCTGGACCGACGCTCGCAACGGTGCGCCGGGAATATCTGAATTCGTAGGCCGCCTCAGCGCGTTTCTGGTTCTGGTGGGCCTGTCGGGATTGGCCGTTGGCGGGATCGGGGTGTCTGCTGCCGTGCGAGCCTATCTTTCCCAAAAGACGGAGACGATTGCGACATTGCGCACGTTGGGCGCTGATCGGGCGACAATCTTTCAGACCTATATGATTCAGATCGCCGTTCTGTCGAGCATCGGTATTATCATGGGCTTGGTCCTGGGCGGGGTGCTGCCGCTGCTACTGGCCCCCGTAATCGAAACGCAATTGCCAATCCCCGCAGTCTTCTCGCTTTATCCGCAGCCACTGTTCGAGGCCGCACTTTATGGTGTGCTGACCGCGTTCCTGTTCACACTCTGGCCGCTGGCCAGAACCGAGGAGGTGCGCGCAGCAACCTTGTTTCGGGATGCGCTAACATCGGCGCGCAGTTTCCCGCGCCTGATCTATGTCGTTGCGACCGCTATTGGCTTGGCCGCACTGATCGGAGCCGCTGCATGGTTCAGTGGTTCAACCCGATTGACCCTCTGGACCAGCGCGGGGTTGGCCGGGGCGCTTACTTTGCTGGCCCTTTCTGCCTTTGCCATTCGCAAATTGGCCCGCGCGGGCGCCCCTTGGGCCAGAGGCCGCCCTGCCCTGCGGTGGGCCTTGTCCGCCATTTCTGACCTGCGCGAAGGGGCAGCGTCGGTGGTTCTGTCCCTTGGGCTCGGCCTGTCGGTCCTTGCAGCGGTGGGACAAATCGACGGCACCCTGCGCAATGCGATCTCGGGGAACCTGCCAGAAGTGGCACCCTCATATTTCTTCGTCGATATCCAGAAGGATCAGATGCTCGGGTTCAGCGAACGTCTCGACTCTGACCCCGCCGTCAGTCGGGTAGAAAGCGCTCCAATGCTGCGCGGGATCATTACCAAGATCAATGCACAACCCGCGCGAGAGATTGCAGGCGATCACTGGGTTCTGGAAGGTGACCGGGGTGTAACCTACTCCGCCCAGCCGCCGAAGAATGCCCGTGTGACAGACGGAGTTTGGTGGCCAGAGGATTACAGCGGCCCTCCACAAGTCAGCTTTGCCGCCGAAGAGGCTGCTGAGATGGGGCTTAAACTTGGGGATGAACTCACGGTCAATATCCTTGGCCGCGATATCACTGCTGAACTGACCTCATTACGCGAAGTTGATTTTTCGACCGCTGGAATGGGATTTGTCATGTCGATGAATCCCTCCGCGCTGGCGGGCGCGCCGCATAGCTTCATCGCAACGGTTTATGCCGAAGAGCAGGCCGAAGCCGCCATCCTGCGCGATCTGGCGGGGCAATATCCTAACATCACGGCGGTCCGCGTCCGCGATGCCATCGACCGGGTCTCTGGTTTGCTGGCGGGCCTGGCAGCAGCTACCTCGTATGGCGCAGGCGTGTCCCTGCTGACCGGTTTTCTGGTGTTGATCGGTGCTGCCGCCGCAGGAGAGCCAGCGCGCAGATATGAAGCGGCGATCCTCAAAACTCTGGGCGCGGACCGGGGCCGCATCCTGCGCAGTTTTGCCTTGCGAGCTATTCTGTTGGGAGCCGCTGCCGGATGTGTCGCCCTGTTGACCGGTATTTTGGGCGGCTGGGCCGTGGCCACATATATCTTCGATACAGATTTCGCGATTATCTGGTCATCCGCGCTCGGGATCGTTATCGCGGGCGTCGCGGTAACGCTTGGCGCGGGGATGCTCTTTGCGCTGCGCCCGCTTTCAGTGCGTCCGGCGCGCATTCTTCGCGCCAGTGACTAAGTTCAACGCACGCACGCGACGGGCTGTAGTATCTTCAGCAACTGGTCGTTGTCACAAACCAACGCATCAAGCGTGATTTCGTCTAAGGACGCATAAAACACCTCAGCCGCATCCTGCAGCGCCAATCGCAAGCGGCAGGCATCGGTCAGCGGGCATGTATTGTCTGCATCCGCAAAACACTCGGCAATCGGCAATCCACCTTCAACATGGCGGAACACAGACCCGACCCGGATCTGATCTGCCGAGCGGGCCAGCGTCATGCCGCCATTGCGGCCACGTTGGGTACTGAGATAATCCAACTGGCTAAGCTGGTTGATCACCTGCGCCAGATGGTTCTCGGAGATGTTGCAGACTTCTGCAATTTCAGCCTTAGTAACCAGCCGATCCTGATGCGCGGCACAATACATCAATACGCGCACCGCGATATTCGTCCGTTTGGTAATCCGCATGAGGGCCTCCCGAATCTCAAGATGAAGCCTTATTGCATGTTCTGTAAAAAGACTGTTTGACATACATCAATCGTCAAAGAAGGACACGACCCGCATGGCAGACCCCTATTTCTTCGGCTATGGCAGCCTCGTGAACCTGTCGACGCACGATTTTCCCGACCCGCGCCCAGCGCGTCTGAAGGGCTGGCGGAGGGCGTGGCGGCACACCGATCTGCGCCCGGTCGCCTTTCTGACCGCTGTGCCGGATCCCGCATCCGAGATCGACGGCATGATCGCTCACGTGCCCAAAAACGACTGGGCCGCGCTGGATGAACGGGAATGGGCCTATGAACGCGTGCCTGCCACGCGATCAGTCACCCATACGCTGACGCAAGAGGCAGAAATCGCCGTCTACGCCGTGCCCCATGACCGCCATACAGCGCCCAGCAACCACCATCCGCTGCTGCTGAGCTATATCGATGTCGTGGTGCAGGGGTACCTGAGGGCATTTGGATCAGACGGCGCTGATCGCTTCTTTGCCACAACCGATGGCTGGGACGCGCCGATTTTGAATGATCGTGCCGAACCGCGATATCCGCGTCGTCAGCAACTAAAGCCCACCGAGACGGAATTCGTGGACGACCGTCTGCAGCGCCTATCGGCCCGCGTATTGCAGACCGGAGAACAAAGAAAGGCAGGCGAACTGCCTGCCTCCTTCGTGTTTTAAGATACTCTCTGCGGATTACCCGCGCGCGCGGATCACCTGAAGCAGCGGCAGCAAGGTCGCCATCTCTGGCCCGCGCTCCATTCCGGTCAGCGCTTTGCGCAGCGGCATGAACAGGCCTTTGCCCTTACGGCCCGTGGCCTCTTTCACCGCCTTGGTCCAATTCCCCCAGGTATCCGCGTCGAACGGACCTTCGGGCAGCAGGGCCACCGCCTCTGCTATGAATTCACGATCTTCATCTGCGATCAGAGGTTCGGCCCCATCGCGGCAAAGATCCCACCAGCCATTGAGATCGCTCAAGGTGGTGATGTTTTCACGCGCCATGGTCCAGAATGGTTCTGCCAGTTCATCCGGAACACCCGCCTCTGCAACGGCATCCGCAACTTCGGCCAGAGGCAGCGATTGCAGGTGCTTCGCCGTCAGCGGGAACAGGTCCTGCAGGTCGAACTTGGTTGGTGCCGCGCCAAAACGGTTGATGTCGAACCCGTCGATCAGCTCGGACATCTCAGCACGCAGCTCAACCGGATCGGAGGAACCCAGACGCGCCATCAGGCTCAGCAGCGCCATTGGTTGGACGCCCTGCTCTCGCAGATCACGCAAGGCCAGTGTGCCAAGTCGTTTAGATAGGGCCTCGCCCTGCGGGCCTGTCAACAGAGAGTGATGCGCAAAGCGTGGGCAAGTGCCGCCCAATGCTTCGATGATCTGAATCTGCGTCGCTGTGTTGGTGACATGGTCCGAACCACGCACCACGTCGGTCACGCCCATCTCGGTATCATCGACCACGGACGCAATCGTATAGAGAACCTGACCATCACCCCGGATCAGCACCGGGTCGGATACCGAGGCGGCATCGATCGAGATGTCGCCCAAAATGCCATCGTTCCATTCGATACGCTCGTGGTTCAGTTTGAACCGCCAGACGCCATTGCCGCGCTCGGCGCGCAGCGCCTCTTTCTCGGTATCGCTGAGGTTCAGCGCGGCACGGTCGTAGACCGGCGGCTTGCCCATGTTCAGTTGTTTCTTGCGCTTGAGGTCAAGTTCGGTTGGCGTTTCAAACGCCTCATAGAACCGACCCATCGCGCGCAGCTTGTCCGCAGCCTCGGCATAACGGTCCAGCCGTTCCGACTGACGCTCGACCCGGTCCCAATGCAGGCCAAGCCACTCCAGATCTTGTTTGATCGCATCGACATATTCTTCCTTCGACCGCTCGGGATCGGTGTCATCGATACGCAGGATGAACGTACCGCCTGCTTTGCGGGCGATCAGATAATTCATCAGGGCGGTGCGCAGGTTGCCCACATGGATGTAACCGGTGGGCGACGGGGCGAAACGGGTCGTGGTCATGGAAGTCTCCTGTTGGCGCGGCTCATGTCACATGGGCGCGTTTTTGTCCAGAAGAGGCTTTCAGGTCGGCTCTACCGGCCACATACCATCCAGATGTTCGAGCCCAGCCTTGATGAGCTCACGAAGCACGTCGAGATCGATGTCTGACAACTTGTTCGCGTAGAGGCAGGATTTCCCCAGCTTGTGTTTACCCAGTCGAGACAGGATATTTCCGAAATCAGCATAACCCGGCATGATGTAGATGGAATGCGCAGCCTTGCGCGGAGAGAACCCGGTCGCCAAAAAATCGCCTTCCCGCCCGGAAGCATAGCGATAGTGATATCGGCCATAGCCAATGATCGACGGACCCCACATCACTGGGGCAAACCCGGTGGTATCCTGAAAGAGCCTGTCCAGCACTTGCGCCTCGTCCGCCTTACGCAGCGGCTGAACGGTCGCCAGAAATTCAGCAATATTTTGCCCGGTGGGCATTGTTTTGTTCTCAGATCGCGGCATGAACAAAAATTAACACGTAATTTTCATCCATGCAGCCCATGTATTGGGTCTATAACTGGCAAGAGAAACGCTCTGACCTATTTCTACTACTGGCGTTCTGACAGGGAGACTTAGATATGACGATCAAATTGACTCGCAGGGCTGCTCTGAGTGCCGCTGCCGCATTGCCTTTTGCCTCTGCCGCGATGCCGGCTTTCGCAGCTGGTAAGCCGAGCAAAGCAAATTCGACCATCGCAAAATCATTCCAGTTGGGCGATTTCACAGTTACCACCCTGCTCGACGGCAGCGTGCCACGTGATGAGCCAAAGGCACTATTCGCAGCTGAAGTATCTGACGACGAATTTGCAGCAATCTCTGCGGAAAACTTCATTCCAACTGATGTTGCGCAATTCTTCTTTACTCCGACACTGGTCCATACCGGCTCTGAACTGGTGTTGTTCGACACAGGCTTGGGTCAAGGCGGTATCCAAGCCGCGCTGGCTGACGTAGAAGTCTCACCTGACCAAATTGATGTGGTCGTGATCACGCACATGCACCCCGACCATATCGGAGGCATGACAACGAATGACGCTCCGACATTTGCGAACGCCCGATTTGTAACCGCCGCGCCGGAATATAATTTCTGGTCTGCGATGGATGCGGGCAACCGCGTCGGAGATATGGTTGCAGCGAAGGTCACACCCCAAGCCGAAAAGATGACGTTCCTTGACGATGGTGGAGAGGTCACTTCGGGAATAACAGCGATGGCGGCTCACGGACATACGCCTGGTCACACGGTTTATCATCTGGAAAGCAATGGACAACGATTGGTTCTGACGGCCGATCTGGCAAATCACTACGTCTGGTCATTTGCGCGCCCGGAATGGCCCTTTAGCTTCGATATGGACGCTGCAGCGGCTACCGCGTCGCGTCGGAATGTGCTGGGTATGCTGGCCGCAGATAAAATACCCATGATCGGCTATCACATGCCTTTCCCAGCTGCCGGGTACGTTGAAACACGCGGCGAGGGGTTCCGGTTCGTACCGGTCAGCTATCAAATGATGGGCTAGGGCCTAATAACCAGGATCTGGCCGTACTTTTGAACCATCCGTGAAACGGGACAGGCGAAAGGCGGCTGGATCAACGCAGGGCGTGCTATCGGTGACAATATCCGCCATCAGCCGACCTGCGCCTGGCCCAATCCCAAAACCATGGCCGGAAAACCCGGTTGCGATATGCAAACCCGGGAATTCGTCTACCTTTGAGATAACTGGAATCGCATCCGGGGTCACATCGATCAGCCCGGCCCAGCTTTGGACGATCTCTGCCTCCTCAAGTATTGGCATCGCTTTGCAAGCGTTGGACCAGGCCTGTCGCAACACTTTTCGAGAGGGCTCGGGATCCAGCACCCGGCAGTGCTCAAACGGCGTCACATCGGTGGGCAGCCAAGTTCTGTCCTCTTTTGCCTCGACCATCCAGCGGCGCGACAGGCGAAACCGCAAGGAACGCCACTCTTGCCGAAACGCTGGCAAGAACTGAAGGCCGAGTCGAAAACTGTCAGGAACGATATCCACGGTATTCTCGTGCCCCGACGCTATCGTGTAGCCCCCATCCGCGCGTTTGCGAATGGCGAAATCATCACTCCAAAGCGATACCTCCGGCCCGGATTCTACCGGTGAGGTCCGCATGACTGTATTCAACACCTTGAGTTGGGGCAGAGCGATACCTGCGTTCCCCGCAAAAAGACGCGACCATGCCCCACCCGCCAACACCACCTGACTGCAACGAACTCGCCCACGTTCGGTGAAGACACCTGCAATCCGACCTGCCTCGAGATCGACGCTGCGCACTGCGCATTGTGTCATGATCGCGGCTCCACAATTGCGGGCCGCCTCGGCCATGGCGGGGGCCGCCCATTGCGGCTCAGCCCGTCCGTCTTGCGGCATGTAGAGCCCAGTCTGCGGTTTCATGGTGGAGTTTGGAAATAGTGAGGCCAACTCAGTGTGCGATACCATACGGGCACCCGTCTGCCGCCCTTCAACATGCTCCAACCACCGCGTCAGGTTACCGACGTCGCGCGTGCCCGATGCGCCAAATACGATCCCCGACTGAACATAGCCCGTGCTCCCCCCAAAGCGTTCATCCAACCCACGCCAGATGCGCAGAGCTTCCTGCATCAATGAGATCTCACGTGGGTCGCGCATCCCAAGCCGGACCCAACCCCAGTTACGCGAACTCTGTTCACCGGCGATCCGGCCCTTTTCGCACAACAGGACGGAAATGCCACGCTCAGCCAACTCCAGAGCGGTCGAGACACCAATTATTCCGCCACCTATAACGACGACATCCACTGATTTAGGAAGGGTAATATCAGATTCGACGGGAGTCGGAGAAGGACCTGGCATCAACCGCTCGGAAGTTGTTTATCGAAGCGGTATCCAGCCCGAGAACGCGTTTTCTGGCAATGAGAAACGGAGGTAGGTCAACTGAAGGCAACAACCTGTTGCCTATCAGCCAGAACATTACGCACCGCGCGGCACTGGCTGTTCTAAATCAGGCAGCGCCGGACAGTTGCGCCCATGTTTGGCGCAGAAAAGATTTGCGGCCAGTAACAGGCTTTGCAGCAAGAACTTCTTGCGACTTCAAGGATGGAAATTCCGGTCGCGTCGGCTCATTGTCTGTAACCGGCGGCGGCGCAAGATCCTCTTTGTTCAGAATTTCTGCGATCGAAGCATCAAGCGTTTCTTCATCCAGCTTGCGCGGCTCAGACTCCATTGTTTTCCATTGCAATGGAGCATGAAGCGATTTGTCATATTCATTCGTCATTTGACCACCATCACCTTTACCGACACCCAAAAACACGGATGCCCCAACTCAGATCAACAATCACGGTCGCAGTTTCTGAAATAGCAGAGCGGCTTACCGGATTACGTCACATTCGCCCCACACAAGGCGAACCCCTGACATAAATGTGGCAAAAAAAGGACCCCATTACAAGCCGAACGTGCGCCAGATCGCCATAACCAGTTGTCATGTATGGACAATTATTATAACTTAAGCCAACTGCCGACGAATTGGAAACAATCATAGCGATAGAAACTGATCCGGCTCTTAATCCTGATCGCGCCAGCGATTTACAATCGGGTAACGACGATCCAACCAGAAGGCCCGCGGGGTCAGCCGGGTGCCCGGCGCCGACTGAAAGCGCTTGTACTCACTGATGTAAATCAGGTGCTCAACGCGCCGCGCGTCGCCTTCATCAAAACCCGCCGCTACGCAATCGGCGATCGAGCCATCCTGATCCACCAATATATCAAGAATGGCGTCCAGAACTGGGTAATCCGGCAGACTGTCGCTGTCTTTCTGATCTTCACGCAATTCAGCGCTCGGTGGCTTATCGATGACCGAGGGACGGATGACCTCTCCTTCGGGGCCCATCATCCAATCGCGGTGATTGGCATTGCGCCAGCGACAGGTCTCAAACACGCGGGTTTTGTACAGGTCCTTGATCGGATTGTAGCCCCCGTTCATGTCGCCATAAATAGTAGCATATCCTACCGCGACCTCGGACTTGTTGCCGGTCGTCAGCAGCATCTCGCCAAACTTGTTCGAGATCGCCATCAACAGCAAACCACGCAGGCGCGACTGAACGTTTTCTTCGGTCAAATCCTCATCGCGCCCGGCAAACAGCGGCGCAAGCGTGTTGGTCACCGCGGTCCGGCCTTCGGAAATCGGCACGAAATCATAGTGAACACCCAACGCCTTGGCGACGGCTTCGGCATCATCCAGAGAGCTTTGGCTGGTATATTCTGATGGCAACATAACGCAGCGCACATTATTCGCCCCGATGGCATCTACCGCAATCGTCGCAACCAATGCTGAGTCAACACCCCCCGACAAGCCAAGCACCGCCTTTTTAAAGCCGGTTTTAGCCATGTAGTCGCGCAAGGACTGCACCATAGCGCGATAGTCCTGCTCCCATGCATCTGGCTGCGGCACCACCTCTGCAAGATCGATTCGCCAGCCGTCGTCGGTGCGCATCAGATCGATGTTTTGCACCGCTTCATCAAAGACCGGCATACGGAATGCAAGCTCTCCGCCGGGGTTCAGACCAAAAGTGGCACCATCAAAAACCTGATCATCCTGCCCGCCGACCATGTTCAGATAGATCACTGGCAAGCTTGTCTCGACTGTACGCGCCACCATATGGTTCAGCCGGATGTCGTATTTGTCTCGGAAATAGGGCGACCCATTGGGGATTAACAGGAACTCAGCCCCGGTTTCCTCGAGTGTTTCTGCGACATCCTCGTGCCAGCCATCCTCGCAAATCGGACTCCCCACCCGAACGTTACCGACCGCATAGGGCCCACCCATTGGACCTGCGTCATAGAGCCGAACCTCGTCAAAGACGGTTTCGTTTGGCAAGTGATGCTTGAGAACCTTGCTTACGATCTTCCCACCTTTGAGGATCAGATACGCGTTATAAAGCTTGTCATCCTCGACCCAAGGGCCTCCGATTGCCAGCGCAGGGCCTTCGGCGCAGTCTTCCGCCAGCGCGTGCACAGCTTGCATCGCCGCACGATGAAACACAGGCTTCATCACCAGGTCCTGAGTATTGTAACCGGTGATGAACATCTCAGGCAGCGCCACCAGATCAGCCTGCGCCGCGCGCCCTTGCTGCCAGGCCGCAGCAGCCTTCGCGGCATTCCCTTCGATATCCCCAACGGTTGGGTTCAGTTGCGCCAGAGTGATGCGGAAACGGTCGGCCATTTTGCCCTCTTGCCCTCGTCAGTCCCTCAGGGATTTAGCAGATCACAGCGCGAGTGAAAGGCAAATGCGGCAAAACCCGTTGCTCTGCCCCCTGCGGTATCCTAGTTTTGCGCCAACATCTCATAAGAGCCGCAGGCAGGTACAATTATGAACGCGATCCGCACATCCCTTACCGCTGCTACATTAGCCATGCTGACGCAAATTGCAGCGGCCCAGCAAAATGATCAGATCATCATAGCCGACGACGACGTCGGGGGTGTTTACGAAGGCACATTCGAAAACGGCCTGCGGCACGGCACAGGCACTTATCGACTGCCCAGCGGATTCGAATATTCCGGTGAGTGGGTCGAAGGAGAGATTCAGGGTAAAGGTACGGCACGATACGCCAATGGTTCGGTCTACGAAGGCGATTTCGTAAAAGGCCAACCTGAAGGACTCGGAAAGATCGTTTACGCCGACGGGCAAACCTATGAAGGTGAATGGTCCAAAGGTGCGATCAATGGCGATGGTATTGCCGAGTACACCAATGGCATGCGGTACGAGGGCACGTTCAAGGAAGCTAAGCGCCACGGTCAGGGCGTGCTGACCAGTGCCGACGGATATATCTACGATGGTGATTGGCTGGACGGCCAAAAAGAAGGCAAGGCCAAGATCACCTACGCTGATGGCAGCACTTATGATGGCGATGTCAAAGCCGGGAAACGTGCTGGTACGGGCACTCTGAATCTGACTGGCGGAATGACCTATACCGGTGACTGGCTTGATGACAATATGACCGGAACCGGTCGGCTCACACACCCCAATGGTGACGTCTACGAAGGCGCGCTGATCAATGGGCGGCGTCAGGGCGAAGGCAAAGTCACGTACTCCAGTGGCGCGGTCTATGAAGGTAATTTTGCCGACGACCTGCGTCAGGGACAAGGCACATTTACCGGCACGGACGGCTTTCGCTATACCGGCGAATGGTCAGATGGTCAGATCGCGGGATTGGGCGAGGTAACCTATGCGGATGGTTCCGTTTATGTCGGTGACTTTCTGGATGACCTGCAACACGGCAAAGGGCGGTCGACCTATCCAAACGGCACTGTGTATGACGGCGACTGGGTTGCAGGCGTATTTGAAGGCACCGGAACAGCGACCTATCCAAATGGAACTGTCTATTCGGGGCAGTTTAAAAACGCGCGCAGTCATGGCAAAGGCGTTCTGACCTTCGCCAACGGCTATCGTTATGACGGAGATTGGGTCGATGGTGTCCGGCAAGGGAAGGGCAAAGCCACGTTCCCGGACGGTATTATATATGAAGGCGAGTTTAAGGATGGCAAACGCCACGGACTAGGAACGCTCACTCGCCCCGGCGGTTTCAGTTATACGGGCGAATGGTCTGACGGAAAAATCAACGGTGCTGGCATAGCAACCTATGAAACAGGCGACGTCTACGAAGGAAATTTTCTGAACAATAAGCGTCACGGTGAAGGCACAATGCGTTTCGCCGGTGGTGAAGTTGAATCTGGGATCTGGGAAAATGATACGCTGGCGCGTGAAACAGATACCCCTGCTGAGACATCTGATTCAGAACCAGAGGCCGAACCTTCAGAACCTCAGACCGATACAGATAACGCAGATACGAGTGACGGCTAAAAAAGCCCTACCAAGGTACGCGCTTGCCAGCCCAGTCAAAAAACCCGCCCGTGTCGGTTGGTGAGAGCCCTGAGATAACGGCAAGCAAATTCTCCGCCGCCTCTTCGGGCTCGACTGCAGGGTGGCGACCGAGATATTTTTTCGTAAATGCAGTCTTAACCGTGCCAGGGTGCATCACGACACACGCAGCTTGTTTATGCGTGCGCGCCAGCTCAGTCGCGGCTGTATGCACGATCTGGTTCACCGCAGCCTTCGATGCACGATAGCTTACCCAACCACCAAGTCGATTGTCTTCAATTGACCCGACGCGCGCCGACAACACAACGAAGGCTGCCTTCCGGTCACGTGGTAACAGCCTGTGAGCCTGTTTGAGGACCAATGCAGGGCCAATAGCATTCAGGGCAAACTGGTCCATCATCGCGCGGGCTGACACGGCGCGCATCGACTTCTCAGGTTCAGCCCCGTTTATCTCAAGCGCGCCAGATGCAACGATAATCAGATCGAACGGATCAGAGAGAGTATTCAAAATCCGCGCAACCACATCAGGGTCCGTCAGATCAAACCCATCCACAGACCGTGACAATCGCGTCACCTCAACGCCCCGCGCTTGCAACAAATCGCTCAGCGCGCGCCCAATTCCACCAGATGCACCTATGATTAATGCGGTTTCCATGACTTCAGAGCTAGAAGGAAACCAAGTCCCTTCAACAGCTCAATCAATTTCAACTAGGGTTCATTTTCCCGCTTTTCATTCGCCATGCGCCCTGTATAAGCTGAAGCCCATGATCAACCGCGCAGATATCGCTTTTGCCGACGCCGCATCCTGCGGTGCATCGCTGCGTGGTCTACTGATCCTAATCCGCCTCTGAGCGTGCCATCCGGCGCGCCCGCTCAGAGGAGGACGCCCGCGCGCCAAGAGGCTTTAGGACAGAAGAAGAAAGAGAACCCCATGACAAACGTGACCGACCAAGACCGCGTCGTGATCTTCGACACCACATTGCGCGATGGCGAGCAAAGCCCGGGCGCGACTATGACTCACGATGAAAAGCTGGAGATTGCCGAGCTTTTGGATGAGATGGGCGTCGATATCATTGAAGCAGGATTTCCGATCGCATCGGAAGGCGACTTCAAGGCAGTATCCGAGATCGCCGAACGGTCGAAGAACAGCCGCATCTGCGGTCTGGCCCGCGCCAATTTTGCCGATATAGACCGCTGTTGGGAGGCCGTGAAACACGCCGAGAAGAACCGGATTCATACATTCATCGGCACCTCGCCGCTGCATCGCACCATCCCGAACCTGACGATGGATGAGATGGCCGACAAGATCCACGAAACGGTCACCCATGCGCGCAACCTGTGCGAAAACGTGCAATGGTCGCCGATGGATGCAACGCGGACCGAGTGGGATTATCTGTGCCGCGTAATCGAGATTGCGATCAAAGCGGGTGCGACCACAATCAACATTCCCGATACTGTCGGCTACACCGCCCCGGTCGAGTCTGCCGACTTGATCAAGCGCCTGATCGAAACGGTTCCCGGCGCAGATGAGGTGGTCTTTGCAACGCATTGCCATAACGACCTTGGCATGGCGACCGCGAACTCTCTGGCCGCAGTCGCGGGTGGGGCGCGCCAAATCGAATGCACCATCAACGGTCTCGGAGAGCGCGCGGGCAACACCGCGTTGGAAGAAGTTGTTATGGCGTTGCGCACCCGTAATGACATCATGCCTTGGCACACCGGCATTGACACCACCAAGATCATGCATATCTCGCGCAGAGTGGCGACGGTGGCGGGCTTTCCTGTCCAGTTCAACAAGGCCATTGTGGGTAAAAATGCTTTCGCCCATGAAAGCGGTATTCACCAAGACGGAATGCTGAAAAACCGCGAGAATTTTGAGATCATGCGGCCCGAGGATATTGGTCTTTCAGGCACGTCATTGCCGCTGGGCAAGCACTCGGGCCGGGCTGCACTGCGCGACAAGCTTGAGACGCTGGGCTTTGAGGTCGGAGACAACCAGCTCAAGGATATATTTGTGCGCTTCAAGGATCTTGCAGATCGCAAGAAAGAGGTGTTTGACGACGATCTGATCGCCTTGATGTCTCTGGACGACGACGACGATCGTTTGCAATTGGTGTCAATGAAAGTGACCTGTGGTACAGGTGGTCAGGCTGAATCGACGGTAGAGCTTGAGTTCGATGGCAAAGATGTTATCGCCACCGAGCATGGCGACGGACCGGTGGACGCGACTTTCAAAGCAATCCGAGCGATTTACCCGAACAAGGCGCATCTGCAGTTGTATCAGGTTCACGCAGTGACCGAAGGTACAGACGCGCAAGCCACGGTTTCGGTCCGATTGGAAGAGGATGGCATGATTGCCACCGGTCAGTCAGCAAATACGGATACCGTTGTTGCCTCGGCCAAAGCTTATATCCACGCGCTGAATCGCCTGATCATGCGTCGTGAAAAAGCTGGCCCTGGTGCTGATACACGCGAAATCAGCTACAAAGACTTAACCTGATCCAAGGGTCAAAGGCTCCCGCACCCGCGGCGGCTCGACTTCGCCAACCCTTCTTGGGTTTTGGGCCCGGCAGCGTGCCTATGGCGCGCTGCCGGGCCCAACGCGTTTGAGAGCATCTTTGATGCAGGCGAACAGGACGGGTGTTTTCCCTGTCTAATTCATGCGTTTCAGAGTTGAGCGAACATCTCCGTAAGGCGGCGCGTTTCGCCTTCAATTCCAAAGGGTGCATTCAATATGAACATACCTGATCCAACCATACGATGACCTTCGCGCGCCGGAGGGAACATGACCTCATGGCAAATTGCTTTGGGATATCCGGAGGATTTCAGTAATGAAATCATAGCCTTGTGGCGCGCATCCGTCAGGATTGGATACCAGAGTGCGATCACCCCCACATTCCACTTGCGATGCAATTTCGCGATCACCCCGGGCAAACGGTCATAGTCTGCCTTCACTTCATAGCTGGGATCGATCAGCATCATCCCTCGCCGGGGCGTCGCTGGCAGCAGAGATTGCGCAAGTTCGAACCCGTCTTGCCGGTAAACCTTCGCCCTGTACGGCGACAGTGCAGTAGCCAGTGCCGCATGTTCCTGAGGATGCAACTCGGCAAGGTGCAAACTGTCCTGTTCTCTGAGCAGATTTGCCGCGATCAATGGGGAACCGGGATAAGCAGGAGTGCCATATCGGGCCTGCATGGCCCCCAGCACCTGCATCATTGGGTGATCAGGATCAAACCAACCCTCACGCTGCGCACGCGCGATCCCGGCAGCCGCTTCTCCCGTCCGGACTGCTTCAGCCGCGTCAAGTGCATACAGACCACGCCCCGAATGCGTCTCGATATAACTGATCGGCTTGTCCTTTTGGGTCAGATACCGCAGCGTCCACGCCAATAAAGCGTGCTTTTGTACATCAGCCAGATTTCCAGCGTGGTAAATATGTTGATATGAGAGCATTTTGCCTTCTAAAGTCCCTACCAATAAGGCGGAAAGGTGCTGACTATCGCGGAATCAGCCCTTTAACCGGACGAGTTGGCACCCTATAAGGCATCCGTCCCGGAACCGTCGAGTCGCGGGCAGTGGAAATTCGGACAAACGGGATCAGGGAAATATGGGCATCTTTGGCACTCTGGGCGGCCTGTTCACAGCGGACATGGCTATAGACCTCGGAACAGCGAACACGCTTGTTTACGTCAAAGGGCGCGGTGTGATCCTGTCCGAACCGTCAGTTGTTGCCTACCACGTCAAGGATGGCGTGAAGAAGGTTCTGGCCGTCGGCGAGGATGCCAAATTGATGCTGGGCCGAACCCCGGGTTCGATCGAAGCGATCCGCCCGATGCGCGAGGGCGTCATCGCTGACTTCGACACCGCTGAAGAGATGATCAAGCACTTTATCCGCAAAGTACATAAGCGCTCGACCTTCTCTAAGCCCAAGATTATCGTCTGCGTCCCTCATGGCGCGACACCCGTTGAAAAACGCGCGATCCGTCAATCGGTTCTGTCTGCGGGCGCGCGACGCGCGGGCCTGATTGCCGAACCGATTGCAGCTGCGATCGGTGCGGGCATGCCGATCACCGACCCGACTGGCAACATGGTCGTTGATATCGGCGGCGGCACCACCGAGGTCGCGGTTCTTTCGTTGGGCGACATCGTTTATGCTCGTTCGGTCCGCGTGGGTGGTGACCGCATGGACGAGGCCATCATCTCGTATCTGCGTCGCCAGCAGAACCTGTTGGTCGGTGAATCGACCGCTGAGCGCATCAAGACCACAATCGGCACTGCACGGATGCCCGATGATGGGCGTGGGCAGTCGATGCATATCCGAGGCCGCGATCTGTTGAACGGCGTGCCTAAGGAAATCGAGATCAGCCAGGCTCAGGTGGCCGAAGCGCTGTCCGAGCCCGTTCAGGCGATCTGCGAGGCGGTGATGACCGCGCTGGAAACCACACCGCCCGATCTGGCGGCTGATATCGTCGACCGCGGCGTCATGCTGACCGGTGGCGGTGCGCTGTTGGGCGATTTGGATCTGGCTCTCCGCGAACAGACCGGGCTGGCCGTGTCAATCGCTGATGAAAGCCTGAATTGTGTGGCTTTGGGCACCGGCAAAGCGCTGGAATACGAAAAACAACTGCGCCACGCGATTGACTACGAAAGCTAAGGCGCGCACCCTTAGGGTACGAAAACTCGGGCACGAGCAGCACGGGAAGGTAACCTGTGGCAAAGGACCGATCACAGCGCGACGAATACACGACACCCCTGCGCCGATTGCTTGTGGGGATCGTTGTTTTATGCCTGCTGGGTATCTTCTTGGTCTGGCGCATCGACAGCCCGCGTGTCGAACGTTTCCGTGCTCAGGTGGTAGACAATGTTGTACCTTCGATGGAGTGGGCGATGGTGCCGGTTACCGCGTTGATCAACCTGTCGCGTGATTTCCAAAGCTACCAGCGCCTTAGCGAACAAAACCAGGAACTACGCAGCGAATTACGCCTGATGCGCGCCTGGAAAGAGGCCGCATTACAGCTGGAGCAGGAAAACGCCCGCCTGCTGGATTTGAATAATGTACGCCTCGATCCGCGACTGACCTACGTTACTGGCGTCGTAATGGCTGATAGCGGATCACCCTTCCGGCAATCAGTTCTGCTGAATGTCGGCGAGCGGGATGGTATCGTGGATGGCTGGGCTACGATGGACGGGATTGGCGTGGTCGGGCGCATCTCGGGTGTTGGGTCCGATACTTCGCGCGTGATCCTGTTGACCGACGCCTCAAGCGCAATCCCCGCCACCATACAACCATCGGGTCAGACTGCATTGATTACCGGTGATAATACCTCTGCACCCGCTGTTGAATTTCTCGAAAACCGGGAACTGGTTCGACCCGGCGACCGTGTTGTGACATCCGGCGATGGGGGAGTGTTCCCCGGCGGCCTGTTGATTGGGCAGATCAGCGTTGATCCGGGCGGCAGGTTACGCGTACGACTTTCCGCCGATTTCGAGCGTCTCGAATTCTTGCGTGTTCTACGCTATCAGTCCGCACCACCAATTAGCGATTCAGGAGACATAGTCGGTCCGCGCCAGCCCGAGGCAGCTTTGACCACACAAGGGGTCAACGATGGATAAGTCTGTCTCCTCTCTTTGGGCTAAACGCAGCTTGTATGTCGCCTTGGCGATAATAGTGATGTTCCTGCACTTATTGCCGCTGGACACGAAACCTGATCGGCTACCGTTTCCAGATATCATGATCGCGCTTACCTATGCGTGGGTATTGCGGCGACCCGAATACGTTCCTATCCTGACGATTGCCGTCGTCATGTTCATGGCTGATTTGTTGTTACAGCGCCCGCCCGGTCTGCTGGCTGCATTAGTAGTATTGGGGGCGGCCTATCTCCATTCCGCCTCCGTTGGCATGAAAGATTTGGGATTTATAGGCGAATGGACGACTGTCGGAGCCGTAATCACAGTTGTTTTTGTACTTAACCGCCTCCTTCTTGCTATCCTGTCAGTGCAACAGGCGTCATTGGGGCCAGTGGTAGTGCAAGTGGTACTGACAATCGCAATCTATCCCTTAATGGTCCTGATGAGCCAAAGTGCCTTTGGTGTGCGACGAAAATCGGTCGCGGACAGCACAATGCCCCGAGTGCGGTCATGAAACAGAGAAAACCAAAACCTCAGGGTCTGGCTTACAAGCGGCTACCGCGCCGCGCCTTGATTTTAGGTGGATTGCAAGCGGCCTTTGTTGGTGGCCTCGCTGCCCGAATGCGGTTCATGCAGGTTGATCAGGCTGATGAGTATCGCTTGCTGGCCGAAGAAAACCGCATCAATATTCGCCTGATTCCACCAACCCGGGGCCGGATCTACGACCGAAACGGGCAGATCATTGGGCAAAACTCACCGTCTTATCGCATCGTCATCGTGCGTGAGGATGCCGGCGACATCGACAAGGTCATTTCCAAGCTCTCGGAGCTGATCCCGCTGACCGCAGATGAAATTGAGCGTGCCAAAACGGAAATGCGTCGCTCTGCCCCGTTCTTGCCTGTTACATTGGCTGACCAAGTAACGTGGGAGGATATCTCAAAAGTTGCCGTCAACGCTCCGGCTTTGCCTGGTGTCACTCCCGAGGTAGGCTCAACGCGCCAGTACCCGCGCTATGAGGATTTCGCCCATGTGGTCGGTTATGTCGGCCCGGTCAGCGATTATGACCTGAGCCAAATCGAAGACCCCGAACCGGTTCTGCGTATCCCACGATTCCAGATTGGCAAGGTTGGTTTGGAAGCCAAGCAGGAAATCAGCTTACGCGGCAAGGCAGGCGCAAAACGGGTCGAGGTCAATGCCACAGGCCGCGTCATGCGTGAACTGGACCGGCAAGAGGGTCTTGCCGGGGCCGATCTGCAATTATCTGTTGATGCCGATCTTCAGCAGTATGCTCAGGCCCGTCTGGCTGGCGAAAGTGCCGCAGCCGTCGTGATGGACTGCGAAACTGGCGACATCCGCGCCATCAGCTCGGCCCCGAGTTTCGATCCGAACTTGTTCGTGCGCGGCATCTCAGTGGCCGACTATCGCACTTTGACGAACGACAAATACCGCCCGCTGGCCAACAAAACGGTACAGGGCACCTATCCACCGGGATCAACCTTCAAGATGATCACTGCCATGGCCGCGCTTGAGGCCGGAGTAATCAGCCCCTCCAACACGGTGTACTGCCCCGGTCACATGAAAGTCGGCAGCCGCCGCTTCCACTGCTGGAAACGCGGAGGGCACGGGTCGGTCGACCTTGAAACATCGCTGAAGCGTAGCTGCGATGTATTCTACTATGACGTGGCAATCCGCGTTGGGATCGACAAGATTTCCGAGATGGCAAACACGTTCGGGTTGGGTATCAAACATGACATCCCGATGTCTGCGGTAGCTGCGGGGCTTGCCCCTAATCAGGAATGGAAGCAACGCATCCACGGACAGGACTGGCTGGTGGGTGACACCGCGAATGCCTCGATCGGTCAGGGTTTCATGCTCGCATCACCACTCCAACTGGCAGTCATGACTGCACGACTGGCGACCGGTCGTGCGGTAAAACCACGGCTGGTGCGCTCGGTTGACGGGATCGAGCAGCCCTCGGGAGCAGGCGAACCGCTGGCCGTTAATCGCAACAATCTTGAGCAAGTGCGCAAGGCAATGTTCTCGGTCTCGAATAATCGGCGCGGCACGGCATACCGCAGTCGGATCATCGCTGATGAGTTTCGCATGGCCGGTAAGACGGGTACGAGTCAGGTGCGCAACATCACCAAAGCCGAGCGCGCCGCCGGGGTAATCCGCAACGAAGACCTGCCGTGGGAGCGTCGGGACCACGCGCTGTTCGTAAGCTTCGCACCCTACGACAATCCGAAATACGCTGTGGCCGTGGTGGTGGAACATGGCGGCGGCGGCTCCAAAGCAGCCGCACCGGTGGCGCGCGACATCATGCTACAGGCACTTTACAACGGCACTCCACCGCTCGAAGCCTACCCAGCTGGTGACCGCGAGCGTATCAAGGAACAACAAAAGCGACTTGAGGGGGATCGCCGCCCCAAAGCGCGTCCTGATGAAAAGGACCGCGCATGAGTTATCTTGAATATGCCGTCAAATCCACGCCTTCGGGCTTCCGCAAGTTCCTCTATATGAACTGGCCGCTGACGCTGCTTTTGATCAGCGTCGCCAGCGCCGGGTTCCTGATGCTGTATTCGGTGGCGGGCGGGTCTTGGATGCCATGGGCCGAACCTCAGATGGAGCGTTTCGGCCTGGGGCTGGCGGCAATGTTCATCGTCGCCATCGTTCCGATCTGGTTCTGGCGCAATATGTCGGTCGTGGCCTATCTGGGATCCATCGGATTGCTGATCGTAGTGGAACTGTTCGGTACCATCGGCATGGGCGCGCAGCGCTGGATTGATCTGGGGTTCATGCGGCTCCAGCCTTCCGAGGTCATGAAAGTCGCGTTGGTGATGGTCCTCGCTGCCTATTACGATTGGCTGCCTGCCCATAAAACCTCGCGACCGTTGTGGGTGATTTTCCCGGTCCTTCTGATCCTGATTCCGACATTTATGGTTCTGAAACAACCCGATCTCGGCACATCAATCCTGCTGCTTGCCGCTGGTGGAGGTCTTATGTTTCTGGCCGGTGTCCATTGGGCCTATTTCGCCGCTGTCATCGCGGCGGGCATCGGCCTGATTGCGGCCGTTTTCAAAAGTCGCGGGACGGAATGGCAATTGCTGAAGGACTATCAGTTCAAACGTATCGACACCTTCCTCGATCCCTCTACTGAACCGCTGGGCGCGGGATATCATATCACCCAGTCCAAAATCGCATTGGGGTCAGGCGGCTGGAACGGGCGCGGTTTTATGCAAGGCACGCAGTCACGCCTTAATTTTCTACCCGAAAAACACACGGACTTCATCTTCACCACGCTGGCGGAAGAGTTCGGCTTTGTCGGTGGCATAACCCTGCTGATCCTATATGGCCTGATCCTGATCTTCTGTATGGTCACTGCCCTGTCGACCAAGGATCGGTTCTCGTCGCTGGTAACGCTGGGCATTGCGCTAAACTTCTTCCTGTTCTTTGCCGTCAACATGTCGATGGTGATGGGGCTTGCCCCGGTTGTTGGCGTGCCTCTGCCAATGGTCAGTTATGGCGGTTCTGCCATGCTGGTCCTGATGGCCGCCTTTGGCATTGTCCAAAGCGCTCATATCCACCGCCCCCGCTGAAAGGTTCCCCATGCCCGTGAATATCCTGTTTTCCGCGCGCCCTGAGTTGTGGCCAGAGTATGAGCCTCTGATGCGCCAATACCTGACCGACGCGGGGCTGGATTTTCACTTAGCCAAAGACATCCCAGCAGATCAGGTTGACTACATCGTCTATGCCCCGAACGGAGGGGTACAGGATTTCACTCCCTTCTCGCAGCTCAAAGCGGTGCTGAGCCTCTGGGCAGGGGTTGAGAAGATCTCGGGCAATGAAACCCTCACAGTTCCGCTGGCGCGGATGGTCGATGGTGGATTGACGCAGGGCATGACCGAATGGGTGGTTGGGCACGTACTGCGCTATCACCTTGGCATGGACTGTCACATCACGCAGCAGGATGGCACGTGGACACCGGATGCTCCGCCGCTGGCCTCTCAGCGCACGGTCTGCATATTGGGATTGGGCGCATTGGGTGAGGCCGCGGCCCTCGCTCTGGCCGCATTGAATTTTCATGTCATCGGCTGGAGCCGTACCGCAAAAGATATCCCCGGAGTGACCTGCCTGCACGGGCAGGATGGGTTGCGAGAAGCGCTGTCGCAGGCAGAAATCGTTGTGCTCCTGTTGCCCGATACACCTGCCACCGAAAACATCTTGAATGCAGACACGCTCGCCCTGCTTCCCAAAGGCGCACAGATCGTTAATCCGGGGCGTGGGCCTTTGATTGATGACGACGCCTTGCTGCATGCGCTGAATTCGGGACAGATCGGACATGCCACACTGGATGTATTCCGGATCGAACCGCTCCCGGTCAACCATCCGTACTGGGTGCATCCTAATGTAACTGTCACACCGCACATTGCCTCGGAAACGCGCCCCGTCACAGCAGCACAGGTGATATGCGAAAACATCCGACGAGGTGAGGCAGGAGAGCCCTTCCTGCACCTCGTCGATAGAGACCTCGGTTACTAGGCAGCAATCAAACCGCGACCCTTAAGCAAGGCTTCGACGCCGGGCAGGCGGCCACGGAAGGCCAGATAGAGATCTTCAGCCTCGCGTGATCCGCCCGTAGACAGGATATTGTCCTCCAACGATTTAGCACGCTCTGGATCGAACGCCCCGCCTGCTTCTTCGAAGGCGGCGAAGGCATCCGCGTCCATAACCTCGGACCACATATAGCTGTAATAGCCCGAGCTATAGCCGTCGCTCGCGAAGACGTGGGCGAAATGCGGGGTGGCATGGCGCATGCCAATAGCAGAAGGCATCCCAATTTCCGCAAGAACCTCGGCCTGTTTGTCCATCGGATCAGCGGGCGCTGCCCCATCGTGGAACGCCAGATCAACCAGCGCCGAGGCAACATATTCCACAGTCTGAAAGCCTTGATCGAAATTGGCCGCTTTCAGAACCTTTTTTAGCATTTCCTGCGGTATCGGCTCACCGGTATCCGCGTGCGTGGCAAACTCGGCCAATACCTCCGGCACTTCCAGCCAATGTTCGTAAAGCTGGCTGGGCAACTCGACAAAATCACGCGCCACTGAGGTGCCAGAAATGCTTTCATAGGTCACATTGGACAACATCTGGTGCAGGGCGTGGCCGAATTCGTGGAACAGTGTTCGCGCATCGTCATAAGACAGCAGCGCCGGGTCAACCTTGGCGAAGTTGCACACATTGATAACGACAGGCGCCTGTACCTTCGGAAACTTTGCCTGCCCCCGCATTGCGCTGCACCATGCGCCTGATCGTTTCGATCCACGTGCAAAGTAGTCTCCGATGAAGACCGCAACATGTTCGCCGTTCCGGGTTACCTCCCACGCACGACAATCAGGATGGTAGAGAGGCACATCCAACGGAGCAAATTCCAGCCCGAACAGACGATTGGCGCAGGCAAACGAGGCTTCAATCATCCGATCCAGTTGCAGATAGGGCTTTAGCGCCGCCTCATCCAGATCATGTTCGGCTTTGCGCCGTTTCTCGGCATAGTAACGCCAGTCCCAGGCTTCCAATGGGCCGTTGATGCCGTCCTCTTGCATCATTTGTGTCAACTCATCGGCGTCTGCATCTGCTCGCTTTTTCGCAGGTTCCCAGACCTGCATGAGAAGGTCGCGCACCCGATCAGGTGTCCGTGCCATCTCGGTTTCCAGCTTGTATTCGGCAAAGCTGTCATAGCCGAGCAGCTTGGCGCGTTCTTCACGCAGTTTCAGGATTTCGGCAGCAATCTCGCGATTGTCAGTCTCACCGCCATTTGCGCCACGCGCCGTCCACGCACGATAGGCTTTTTCTCTCAGATCTCGGCGAGGTGAAAACTGCAGAAACGGCACAATCAGCGATCGCGACAGCGTCACCACCGACCCATCCGCGCCCTTTTCCTGTCCGGCTGCCCGGGCAGTATCGACGACAAAACCGGGCAATCCCTGCAGATCTTCTTCGGCGAGTTCCATGAACCAATCCCGCTCATCTGCCAACAGATTCTGCGTGAAAGACGTGCCCAATGAGGCCAGACGGGCCTTGAGCTCTTGCATCCTAGCATCGTCATCTCCGGTCAACGCGGCCCCAGCCCGCACGAACCCTCGATGGGATAACATCAGAACGCGCGCCTGTTCGTCGGTCAGACCCAATTCGTCGCGCCGATCCCACAGATCAGCCACCCGCTGAAATAGGGATTTGTTCGAAGAAATGCGTGAGTAATGTGCGGCGAGTTTCGGTGAAAACGCGCGTTGGAGTTCCTCGCGCTTGGGGTTGCTGTCAGCGCCTGCGACGGTGAAGAACACCGACAAGACTTTGTCCATCTGCTCTCCGGCGGCTTCAAGTGCTTCAATCGTATTGGCGAAAGTCGGCGTGTCTTGATTTGCCGCAATCGCATCGATCTCAGCATCATGCACTTGCATCGCCTGCTCCAGCGCAGGAGTGAAATCATCATCCGAGATCGTCGCAAATGGGGCAATTTCGAAGGGCGTATTCCAGTCAGACAGGATCGGGTTGGTCATTGAGGTCTCCTTTGACCTCATAGCTAAGACCGCCCGACGCAATGATCCAGAGCTAGTCTGAACTTTGAGCTCCTGACCCGCAAATCGGACAATCTTCGCGGTGCGCCAATGTGATCTTGCGGCTTTCGCCGTAAAGCGCGTCGTAGATTAACATCTCACCCCGCAACGCCTGCCCGGCACCGGTGATCACCTTGATCGCCTCAACCGCCATCATCGAGCCGACGACACCGGGCAACGGCCCGATTACACCTGCCTCGGCACAAGAGGGTGCCAGACCAGGGGCCGGGGCTTCGGGAAATATACACTGATAGCACGGGCCGGAAGTGGCTGGGTCGAACACGCTCAGTTGCCCTTCCCATTGCGACAACGCTCCCGAGATCAACGGCTTGCCCAGCGCCACAGCCGTCCGGTTGGCCAGATAGCGGGTGTCGAAATTGTCTGTACCATCAAGGATCAGATCAAAATCAGCAAACAGTTCAGCAGCAATCTCTTCAGTCAGGCGGCGATGATAGGGCAGAACCACGACATTGGGGTTCTGCGCCACCATGGCTTGCTGGGCTGAAAATACCTTGGGCATCCCGATATCCGCATCGCGGTGGATCACCTGCCGCTGCAGGTTCGCATTCTCGACCGCGTCATCATCGATCACACCAATGGTGCCAACTCCGGCGGCAGCGAGATATTGCAAAGCGGGTGCGCCGAGGCCCCCGGCCCCGATCACCAGCACGCGCGCCTGTTTCATCCGCTTTTGACCCGGTCCACCAAGTTCGCGCAGAACGATATGGCGGGCATAGCGTTCAAGTTCGGTTTCGCTGAAATGATCGGATGGCATGGCAGGTTCCGTCGTTGGGCTGGACGCAGCGCGACTACGCAACGCCTTGATGCCCCGCCCATAAAGCAGAGCTAGCAGAACCACGCCAGAGAGGATCAGCCACATCGCTGCAGACCCGCCAGTTGCCTCACGCAACGGATTCCCCTCCGGCAGCACAAGTTGAGCAATGATCACCCCCGTTAGCAGGGCGCCAACAGAAACCAACCGCGCGGCGCGCGGCACACCGGCGATATATCCAACGCCCCATAGCGCGGCAGCCAAGATCAGAACCAGAAGCATCAGCCCCGCCCGGTCGAGCCGAAACCGCCTGCGCCACGGTCGGTCTCACTCAGAACCTCTGCGTCCTGGAATATGGCCTGAACCACAGGTGCAACAATCAGTTGCGCGATGCGCTCTCCATGGGTGATTTCGAAAGGCTCCTGCCCCGCATTCAACACAATCACCCCCAACGGGCCGCGATAATCGCTGTCGATCGTACCCGGGGTATTCGGCAAGGTGATCCCGTGTTTAAGCGCAAGGCCCGAGCGAGGCCGCACCTGAACTTCGAAACCAAGCGGGATCTCGATCCTAAGGCCCGTTGGCACAAGGGTGCGCTCACCTGGAGCTAATACAATTGGCGTGCCATTTGGCAAGTTGGCCCGTACATCCGCACCAGCCGCACCAGACGTTGCATAAGAGGGTAACGGCACCGAATGATCAGCCCCTTGCTCTCGGATCACACGAATTGCCACCATCACTGCACCTCGGAATTCAACGGCTATTGTTCGGTCAGCGCATCAGCGATCTTAACCGCCAACCGCTTTGCCACTTCGTCTTTGTCCATGCGCGGCCATTCTTCGGCACCCTCTTCCGAAATCACGATCACGGCATTTTCTGACCCGCCCATGATGCCCGTCGCGGGACTGACATCATTCGCAACGATCCAGTCACAGCCCTTACGGGCGCGTTTTGCAGTGGCATGTTCGATCACATTGTCCGTCTCAGCCGCAAATCCCACCACCAACACGGGTCGGCCATCTTCCATATGAGCAATGCGCTTCAGGATGTCTGGGTTCTCAGCGAATTCAAGTGCAGGCAGGCCATCACGACTTTTCTTTAGCTTCTTGTCCGAGGCGCTGGATACCCGCCAATCGGCCACAGCGGCTGCGAATACACCAGCATCAACAGGAAGTGCAGCGTCCACCGCATCTGACATCTGCTGCGCCGTCTCAACCCGTACAACATTCACCCTTTCAGGGGGCGAAACGTCAGCCGGACCTGTAACAAAAATAACCTCAGCCCCCAGCGCTGCCAGTGCACGCGCCACAGCCGTGCCCTGTGCACCTGACGAGCGGTTTGCGATGTAACGCACAGGATCAATCGGTTCATATGTCGGGCCCGAAGTCACCAAAATACGCTTACCAGTCAATGGGCCGGCCGAAAATTGCGCTTCAATCGAAGCAACGATCTCCAGCGGTTCCGACATGCGGCCCGGGCCATATTCTCCGCAGGCCATGTCACCCTCGTTCGGGCCGACAAATCGCACTCCATCGGCTTCAAGTTGCGAGAAGTTGCGTTGGGTCGCTGGATGCTCCCACATGCGAACATTCATCGCGGGTGCACACAGAACGGGTGTATCGGTTGCCATCAACAGCGTTGAGGCCAAATCATTCGCCAAGCCACCTGCCATCTTGCCCATCAGATCAGCGGTCGCGGGCGCAACCACGATCAGATCTGCCGAACGCGACAGTTGGATATGACCCATCTCGGCTTCGTCGGTCAGATCAAAAAGGTCCCTGTAAACCTTCTCACCGGCCAATGCGGATACGGAAAGGGGAGTCACGAACTCCTCCGCGGCGCGCGTTAATACAGGCGTCACTGCGGCACCGCGTTCACGCAGCCGCCGTATCAAATCCAGCGATTTATAGGCGGCGATCCCACCACCAATAATCAGCAGAATGCGTTTGGATGACAGCATGTTTTGCCCTTCCCGTCCCGGTCGGCCCTGACATTAGGCAACGCCGCCGGTCAGTTCCAGCGGTTAATTCTGTGCCTCGAAGGCCTCGCAGGGATCTTCACGTTCTGCAGTAGGGCTATCAATCACGGCGTCGAAGTCTCCGTCAATCAGCCCATCCTCAGATTGCCCGAGCACAAAGACTTTCAGTCCGGGCCGCAAGCGCGTCAAAAAGGTTGGTATTCCGCGATCTTTGCGTGCATGGCCATTGCCCGTGATCACTGCAATCGGCCCGCCAGTTTCATCTGCGGCCCGTAATATGGCACGCGCTAGCACCGCGTCCCGCAAGCGCTGAATTGCAACCATCTGCGGCAGGGCCTCGACAGGCAAAGCATCGCAATGGGCCGCGAGTTGATCCGCCTCACGCGCAGCCTGATCATCGTCAGGCAAGGGTACTGTCAGCCCATATCTGGCCGCGTCCGCCCCTAATGTGGTCGCTGCTCCGCGCTCCATAGCTGCACGCGCGGCAGCTCGAGGCACCATCGCGCCATAAACGGGCACATTGGCCGCGCGAAAAACCGGGTAATACATGCTGAGTGGGGGCCAACCAGACTCAGCCCAGCGCAGAATTCTGGACAGCTCTTCAGGATTACTCGCCGCTTTCTGCGCCAGTCGCTGTGCGCCTTCTTCGGTCACCATTTCCCAGACAACCGCAGATGGCGCAATTGCTGCAACCGCTTCGGCCTGCACGAGATGATGTCGCGGGTTGTCATGTATTTCGCCCAGAATAACGACATCCGCCGCTTGCATATCGTCTAAGACATCCTGAGGAATATAATCATCGGCGCTGCCCGGCTGAGGTAGTGCGGCGAGCAACACAAAAGCTGTAAGAATCGCAAGTGCTTTCATGCGAAGAAGTGTTGCACCTCGCGCGATTGAGCTTCAAGGTTCTTGCGCATTTTTATGAAGGCCGCTGCCTCGAGCTGACGCACACGTTCTTTCGACAGACCAAGCTCCTGACCGAGGCTTTCCAAGGTCCGAGCGGGTTCGCGCAACTTTCGTTCTCGCACAATGAATCTCTCACGCTCGTTCAAAGCCTGCATGGCCGTAACCAACCATTCGCGCAATTGCTGCCTATCATGATTGTTCTCGACCGCTTCCGCGGCTTGTTCACTGTCATCTTCCAACGCATCTATCCACTCGCGCCCATCCTCATCTGTCGACTGAATCGCATTCAGTGAGAAATCGGACCCGGCGAGCCGCCCTTCCATCATCTCGACGTCACGCAACGGTACACCGATTTCAGCCGCGATCATCTGGTGCAACTGGTGGCGATCCAAATCCATGCCTTCGGTCGCCGCTTCACGTTCAAGGCGCGCCTGAACCCTTCGCATATTGAAGAAGAGAGATTTCTGGGAAGAAGTCGAACCGGTGCGCACCATTGACCAGTTACGCATCACATAGTCCTGAATGCTCGCCTTGATCCACCACACCGCATAGGTTGAAAAGCGAACGCCCCGATCTGGATCAAACTTGTCGGCGGCTTTCATCAAACCCAGTCCCGCCTCTTGAATCAGATCGTTCATCGGCGCGCCGTAGCGTTTGAATTTTGCTGCCATTGAAATTGCCAACCGCATATAGGCCGTGATCAGGCGGTGCAGAGCTTTCTCATCGCGTTCATCGCGCCAGGCATAGGCCAGCTTCAATTCTGTCTCTGCGTCCAGCAATTCGGCCTTCATTGCCTGCCGGGACATCGAAAAATCATGTGCGTTATCAAGTGCCATGCAAATCTCCCTTTTTCACAGGCGATTGGTCGGGCTTGCTTTGCCGACTTAGGGTCGATACGCAGGGCAAAACCGGTTGGATCACCAGAAAGGTAATAAAAGTGCATGCCGATTTAACCTTTATCTTGGGCGGCGCGGCATCCGGAAAATCCCTTTTTGCGGAACAAACTGTTGTTTCCACAGGTAAAAATCGCATTTACCTCGCAACATCACAAGTGTTTGATGACGAGATGCGCCTAAAAATCAGGCACCATATTGCACAACGAGGCAGCGGGTGGACGACGATTGAAACACCATTCGATCTGACGCCAGAACTCGCTAAACTGACGCGGGATCAGGTTTGCCTGATCGACTGTGCGACCATGTGGCTGACAAACCACCTGCTCGCTGAGAACAATCTTAACGAAGCGCAAACCAAACTGCTGAACGCGTTGAAAACCTGTTCAGCGCAAATCGTTATCGTCTCGAACGAAGTCGGCCACGGCATCGTGCCTGACAATGCGCTGTCCCGTCGGTTTCGCGAGGCACAGGGGCGCCTGAACATAGCACTTGCTGCACAGGCGGATCGGGTGGTGCAGATCACGGCCGGGCTACCATTGGTTCTAAAGGGACCACCCCTGTGACCCGGCTACATTTGGTACGGCACGGCCCGACACATGCCAAAACCATGGTAGGCTGGTCCGATCTGCCCGCTGACTTGAGCGATCACGCCGCAATCAGCCGTCTCGAAACGCACCTTCCCTCCGAAGCCGTAGTTATTTCATCGGATTTGTCACGCGCCGCCGACACCGCCAGTGCAATTCAAGGCACACGCCAGCGTCTGCCGCACCATGCTGATCTTCGCGAAATCAATTTTGGCACATGGGAGTTGCGCCCATTTGCTGAGATCGAGGCTGAAGACCCCGAGCTTTGCTTTGCATACTGGGACAATCCCGGAGATGTCAGACCCCCAGATGGGGAAAGCTGGAATGAAGTCCGCGCGCGGGTCGATGCGGTGGTTGATACTTTGATTGCCGACAATTCAGGGCGCGATTTGGTCGTGGTCGCGCATTTCGGCGTAATCCTGACTCAAATCCAACGTGCCTTGGACGTGGATGCGCAAGAGGCGTTCAGTCACCGGATCGATAATCTTTCGGTTACCGAGATTACACGCCACGAAACACGCTGGTCGGTGGGGCGGATCAATCACCGACCGTGATAGGACTGCGCACAAATCACTGATTTACGAACGCGCATCGACCCTGCATCGTTGGCGCATGACCCATGACCTCTTTATCGGCGACCGGTTGTTTTCAAGCTGGTCCTTGCGCGGATGGCTGATGCTCGAAAAATTCGGCCTGCCCTACCGCACCCACATGATTGGCCTCTACTCCGGGACGATGGCAGCGGATATGAAGCCACTGGCACCAGCACGTCTGGTACCAACATTGCGGCTACCCGATGGAATTGTGGTCGGTGAAAGCCTCGCCATGGCAGAGACTTTGGCCGAACACCACCCTGACGCCGGACTTTGGCCAACAAAGCCGGCAGCTCGTGCAACAGCCCGGTGGCTTTGTGCTGAGATGGTCGCCGGTTTCACAGCTCTGCGGGGGCAATGCCCCATGCAGTTGAAATATCGCTGGGAAGGTTTCACCCCCTCTAAAGATACGCTGGTGGATCTGCAGCGGATCGAAACACTCTGGGCTCATGCTCGGAGTATTTCGGGTGCCGAGTCGGGCCCTCTGTTTGGTGCGTACTCGTTGGCTGATGTCTTCTATACTCCGGTTGCAGCACGGATTATCGGCTACGACCTACCCGTGACTGAGGCTAATCGCACCTACTGCATGGACCTTCTTTCAGACATTTCCGTTCGGCAATGGCGTGCCATGGGCATGACCATTGAGTATGATCCCTTTCCCTATCCACAAAACCTTACCGCCCATAACTGGCCGATTGGCGAGAACTCGAAAGCGGCAACCGTCAGTACCGGCCCATCCATTAACTCCGCCTGTCCCTACTCCGGAAAACCGGTGAGGGATTACTTAGAACTCGAAGGTAAGGTTTGGGGCTTTTGCAATCCGTTTTGCCGGGACAAAACTGTTGCCGACCCTGGGGCTTGGCCGAATTTTACGGCGATGATCGGCGGCGTTAACGATTCCTAAACCGCAGACGTGGCAGCAACGTCCTGTTAGCCAAAAAACAGGATTGCCATGGTCGCCCGCGCCCACACCGTCGCTTTTCAAGGGGTCGATGCCCGCCCGGTCGAAGTGCAATGCGCCGTTTCACCGGGTCTTCCAGCGTTTTCCATCGTTGGCTTACCGGACAAGGCAGTTTCTGAGGCGCGGGATCGGGTGCGCAGCGCACTGAGCGCGATGGCCATCGCACTGCCCTCGAAACGGATCACCATCAACCTGTCGCCCGCCGATTTGCCCAAAGAAGGTAGCCATTTCGACCTGCCTATCGCAGTTGCGTTGCTTACTGCGCTAGAGATCATTCCTGCGGACGCCGCCGAGGGCGCTGTTGCTTTGGGCGAATTGTCGTTGGACGGCTCGCTTGTTCCGGTTGTCGGAGCGTTGCCCGCCGCCATGACGGCTGCCGCTGAAGATCGTAGCTTGCTTTGCCCCAGCGCCTCTAGCTCGGAAGCCGCTTGGGTAGATGCCACGCAAGTGATCGGTGCTGGCTCATTAGGAGATGTGGTGCGGCACTTCACCGGCCAATCCGCGTTGCCCGCCGCGACGCCGGGCGAGGTCAGTCTTTCGCCCAGCGCGCGTGATTTGCGAGACGTAAAAGGGCAGGAACGCGCTAAACGGGCCTTGGAAATCGCCGCCGCGGGGCGGCATCACCTGATCATGATCGGGACGCCGGGTTCGGGCAAATCCATGCTGGCGGCGCGCTTGCCAGGAATTTTGCCACCGCTGACGCCGGTCGAAGCGCTGGAAACTTCGATGATCCAATCGCTTTGTGGGTTGTTGGACGAAGGCGGCATCAGCCGTGCCAGACCGTTTCGAGAGCCGCATCACACCGCCTCAATGGCGGCTATCGTCGGTGGGGGGAAAGGTGCAAAACCCGGTGAAATCTCATTGGCGCATAACGGCGTTCTTTTCATGGACGAGTTTCCCGAATTCCCGCGCACCGTTCTGGAAACCTTGCGACAACCGATTGAGACCGGCGAAGTCATGGTCGCCCGCGCCAACGCCCATGTGAAATACCCATGCAGGTTCATGCTGGTGGCCGCTGCCAACCCCTGCAAATGTGGATACCTGACTGATCCGTCCCGTGCCTGCTCGCGCGCACCGGTTTGTGGCGAGGATTATCTGGGCCGCATCTCAGGGCCACTAATGGACCGGTTCGACCTGCGTATCGAAGTACCCCCTGTAGGTTTTACCGATCTCGATTTGCCACCTTCGGGCGATAGTTCAGCCGCTGTGGCTGCGCGCGTTGAAGCCGCGCGCGCTGTTCAAGCTGACCGGTTTCGCGACACCCCCGAGACCCGTCAAAACGCGGATGTTCAAGGCAACCTATTGGAAGAAATCGCCGCGCCAGATTCCGAAGGCAAGGAGTTGCTTCTAAAAGCTGCCGAGCGTTTCGGCCTTTCGGCCCGCGCCTTCCACCGTATCCTGCGGGTCGCCCGCACCATCGCCGATCTCGATGGAGAGCCGGACGTGCGCCGCCCCCATGTCGCCGAGGCGCTGAGCTTTCGCATCAGCGCAAAGGCAGGGGCTTAAAACTTGGCCTCAATCGCCTGCCAGATTTTTTCGGCGATATTCAAAGCGTTGAACCGCTCAAGCTCCTGAATGCCGGTGGGTGACGTGACATTGATCTCGGTCAGGTAGTCGCCAATCACATCGATTCCGACAAAGATCTGTCCACGTTCTTTCAACAACGGCCCAATTGCAGCGCAGATTTCCATATCGCGATCAGTCAGGCCAATTTTCTCAGGGCGCCCACCCACATGCATGTTCGAGCGGGTTTCACCCTCGGCTGGAACGCGGTTGATGGCCCCCACCGGCTCGCCATCCACGAGGATGACACGTTTGTCGCCGTTTCTTACATCCGGCAAAAACTTCTGTGCAATCAACGGCTCACGCGAGAAACCCGTGAACAACTCATGCAGCGATGTCAGGTTGCGATCATTCACATCAAGGCGGAACACACCAGCGCCCCCATTGCCATAGAGCGGCTTGAGGATGATATCGCCGTGTTTCTCTTTGAACGCTTTGATGGTGTGCAGATCCCGCGCAATTGTGGTGGGCGGCGTCAGTTCAGGAAAATCCAAAACCAGCAGCTTTTCCGGATAGTTTCGCACCCAAAACGGGTCATTCACCACCAAGGTCTGCCCCCGGAGACGGTCCAGCAAATGGGTCGAAGTGATGTAGTGCATGTCGAACGGAGGGTCTTGCCGCAACCAGACCACATCGAAATCAGCTAGATCCACTTCGCGTTCTGGCCCCAGAACAGCCGGGTCGCCAGCGACCCTTTGCACTGTCATGTCGTGCCCGCGCGCAGTAACTTTGCCCTCCTGATACGCCAATTGATCCGGGCCATAGAAAAAAAGCTGATGGCCGCGGGCCTGAGCCTCTTCTGCCAAACGAAACGAGCTGTCGGCATTGATATCCACGGCCCCGATCGGGTCCATCTGAAAGGCGATTTTCATGGTCTATCCCTCAATTCCACGCCTGATACATGGCGCAGAGACTCGACGGGTTCAATGGTGATCAGTTCATACCGAAGGCGTTTTCGATGATTTGAACAGTTCCGGTATCATCCACCAAAGCGGCGTCAAAGCGCGTGTTTGTCAACTGCCCGCCGGGTTCCTGTTCAAGATACTGCGCAGCAGATGTGCAAATTCGATCCATCTGTCGACGGTTGATGCGAGCGGCGGCGGTTTCAAGACTGCGGCTTTTCTTGACCTCAACGAAGACCAACCCATCCGCATTGCGCGCAATCAAATCAATCTCGCCACCTGCGCCGCGCCATCTGCGCTGTGCGATTGAATACCCTCGGCGCTGGTATTCAGTGGCAACGCTAAACTCTGCCGAACGTCCGGCGTGATATGAAACCGAACCCCGAACAGATCGCCGCATGATTTCATCCTTTTCCCAGTTTCAGGGCCTTCTGATAAATCGGACGGCGCGGCAGGCTGAACATCTCTGATACCAGATCTGCTGCATCCCGTACCGAATGCGTTTCCAAGGCTCTTATCAAGGCCTCTTCTACGTCGGTTTCCTTAACAGATTGCGAATGGGCGCGATCTACAAGCAAGACAACTTCGCCCTTGACGGATGCATCCTGATACTCGGAGGCAAGATCCGCCAACGTCCCTCTTCGGGTTTCTTCAAACTTCTTCGTCAGTTCTCGGCAGAGCGCCGCCTGGCGCTCACCACCCAGCACTGCGGCCAGATCCGCGAGACAACCCGCCACACGCTTCGGCGATTCGTAGAAAACCAGCGTTCCGGGGACACTACGCAGCGCCTCGATTCGCGAACGCCGCGCGCCAGAAGCATTGGGCAGGAAACCGGCAAAGAAGAAGGCGTCGGTCGGTAGACCGGCCAATGTCAGTGCGGTCAATACGGCAGACGGGCCCGGTGCACAGGTCACGTTATGCCCGGCCTCGGCTGCTTGACGCCCCAGATCATAGCCGGGATCGGCAATCAGGGGCATTCCGGCCTCGGATGCATAGGCAACCGATTGCCCCTGCGCGAGCGCCTCAAGGATCTTGCCACGTGCGCCAGCTCCGCTGTGATCGTGATAGGCCAAAATACGACGCCCCTCGAGCGGCACGCCATGAATTTCCATCAACCGACGCAGACTACGGGTATCCTCGGCAGCGATCATGTCTGCCGAGGCCAGCACATCCAAAGCCCTGAGCGTAATGTCGCGCGCTGTCCCGATTGGAGTGGCGACAAAATACAGCCCTGCGGCCAATCTGATCTTTTGGAAATTCAAAGCTGGACCCTCACAGCGTGACGTTTATTATCGCGGATCAATAGACCAAGGTGCCCTCAGACGCCGGATCAGGGAGTTTTCTTTTAGATGTTTACCGTTTGCAAGCCCGCACGCAAACTGGCGAAATCCGCCATCGCTCTGGCTACGGCCGCATTCCTCGCTGCTTGTGATGCCGGAGGCTTGGGTGGAGGTCCTTCGATCAACGCCTCAGACCCGGTCCCGGTTGCGCTTCTGGTGCCAAGCGGATCGCCTCAATCTGGTGATGCCGCCCTTGCGCGAAGCCTTGAGAATGCCGCACGTCTGGCGATCGCGGATTTGCCGAACGTCAAGATTGACCTGCGGGTATATGACACGGCTGGAAATGCAGGAACAGCATCGAGTGTCGCACAGCAAGCCGTTGCGGATGGGGCTAAGATCATTCTTGGTCCAGTATATGCGCAGGCGGCCAATGCGGCGGGCCTTGCTGTTCTAAGCAACAACGTCAACGTGCTGTCCTTCTCGAACAACACCAGCATTGCGGGCGGCAATGTTTATGTGCTCGGGCCCACATTCCAAAACACGGCCAACAGGCTCGTGAACTACGCCGGACAGCAGGGTAAGAACAATACTGTCATAGTGCATAGCAATGACTCGGCAGGCCAGTTGGGCCGGTCTGCCATTGCCACCGCGCTCAGCAACAGCCGCGTCAATAATGCGGGTACCGTTGGATATGACCGGTCTCAGCAGGGAGTGATCGATTCGGTTCCGACCATCAAGGCGACAGTCGACTCAACTGGCGCGGATTCGATCTTCTTGACTGCAACGACGGCGGGCGCACTGCCCCTCTACAGCCAATTGCTACCAGAGGCAGGCGTTTCACCGGCAACAACGCAATATATCGGCCTGACGCGCTGGGACATCCCGGCACAGACGTTGGAATTACCAGGTGTCCAAGGCGGATGGTTCGCGCTACCTGATCCTGCAAAGGCACAGGCCTATCGCCAGCGGTACAATAATACATATGGCGAAGCACCGCACCCGATCAGCGGGCTTGCCTACGATGGGATTGCCGCCATTGGCGCGTTGGTGAGCCAAGGCAAATCCGATGCCCTGACTGGGGCGGCTCTGACCCAAAACGCCGGATTTCAGGGTGTAGGTGGTATCTTCCGCCTGCGACCTAACGGTACGAATGAACGCGGTCTGGCGGTTGCCACGATCCAGAACAAACAGGTGGTTGTGATTGACCCTGCCCCACAAAGCTTCTCTGGCGCCGGATTCTGAGCGACCGGCGCTGGCCACCGCGTCTAAAGACGACCTAATCTGTTCAGCCGACGAGATTTTTGACAGCGTTTCCGTCGATGCCAGATTGTCCGATGCAATTAAAAACAGCTCAGACAACGCAGCGTTGCGCGCAGAAACAGTGCGTATTCTGCGAGACGCCCAAAAGGCTGGGCGCGAGGCGATTTCCGATTCATTTTCACAGCGCCCATTCGATGCACGCCCTCTGACACATTCCTATACCTATCTGACGGATCAGATGGTGCGGACCGCAATGCAGGTCGCAACCGAGCATTTGCACCCGCTCGCCAATCCTACTCGTGGGGAAAAAATCGCCGTATTGGCGGTCGGAGGCTATGGCCGGGGTGAAATGGCTCCCTCCTCCGACGTGGACCTGCTGTTTCTGACGCCCTACAAAATCACCGCCTGGGCCGAGAGCGTGATCGAATCCATGCTCTACATCCTCTGGGATTTGCGACTGAAGGTCGGGCATTCTTCGCGTACGATCAAAGACTGTTTGCGCTTGGGTGCAGATGATTTCACCATTCGCACCGCCATGCTGGAGCAGCGTTATCTCGTCGGGGATAAGACGCTTGCGCAAGAGCTTGAAGAACACCTGAAAAGCGAGCTGTTCAAGGGTACTGAGCGGGAATTTATCGAAGCCAAGCTGAAGGAACGGGATGAGCGGCACCTGAAACAAGGTGAGCGCTATATGGTTGAGCCCAATGTCAAAGAAGGCAAAGGCGGCCTGCGCGACCTGCAGTCGCTCTACTGGATCGCAAAATATATCTACAGCGTGAAAGATGTTGCCGAACTGGTCCCGATGGGTTTGTTCACACCGGAAGAGTTCGGTGAATTCGTTCAGGCCGAAGAATTCCTTTGGGCTGTCCGGTCGCATCTGCATCTGGTGACCGGTCGCGCGACAGAACAGCTGACTTTCGATCTGCAGGTCGAGGTGGCGGATCGCATGGGCTACGAAGACCGCGCGGGTCGGCGCGCCGTCGAAGTATTCATGCAGCGGTACTTCCGCGAGGCGACACGTGTGGGCGAGTTGACCCGCATATTCCTGACCAAGCTGGAGGCGTCCCATATGAAGGGCGCGCCGTTACTGGAACGCATTTTTCGCCGTCGACGTCGGATCAAGGCCGGGTACAGGGTTGTTCATGGCCGTCTGGATATCGCGGACCCCGACAAATTCCTGTCAGACAAAGTCAATCTGCTGCGGCTGTTTGAGGAAGGCCTGCGCACAGGCATGTTGATCCACCCTGACGCCATGCGTTTGGTTACGGCAAACCTGAACCTGATCGACGAAGACATGCGCAACGACAAAGAGGCGCGGCGCATTTTCCTTGATCTGATGCTGAAACACGGCAACCCCGAACGGGCCCTGCGCCGAATGAACGAGTTGGGTGTACTGTCGGCTTTCCTGCCCGAGTTCGAACACATCGTAGCGATGATGCAGTTCAATATGTATCACAGCTATACTGTGGACGAACACACGATCCAGTGCATCGTAAATCTGGCCCAGATCGAACGCGGAGAGCTAATCGAAGAGCTGCCGCTGGCGTCCTCGATCCTTGAGCGAAGCGTCAATCGCAAGGTCTTATACGTTGCCTTGCTGCTACACGATATTGGGAAGGGGCGGCCTGAAGATCACTCGATCCTCGGCGCTCAAATCGCTCGCAAGGTGGCGCCGCGTCTGGGACTGAACAAGGCAGATTCCGAAACCGTGGAATGGCTGGTGCGATACCATCTGTTGATGTCCGATATGGCACAAAAGCGCGATATTTCTGATCCGCGCACAATCCGCGACTTCGCCAAAGCGGTTGAAACAGTAAAGCGATTGGATTTGCTCACGGTGCTGACGGTCTGTGACATTCGTGGTGTCGGGCCGAATACCTGGAACAACTGGAAAGCCACATTGCTGCGCGCCTTGCACGCAGACACCAAGCGCGCGCTGGAATCCGGCATGGAGGTTCTCAATCGTGCCAACCGTGGCGCAGAGGCGAAAAAGCAGTTGCGCGCTGAGTTGGAAAACTGGTCCAAAGCCGATCTGAAGACTGAAACCGGGCGCCACTACGATCCTTATTGGCAAGGGTTGAACCTTGCGACCCATGTCGAATTTGCGGAGATGCTGAAATCTCTCGAAGACAGCGGTGACCCCGCGGCGGTCGAAATCCGCTTGCATCCGGATGAAGATCGCGACGCGACCCGCGCTTGCTTCGCCATGGGTGACCACCCGGGTATCTTTTCTCGGATTGCCGGGGCGCTGGCTTTGGTTGGGGCCAACGTTGTAGATGCACGCAGCTATACGACAAAAGACGGTTATGTGACCGATGCGTTCTGGATACAGGACGCCGAAGGCCATCCATTCGAAGCCTCTCGCCTTCCGCGTCTGACCCAGATGATCCACAAGACGCTGAAGGGTGAAGTGGTGGCCAGGGACGCCCTAAAGTCACGCGACAAGATCAAAAAACGTGAGCGCGCCTTTAACGTCCCAACACACGTCACCTTCGACAATGAAGGCTCGGAAATCTACACGATCATCGAGGTCGACACGCGTGATCGGCCCGGCCTGCTTTATGATCTGGCCCGAACATTGGCGGCGGCCAATGTTTACATCGCGAATGCGGTGATCGCGACCTATGGCGAACAGGTGGTTGATACGTTCTATGTCAAGGATATGTTTGGTCTGAAATACCATTCTGAGGCCAAGCAGCGTGGCTTGGAAGCCAAGCTTCGCAAAGCCATCGTCGAAGGTGCGGAGCGGGCCGCCTCATGAAGCCGATCCGCCTGATCTCGGGCTTTTTCACCGTTGGCTTTTGGACCCTCGCCAGCCGTATTCTGGGTTTTCTGAGGGAGATTCTGCTGACCGCCTTTATCGGCCCGGGCCCGGTTATGGATGCCTTTGTCGCAGCGTTCCGCCTGCCCAACATGTTCCGCCGCTTCTTTGCTGAAGGTGCATTTAATGCAGCCTTTGTGCCGATGTTCTCGAAACGCCTGGAGGGCGATGAGAACGCAGAGGGCTTTGCGCAGGACGCATTCAATCTGTTGGCGGTGGCTGTGCTGGCCTTGGTCGGGTTAGCGATGGTTTTTATGCCCGGCTTGGTCTGGATTACCGCTGAGGGTTTTTACGGAGACGAGCGCTTTGATCTGGCAGTGGACTATGGATACGTCGTGTTCCCCTACATCCTATTCATGTCTCTTGCCGCGTTGTTTTCCGGTGTTTTAAACGCGACTGGCCGATTTGCGGCCGCCGCTGCAGCACCAGTGTTGCTGAACATCTTCGCCTGTTTCGCATTGATTTTTGGAGCCATGTCGGGAGGGGACGTGATCCGCTGGCTGATCGCAGTCATCCCAGTCGCTGGTGTCGCACAACTTGCTCTGGTCTGGGTTGCCACTGAGCGCGCCGGTATTTGTATACGGCCGGGTTGGCCGACGCTTAGCCCAGAAATGCGGCGTATGGTGCGGATCGCTGTGCCAGCGGCGCTGGCCATGGGGGTGACGCAGGTCAATTTGGTAGTGGGGCAGCTTGTAGCTTCCAAAACCGAAAAAGCTATCAGTTGGTTATTTGCAGCGGATCGTTTGTATCAGCTGCCTTTGGGAGTGGTCGGAATCGCAGTTGGCATCGTATTATTACCTGATCTATCGCGCCGTTTGCGTGCAGATGACAAAGACGGCGCCCGCAACGCGTTTTCTCGGGCCGGTGAGTTCACATTGCTTTTGACGCTACCCTCAACGGTTGCCTTTCTCATCATTCCTAGCCCATTGGTCTCGGTTCTGTTCCAACGCGGCCAGTTTAGCGCCGAGGATACAGCAGCTACCGCTCTTGCTGTCGCTATCTATGGCATCGGGTTGCCTGCGTTCATGTTGCAAAAACTATTACAGCCGCTGTTTTTCGCTCGCGAGGATACAAAATCACCGTTTAGATACGCCGTATTTGCGATGGCGGTGAATGCCGGACTTGCCTTTGGCCTGTATCCCTTCGCCGGTTGGATTGCGCCCGCGATCGCGGCCTCGACCGCTGGTTGGGCGATGGTAGCTTTGCTGGCAATCGGCGCACGGAGGATGGGGGACGAGGCACGATTTGACGATCGATTCAAACAGAGAATCTGGCGGATCGTGGCCGCCTCGGCGGGCATGGGCGTTGTGTTGTTTGCTGCGATCCACTTGTTTGGATGGGCGTTTGGCATACCCGGCTGGCGCTACCTGGCGCTATTGATGCTCATCGTTACCGCAGCAATTGCCTATTTCTTGTTGGGCCACGTCTTCGGCGCGTTTAGGCTTTCGGAATTCCGAAATGCACTAAAACGAGGCTGAATTTGTACTAATCACGCCTTGTTTTGCTGAGAATGCGCGCCCAACCGCCCGGAGCCAGAAAGAAAGACAAGCCGAACCCGGTGGCAAATCCACCTAGATCGGCAACCCAATCCGACGTGCCGCCGAAGATCAAGCCGAACAGCAACTGAATCCCCATAAGAACCGCAATCAAGCTGAAAGCGCGGGATTGGTTTTCGCCGACCAGTGAAAGCTTACGCCACAACAACCATGTGAACGCACCGATCAACCCGTAGACAGGCGGAAACCCCCCAACCAGAGGATAGGGCGGGTTCAGCAAAACGGCATAGGCCAGCGCTCCGCCCACGCCAGACACCACAAAGATGATCAGCATGGCGATGCTGCCAAACACCTCGGCAACCATTTTCCCCATTGCCAGTACAAACACGCAAACAAATATCGCTTGCGTAAAATTGGCCTGGACAAAGGGATAGGTCACAAAGCGGATCACATGTTCGAACGGCCAACGCCCGTTCTGCACCATCCAGTCGAAGATATCAGGCGAGAACGTGTATTGCTGCAACGCGTCCAGCCGCCATCCAACCGCAGTTGGACCTCCCACCAGCCCGCGGCCGCCAAGCATAAAAGCCAGCTCGATCCCCATGATGAACAGAACTAATGCCACCACGACCGGCGGCAGAGGGTTCACGGGCGGTGTATAATGCTCACTGCTCATTGGGCTGGCCTTTCGCGGCTGTTGACGTCCCTTTGCCTCATGGGTAAGCGACGGGGGCTGATTTTTCCAGACAGGAGTTTCCTTCGATGACCGAGACCCAATTCACGCCGCGCGTGTTTTCCGGCATCCAGCCTTCAGGAAACCTGCACTTGGGTAACTATCTGGGTGCACTCAAACGTTTCGTGGATATGCAGGGGCCGGATTTCGAGACCGTCTACTGCATGGTTGACCTCCACGCGATTACTGTCTGGCAAGACCCGGATCGCCTGCGTGAGAAGACTCGTGAAGTTTGCGCTGGATTCATTGCCGCCGGTCTCGACCCTGAGAAATCCATCCTGTTCAATCAGAGCCAGGTGCCCGAGCACACGCAGTTGGCCTGGATCTTCAACTGCATCGCCCGGATTGGTTGGATGCAGCGTATGACGCAATTCAAGGACAAGGCCGGGAAGAATGCGCAAAACGCGTCGTTGGGTCTGTTCGCTTATCCCGCACTGATGGCTGCGGACATACTGGTGTATCACGCGACCCATGTGCCGGTCGGTGAAGACCAGAAGCAGCATCTCGAACTGACGCGCGACATCGCAATCAAGTTCAACCATGACTATGGCGTTGATTTCTTCCCCGTGACCGAACCGGTCATCGGTGGCCCAGCGCCACGCGTGATGAACCTGCGCGACGGCTCGCGTAAGATGTCTTCCTCGGACCCGTCCGATATGACGCGGATCAATATGACTGACGATGCCGACGCCATCGCCAAGAAAATCCGCAAGGCCAAGACTGACCCGGATGCACTGCCCTCGGAAGTGAAGGGACTTGAAGAGCGGCCCGAGGCACGAAATCTGGTGAACATCTACGCTGCTCTTAGCGATCAGACTGCCGAGCAGGTTCTGGCAGAGGTCGGAGGAAAGCAATTCGGTGAGTTCAAGCCGATGCTGGCTGAATTGGCGGTTGAGAAGCTGTCACCCATCTCCTCCGAGATGGCGCGTCTGATGGGAGAAGAGGCTGAGATCGACCAGATACTTGCCCGCGGGGCTGAACGGGCGCGTGCGCTTGCCTCCCCGATCTTGCAAAAAACCTACGAGATTGTGGGCATGGTCGGTGCAGGCAAGTCCTGATGATCAGAACCCGATCTAGAAACGCCGCCCAGTCCGGGCGGCGTTTTTGTTTGGCAGCCCATTATGCGGCCTTGGGGCGCAGCATTTCATGCACAATGGATTCAGCGACCTCATGCGGGCTAACCGCTTCGATCTTGGCCCTCGTCAGGATGCGATCCATCGTCTGCTCAAGCGCCTCTAATCTATCAGCGACCCAAGCTTCACGCTCTTCTACGCGCAGGATTTCTGTTGCCACATTAATGATGCCACCCCCGTTAGCGACAAAGTCGGGTGCGTAAAGAATGCCGCGCTGGTGAAGCAACCGCGCATCGCCAGCACTGGCCAACTGGTTGTTTGCGCCCCCAGCCACGGCGCCGACCTGCAACAACGGAATGCTTGTTTCGTTAAGGATACCCCCGATGGCGCAGGGGGCAAATATGTCGGCCTCAACACCATAAATCATATCGGGGGCCACAGCCTGAGCCGCATACTGTTCAGCAACACGTGCCGATTGGTGGGCATCGATATCTGTGACGATCAGCCGTGCGCCTGCATCATGAAGCAACTGACACAAATGCGCGCCTACATGACCAAGCCCCTGAACCGATACGGTCAGGCCATCCAGATCAGTTAGCCCAAAACGGTGCTGCGCAGCCACCCGGATCGCGTTGAATATTCCGCGTGCCGTGATGGGGGATGGATCACCGCTCGCAAATTCTCCGTCTGCCAGCCCTGCCACAAAGTCAGTCCGGGACCCGATATGGGCCATGTCAGCGGGCGTCATACCCATGTCTTCTGCGGTCCAGTACTGGCCGCTCAGGCTTTGCACCGCTTGACCGAAGGAACGCAGAAGATCGGGTGATTTATCGACGTGCGGGTCACCAATAATAACGGCCTTGCCACCCCCCAGAGGAAGATCAGCTGCAGCGTTCTTGAAAGTCATGCCCCGCGCCAATTGCAAGGCATCATTCAATGCCTCAGCGGCATGCCCGTAGGGGCGCATCCGCACACCGCCTGCCGCAGGACCGCGTTGCGTCGAGTGAACTGCAATATAGCCCAATAGACCAAGTGCGCTGTCCTTGAATTCGACCACGCGCTCGTAATCTGGCGCGTCTATGATGGTGATGTCCATTCTTCTCCTCCGGGCTACCCAGTGGAGTTTGCCATCTGTCGACGAGTGAATTTCACCTATTTATCGCTACCAGCAGAAGTATTTTAGGGATATTCTTCAACCAACTCGAAAATGATGGAGTTTTTCACTATGGATGACATCGACTCCAAGATAATCCGTGCCCTCCAGAATGATGGCCGCATGACTGTTATCGATCTGGCAGACCATGTTGGGTTGTCCCCGACACCTTGCGCGCGGCGCTTGGATCGATTGCAACGAGATGGGATCATCACCGGGTACGTCGCTCAGGTAGACCCCGAGCAGCTTGGCTTCGGTGTTACGATTTTTGTCTCTGTCGAGTTGGAGAAACAGGATCGCAGCGCCATCGATTCCTTTGAAAAGGCAATTCGGCGGTGTGATGAGGTGATGGAGTGCTATCTCATGACAGGCTCGCGTGACATCTTGCTGCGCGTCGTGGCCAAAGACCTCAACGCATTTGACGCCTTCTTAGAAAACCGACTGATGAAAATACAAGGCATCAGAAATCTGCGTTCAAACTTTGCCTTGCGCACCATGGTCAAACGTGAGTCGCTGCCTCTGTAACGCGGATAATCTGCTGGACCTTGCCTCGGCCCCAACCTAGGTTTCCCGAAGCTTGAGGGAGGGCGCAATGGCAGTCGGCAAAAACATCCGCACCTATTTCGAAGGTCAATGGCATGATGGGGACACCCCTATCATGCGCGCAGCCGACCATGGCGCTTGGCTTGGCTCATCCGTATTTGACGGCGCCCGCTTCTTTGATGGAATGACCCCGGATCTCGATGCCCATTGCGCTCGGGTCAATCGCTCGGCCGAAGCTCTTATGCTAACGCCTTCGGTGACTGCGGAACAGATGGTCGAACTGGTTCAGGAGGGGCTACAAAGTTATCCAACAGATACTGCAGTTTACATTCGTCCTATGTATTGGGGCATCGATGGAGACCCAACCGCAATCATCCCCCAGGAAGACAGCACTGGCTTCGCCATTTGCCTGGAAGAAATCCCGATGGCGCCCGAATCCGCCTCGGCCACGCTGACGACAACCCGCTTCCGTCGCCCCGTTCTGGAATCTGCCGTGGTTAACGCCAAAGCGGGCTGCCTCTATCCGAACAACGCCCGGATGTTGCAGGAGGCGCGTAGCAAAGGTTTCTCAAACGCGTTGGTTGCCGATGCGATGGGGCACGTGGCGGAAACCGCGACCGCCAATATTTTCATGGTTCGCGATGGAGAAGTTTTCACCCCGATTCCCAATGGAACATTCCTTGCCGGCATCACCCGGGCGCGACACATCAAGAATCTGCGCGCCGATGGGGTGAAAGTGCATGAATCTGTGCTGAGCTTTGAGGACTTTCACGATGCTGACGAAGTGTTCATGACCGGCAACATGAGCAAAGTGACCCCAATCACCGCGCTGGATGACACCCAGTATCAGGTGGGTCCAATTGCCCGTCGCGCACGCGAGATGTACTGGGATTGGGCTGCGAGCAATCGCTGATCGACTCCCTGCCCGTTTCAGTTGCCTCTGCGCATCCTGTGGGGCATGATCCCGAAAACAAACGAGGACAAACATGCGCAAGTTCCTAGTCGTTCTGGACGACAGCCGTGAATGCCTGAACGCCATGCGCTTTGCCGCAATGCGCGCGGCCCATACTGGCGGTGGGGTTACGGTTCTTTCGGTAATTCCGCCGGATGAATTCAACCATTGGATCGGCGTCGCTGAGGTGATGCGTGAAGAAGCACGCGAGCGTATTCACGCGCATTTCGAAGTGTTCGCCAAATGGATGCGTGACAAGCAGGGTGTCGAGCCCGAATTGGCCATTCGCGAAGGCGACCCGGTTCCTCAAATCATCGAACACGTCCAGTCCGACTCTGAAATTGGCGTGTTGGTGCTGGGCGCTGGCACTGACAAGAAGGGCCCCGGACCATTGGTAACCCAACTATCCCGGAACTCTGGCAGTCTGCCTATTCCGGTCACTATTGTGCCCGGCGACTTAAGCAAGGAAAAGCTGGAAGCCATCACCTGAGGCACATTATGCCAGCAACATTGCAATTTTGGTTCGATTTCGCGTCGACCTATTCCTATCTCAGCGCTATGCGCATCCAACAGGCGGCCGCAGAAAAGAGAGCCGCCGTGGAATGGCACCCATTTCTTCTGGGCCCGATCTTTGCTGAACAGGGATGGAACAACTCGCCGTTCAATCTGTATCCCGCAAAGGGCCGGTACATGTGGCGGGATATGGAACGGCTTTGTGCAGCGCGCGATCTACCATTTCAGCAGCCCAAAAATTTTCCGCAAAACAGCCTGCAAGCGGCGCGTCTGGCATTGGCAATCGGATCAACTAATCAACGTGGTGCATTTGTACGCGCTGTCTATTCTGCACAATTCGGAGCGGGACAAGACATCTCGGACCTCAGGGTTCTGGCGGAATGCCTTGCCAGTTCAGGCGTTTCGCAAGATGTGATGGAACAGATTGGTAGCCCCCAGATCAAATCCGCGCTGTTCGAACAGGTCGCTCGCGCCAAGGCTCTGCACATCTTCGGCGCACCAAGCTTTATCGCCAAAGATGAATTGTTCTGGGGTGACGACCGATTGGATGACGCGATTTCCTTTGTCGCATCAATTTAGAACGATTCCAAATCTTGACTTCCCCCGTCCGGACGCGCATATCAGATACACCTTAAACGGAGCCGCGCCATGTTTATCCAAACTGAATCCACACCCAACCCGGCAACTCTGAAGTTTTTGCCCGGTCAGACGGTTCTGGAAGCGGGTACTGCAGATTTTCCAAACGCTGAGGCGGCCGAGAAATCTCCGCTCGCCACTCGTATCTTTGGCGTCGCGGGTGTGACAGGAGTGTTCTTTGGCAATGATTTTGTCACGGTGACAAAATCCGATGATGTCCAATGGGATCACATCAAACCCGCCATCCTTGGCGCTGTAATGGAGCATTACCAATCCGGTCAGCCCGTCATGGGCGCAAACGTTGATGCAGGCGCAGGGCACGCCGAACATACCGGCGAAGACGCTGAAATTGTACACCAAATCAAAGATTTGTTGGACAGTCGAGTGCGACCTGCTGTAGCACAGGATGGCGGCGACATAACATTCCATGGCTTCGACAAGGGGATTGTTTATCTTCACATGCAAGGGGCCTGTGCGGGATGTCCATCGTCCACGATCACTCTGAAAATGGGTATCGAAAACCTGCTACGGCATTACATCCCGGAAGTGATCGAGGTTCGCCCCGTTGCGATCTGATCCAACCATCCTGGCATTCGACACATCGGCCGCGCATTGCGCGGCCGCTTTGTTGCAAAACGGTGTGATTGTTGCGTCCTGCGTTGAGCCCATGTCGCGCGGGCAGGCTGAGAGGTTGATGCCTTTACTGGAAGAGTTGTTGGAAGAGAACGGATGCAACTGGCGAGATCTTGATGCGATTGGTGTCGGGGTTGGCCCCGGAAACTTCACCGGGATTCGAATCTCGGTCTCGGCTGCCCGAGGACTGGCGCTTGGTCTGGACGTTCCCGCGGTCGGTGTATCGGGCTTCGATGCCTTGGCCGAGTTGGTCCCCAAAGGCCACTTACCTGCGATTCCTGCCCCGCGCGACCAAGTTTATTTGATGCCGGATGGGGCAGAAGCGCGACTGGTCACGCGACACGACGCAGAATCATTGGGCAGACTATATCTTTGCGATCAGCCTGATCGTCAGGTTCGCACTATTGCTCGATTGGCGTCGCGGCGTTTGGCCTCGACGCCCACTCCACCCGCGCCTTTATATGTTCGCCCTGCAGATGCCGCGCCTTCGCGCGACGTACCTCCGGTCTTGCTTGACGAATGACGCCACAGGAAATGGCTCATATCCATGCCGCCGCGTTCCATCAGAGCCGCCCCTGGGTTGCTGATGAGTTTGCCGAGCTTTTGGCAAATCGCTTCATCCATGCAATTGGGGACACAAGATCATTTGCGCTGGTTCAGGTGATTGCCGACGAAGCGGAACTACTGACGATAGCAACCCATCCAGATCACCAAAGGAAGGGATTGGCGCGAAAGATAATGGTAGAATTCCACGCCTACGCGGATCAGGCTGGGGCATCGCGGGCGTTTCTGGATGTTGCCTCGGACAATGATGCGGCAATCGCTCTTTACGAAGCATGTGGATACGAAGCATGCGGTACACGCAAGCGCTATTACCTGCGCGAGAACGGTCCAAACGTCGACGCAATCGTCATGGAATGTCGTTTTCACAGCAATTAATCACTTTTTTAGACCATATGGTCAAATTTCTATTGACCGAAGCTGTTGCAAACAGCTTCAATTCCCGCCATCACAACATGTATGCTCGCTCTGAGTGGGTATCGGGGGATTCAGCCCCGGACCGATAATAGCCAACGGGAGTAACAAATGACCCTTATGAAATCTTTGATGGGCGCAGCCGCTGCGGTTGCACTGACAGCAGGCGCAGCCCTGGCAGAACCGGCCCTGATCTTTGATCTGGGCGGTAAGTTCGACAAGTCATTCAACGAAGCGGCCCATAACGGCGCGTCTCGCTGGGCCGAAGAAACGGGCGGCACATACCGCGAGATTGAGATGCAGTCCGAAGCACAGCGCGAACAGGCCCTGCGCCGTTTCGCCGAAGCCGGTTCGAACCCGATCATCACCATGGGCTTTGGCATGGCAGACCCGCTGGCCGCGGTTGCAGCTGACTACCCTGACACAACCTTTGTGGTGGTCGACGTGACATGGCTCGACGCCCCGAACCTGCGCCAGGTTGGCTTTGCTGAGCATGAAGGCTCATACCTAGTTGGCATGATGGCAGCGATGGCATCGAAGACCGGCACTGTCGGCTTCATCGGCGGTATGGACGTGCCACTTATCCGCCACTTTGGTTGCGGATACGCACAAGGTGCCAAAGCCGTGAATCCCGACATCAATGTTGTTGCCAACATGACTGGTACAACTCCGGCAGCGTGGAACGACCCGGTAAAAGGCTCTGAGCTGACCAAGGCACAAATCAGCCAAGGTGCTGACGTGGTTTACGCCGCAGCTGGCGGCACTGGCGTTGGTGTTCTGCAGACCGCCGCAGACGAAGGCATCCTGTCGATCGGCGTTGACAGCAACCAGAACCACTTGCACCCGGGTAAAGTTCTGACTTCGATGCTCAAGCGCGTTGACGTCGCCGTATATGAAGCGATGAAAGCGGGTGAGGACGTCGAAACCGGAGTATTCGTCATGGGCCTGTCCGAAGATGGCGTTGGCTATGCTATGGACGAAAACAACGCTCCGCTGGTTTCCGACGATATGAAAGCTGCGGTTGACAAAGCTCGTCAGGACATCATCGACGGCAATGTTTCGGTTGTCAGCTACTATGAGAACGACAGCTGCCCGGCACTGCAGTTCTGATAACACACGGGGCGAAGGGTTAACCTTCGCCCCGAATGCACTCTGCCGCGATACTTATCGCGGTCCTTTCGGCAATTGAGGACAAGACATGACCGTCCCCGCCATTGAGCTCAAAGGGATTTCCAAAGCCTTTGGGCCGGTTCAGGCCAACAAAGACATTTCCATCAGCGTCGCCCCCGGAACGATCCATGGGATCATCGGAGAAAACGGTGCGGGCAAATCCACGCTGATGAGCATTCTCTACGGCTTCTACAAAGCCGACAAAGGTGAGATCTGGATCAACGGATCCAAGACCGACATCCCCGATAGTCAGGCTGCGATTGCAGCAGGCATCGGGATGGTTTTCCAGCATTTCAAACTGGTCGAAAACTTCACCGTACTAGAAAACATCGTTCTGGGTGCCGAGGATGGCGGACTGCTGGCCCCATCATTGGCGAAAGCCCGCAAAGAGCTGAAAGAGCTTGAAGAAGAATACGAACTGTTCGTGGACCCCGATAAGCGCATCGACGAAATTGGCGTTGGCATGCAGCAGCGGGTTGAGATCCTCAAAGCGCTCTATCGCAAGGCAGAAATTTTAATTCTCGACGAGCCGACCGGAGTGCTGACCCCCGCCGAGGCGGATCAATTGTTCCGCATACTTGACCGGCTGCGGTCCGAGGGCAAAACGATCATCGTGATCACGCACAAGCTGCGCGAGATCATGGAAAATACTGATACCGTCTCGGTGATGCGCCGCGGTGAGATGACCGCGACGGTCAAAACTGCTGAGACCAACCCACAGGAACTGGCCGAACTTATGGTGGGCCGCAAAGTTCTGCTCCAGGTCGACAAGGTGCCCGCGCAACCGGGCAAACCGGTTCTGGAGATCGAAAAGCTCAGCGTCACCGATTCGGCAGGTGTCGAGCGCGTCAAAGGCATCGACCTGACTGTTCGCGCGGGTGAAATCGTGGGGATTGCTGGCGTTGCAGGAAACGGGCAATCGGAACTGCTGGAGGTTCTGGGCGGAATGCGTCCCGGACAGGGATCAATCAAACTGAACGGGGAACCTCTGCCATTGCACGGCCCCGGCTCGGACGGTCAGGCACGGCGCGCGCAACACATCGCGCATGTGCCCGAGGATCGCCAGCGCGAAGGCTTGATCATGGATTTCTACGCGTGGGAGAATGTGGCCTTCGGCTATCACCGCGACCCTGCGTATAAGCGCGGGCTGTTCATGGACAATGCCGCACTGCGCGCCGACACCGAAGCCAAGATTGAGAAATTCGACGTACGCCCGCCCAATGGCTGGCTGACCGCAAAAAGCTTCTCGGGTGGCAACCAGCAGAAGATCGTCGTCGCGCGCGAGATTGAGCGGAACCCGGACCTGCTGCTGGTGGGCCAACCCACACGCGGTGTGGATATCGGTGCCATCGAATTCATTCATAAACAGATCGTCGCCCTGAGAGATCAGGGCAAAGCGATCCTGCTGGTTTCGGTCGAGCTGGAAGAGATCTTCTCGCTGTCCGACCGGATCGCGGTGATGTTTGACGGACACATAATGGGCGAGCGTCTGCCCGCCGAGACGGATGAAAAAGAACTGGGCCTGCTGATGGCCGGTGTTGCAGGAGAGGCCGCCTGAACCATGGAAAAAATGCCCAAATGGGCCGATGTGGTGCTGATCCCGATCATCAGCCTGCTGTTGGCCACAATCCTTTCGGCAATCGTTATTCTGGCCATTGGGGAAAACCCGGTCGAGGCGGTCAACCTGATGGTCACAGGGGCCTTGGGTTCAACCTATGGCTGGGGCTATACGCTTTATTACGCTACGAATTTCATCTTCACCGGTCTGGCCGTTGCCGTGGCCTTTCACGCGCGGCTGTTCAACATTGGTGGTGAGGGTCAGGCCATGCTCGGCGGACTGGGCGTTGCAATCGTCTGTCTATCGGTCCCTTGGCCGCATTGGACCATCGCCTTACTGGCCGCCTGTGCCGCTTCGATGATCTTTGGCGCGGCCTGGGCCGCGATCCCGGCCTATCTGCAGGCCAAACGGGGCAGTCATATCGTGATCACCACGATCATGTTCAACTTTATCGCCGCAGCTTTCCTTAACTACATGCTGGTCAATGTGATGCGCCCGCAAGGATCGCAAGACCCGGCCACGGCGCGGTTCCCCGAGGCGGTACACCTGCCAACATTCCAGTCGATGTTTTCGAGCGCCGAAAACATCGTCTTCCGGGGGGCACCGGCCAATATCTCGTTCTTCGTGGCGATACTTGCCTGCATCGTGGTTTGGGCCCTGATCTGGCGCACGCGACTGGGATACGAAATCCGCGCCTATGGCCATTCGGAAACGGGAGCCGTCTATGCCGGTATCTCACCCGTGCGCATCACGATCATCGCAATGCTGATCTCGGGTGCCCTTGCAGGCATGATGGCTATCAATAATGTCATGGGCGAAGCAGAACGACTTGTCCTCAATTCGACCGAGGGTGCCGGATTTATTGGGATTGCCGTGGCTCTTATGGGTCGTTCCCATCCATTTGGCGTTTTCCTTGCTGCGATCCTGTTCGGATTTCTGTACCAAGGCGGCGCTGAATTGGCGTTGTGGACGTCGATCCCACGTGAACTGATCGTGGTCATTCAGGCGCTGGTCATCCTATTCACCGGTGCGCTCGATAATATGGTGCGCATGCCGCTTGAAAAGATCTTCCTGAGTTTCCGGAAGGGGGCAGAGTGATGGAATTTTTCGTTACCCTCATTCAGGTCCTCGATTCTACAGTTCGACTGGCCACGCCACTGTTGCTGGCTTGTCTGGCAGGTTTGTATTCCGAACGCGCTGGCATTTTTGACATCGGGCTTGAAGGCAAGATGCTTATGGCGGCTTTCTTCTCGGCTGCTATCGCCGCAGTAACGGGTTCGGTCTGGTTAGGGCTTCTGGCTGGAATCGGAGCGTCACTGGTTTTATCAGCGCTGCACGGATTGGCTTCGATCACGTTTCGGGGCAATCAACTGATCTCGGGTGTCGCCATCAATTTCCTCGCGTCCGGTATGACGGTTCTGATCGCGCAAAGCTGGTTTCAACAGGGTGGACGCACTCCGTCTCTGTTTGGCGGCGGCCGGTTTGAGCCGATCAACTTCCCCTTCGCAGAAGCGCTGGAAGGTGTGCCATTCATCGGCCCGATATATTCCGAGCTGCTGTCAGGCCATTCAATCCTCGTCTATGTGGCGTTCCTGTTCGTACCACTCACCTGGTGGATCTTGTTCCGCACTAGGTTCGGGCTGCGCTTGCGTGCAGTAGGCGAAAATCCTGCGGCGGTTGATACAGCCGGGGTCTCGGTCGTTGGTCTGCGATTTGCGGCCGTGGCCATCTGCGGCATTCTCTGCGGTATTGCTGGTGCGTATCTGGCGACAGCCTTGCAAGCCGGATTCGTAAAAGAAATGACAGCGGGTCGCGGATTCATCGCATTGGCTGCGCTAATATTCGCAAAGTGGCGCCCTTGGCACGCGATGTGGGCCTGCCTGTTGTTCGGGTTGTTGCAGGCGATTGCGCTGCGGTTCCAGAACATCGATCTGGGTGGGGTCGTAATCCCGGTCCAGGTGATGGACGCTCTGCCCTACATTCTGACCGTGGTGATTCTTGCAGGCTTTGTTGGGAAAGCCATTCCACCACGCGCGGGGGGTGAACCCTACGTCAAAGAACGCTGATAGAGCCAGTTCAGGACTGCCCCTCAGTCCTGTTTGCTGCAGAGCGGCATACAGAGTTGATTTTGTATGTCGCAACCGTTCTAAGGGGGTATGCACGTATACCTCCCCATAGCCGAAGTTTCGGTCAACCCTTTCCTGCTGCTTGGAATTGGCGGGTTGGTTGGTGTTTTGTCCGGTATGTTTGGCGTAGGCGGGGGGTTCCTGATCACCCCTATGCTTTTTTTCATCGGCATACCCCCGGCTGTGGCGGTGGCCACATCGGCCAATCAGGTTGTGGCCTCATCGTTCTCTGGGCTGATGGCGCACCTGAAACGCAAGACCGTTGACCTTGAGATGGGCACCGTCCTGCTTGGCGGAGGGCTGCTCGGTGCGGCCTTAGGAATGGTTGTTTTTAACTTTCTAAAACATCTCGGCCAAGTCGATCTGGCGGTGCAGCTTTGTTATGTCGTGTTCCTAGGCGTGATCGGCAGCTTGATGTTTGTCGAAAGCCTGAACGCTATCCGTCGCGCAAGGCAGTCAGGAAGTAACTCGGTCGCCAAGCGCCGGCAACGGACATGGGTCCACGCGTTACCCTTCAAAATGCGCTTTCGTGCTTCGAGCCTTTATATTTCAGTGATCCCACCCGCACTGGTCGGGTTCGGCGTTGGTATCCTGTCAGCGATCATGGGAGTTGGCGGCGGGTTTATCATGGTGCCCGCGATGATCTATATCCTTGGTATGCCCACAAAAGTCGTAATCGGCACATCCCTGTTTCAGATCATATTTGTGGCTGGGTTCACTACGATGATACATGCCTCGACAAACTACAGCGTCGATGTGCTTCTTGCGGTTCTTCTTTTGATCGGGGGGGTTGTAGGCGCACAATTGGGCACCCAAATCGGCGCACGTTTGAAGGCCGAGCAATTACGCATTCTGTTGGCTCTTTTGGTCATTGCAGTTGCTGCAAAAATCGGGTTTGACCTGCTCCTGACGCCGCCTGACTATTTTTCCCTCTCAGAACCCGGAGGAGTTTAGCCGTGTTGCAAGCTCTGCCCGCAAGCCACCCCGACCGCAAGAGAACGGGCCGGTCCAAGCCCGGTAACGCCAGTAATAACGTGACGGTATCATGCATATTTACCTGCCCATAGCCGAAGTCTCCGTAAACGCCTTCCTGTTGTTGGGACTGGGCGGAATGGTCGGCATTTTGTCGGGGATGTTCGGTGTTGGGGGCGGTTTCCTGATGACCCCTTTGCTGTTCTTTATCGGCATTCCTCCCGCCGTGGCCGTTGCTACCGAAGCCAACCAAATTGTTGCCTCTTCCTTCTCAGGGGTTCTGGCGCATTTCAGACGCCGAACCGTTGATCTGAGAATGGGGACAGTCCTATTGGTTGGCGGGTTGGCAGGTGCTGCATTGGGCGTCGTCGTCTTTAATTATCTCAAAAGTCTTGGTCAGGTCGATCTGCTGGTCAAACTTTGTTACGTTATCTTTCTGGGCATCATCGGCAGCCTGATGTTCGTCGAAAGCCTGAATGCAATTCGCAAAACCCGAAAAGGCGGTACACCTCCACCGAAGCGGCGCCAGCGTGGATGGGTTCATGCCATGCCGTTCAAGATGCGATTCCGGACTTCGGGTCTGTATATCTCGGTCATTCCACCAGTGATCGTTGGTCTGTTCGTCGGTGTCTTGTCAGCCATTATGGGGGTTGGCGGCGGGTTTATTATGGTGCCTGCGATGATCTACCTTTTGGGCATGCCAACCAAGGTGGTTGTAGGAACTTCCCTGTTTCAGATCATCTTTGTGACCGCCTTCACCACCATGCTGCATGCCACGACCAACTATACGGTTGACGTCGTGCTGGCCGTTCTGCTGCTGGTCGGTGGCGTAGTCGGGGCTCAGGTGGGAACTGTTATTGGGGCCCGGATGCCAGCCGAGCAGCTGCGTGTTCTGCTTGCCGCGCTTGTGCTTGTCGTCTGCGGCAAGCTGGCGCTTGATTTGTTGCTGCAACCTTCCGAGCTGTACTCGCTGGGCACGGATGGAGGGCACTAAGATGTTGCGTTTGATTGTCCTTCTATCTCTGATTTGCCTGCCCGCTTTTGCCGCCGAAGAACAGGTTGTTCTGGGGTTAAGCCAAGATCGCGTATCAATCACGGCCAATTTCGACGGCTCCGAGATTCTGGTATTCGGAGCTGTAAAACGCGAAGCCCCCATACCGGAAGGCCCCCCGCTTGAGGTCGTTGTCGCGGTCGCTGGTCCATCCGAACCCGTCACCGTTCGGCGCAAGGAAAAGCGATTTGGCATCTGGGTAAACACCGATAGCCTAGTTGTTGATCTGGCCCCTAGTTTTTATGCCGTAGCCACGAGCGCTCCGTTTAGTGAAGTACTGACCCAAACCGAAGATCTGCGGTACAAGGTTTCAATCGAACGCGCCATCCGCTCGGTGGGCGCCGATATGAATATTCAGGGCGCTCAGGACTTTTCCGAAGCCGTCATTCGCATCCGAGAGGATGAAGGGTTGTATTCCATCCGTGAAGACACTGTGGCGGTTGACGAACAAACTCTGTTCCGAACTTCGATCGAAATGCCATCAGATCTTACAGAAGGTAGCTATGCCGCCCGTATTTTCCTGACGCGGGGTGGTATGGTTGTCTCAACTTTCGAAACATCTATTGATGTACGCAAGGTCGGGCTGGAAAGGTTCCTCTACAGCATGTCCCGCGAACAGCCGATCTGGTACGGGCTAATGTCGCTGGCAATTGCGATTGCGGCTGGATGGGGTGCATCGACCGCTTTCCGACTGTTGCGCGAAAATTAGGCTCAGCCGCGGCCGATATAGGGCATCGATGTCGCCATTACGGTCATGAACTGTACATTTGCTTCTAGCGGCAGTTGAGCCATATGCAACACAGACCGGGCGGCATCGCCAACAGCCATCGTCGGATCGGGCTGACGACCATCAGCGATGGCGTTCTTGACCAGCTCTTGCACCATGGGCGTGCGGGCGTTGCCGATATCAATCTGCCCACAGGCAATTCCAAAATCCCGCCCATCCAGCGACAAGCTGCGTGTCAGGCCCGTGATCGCATGTTTTGTTGCCGAGTAGTGCACTGAATTCGGGCGTGGTACATGGGCCGCGATTGACCCATTGTTGATGATCCGCCCGCCCTGCGGCTTCTGCGATCGCATCGTGGCAAACGCGGCGCGCGCGCAATGGAACATCCCGTTCAGATTCACATTGACCGAGTTGTACCAATCCTCAAGCGCGATCTCATCAATCGTGCCGCCCGGCGCAAAAATGCCGGCGTTGTTGAACAGGACATCCAGACGGCCGATTTGTTTTACAAAGTTGGTGAACGCTTGAGCGACCGCTTCTGCGTCGGTCACATTAGCAACCAACGGGATCGCCTTGTCACTGCCCTGTGCCATTGCTTCAAGTGTGTCGGCGCTGCGGGCCAATAGACCAACTGTCCAACCTTCTGCCAGAAACAACTCGGCGGTCGCGCGACCGATGCCCGAACTTGCGCCAGTTACGATGATTGTCTTCATGTCACTTCCGACTCCAATGTCAGCGACGGCGCCGCGACGGCCCGCAGGTCATCCACCCTTAAGGGATGTGTTGGCTTTGACAATCTGTTCCGCACCACCCAGATCAATCGCTCCTGCGCACGGGTAATAGCCACATAGGCAAGACGCTTCCAAAGCGGCTGCCCCGCCTCGGTCCGTCCCATACGCGCGGCGGCATAAATATCCGGTGCGAACACCTGCACGGTGTCCCATTGAGAGCCCTGCGCCTTGTGAATTGTCACCGCAGCACCGTGCAGAAACGTCGCCCCCATCCGCGCGGCAAAGGGAATGAACGGCTCTTCCTCATCAGGCTTTTCGATTTGTACAATTGATGCAGCCGAGACCTGCGGGTCCTCTGCTCCCATAACATGTAAGCGCGAAAACCCGGGTTTGCGACCAGGGCCAAGGTAGATAACCTGTGCCCCTTTGATTAGCCCGCGCGCTTCAAGATCCAGCCGTTTCTTGCGGTGCTTCAATGGCAATTCAATGCCGTCACAGATCAGCGGTTCACCTTCTAGCAGCTCAGTTTCCGGCGCACCATGCACGCTGCGGAACGCCTGTATCAAACGGATGCGGGTCGCGTTGCGCCAAACCAGAACAGGGCTGCGCGCCATCAGATCGACTTCGACCCGTTGACCCCAGACAACGCGATCATCCTTGCGGGCGGTGTCCTCAATCAGACGCTCAAAATCCTCAAAGCCCATGGCGGGATCGGAAAGAGCGTGGGCTAGATCAAGTATTGGATTATCAGCCGTCTGCCTATGTACACGATGCAAGATCTGCTTACGCGGCTCTGGCAACCCGTCAAAAACCATCGAGCCCGATTGATTGACTGGTGCCAACTGCGCCGGATCACCAAACAGCAGCAGCGTCGGGAAGATTTCTTTCAGATCTTCAAATTGCCGGTCATCCAGCATCGAGGCTTCGTCCACAAAGCCAATATCGAGGGGTTCATCGCGGCGTTTCCAGCCAGTAATAAAGTCAGATCCACGCAGACCAGCAGCGGCCAGAGCGCCGGGAATGGATTTGTTATTGGCATAAAACGCAGCCGCCCGGTCCAGCGCTTCGTCGGTCAACCCTTCGATCTCGGGTCGTTCGTCATTACCCGCCAGCCATTCGGCAATCCGCTCATATTCCGGGTCATAAACGGGTGTATAAAGGATACGGTGGATTGTCGTTGCAGGCACTCCACGCAATCTTAAAACACTGGCTGCCTTGTTCGTCGGAGCAAGGATCGCAAGGCTGCGTTTGTCGCGGGACTTGCGGCTTTCAAAATCGCCCGAGATCAGGTTGACTCCAGTTTCGGCCAGAGCCTTGTAAAGTTCCGCCAGCAAAAGGGTTTTACCAGATCCTGCCTTGCCAACCACAGCCATGACACCCGATTTCCCGTTTCCGGGAAGTTTCAGCAGAGCGTCATCCTCAAGATCAACTCCGGCCGAGCGCAACATCTCGGCAATGTTGTCGAAAGCGGTGGCTTGATCATCGGAAAAGGTGACTTGAGGCAGAGACATGGCGCGACCCTACAAGGACGCGCCGTGCGCCACCAGAGGCGGAATACGATTTCCGCGCTGTCAAGCAGAGAGAGCGAACCGATGCTGCTTCCCCTTCCCAAATGCGGTATTGAACCACAAGCGCGATAACTCTCTCGGGATGCCAGCACGGGCAGCGACTCGGTTGCAATCCTCTGCGGAATAAGGCCATAGGCCTACCGAAATCTGATCACGACCTTTGCCTTCTGATCCCAGAACCACGGGTGATGACCCGATCATTCGGTAAATTCGGATCATACGGGCATCAAAAACGCCAGCGATATGGGTTAGTCCAAATCCTTCCATAACCTCGCCCCCACTTAGCATGATAGCCCCGGCGGTATGGGCGCTGGCAGTTCGAGAAAGGCAAAAGCGCGTGACCTCCCAAATAAGCGGGCTACGGATCGGGCTGCCCCCGGTGAGATGGCCAAAAACGTCGTTCACCATAACCGGACCGGTCGTCGGCAATATCCGCATCGACCCTCCGTGACTGCCATCCGCTTCTTCCCAGATCACATAGAGCGGATTGAGGTCATCGTATTGATCCCGCTCTTCCCCCCTTTCGTTAAGCTTTACATCCCAACCAAGCCGGGTTTTGAATTGATCGGCGCGATCTCTGAACATTCCTTCGGCCAATGCCGGAAATTTATGCAGCTCATCAGCATAAAGATAACGCAACATGATGTATTCCCCTTGTCGTCCATATCTGGAACAAAAGGGGTACAAACACGTGGTTAATATTGGATGAGACCACCGTACGGTGGTTAAACGACTATTAATCCTCTGCTAAGCGCGGTGGCGATTGCATGAGTCGTGTTCTGCGCTCCGAGTTTCGAACGCGCACTTTCGATGTAGGCCCTGAGCGTATGCTCCGAGATCGAAAGCGAATGTGCCACTTGCGCCCTACTGTAACCCAGCGCCAGCAGTGTCATCGCATCTATCTCGCGAGGTGAAAGCCCGCGCGTCGTTTCCGGTTGTCGATTTTTGGCAAATTGCAGTGCTTTTCGGTTTAGAAAATGCGCCACTAAGATCAGATCGCGACCATGGGCGTCTTTGAACGTCTGCCAGGCCGCATCGTCGCACGTGTTATTCACGGTGAACAACGCGAATTGCCCGCTGGGTCCGCGCAATGGGATCGAATATCCCTGATTGCCAACGCCATGATCTTGCGCGTCTTCCAAAAAAGCTCTGACGGCTTTGCCCGACCAATTCAATTGTTTCCAATCCACTGCATGGAAGCGCTGAAAACAACCCAGGATAACCGGATCAATCCGGTGGTAGTTTTTGTCGCGATACTGCCTGTCCCAAGCGTCCGAATATGTCGTAAACCCATATTGGTCACCGGCACCATCGACCCAGTGATAGGTTACATGGTCGATGCGCAGCGTGTCACGCAGCTGGATGAGTATAGTCGCAAGCTCTTCAAGCGTGCTGGTGCTTTCCAAATCCTCGAGGATCTGACTCAAATCGAACTTTGTTCCCATTCGCGGGCGCGCAAGCCTCATCCTTTGAGGACGCAATCTCGGCCGCTGCGATTAGCCTTGTATCATCAAGCTGCTCGGCAAGTGCGCTCAACCCATTTGCCACCGCAAAGGCGTTGAGATCCGACAATACGTCCAATATCCACTCATTTTGCGCCATCAGGGTGTCTCCGAAATAGTTAACGAAGGGTTAACACAACCATAACATGTGCAGTCTATTTCGGCCTATTCACTGCTTTCTACTCCCCAGAAATAGTGGGGGCCGGATTTCTAACGTATTGAAAAAAATTGATAACCGGGAATCGCAATTCACCCGCAAGGGCGAAGCTATGCCTTGCGGGTGATGAAGCTGTTCAAAAAACTGAGACCGTTAGTCGCGGGCGGCTAATACTTCCTCAAGGGTGCGCATACCCGTATACGGAGCCTGAACTAACACCGACATATTGCCCGGCTTGTGTTCATTTCGCATCATCTTCATATGCGCCTCGGGCAGCTCCTTCCAGGTAAACACCTCGGACATGCATGGATCCAATCGGCGTTCTACCATCAGCTTATTCGCTGCGGCGGCTTGTTTGAGATGGGCAAAGTGCGAGCCCTGCAAACGTTTCTGATGCATCCACATGTAGCGCACATCGAAGGTCAGGTTATAGCCAGTGGTCCCGGCACAAATCACAACCATGCCGCCTTTTTTCACCACAAAGGTCGATACCGGGAATGTGCTTTCACCCGGATGCTCGAACACCATGTCGACGTTCACACCTTTGCCGGTGATGTCCCAGATGGCCTTGCCAAACTTGCGGGCCTCTTTGAACCATTCGGCATATTCAGGCGTATTGACCGTGGGCAACTGGCCCCAGCAGTTGAAGTCCTTGCGGTTCAGAACGCCTTTGGCGCCCAGCCCCATAACAAAGTCACGTTTGCTTTCGTCCGAGATCACGCCGATCGCGTTAGCTCCCGCCGTATTGATCAGCTGGATTGCGTAAGAGCCCAGACCGCCCGACGCACCCCAGACCAGAACATTCTGGCCAGGTTTCAGGTCATGTGGCTCGTGACCAAACAGCATCCGATAAGCCGTTGCCAGTGTAAGAGTGTAGCAGGCGCTTTCTTCCCAAGTCAGATGCTTGGGGCGCGGCATCAGCTGCTGTGCTTGTACATTTGTAAACTGCGCGAACGACCCATCTGGTGTCTCATATCCCCAAATGCGCTGGCTGTCCGAGTACATCGGATCGCCGCCGTTACAGTGCTCATCATCGCCATCATCCTGGTTGCAATGAATGACCACTTCGTCGCCGACCTTCCAGCGTGTGACTTTCTCACCCACGGCCCAGACGATGCCCGAAGCATCCGAGCCCGCAATATGGTAAGGGGCTTTGTGTCCGTCAAACGGGCTGATGGGTTTGCCAAGCGATGCCCAGACGCCGTTGTAGTTCACACCCGCCGCCATAACGAGAACCAGAACTTCGTGGCTGTCCAGCTTGGGGACATCAACCACCTCGAGCTGCATCGCCGTGTCTGGCTCGCCATGACGCTCTTTCCGGATGGCCCAAGCATACATTTGCTTGGGTACATACCCCATCGGAGGGATTTCACCCATTTCATAGAGGTCCTTTTCCGGTGCCTCATACGACGCGATACCGCTATCGACATCCAAAGCCATGTTGGCCTCCTTTGTTCTTACCTATTGCCGCGCCGCAGAATCGCGGCTTTCCTCAGATGGAATATTGATCCCTGAGTAATATTGCAACCGTTTTTGATGTATTTTTGTAATTTTATGACCCAGCAGTCGCAGAATTACTTTCTGCAACTGCATCATGCCCTGCGCGATCAACAGGTTCGGACGCAGCCGCATAATATGCAAGCAACTCGGCCCGCTCGCCTGAAGGGCGCAGCACTCCATTTTCTCGCCGCAATATCCGGCGCTCAACTAACTGGTTGATCGCATCATCAATTGCCTCACCTTCGCCGTTGGCGACGGCTTTACCACCCATTTCCAGCAATCGAGATTTCAGGTCCTCTTCTGACATCTGCCCTTCGTCCTGCAGCAGCCGACACGCTGCAGGGACCGGCACAAAGGGTATCGCAGCGCCGATTCTACGCATGAGCTCGCGCGCCAAATCAGTCGTCAAATCCCGTTCATGCGAAGCGCGAAATTCCTTTAAGGATATCGGCGTTGCATATTGGACTGATGCAATCCCAAACTTTTTGTAACGCCCAACAAGACGCCGCCAGATTTGCTTTAGTGTCCAGCGCGTGATGACCCCAATACGTGCACGAAACCGGCGTTCACTGTCCTGCGCCGCAGCCGTCAGGACTGTATCTTCCAAAACGCGATCGTAATTCAGGGCGACAGGTACGAATACAACATCCCGCCCCTTCGGATCCACGCCATCAATGATGTATTTGAGCAAACCCAGCTTAGGGCGGCCCAGTTTACCTGTCAGGCTCAACCCGCCCTCTGGGAACATGGCCTGTGTAACACCCGCTTCGGTCGCGTGACGCACATAGCTTGCCAGCACCTGACGATACAAATCGCTGCCCGATTTACGTCGAATGAAGTAGGCCCCCATTGCACGTATCAAACGACTCAGCGGCCAAACACGGGCCCATTCGCCCACAGCGTAGGAAAGTGTCGAATGATCCGCCGCCAGATAGGTAACAAGCACATAGTCCATATTGCTGCGGTGGTTCATGACGTAAACGACTGTCGCTTCGGGATCGATATTGTCTAGGGCCGACTTGTCCTCATACCCCAACTGGACCTTGTAGAACGCGTTGCTGAGCATTCGCGCAAATCGAATGGCTATGCTGAAATACGCAACTGTTGAAAAAGACGGGGCGATCTCTCGTGCATAGCGTTGGGCCTGTTCCGAGGCGACGGCATCGGGCACACCCTCCTCTTTGGCATGCTTCTGTACGGCCTTGCTGACTTGAGGGTCATAGATAAGCCTCTGAATCATATCGTGGCGCCCGGCCAGTTTGAACGGCTGGATCGGACGCTGCAGGCGTTTGTTCAGCCGCGCAACAGCACGTTCAAGGCGGCGGCGGAAAAACCACCGCACTGAAGGAAATAAGAAATGCGAGGCAAAGGTGACCGTGGCAAACAGCACAATCAGTACAAACAACCAAATCGGTATTTCCACAGTCTGCATCATTTGGGCACAGTGCCATCAATCGCAAACACCCACAATCTGAAGAAACTTGCGATGCCGCAACGCAGCGAATTGACATATACTGAAAATTGCGATTTATGCCTATAGAACGTAATTTTGTTACCCACTGATCCGTGAGGCCCGACCCATGACGCAGTTGCAGAAAGACCGCCCCTGGCTCATCCGTACCTATGCCGGTCACTCGACGGCCAAAGCGTCAAACGCGCTTTATCGTGCAAACCTGGCTAAGGGCCAGACCGGACTATCTGTGGCTTTCGATCTGCCAACCCAAACCGGATATGACAGCGACCATACGTTGGCGCGTGGAGAGGTTGGTAAGGTCGGTGTGCCGATCTGCCATCTTGGGGATATGCGGAATCTGTTCGATCAAATCCCGCTGGAACAGATGAACACCTCGATGACGATCAATGCCACAGCCCCATGGCTTTTGGCGCTTTATATCGCGGTGGCCGAGGAACAGGGTGCTGATGTCTCTAAACTGCAGGGCACAGTCCAGAATGATCTGATCAAGGAATATTTGAGCCGCGGCACCTATGTATGCCCGCCCAAGCCATCCCTGAAGATGATCGCGGACGTGGCCGAGTATTGCTACGAAAACGTGCCCAAATGGAACCCGATGAACGTGTGCTCGTACCACCTGCAAGAGGCAGGCGCGACGCCCGAGCAAGAGCTGGCCTATGCGCTGGCCACCGCCATCGCGGTTCTGGACGAACTGCGCCCGCGCGTTCCAGCAGAAGACTTCCCCGCACTCTGCGGACGGATTTCGTTTTTTGTGAATGCGGGCATCCGGTTTGTCACCGAAATGTGCAAAATGCGCGCATTTGTGGATCTTTGGGATGAGATTCTGCAGCGACGCTATGGTGTCGAAGACCCCAAGTTCCGCCGCTTTCGCTACGGCGTTCAGGTGAACTCGCTGGGGTTGACTGAACAGCAGCCGGAAAACAACGTCTATCGCATTCTGATCGAAATGCTGGCGGTCACCCTGTCAAAACGCGCCCGCGCCCGTGCGGTTCAATTGCCCGCTTGGAATGAAGCGCTGGGTCTGCCGCGTCCTTGGGATCAGCAATGGTCGATGCGGATGCAACAGATTCTCGCCTATGAAACCGACCTGCTGGAATATGGCGATCTGTTTGACGGCAACCCGGTAGTCGATGCCAAAGTCGAAGAACTCAAGAATGGTGCGCGGGCCGAATTGGCCAACCTCGAGTCGATGGGTGGCGCTGTTGCGTCGATCGAATACATGAAATCCCGCCTGGTCGAATCCAACGCCGAACGCCTGAACCGGATTGAACGCAACGAGACCGTTGTTGTTGGGGTCAATAAATGGACCGAGGGTGAAGCCTCACCCCTGCAAACTGAAGATGGCGGCATCATGGTTGTCGACCCGGCGGTTGAACAGGAACAAATCGGGCGGCTCAATGACTGGCGTACAGTGCGGGATAACGCTGCGGTTAGCGCCGCGCTGCAGGCCTTACGCGAAGCGGCGCAATCAGGTGCTAATGTGATGGAACCTTCAATCGCCGCGGCCAAGGCCGGGGTTACAACCGGTGAATGGGCCGAAGAGATGCGCAAAGCATACGGCACCTATCGTGGGCCGACAGGTGTTTCCGGTTCGGTTTCGAACAAAACCGAAGGGTTGGAGGATTTGCGCGCCGCCGTTGATGCAGTCAGCGACCGTCTTGGACGCCGCTTGAAGTTCCTTGTCGGCAAGCCCGGTTTGGACGGCCACTCGAACGGAGCTGAACAGATTGCTTTCCGCGCACGCGATTGTGGAATGGATATCAGTTATGAAGGTATTCGCCTTACGCCAGAGGAAATCGTGTCAGCGGTCCAAGAGACAAATGCACATGTGATTGGTCTGTCCATTCTTTCGGGCAGCCACCTGCCGCTGGTGAAGGATGTGATGACGCGTCTGACCGAAGCGGGTCTGAGCGACATACCTGTCATCGTAGGCGGCATTATTCCCGATGAAGATGCAGAGCAATTGCGTTCCATGGGCGTGGCTAAAATCTATACCCCAAAGAACTTCGAATTAAATTTGATCATGGGTGATATTGTAACCTTGGTTGACCCCAAGGAAATCGCGGCTGAGTAGAAATAAAAAAATGAATTTCCAATTCTAATTCCCAATGGGATGGAATAGAGATATTCGGATGAATTGAATTCCCATTGCGTTCTGCAGCGGAACAACCGGGTTGGAGAGATAAATGGCAATCGATCTAGAGAAAATGTCGCGCAAAGAATTGCTCAAATTGCGCGATCAGGTCGAAAAGGCACTCAAGGGCGCTGAAACGCGAGAGCGAAAAGCGGCGTTGAAGGCGGCCCAAGAGGCTGCAGCCGAGTTTGGCTTCTCGCTGTCTGAATTGTCGGGCGATGGTTCAAAGCCGGCGAAAGGCTCTCAGGCCAAGCCAAAGTACCAAAACCCTAACGACCCAATACAAACCTGGACAGGGCGCGGTCGTAAACCGCAATGGGTTCACGACGCCCTGAATGCAGGCATCGATATTTCTGACCTCGAGATCTGAGTTGAGGAGATGCCAAAATGACAATTCATATTGGAGCCAAAATAGGCGAAATTGCCGAAACCGTACTTCTACCCGGCGATCCCTATCGCGCGAAATGGGCGGCTGAGACATTTCTGGATGATGTTAAACTGGTCAACGAAGTACGCGGCATGCTGGGATTTACCGGCACCTGGAAAGGAAACCGTGTTACGATTCAAGGCAGCGGCATGGGGATGCCTTCCCTGTCAATCTATGTGAACGAACTAATCCGCGACTATGGTGCAAAAACACTGATCCGGATCGGTTCTTGTGGTGGCATGCAGGAAAGCGTGAATGTGCGTGATGTCATTCTGGCTATGACCTCGACCACGCTCAGCACGCCGTCGCGCGGCATCATGAAAGAGATGAACTTCGCCCCTTGCGCCGATTGGGGATTGCTGCAGGCCGCGGCGCAAGCGGCGCAATCCAAAAGTACACCGACCCATGTGGGCGGCATCTATTCGTCAGATGTTTTCTACGATGAGCGTCCAGACCTGAACGAACAAATGGTTCGCCACGGCATTTTAGGGGTCGAGATGGAAGCGGCTGAGCTTTATATCCTCGCTTCACGTCACAAATGCCGGGCGTTGGCGGTGCTCACAGTTTCAGACCACTTGCTGACCGGCGAAGCCCTGCCCTCCTCGGATCGGGAGAGCAACTTTGGCGAGATGGTTGAGATTGCGCTTCAAGCAGCGTTTCCAGACAGTTGAACAACACCAGAGCTTAACGCCCATGCGTGCCATCATATCCGTTGCGCGCAGGGCTGCTCCATCCTTGCAGGGCACCCGCGGTCGGGGCGAATGTCTCCACCAACAAGGGATAACACGCCGCCGTATCCGATGAGTGCTCCGACGAGCAATCACCTCCGGGGCACGCGCTGAGATTTCCAAGCAAGTCGATCTCGGCAAAAAACTCAAGATAGTCACCAGGTCGCACGGGTGACGCCTTCATGAAGTATTGACCCGTGTCCCGCGTGAACCCGGTGCACATGAACACATTCAATACATCATGTACGGCGGGCTCAGCTTCGACCAACGAGATGCCTAAATGATCCGCCAACGCGCGTGTAAGGTTTGAATGACAACAGTGATGGTACTGCGTTCCGGATAGAAGATTGCCGGTGTAGGGGTCGCAACGCGTCCCGATCACATCATGGACCGATCCGCCAAATTCATCGATTCCATACCAGCCCAGCGTATCGGCAATGATGGTCGCCATGGGCCGCATATGTGGAAAGCTCGACCACATTCGCTCACCCGTTGTGAGGTGTGTACCGTGCAGCGCGCGCGTCTTGCCAGAGTAAAACCGTTCCGACAAATCAGTGAGGCTCCACATGTTGAGATCACCAACCTGAGACCCCTCGACAGACGTGATCCGAAAAAAATGTCCGGCAGGCACCTCAAAGCAACATGCGTCGCGCGGTAGAACCAAAACCTCACCTGTTTTCTGAGCACCTGCGCGGGCATTTTGATAAAGCTCAAGATTAGGTTGGGGCAGCCCTTCGTTTGGGTAGCAAATCACTGGCGCAATCGCGCGGCGGGCATCTGCATCAGCGGGAGGTCGGGGAGTGGTCTGGGATTCTGTCATGGGCCGAGACTGGCTCAGTTCGTTCAGGCGGGAAACCCCAAACTTCTATCATTGCCCTTTTAGACATTTCTTCGGTTCGGCATCAGATTGCGAAACCGCGCCGCAAAAGGCACAACGCCAATTACTCTCGCTTCGGTGCTCCCGCCATCTGCAGTCTCGCGACAGTGAAGACGTGCGGGACCGCCAAAGGAAATAGGCGAACACACCAGCGGCAAGCAGAAGCAGGAGAATAGGCATATCTCTGCTTTGCCGATTACACCAAAGTTTTCAAGCCCGTGTAAGACGGTCAGGCCGCGTTTGCGTACTCAAACAGTTCGGGAGTTTCGTTTTTGTTCGGAACGACCGGTTCGGGCGAATAATAGGCCCAAGCCTGCTCCAATAACCTGAGTGCTTCGGCTGCATCGCATTTTTGGGTTTGTTTGTTCATTGGAGTGACCTCTATTCGATTCATCACTCCTCCCTATGCAAAACTTAAATCCGCTACGCGGCAAACGCATCGCATAGTTTTGCAGAGGCGTCATGCACTTGCCGCAAACCGGCAAGTGCTTTGGTATGTTGCGCGATCAGACCGCGCGATCGATCATCATCTTCTTGATTTCAGCAATCGCCTTGGCCGGATTCAGACCCTTGGGGCAGGTCTTGGCACAGTTCATGATGGTGTGGCAGCGATACAGTTTGAACGGATCTTCCAACTCGTCCAAACGCTCGCCCGTTGCCTCATCCCGGCTGTCTATGATCCAACGGTAGGCGTGCAGCAGCGCTGCAGGGCCAAGATAGCGGTCACCGTTCCACCAGTAACTGGGGCACGAGGTCGAGCAGCTGGCGCACATCACGCATTCGTATAGGCCATCCAGCTTTTTGCGATCTTCGATGGATTGCTTCCACTCTTTTGCCGGACGGTTGGTCTTGGTTTCCAGCCACGGCATGATCGAGGCGTGCTGTGCATAGAAATGCGTCAGATCCGGGATCAGATCCTTGACTACCGGCATATGCGGCAGTGGATAGATTTTCACGTCGCCCTTGATCTCATCCATGCCATAGATGCAGGCCAGCGTGTTGATCCCGTCGATGTTCATCGCGCAGGAGCCACAGATGCCCTCACGGCAGGACCGGCGGAAAGTCAGGGTCGGGTCGATCTCGTTTTTGATCTTGATCAGCGCGTCCAGAACCATCGGGCCGCAAGTATCCATATCTACGAAATAGGTATCGACGCGCGGGTTCTGGCCATCATCCGGGTTCCAGCGATAGATCTGAAACTTGCGCACATTGGTCGCGCCTTCGGGCTTGGGCCAGGTTTTACCGGTGGTGATCCGGGAATTCTTGGGGAGGGTCAGTTGTACCATGGGTTCCTCTCCTTAGAACGTCCGCGCCTTGGGCGCGATTTTCTTGAGGCTGATGCCGCCTTGATCTTCGGTGGTCAGCGGGTCGACGATGACCGGGCGATAGCTGAGATCGACTTTGTTGCCGTCAACGCGGCTGACGGTATGAACGCGCCAGTTATCGTCATCACGCTCGGTGAAATCCTCGTGCGCGTGGGCGCCGCGGGATTCCTTGCGCGCTTCGGCGCCGACGATGGTTGCCAGCGCGCTTGGCATCAGGTTCGTCAATTCCAGAGTTTCCATCAGGTCACTGTTCCACACGAGGCTACGGTCCGAAACTTTCAGGTCATCCATCTTGGCCGCAATTGCGGTCATCTTCTCGACACCTTCGGCCATGGTCTTTGAGGTCCGGAAGACTGCCGCATCCTCTTGCATGGTCTTCTGCATCTCTAGCCGCAGGTCCGCTGTCGGGATCGACCCGCTCGCGTTACGCATTGCGTCGAACCGATCGAACGCCTTGTCGACCGATGCCTGGTTCAGCACCGGGTTCGGTGCGTCTGCATCCACGACCTTACCGGCACGGATCGCGGCTGCACGGCCAAAGACCACGAGGTCGATCAGCGAGTTAGACCCCAGGCGGTTCGCCCCGTGGACCGAGGCACAGCCTGCTTCACCCACTGCCATCAGCCCCGGAACCACACCGGTCGGGTTGTCGGCTGTCGGATTCAGAACCTCACCCCAGTAGTTCGTCGGGATACCACCCATGTTGTAATGCACGGTCGGCAGAACCGGGATCGGCTCTTTGGTGACGTCGACACCCGCAAATACGCGCGCGGATTCCGAGATGCCCGGCAGGCGTTCGGCCAGAGCTTCGGCGGGCAGGTGGCTGAGGTTCAGGTGGATGTGATCGCCATTCTCGCCATGGCCACGACCCTCACGGATTTCCATGGTCATCGAGCGCGAGACATAATCGCGGGGTGCGAGATCCTTGTACTGAGGCGCATAGCGCTCCATGAACCGCTCACCTTCCGAGTTGGTCAGGTAACCGCCCTCACCCCGCGCGCCTTCGGTGATCAGGCAGCCCGAGCCATAGATGCCGGTCGGGTGGAACTGCACGAACTCCATATCCTGCAGCGCCAGTCCGGCGCGGGCAACCATACCGCCACCGTCACCGGTGCAGGTATGGGCCGACGTCGCGCTGAAATAGGCCCGGCCATAGCCACCGGTTGCCAGCACCACCATCTTGGCGTTAAAGACGTGCATCGTACCATCGTCCAGCTTCCAGCAGACGACGCCCTGACATTGCCCGTCTTCGGACATGATCAAGTCGATTGCGAAATACTCGATGTAGAACTCGGCATTGTTCTTTAGCGACTGACCATAGAGCGTATGCAGGATCGCATGGCCCGTCCGGTCGGCGGCGGCACAGGTCCGCTGCACGGCCGGGCCTTCGCCAAATTCGGTGGTGTGGCCACCAAATGGGCGCTGATAGATCTTGCCTTCTTCGGTCCGGCTGAATGGCACACCATAATGTTCCAGCTCATAGACGGCCTTTGGAGCCTCGCGCGCGAGATATTCCATCGCATCCGTATCGCCCAGCCAATCTGAGCCTTTGACCGTGTCATACATATGCCACTGCCAATGGTCCGGCCCCATGTTAGACAAGGACGCGGCGATACCGCCCTGTGCCGCCACCGTATGCGAACGGGTCGGGAAAACCTTGGTCACACAGGCCGTACGCAAACCCTGTTCCGCCATACCCAATGTGGCCCGCAGACCCGCACCACCGGCACCAACAACAACCACGTCATATTCGTGGGTTTCGTATTCATATGCTGCTGTCATCGTTCTTGTTCCTTACTGCGCATATCCGAGGGCCAGACGCGCGAGCGCAAAAAGACCCGCAGCAATCAATGTGTATGCAAAAGCCCGCGCGGCCATCAGCGCCAGCTTTTCGGCAACGCCATGCACATAGTCCTCAATCGCTTCCTGCGCTTCACGCAACAGATGCGGGACGACGACGACAAGTGTCAGACCCATGACAATCGCCGGGAACGGTCGGCTGTAATACGCCAGAGCTTCTTCGTAGGTGCCACCCAACGCGCGCCCGAAGGTGAATACAAACAGCGGAACAAGAATGACCAGCGCCGCTGAGCTGAGCATCATCTGCCAATGATGATGTGTACCTGCGCGTCCGGCTCCCATGCCCTGTGCGCGTTTACGGTCTGTTAGAAACTGCATACCAACCTCCCTCTAAAGCGCCACGGCTGTGATCAAGGCAAGAAGCGTCGCCAGAGCAAACATGCCAATGCCCATCTTCTCGGACACTTCGACATTCACGCAATATCCGAGATCCCAGATGACGTGCCGCAAACGGCCCAGCATGTGATAGAAAATTGCCCACGCTGCTCCGAACATGACCAGATCGCCCAGGAAACTGGTCATCAGACCATTGATCAGGTCATAGGCGCCTACCGATGTGGCTGCCGCCAGCAACCACCAGACGACCAACAAAGCCAAACCAAAGGACGCTAGACCCGTGATGCGCACCATAATCGAAGAAATGGACGTCATCTGCGGACGATAGATCGTCAAATGCGGAGAGAGCGGGCGTTTGCCCCGATTTACATCGGCCATGTTGGCTCCTTTTCGGTTGGCTACCGAACGTTTTACTGTTTTTTACGACTCTGTCACGCGCTGCAGGTGCAAAATCCAGTAAATTTGACGCAAAATCGCTTATAAGCAGTATTTGTGATCACACAAAATAATCTCGTGATCACAAAATACATTCGATGCCACCAATGTTAGCGTTTTAAACGGAAAAGCAATGTGATCACGAATCTATGGCTGAGTTTGAGACAGCCCTGCAGTCTGCTGCGTCACCTCGCGCAAAAGCTTTTTGCGAATACGCTCAGGGTAGTCAGCAAAGCCCGCGGCAGAGACGACAAAGGCCCCCTCACCCACGATAACATTCTCGAAGAAATAGGCTGTCAGGTCCGGTTCGCTTTCTTCTATAGCAATCGCGTTCACTGTGATTCCACTCTCACGCAATTTGGCGTGGATCGTCGAAGGTTCGATACCTTCATTCGAAATTCCGTCACCTGAAAGATCAATCAGATGTCTTTTGCAATCGCGCACCTCGTCGAAGCTTGTCACGGTCATCTCAAGCGCCTCACCGATTGCTGTAGAGAAATTACGCCAGACACGCGGATCAGCAGCGACCTGTTCGGCAAAATCGTCCAAAGTGGCAAAGCTGTCGATCCGGGTCCATGGGATCGTGATCCTTTGGCGCGAACTACCAGTCCATTGAACCAGCATAAGCCGGGCCTGCCCACGCACCAACGCCTCGGAAACGATGGGATCACGCAGCCCTGCGGCAAGGCCGTCCATCTGGATGCGATATTCCTCGGAATCCACCGAGCCTGACACATCGACGGCCAGAGCAAGTGCAAGATCGCAGGCAAATGCTTGCGGTGCCAGAAACAAACTGACCATGAGTGCGCGTAACATCGTCATACGCCGAGCCTAGCACGGATTTCACCGACCGCGATCACTTCAATGTCAGCAAACGGGCAGCCCGACTTACATGGGCATCAAGGCCCAGTAATCCAGATCCAACAGCACATTGGGCAGGTATTTCCCATCCTCATTGCGCAGCTCAAATGGCTCTCCACCCTTGGTCGCCACAAGCCGTAACCGCAATGCACCGATTCCCGGTGTTCCGGTCTCGGCCTTGTCCAGAACCTCGGACCAGACCTTGATTGTGTTGCCCGCAAAACAGGGGTTGGCGTGGGCACCGCCGTTCAGGCCGACGATCATCTGCGCATTCGCCAAACCGTTGAACGACAATGCGCGCGCCATCGAGATCACGTGGCCGCCATAGATCAGTCGGCCCTCGGGGCGGAAGGTGAGATCGAAATGCACTTTGGCCGTGTTCTGCCACAGGCGCGTAGCCAGCATGTGCTCGGCCTCTTCGACGGTCACGCCATCGACATGATCTATCGTTTCTCCCGTGTTGTACGCATCCCAGCGGTGGCTTTCGCCGGATTGTACAAAATCGTATTTCGAGAAATCGAGGCCCTGCGGCACCACCAGATCGCCGACGTCCAGCACCTTCTTGAGGTCGGGCACCACCGTCTCAGGCGCGGGTGCATCAAGGTTCGATTTGCGCACCATCACCCAGCGCACATATTCGATCACCACCTCATTGCGCTGGTTCAAACCGCGCGTACGAACCCAGACCACCCCGGTTTTTCCGTTCGAGTTCTGCTTAAGGCCGATCACCTCGGATTCAGCGCGCAGGGTATCGCCGGGATAGACTGGCTGCAGCCAGCGACCCTCGGCATATCCCAGATTGGCTACGGCGTTCAGCGAGATATCGGGAACCGTTTTGCCGAACACCACATGAAAGGCCGCCAGATCATCAATCGGGCTTTGGGGCAGGCCGCAATTCCGGGCAAACTCATCCGAGGAATAAAGCGCATGGCGGGCTGGATAAAGCGCATGATACAAAGCGCGCTCGCCATCTGTTACGGTGCGCGGTACGGCGTGGTCCAGCACCTGACCAACAGAATAGTCCTCGAAAAAATTACCCGGATTTGTTTTTGCCATTATTGCTGTCCCAGTTTCATTTCGGGGGAATAGTCGGCGTCGACTTCTTTCGTCACGGCCTGCGCGCAGCGCATCACGTTGTTGGTTGCGTCAAAGGCGTAAGAGGGATCGCCATACAGCTCCCACCCTTTCGCCAGCGCGTCCGAGACCTTGTGGCAGAAGGCTGACGTGTCTTCCTCGGTCAACAAACGATAAAGTTTCGCCATTGAATTGGTCCCTTAGCCACCGAACGGAGATGGGCCAACCAGCCCGTGAATATAGCCAACAATGCCCAACAGCACGATGGATCCCACAAAAAACATCACGTCTTTGCCATAGGTGCCGGGTTCACCCGGGGTCCAGTCAGGCTCGGACTTGTTGATCACGATGACTTCGACGATCGCCCAGGCCAGCAGGCCACCAAACAGCACGATTGAGGCCAGATCGCCATTTACAAGCAAATGCGCAAAGGCCCAAAGCTTGAAGCCGCCCAGCATCGGGTGGCGCACTCTATTCAGCAGACGGCCTTTCTCTCCTGCCGGGCTCATCAAGTAGAACGCAATCAACACCAGCAGGTTGTTAATGTGGATCAGAAAGGTCGGCGGTGCCCAGACATAGATGAAATCGGTCATGCGATAGCCGAAGATCATCAACAATATCGAGGCCACCAAGGCCAGCGCCACGACGCCCTTGCCCGCGTCGCCCATGGCGGCACGACGCTCTGGCATCAGGCGTTTGAACAGATGTGCGGCCCACCACAGCGCCACACCAAGGATCAGAAGAACAAAGCCCATCGCTGGCTTACCCCGCTTGCAAAGCTACTATCGCCTCTGCTTTTGCCAGAGTTTCGCGGGCAGTTACAACGTGTAGGTTTTCGACAATCTTGCCATCGACAACGGCGACCCCCTGACCTTGTGCCTCGGTCTCTTCAAAGGCTGCGATCTGGCGGCGGGCCAATTCGATCTCGGTGTCCGAAGGCGCAAAGGCAGTATTTGCAATCTCGACTTGCGCGGGGTGGATCAGAGTCTTGCCATCGAAGCCCATATCGCGGCCCTGGGCACATTCGACTGCCAGACCGTCGGTGTCCTTGAACGCATTATAAACGCCATCCACGATGATCAGCCCTTCGGCCTTTGCGGCCAGCAGGCACAGGCCCAGCGAGGTCATCATCGGCAGCCGGTCGGGGCGGAAACGCGTCTGCAGCTCTTTCGCCAGATCGTTGGTCCCCATGACGAAGCCCGCCATCAGCGGATGTGCGGCAATTTCGGCCGCGTTCAACATGCCGCGCGGGGTTTCCATCATGGCCCAGATCGGCAGATCACCGGTGATCGCCGCCAGCGCATCCACATCCGCGGCCGAGTTTACCTTGGGTAGAAGAACGGCATCAGCATCCATATCACGCACAGCTTCGGCATCGGCGCGACCCCATTCGGTATCCAAACTGTTGATCCGCACGATCTTGACCCGCGCGCCGTACCCTCCGGCGGCCAAAGCCGCCTTTAGCGTCTCGCGCGCGTTCTCTTTCTCATCCGCTGCAACCGCGTCTTCAAGATCAAAGATGATGGCATCCACCGGCAGCGTGCGTGCTTTATCCAGCGCCCGATCACGCGAGCCGGGGATATAGAGAACGGAACGATAAGGGCGTTGGCGCGGGTCCACGGGACTCTCCCATTGAAACAATGTTGCGCGGAATGGGGCATTTTTTGACGGAAAGTTCAAGGGCAAAATCGCCGCAGCGCAGCATTCTGGCATCGTGACGCAACGCTCGTTGCCTTAACGCGATTTCTTTCAGCCTGCAGCACGCTGTTTTCAAGAAGGAATCGAAAGGGGTGACTGATGAAGACGATAATGCTGAATTTGACGATCGGGTTGGGCATCATGGTGTTGGCTGCGCAACAGGTCAGCGCTCAGAACTGCGCGCCGCGCGAGGATGTGATCAAGCGTTTGGCAAAGACCTATGGCGAAACCCGGCGCGGCATCGGGATTGCGCGTCAAGGGGCGATGATGGAGGTTTTTGCCTCGGATCGAACCGGCAGTTGGACCATTGTTGTGACCTTGCCCGAGGGAGTGACCTGCCTGATCGCCTCGGGCCAATCCTTTGAGGTGCTAGCTGAGGCATTGCCGCCCAACGCTTAGACCAATGCGTCCCAGATCAATTTACTGCCAGTCAATGTTAGCAGGACATAGGCGATGCCAAAGAACAGGCGTTCGGACAGCATGAAATGTGCCCGGACGCCGAGCCAGGCCCCGAGGATCGCAAACGGGGTTAGCAGCAGATCGGCTAGTGCCGTGTGCCATGTGAATAGACCCAGATAGGCGAACGGTACGAATTTCACGGCATTGATCACCCAGAAAACCAGCACGGTGGAGGCCTGGAATTCGGTTTTTGTCAGGCGTTGGGACAGCAGATATACGGCGGCGGGCGGACCACCCGCATGGCTGACAAAGCTGGTGAACCCGGCAACCAGCCCGGCAAACAATCCTGCCGAAGGCGGCAGGCGGTTGGCAAAGCTGCGTACCCAGCCCCTTGTCTGGGCAACATGCCAGATCACAAAGCCGACCGATATCCCACCAATCAGCAGACGCAGCAGATCGTCATCGGTGATACGATAGAGCCACGCGCCCAACGCAATGCCGGGCACTGCACCCAGAATCAGCAGACGCGAATCCGGCCAGCTCCAGCGTTTCCAGTAGGGCTTTAACGTGGCGACATCGATCACCATGAGGATCGGAAGCATCAACGCCAACGCCTGCCCAGGCGTCAGGATCAGCGCCAGAATCGACGAGGACGCAAAGGCCACGCCCGAGCCGAACCCACCTTTCGAGATACCCGCGAATATCACCGCCGGGATCGCTACGGCAAAAAACATCAGGTTCATCTCGAACATCTGGCGCCCCGGAAATATGCATGAGTCACAGGCGGTTTAGCGCAATCGGCATATGACATGCAAACGGTATGCGGTGGCATGCCGCGCCGCAGGAGGCTTGCGCAGAGTCGTTTTTGCGACTAGCAAAACCGCGATTTCAAACCGACCGGAGATATTCCAAATGGCCAGACCCAAGATCGCGCTGATCGGCGCAGGTCAGATCGGCGGCACGCTCGCCCACCTCGCAGCAATGAAGGAACTCGGTGACGTTGTTCTGTTCGACATCGCCGAAGGCACCCCGGAAGGCAAGGCGCTGGATATTGCCGAATCCGGCCCATCGGAAGGCTTTGACGCCAAACTGAAGGGCACCCAGTCCTATGAGGACATCGCAGGTGCCGACGTCTGCATCGTGACCGCTGGTGTTCCCCGTAAACCGGGCATGAGCCGCGACGACCTGCTGGGCATCAACCTGAAGGTCATGAAATCTGTCGGCGAAGGCATCGCCGCCAACGCGCCTGATGCATTCGTCATCTGCATCACCAACCCGCTGGACGCGATGGTCTGGGCCCTGCGCGAATTCTCGGGCCTGCCGCACAATAAGGTCTGCGGCATGGCAGGCGTTCTGGACTCGGGCCGTTTCGCGCATTTCCTGTCGGAAGAATTCAACGTCTCGATGCGCGACGTCACCGCCTTTGTTCTGGGCGGCCATGGCGACACGATGGTGCCGTCTGTGCGTTATTCGACCGTTGCCGGTATCCCGCTGCCCGATCTGGTCGAAATGGGCTGGACAACGCAGGAAAAACTGGACGCCATCGTTCAGCGCACCCGCGACGGCGGTGCCGAAATCGTCGGTCTACTGAAAACCGGCTCGGCCTTCTACGCGCCTGCCACTTCGGCGATTGAAATGGCCGAGGCCTATCTGAAAGACCAGAAACGAGTTCTGCCTTGCGCCGCTTATTGCGATGGCGAGCTTGGAGTAGAAGGCATGTATGTCGGCGTTCCTACCGTGATCGGTGCCGGCGGCGTTGAACGGGTCGTCAACATCAAGCTGAACGAAGAAGAGCAGGCAGGTTTCGACAACTCGGTGAATGCTGTGAAAGGTCTGATCGAAGCTTGCAAAGGCATCGATAGCTCGCTGGCCTAATCGTCAGCAGTGAAGAATTTGAAACCGGCCCTTGGTGGGCCGGCTTTCTTTTAAGCCATACATCATGAGTCAGAGATGTTGGCGCAAACGCCGAAAGTCACGTTTATGAATGTGTTTTCTTCGCGCGAGCCTGCATTATCGAATCAAGCTTACGCTTTGCTCAAGCTTTGTGATCACACCCCAAAAACCTGTGATCACAAATACTGAAAATCTTCGACAATTTCCCGTGACACGTCAAAAAACTCTTTAATTTTGGCGCTTAGACACGCCTATAACAGGGTAATCGTAGTCAGACGGGACAATTTCGATGAACATTCACGAATATCAGGCCAAAGCTCTTTTGCGCAGCTATGGCGCTCCGGTCTCCGACGGTCGCGCGGTTTTGCGCGCCGAGGAAGCCAAAACCGCAGCCGGTGAACTGGATGGCCCTTTATGGGTTGTAAAAGCACAAATCCACGCAGGTGGGCGCGGTAAAGGCAGCTTCAAAGAAGCCGACGCCGGTGAAAAGGGCGGTGTCCGTCTGACCAAGTCGGTGGAAGAGGCCGCCGAAGAAGCCAAAAAGATGCTAGGCCGCACACTGGTCACACATCAGACCGGCCCCGCGGGCAAACAGGTCAACCGCATCTATATCGAAGCCGGGTCCGGCATCGAACGCGAGCTGTATCTGGCCCTGCTGGTGGATCGCCAGACTAGCCGCATCTCGTTTGTCTGCTCGACCGAAGGCGGTATGGACATCGAAGAAGTGGCCGCTGCCACGCCCGAGAAAATCCTGTCCTTCTCGGTTGACCCTGCGACGGGCTATCAGCCTTACCACGGTCGCCGCATCGCGTTTTCGCTGGGTCTGCAAGGCGCACAGGTCAAGCAATGCGTCAAGCTGATGAGCCAGCTTTACGCCGCCTTCGTCGAGAAAGACATGGAGATGCTGGAGATCAACCCGCTGATCGTCTCCGACAGCGGCGATCTGAAAGTGCTGGACGCCAAGGTCGGCTTTGACGGCAACGCGGTTTATCGCCACCCGGACATTGCCGAGCTGCGCGACACCACCGAGGAAGACCCTAAGGAACTGGAAGCCTCCAAATACGACCTGAACTACATCGCACTGGATGGTGAGATCGGGTGCATGGTCAATGGCGCCGGTCTGGCGATGGCAACGATGGATATCATCAAGCTCTATGGGGCCGAGCCCGCCAACTTCCTCGACGTGGGCGGCGGTGCCACCAAAGAGAAAGTGACCGAGGCGTTCAAGATCATCACCTCGGACCCGCAGGTCAAAGGCATCCTGGTCAACATCTTCGGCGGCATCATGCGCTGTGACGTCATCGCCGAGGGCGTTGTTGCCGCCGTGAAAGAGGTCGGCCTGCAGGTTCCACTGGTCGTGCGTCTGGAAGGCACCAATGTCGAGAAAGGCAAAGAGATTATCAACACCTCTGGCCTGGACGTGATCGCGGCGGACAACCTGAAAGATGGTGCCGAAAAGATCGTGAAGGCGGTTAAAGGCTGAGTGTCATCCCGTAGGGTGGGCTTCAGCCCACCTTTCCCAAGATTTTGGCGGGCTGAAGCCCGCCCTACAAAGGAGAACGCCAGATGGCAGTCCTTATCGACGAAAATACCAAAGTGATCTGTCAGGGCTTTACCGGCTCGCAGGGCACATTCCACTCTGAACAGGCCATTGCTTATGGCACCAAGATGGTCGGCGGCGTGACCCCCGGCAAAGGCGGGATGGAGCATCTGGGTCTGCCGGTGTTTAACTCGGTCCACGAGGCCAAGCATGTGACAGAAGCCAACGCCTCGGTGATCTATGTGCCGCCGCCGTTTGCGGCTGACTCGATCCTTGAGGCGATTGATGCCGAGATGGAAGTGATCGTCTGCATCACCGAAGGCATCCCGGTTCTGGACATGATGAAGGTCAAACGTGCGCTGGAAGGCTCGAACTCGCGTCTGATCGGCCCGAACTGCCCCGGTGTTATCACGCCGGACGCCTGCAAGATCGGCATCATGCCCGGCCACATCCACAAGCGTGGTTCGGTTGGCGTTGTGTCGCGCTCGGGCACCCTGACCTATGAGGCCGTCAAACAGACCACCGATGTGGGTCTGGGCCAGTCCACCTGTGTGGGCATCGGCGGTGACCCCATCAAGGGCACCGAGCATATCGACGTGCTGGAATGGTTCCTGGCCGATGACGAAACCGAGTCGATCATCATGATTGGTGAGATCGGTGGCTCGGCCGAGGAAGAGGCCGCGCAGTTCCTGGCGGATGAGGCCAAGAAGGGCCGCAAGAAGCCCACGGCGGGTTTCATCGCGGGCCGCACGGCCCCTCCGGGCCGCCGCATGGGCCACGCGGGTGCGATTGTCGCTGGTGGCAAAGGCGGTGCCGAGGACAAGATCGAAGCCATGCGCTCGGCCGGTATCGTCGTAGCCGAAAGCCCGGCGCAGCTGGGTGAGGCTGTACTGGAAGCGATTGGTTGACCAGAATTTGACTGCTTTGGGAGGCGCGGTAAACATGACTTTCGGCGAAGCCATTAAAACCTGTTTCTCCAAGTTTTTCACCTTTTCGGGCCGTGCCTCGCGGCCCGAATACTGGTTTTTTTTCCTGTTCATCGTGATCTGGAGCATTATTGCTGGGATCATCGACTGGCAGTTCTTCACTCAGGTCGCAGTGACCGAAACCGAAACGTCCAAATCCGTTACTGCCACTTCGACAGGCCCGGTCCAAAGCATCGTCAGCCTGATTGTCTTCCTCCCGCATCTGGCTGTCGCGTGGCGGCGGATGCATGATACTGGGCGCAGCGGGCTTTATGCCTTGTTGCCGATCTTGCTGATCCTCGCTGCGCTGGCTGTTCTGATCTTTGGCATCGGCCTTGCCAGCCAATTCCATGGCGGCACGTTGGATATCCTGTTCACCCGCGCAACTCTTCTTATCGTCATTCCGACACTTCTTGTCCTGTTTGTGTCGCCCCTCCTGGTTCTGTGGTGGCTGTCCCGCCCCAGCGAACCAGGCACCAACCAATACGGTCCCAACCCATATGAGGTAGCCCAATGACCGAACACTCGCCCAACTCAGCCTTTCATGCCTCAAGCTTCATGCAAGGGCATAATGCCGAATATCTGGAGCAGCTTTACGCCCAGTACACCAAGAACCCCGGCGCGGTCGACGCGGCCTGGGTCGAGTTTTTCAAGGCCATGGGCGACGATGCGCCAGATGTGCAGCGCGAGGCCGAGGGGCCATCTTGGGCGCGCAGCGATTGGCCTCCGATGCCGGCGGATGATCTGACCGGGGCGCTGACTGGTGAATGGGCCGAGATTGACGCGAAGGCGGCGGGCAAGAAGATCAAAGACAAGGCCGAGGCCAAAGGGGTCGAGGTCAGCGACGACCAGATCAAGCGCGCGGTGCTGGACAGCCTTCGGGCGCTGATGCTGATCCGGGCCTATCGCATCCGGGGCCACTTGGCCGCGGATCTGGATCCGCTGGGGATGCGCGCCGCAAGCACGCATCCTGAACTGGATCCAAAGACCTACGGCTTCACCGATGCGGATATGGACCGCCCGATCTTTATCGACAATGTTCTGGGCCTGCAGATGGCCAGCATGCGCCAGATCGTCGAGATCGTGAAGCGGACTTACTGTGGCACCTTCGCGCTGCAATATATGCACATCTCGAACCCGGAAGAGGCCGCTTGGCTGAAGGAAAGGATCGAAGGGTACGGCAAGGAAATCGCCTTCACCAAAGAGGGCCGCAAGGCGATCCTGAATAAGATGGTCCAGGCCGAAGGCTTCGAGAAATTTCTGCATGTCAAGTACATGGGCACCAAGCGGTTCGGTTTAGACGGTGGCGAAAGCCTGATCCCTGCAATGGAACAGATTATCAAGCGCGGCGGTGCCCTGGGATTGCAGGACATCGTCATCGGGATGCCGCACCGGGGGCGTCTGAACATTTTGGCCAATGTGATGGGCAAGCCCTATCGCGCCATATTCAACGAATTCCAGGGCGGCAGCTTCAAGCCTGAGGATGTGGATGGATCGGGTGACGTAAAGTATCACCTCGGTGCATCCAGTGACCGGGAGTTTGACGGCAACTCAGTGCACCTATCGCTGACCGCCAACCCCTCGCACCTTGAGGCGGTGAACCCGGTGGTGCTGGGCAAGGTTCGCGCCAAGCAGGATCAGCTGAACGACGAAGACCGCACCAAGGTGATGGGCATTCTGCTGCACGGCGATGCGGCCTTTGCCGGACAAGGTGTGGTGGCTGAAGGGTTCGGCCTGTCGGGTCTGAAAGGGCACAAGACCGGTGGCACTATGCATATTGTGGTGAATAACCAGATCGGCTTTACCACCGCGCCGCATTTCAGCCGCTCCAGCCCCTATCCAACGGATATCGCGCTGATGGTCGAAGCGCCGATCTTCCATGTGAACGGCGACGACCCCGAGGCGGTGGTGCATGCCGCCAAGGTGGCAACCGAATTCCGTCAGAAGTTCCACAAGGACGTGGTGCTGGATATCTTCTGCTATCGCCGGTTCGGCCATAACGAGGGCGATGAGCCCATGTTCACCAACCCGATCATGTACAAGAAGATCAAGACTCATAAGACTACGCTGTCGCTGTACACGGAACGTCTGGTCAAAGACGGCCTGATCCCCGAAGGCGAGATCGAGGATATGAAGGCCGCCTTTCAGGCCCATCTGAACGAAGAGTTCGACGCCGGGAGGGACTATAAGCCCAACAAAGCCGATTGGCTGGATGGGCGCTGGTCGCATCTGGACAAGAACAAAGAAGAATACATGCGCGGCGAAACCGCGATCTCAGCGGAAACGCTGGCCGAGATCGGGACCGCCCTGACCACAGCACCCGAAGGTTTTGCGATGCATAAAACCGTCGGACGATTGCTGGAACACAAGAAACAGATGTTCGAAAACGGGACCGGCTTTGACTGGGCAACTGGCGAGGCTCTGGCGTTTGGCTCGCTGCTAACCGAGGGCTACCCAGTGCGACTGGCCGGACAGGACGCGACGCGAGGTACATTCAGCCAACGCCATTCCGGATTTGTCCATCAGGAAACCGAAGAGCGCTACTACCCGCTGAACAACATCCGCAAGGGCCAATCTCATTATGACGTGATTGACTCGATGCTCAGCGAATATGCGGTCTTGGGATTCGAATACGGATATTCTCTGGCCGAGCCTAACGCTCTGGTCCTTTGGGAAGCACAGTTCGGTGATTTCGCCAACGGCGCGCAGATCATGTTCGACCAGTTCATCAGCTCGGGTGAAAGCAAGTGGCTGCGGATGTCCGGTCTGGTCACGTTGCTGCCGCACGGGTTCGAAGGGCAAGGCCCGGAACACTCATCCGCGCGCCTGGAAAGGTTCCTGCAGATGTGCGGTCAGGACAACTGGATCGTGGCGAACTGTACAACACCTGCGAACTATTTCCACATCCTGCGCCGTCAGCTGCACCGGACTTTCCGCAAGCCTCTGATCCTGGTGACGCCAAAGTCGCTGCTGCGTCATAAACTGGCGGTCAGCACGGCGGATGACTTCACCACAGGCTCCAGCTTCCACCGGGTGCTGTGGGATGATGCGCAGAAGGGCAACTCTGACACCAAGCTGGTGGCGGATGACAAGATCAAGCGTGTGGTGATGTGTTCGGGCAAGGTTTACTTTGACTTGCTGGAAGAACGCGATGCGCGCGGCATCGATGACATCTACCTGATGCGAATCGAGCAATACTATCCCTTCCCTGCGCATTCGCTGATCAACGAACTTGAGCGTTTCAAAGGTGCCGAGATGGTCTGGTGTCAGGAAGAGCCCAAGAACCAGGGGGCCTGGACCTTTATCGAACCCAATATCGAATGGGTTCTGACCCGCATTGGCGCAAAACACACCCGTCCGGTCTATGCCGGTCGCGCAACCTCGGCCTCGCCTGCAACGGGTCTGGCCAGCCAACACAAAGCCCAACAAGAAGCGCTGGTGAACGAAGCGCTGAGCATTGAAGGAAAGTAAACGATGACGATTGAAGTTCGTGTTCCCACGCTGGGCGAGTCTGTCACCGAAGCCACCGTTGCGACATGGTTCAAGAAACCCGGCGACGCCGTTGCAGTTGATGAAATGCTGTGTGAGCTGGAAACTGACAAGGTGACGGTCGAAGTGCCCTCGCCTACCGCAGGTGTGATGGGCGAGATTGTCGCTGCCGAAGGTGAGGCGGTGGGTGTCGATGCATTGCTGGCCACCATCACCGCTGGCGAAGGGGCAGCGCCTGCTCCGGCAGCGGCGGCCCCGGCCCCAGCTGCAGCAGCGGCGGCTGCGGCAGGTGGCAGCGTGGACGTTATGGTGCCGACGCTGGGCGAATCCGTGACCGAGGCAACCGTTTCGACATGGTTCAAACAGGTTGGCGACAACGTCGCACAGGATGAGATGCTGTGCGAATTGGAAACCGACAAGGTCTCGGTCGAAGTTCCGGCCCCGGCGGCAGGCGTTCTGGCTGAGATCGTTGCGCCCGAAGGCAGCACGGTCGATGCGTCTGCCAAGCTGGCGGTGATCTCGGGCTCGGCCGCAGGTGTGGCAAGCGCTCCGGTTGCGGCCGCTGCCGCTCCGACTGCAGCCAGCACAGGTAAAGACGTGGCCAACGCACCATCAGCTGAGAAAGCGATGGCCGAAGCCGGTCTGACCGCCGATCAGGTCACCGGCACCGGTCGCGATGGGCGTATCATGAAAGAAGACGTGGCAAAGGCAGTTGCTGCAGCAGCTACAGCCCCAGGGCCTACGGCGGCTGCGCCCGCCCCCGCTGCCCAAGCTCCACGCGCTCCTGTGGCTGCCGAGGATGCAAGCCGCGAAGAGCGCGTGCGCATGACCCGTCTGCGCCAGACCATCGCCAAGCGCCTGAAGGACGCGCAGAACACAGCGGCCATCCTGACCACCTATAACGAGGTGGACATGACCGAGGTGATGGCCCTGCGTAATCAATACAAAGACCAGTTCGAGAAAAAGCACGGCGTGCGTCTGGGCTTTATGTCCTTCTTCACCAAGGCCTGCTGTCATGCGCTGAAAGAAGTGCCCGAAGTGAATGCCGAGATCGACGGCAATGACATCGTCTACAAGAACTTTGTGCATATGGGCGTCGCCGCTGGTACGCCTCAGGGACTGGTGGTTCCGGTGATCCGCGACGCCGACAGCATGTCCTTCGCAGCGATCGAGAAAGCCATTGCTGAAAAGGGCAAGCGCGCCCGCGACGGCAAGCTTTCGATGGCTGAAATGCAGGGCGGTACGTTCACGATCTCGAACGGTGGCGTCTATGGCTCGTTGATGTCTTCACCGATCCTGAACCCGCCGCAATCAGGTATTCTGGGAATGCACAAGATTCAGGACCGCCCGATGGTCATCAATGGCGAGATCAAGATCCGCCCGATGATGTATCTGGCTCTGTCCTATGACCACCGTATTGTTGACGGCAAGGGTGCGGTGACCTTCCTGGTTCGCGTGAAAGAAGCGCTTGAAGACCCGCGCCGCCTGTTGATGGATCTATAAGATGGCAACACATGTACTCTGGCAGGCCGATGTGGCCGATTTCGACGCCTGGCTAAAAGTGTTCCGCGAGGATATGCCGATGCGTAAGGCCGCGGGTATCCGCGACCTGCATGTCTGGCGTGATCCCGATCAGAAGGACCATGCGATTGCAATGTTCGAGGTCGTGAACCTAGACAAGGCCCGTGCCTTTTTCGGGTCCGAGGAACTGGCGATGCATCACGAGCGTGGTGGGATTGCGCATATCTCGATCAAGCTGCTGGAACCCGTTTGACAAAAGATATTTCTGACCCACGAAATCGGGTCGGGGAAGTGCCGGGCGACCGGTCGATTTAGGAGAATGTAATGGCAAATTATGACGTCATCGTAATCGGCGCCGGGCCCGGCGGCTATGTCTGCGCAATTCGCTGCGCTCAACTGGGTCTAAAGACCGCTGTGGTCGAAGGGCGCGAGACGCTGGGCGGGACATGCCTTAACGTGGGCTGCATCCCCTCGAAAGCTTTGCTGCATGCCAGTCACCAGTTGCACGAAGCTGAACATAACTTTGCCAAGATGGGTCTGAAGGGGAAATCGCCTTCGGTCGATTGGAAGCAGATGCAGGCCTATAAGGATGAAGTCATCGATGGCAACACCAAGGGCATCGAGTTCTTGTTCAAGAAGAACAAGATCGATTGGCTGAAAGGTTGGGGCTCGATCCCCGCTGCGGGCAAGGTCAAGGTTGGCGAAGAGGTACATGAGGCCAAGAACATCATCATCGCGTCGGGCTCTGAGCCGTCGGCGCTGCCCGGCGTCGAAGTTGACGAAAAGGTCGTAGTGACTTCCACCGGAGCGCTGTCTCTGGGCAAAGTTCCCAAGAAAATGATTGTGATCGGTGCCGGTGTGATCGGGCTTGAGTTGGGTTCGGTCTACAACCGTTTGGGCGCCGAGGTGACGGTGATCGAATTCCTCAAGGAAATCACGCCGGGCATGGACCCTGAGGTGCAGAAGACCTTTCAGCGTATTCTCAAGAAACAGGGTTTGAAATTCGTCATGGGCGCTGCGGTGCAAAAGACCGAAGCGACCAAGACCAAAGCCAAGGTGACGTACAAGCTGCTGAAGGATGACAGCGAGCATGTGATCGACGCCGATACCGTGCTGGTGGCAACCGGGCGCAAGCCGTACTCGGACGGTCTGGGGCTGGACGCTCTGGGCGTCGAGATGACCCCGCGCGGCCAGATCAAGGTCGGTAGTGATTGGCAGACCAATGTGCCGGGCATCTATGCCATCGGCGACGTGACCGAAGGCCCGATGCTGGCGCACAAGGCTGAAGACGAGGGCATGGCCGCAGCTGAACAAGTCGCGGGTAAACACGGTCACGTAAACTATGGGGTCATTCCAGGGGTCATCTACACCTGGCCCGAGGTGGCCAATGTGGGTGAGACCGAAGCGACACTCAAGGAACAGGGCCGCGCCTACAAGGTCGGCAAGTTCATGTTCATGGGCAATGGCCGAGCCAAGGCGAATTTTGCGGCCGACGGATTCGTCAAGATTCTGGCCGACAAAGATACTGATCGAATTCTGGGCGCACATATCATCGGTCCTGCGGCCGGCGACCTGATCCACGAGGTCTGCGTGGCGATGGAGTTCGGCGCCTCGGCCGAAGATCTAGCCCTGACCTGCCATGCGCACCCGACCTATTCCGAAGCGGTGCGCGAGGCCGCTCTAGCCTGTGGCGACGGACCAATTCATAGCTGAATAAACGACCCCGGTGGTTATCTCGCCGGGGTCAACCACGCCTCAAGATAAACCTTAAGCCTGTCGTTGAAGCTTGTTGAAGCGTGCAGCGCGCAAAACCTCAGCGACATGGCCTGAATTGCAAATGCCTGCACTCCTTCGGCCAAAAGCTCTGAAGGAACGTCGTGGCGAACATCCGCATCTTCGAGCCACATCATCACAACGCGGAAGTATCGTTCAAAGAAATAGGCGATTGGGCCGATTTCGGCGATTGCGGTAGCGCCAGAATACCTTATGAGCAGGTCGAATACATAGCGCTCAACCGTCATGAAACTGTGTACGGGTTCTAGGGCCGCGATGATCTGTGGCACTGATTTTGGGGGCTTTCCGGCCTCTGCCTGATCAAGGCAGGCATTCAGTTTTTCCGCCAGAAGGATTTCCATCAGTGCATCCTTGTCGCGAAAATGCGCAAAGAATGTTCCCTTGGCCACGCCTGCAGCCTGAACCACCTCTTCCACGCGCAGAGCTTCGTACCCGCTCTTCTGAATTACGTCCTCGGCGGCTGAGATCAGGCGTGCTCGGGTTTTAAAGGTTCGTTTTTGAATTGGTCTCTGCATAATGCTTGCTTGCATATTATTTGACCGTGGTCAAATTTATTATTGACCGCGGTCATTTTTTTCGCTTACAAAGTGACCATGGTCAATTTTAGGAGATTCGCAATGCCAGCTAGGAAGATACTCGTCCTCAATGGGCACCCTGCCGAAAGCAGCCTGTCGCGCACCTTTGCACAAACCTACGCAGACGCAGCCATTGCCAAAGGTCACGAGGTTCGCATGGTGCATCTGAGTGATCTGCAGTTCGATCACGACTTTGGTCAGGGAAATTATGAAGATTTCAAACCGCTTGAGCCCGTGCTTGAACAGGTATTGCAGGACATCGAGTGGAGCGAGCACCTGGTCCTGACGACACCGATGTGGTGGGGCGGTCTGCCAGCCAAGCTGAAGGGCCTGATCGACCGGACATTCATCCCAGGACGGACGTTCGATACGCGGAACACAACAAAGATCGGTTTGCCAGCGCCGATGCTGAGCGGACGCACCGCAAGGGTGATCCTGACGTCAGATACGCCAGGCTGGTTCATGCGTTTAATCTATCGGCAGGCGCTGCTGCGGCAGCTTCGCGATCAGGTTCTAGGCTTTGTTGGGTTCAAGCCTACCCGCTTTACCTATTTTGCCAGCGCAAGCTATCCGAAGCCCGGAAGCGTTGAACGTTGGATCGGCAAAGTGGCCAGAATGGGAGCCGCCGCGCTTTGAAGTTACTACGTGGGAAAGCTGCTACCACATAGTCTTTGCGGCGCGGGCACCCCATTCCTGATCATATTGCGCGCCGCCCTCTTCACCCGATGTCATTTCAGACAAAATCTCGCCAACACTCGGAAGGCCATCGGTTTCATCACGACCGCTCCAGGTTCCGGCCCGGATCAGGGCGCGGGCGCATTGGGTGTAGATCTCGGATACCTCAATCAAAATCACGGTCGCAGGGCGCTTTCCGTTTTTCTCGAAACGGGCGCGCAGGTCGTCGTCATCGGTCAACTGAGCATTCCCATTTACCCGAACCACGTTGTTCGAGCCGGGCACCAAAAACATCAGCGACACTCGGGGGTCTCGAACGATGTTTCGCAGTGAATCCAGACGGTTGTTTCCTCGCCAATCCGGTAGGGCCAAAGTGCCCGGATTCAGTTCCAATACGACTGATCCGTCGTCTCCGCGCGGGCTGCCATCGACACCTTCGGGGCCGACGGTGCTAAGAATGCACAGGCGCGAGGCCATAATCCACTTGCGATAGAGCGGAGTAAGTTGCCGCGCCACCTTGCGTATAGATGGCGCACCGGGCGTCCCGTAGAGCGCTTCGAGCGTAGCGATGTCCTTAATGAACTCCATCCGGATCAAACCCCACTTCCTGCATCAATTCGTTCGACCGTGTCTCAATCACGTATTCCAGCCGCTCAAGAAAGTCATTTCTTGCAACGCCGGGCTCGATTGGATTAAGGAAATCGACAATCGCGTTGCCCGGCTTGCGCAGGACACCGGTTCTGGGCCAGAATACGCCTGCATTGGTAGCAACGGGCACGCACGGGAACCCGAGGCCTTCATACAGAACCGCCGTTCCGACCTTGTAGGGCTTGTGCACACCCGGCGCGACGCGCGTTCCCTGCGGGTAGATCACCAACTGTCCGGGTTCGCTGAACTCGCGCGCAACATCTTTGACCATCTTGGCCACCGCTGCCCCTCGTTTGCCGCGATTGACCGGGATACAGCCCAGACGGCGCGCATACATGCCAATGACCGGCGTCCACAAAAGCTCGCGCTTCATGATGAATTTGCCGTGCGGGATGGCGTCGAAGATTATGATGATGTCCAGAAACGACTGGTGCTTGGCACCGATCACGACCTCGCCATGAGGCACCTCTCCGCGCACTTCGCAGCGTATGCCAACCATCCAGCGGGCCAACCATTTAGTTGTGCGCGCATAGGTCTTGCAGGCGCGCAAAGCGCCACGTTTGGCAAACAGCGCATAAGGGGCAAAGATGATCCCGAGGATCAGCATCCAGACGTAGATAGTGATCATGAAGATCAGTGACCGGACCCACTGAATGGCCATGAACATCACGAAAGCTCCTTTAACTTGCGCTGTGCTGCCGACCATGTGGCCAGAAATGCAACGGCGGCACCCAACACTGGTATCAGCACCGGCAGTAGCCATCCAATCCCTTGAAACCCAAGCCCTGTAAGAAATCCACCAGTATCTGAGGCCTCGGGTAGCAGTAAAACACCAGACATACCTAACAGGGTTCCAACGGCCGCCCCAAAAAGCGCGCGGAAGGTAAAGCGCCGCACGAACGCTCCGGCGATGAACCGATCCCGCGCGCCGACCTGACGCAGAACCTCGATAATCTGCGCGTTGGCGGCAAGTGAGGCGTTGGCGGCAAGGGTGATCATGGCGGCAGTAGCGCCACCAATCAGCAGGATCGAAATCCAGCCCAGACGCCGCAGTGAATTGGCCGCATCAACCAACGGCTCGCGCCAGCGGGTGTGATCATCCAGCACCGCGCCCGGCACTTCTGCCCCCAATCTCAGGCGCAGACCAGCCGCATCCAGGCCGGGCTCCCCTTCGACAATCTCGATCAGCTGCGGGATTGGCAATGTGTCCAGAGGCAAGTCCGGTCCGAACCAGGGCGACAGCAGTGTGGCCTGTTCTTCGCTCGTCAACGCGCGGGCCGAAGCGACCCCCGGCGTCTGTTGGAGAACGTTCAAAGCTGCCTCGGTTTGCGCCGCACGTTGATCCGCAGGGGCATTGATCCGCAATGTCGCAGCCCCTGCCAGTTCCGAGGCCCAGCGATCCGCCACACGGCCCGAGGCCAGCGACAGGGCCAGTGCAAATACTGCGAGAAATGCCATCGCGCCCGAGACAAACAGGGTCAGCTGAGCAGTGAAACCAGTAGGTGGCACAACGCGATCAGCGCGAGTGTCGCGGCGCAGCAAATTTCGGATCATGCCCTTGCTCATAGATCCGCCCCCGCAAGTTGCACCCGGCGCTGCGCGATGCGCAGAACACGGGCCTGAACCTGGCTTTTCGCGGCGCGGATCAGGCTTAGGTCATGGGTGGCGATCAGCACGGTTTTACCCATCCGGTTCAGTTCGATCAGCAGGCGCAGCAGACGTTGAGACATCTCCCAATCCACGTTGCCGGTGGGCTCATCCGCAAGCACCAAGTCAGGCGACAAAATGACCGCGCGGGCCAAGGCGGCACGCTGGCGTTCCCCACCCGACAATTCGGGCGGGTGTGCTTCGAGTCTGCTTCCAAGTCCGACCCAGCTCAGCAGCTCGGTCAGGTCGTCTTGCTGTCCATTTTCTGAGCGCCCCGAGACCATAAGCGGCAGCGCGACATTTTCGGCCAGGGTCATGTGATCCAGAAAGCGGCAATCCTGATGCACCACGCCGATCCGACGGCGCAGCAGCGCCATCTGGTCACGGTCCATGCTGGCGATATCTTCGCCAAAGGCCATCAACTTGCCCGAGGTTGGCAGCAACGCGCCATAGCAGAGTTTCAGCAATGTGGTCTTGCCCGCGCCGGAAGGGCCGGTCAGGAAGTGGAACGAACCCGGCTGCAACTGCAGCGAAACATCGCTCAGCAATTCGCCGCCGCCGTAGGTATAGCTGATATTGTCCAGCTCAATCACGCCTGCCCCCATTGTTCTGCTCACCTCTTGCCCGAGCGCAGCGCTGGATTCAATGCCTCGGGCGGGGCCAATTGGCGACACTTGGCCCGCGAAACCGAAAACACGCTTTGCTGTTGGGTCTTAACGGAATATCATCCCTGAAAAAACTATTATCAGGCCAGCCTTGAAGGCCAGGAGGCAGAATGCGTTTAACGTGTCCGAATTGCAGCGCCCAGTACGAAGTCCCGGACGAGGTGATCCCAGAAGACGGGCGCGAAGTGCAATGCTCCAATTGCGAAAAGACCTGGTTTCAGGAAAAACACCCTGCCACCGTCGAAACAGAGGCCGAGGCAACGCAGGAATTAGACTCGCCAGATCCTGAAGAGGTCAAAACAGCGGCTGAAGCGTCTCATGATGAGAGCGCCAGCAACATAGATCCCGCGGTTTCTAACATCCTAAAGGAAGAAGCCGCGCGCGAGGCTGATCTGCGAGAGCGTGAAGGCAGTAGTCTAGAAAGCCAGCCTGATCTGGCCCTTGACCCACCCGAAGAGCCAAAGGTCAAACCCAATCGACCTTCCGCCACTGAATCAGCAGCCGATGCAGGTCAGCGCGATGAACTACCTGATGTTGAGGCAATCAATTCCGGCCTGCGCAGCGATCTCAGCTCGGACGAGGCTGAAACAGATGCACCGACTCGCAAATCCGGTGGATTTTTACGTGGCTTCGCGCTGATACTGATCATCGGCGTTATTCTGTTTCTGATCTATGGCAATGCTAGCCAGATCAGCGAAGCGGTACCGCAAGCTGATCCGGTGCTGAAATCTTATGTATCAATGGTCGATCAGGCGCGTTTGTGGTTAGAATCACAGACCGGTGGCGCAGGACAGAACTAAAACCTTTCGAGCAAGCGCTTGAGGTACTCCAGCTCAATCTGAGGCCGATCCTGTTCGCCAGTGCGGCGACGGATTTCATCCAGCAGCTCGCGCGCTCGGCGATAGACGTCTTCGCCCTGCAACAGGTTATCATCGGTCGAGATCGACCCTGCCGATCCCGGCGCGCGGCCCAACGGGTCGCGGTTGTTGGCTTGCATATCACCCGCTTCCGTACCCTGCCCCGGCTGGTTTTGCTGGTTCTGCGCCATGGCCTCACCCAGTGATCGCATCCCCTCGCGCAGCGCTTCCATCGCTTCGGACTGCCGGTCGATCGCCTCGGCCAGATCATCGCTGCGCAAGGCGTCTTCGGCCTCGTCCATCGCTCGCCCTGCACGGCCCAGCGCCTCACGTGCGGCATCACCTTCAGGCGTGCCGCCACCCGGCAGGCTTTGTTCCTGCCGTCCCAGTTCATCTCGCAGCGCTTGTTGCCGATCCGCCAGAGATCCCTGACCTTGCTGCCCCTCACCTGCCTGATCCTGACCCTGGCCCTGTCCGCCCTGACCTTCGTGGCTTTGTCCACGCCCGAGCCCGCCGCTGCTGCCTTCATTGCCCTGACTTTCGCCGGATTGGGCTCCTGGATTGAACTGTTCCTGTAGATCTCTGAAGGCCTGATCGCTCAACCCTTGCTGTTCCCGCAGAGTTTCCGCCAGCCCCTCCATGGCCTGCTGACCTTCGGATTGGCCACCCTGGCCTTGCCCTTGTGTGACGCGCATGTTTTCCATCATCTGTTGGAACTCTTCCAGCGCCTGCTGCGCTTCGGCCATGCGGCCCTGTTCCATCAGCTCCTGAATGCGATCCATCATCCGCTGCAGGTCATCTTGCGTCATCTGCAGCGTTTCGCCGTTCTGACCTTGTTGGTTCTGACCATCTTCGCCGTTTTCTTGGGCGAGACGCTGAAGCTGTCGCATATAATCCTGCGTTGCTTCGCGCAGCTCTTGCATCAACTCAGCGATTTCTTCATCGCTGGCACCGTTCTGCATTGCTTCGGTCAAACGCTCTTGCGCGCGGCGCATCCGCTCCAAAGCGTCAGCCAGTGTTCCGTCCTCGATCAGAACAGCGAGATCCCATAGCGCCTGCGCGATCTCTTCCTGCTGTTTGAGGTTTAGCGCACCGTGCCGATCAAAGGTTTCCAACCGACGCAAGATCACCCTCAGGCGCAAGTAGGCGGTGTCCGAGCGGAACAAATCTTCGGGCAGATGCGAGACGGCACGCAACAATTGTGCAACGCGCAGCGAATTGTCGCGCGACCAGAGTAAATCGCGCCGTTGTTCAGCGACCGCGGCAGCCAGTGGATCAAAGAAACGCCGGGCAGGCAGATCGGCCAAATAAGGCTCGGCCACCGATTCCTGATCTGCCGCATCAACGGCCAAGAGGGTAATTTTCACCGGCAAATGCGCCCAGGGGTGCTGCGAGAAATCCTCGATCAGGTCTTCGGCAAAATCCGTCCTGTCGCCGGTGATCGGCATCGGAAGCTCGACCGTGATGATCTCGCGCGGCTCCGGTTCAGTCGCCAGGCCAAATTCGCGATTCACAGCAGGCAGATTCAACTCGATCCGAGCCGTGCCTGAAATGATGCCATAGTCGTCGGACGCCGCGAACGGTAGTTTCATCTGTCCGCCAGCTTCGGCCTCAGCAGCGCCCGCCACCTCGATCTGTGGTTTAGTGTCCGCGAGTATGTCCAGCGCCCAATCGCGTCCAGCCGGACCTTCGATCCGCAACTGGCCCGAGCGATCGGCAACAAAGTCCTGCTCTGCCTCGGTTGCGGCCTCGGTTCCAAGCGGCGTCGTCGTCTCGGTCAAGCTGTGTGCACCAATCTCCCCGTAGAACCGCAGCGTGATGCGGCTGCCTTTGGGCACCGTAAGTGTTGGATCGGTTTGATCAGCAAGGTAAAGCGTCGGCAAGCCCGTATAGCGTGGCGGTTCGACCCAGCCTTCCCAGGTCGGTCCCAGCCCCGCCTGAGCGGTCCCCGGCGTCATGTCCGCCACCGAGCCAATCCGCCAGAACGAACCAAACAGAGCTGCAACGACGAGCGCCAACAATGCAGCATAGCGAAGCGCATAGGGATCGCGAGAGGCCAGCCGCAAGTCGGGTTTCACCGGATCGGCATTTGAAGCACGGTCTGCCATGCGCGCCTGGTGTGCTTGCCACAGCCCCACCGAATCCGCATCCATCGCACCGATTGCCTGATCATCCATCAATGCCTGAATCGGGCGACCGGGCAGGGTCTCATCCAGCCGAACCAACGCCTCAGACCGGGTCGGCAGGTGAAACCGCCTGATCCCCAAGATCGCGGTCGCAATCAACGCAACCAATCCGACAGCCGCAGAAATCCAAACGGTTTCGATGGGCACAAGATCGTGCAGCCCCAGCATCAGGGCCGCCAGCAGCGCCATGAGAATAGAAAAGAGCGGCCAGAAGGCGCGCATCACCTGTTCGGCCAGCATGCCCCCATGCGTCAGCCACAGGGACAGTCTTGGAATCGGCAGGGTCTGGTTCTCGCGCAAGGCGGGCCTCCTGATCCGGCCCGCGCGCCTATCGCGTCAGAGCCACTCTGGCATGGTATCGCGGTTTATGATTTCGTCAAAGCTTGGGCGTTCACGAATTACGGCAAATTGATCCCCGTTCACCAGAACTTCTGGGATCAGGGGGCGCGTATTGTACTCGCTGGACATGACCGCGCCATAGGCCCCCGCGCTGCGGAAAGCGATCAGATCACCTGATTTCAGCGGCGGCATGTTGCGCTGCTTGGCAAATGTATCGCCGGATTCGCAAACAGGACCGACAATGTCATAGGGCCTTTGTTCGACCCCTGCAGCAGGTTCGTCGACGGCGACTATATCATGATGCGCTTCATACATAGCGGGGCGGATCAGGTCGTTCATCGCCCCGTCAAGGATCAGGAAATCGCGGTCCTCACCGGATTTGACGTAGATGACCTTGGACACCATCAGACCCGCATTACCCGCAATCAGTCGGCCGGGCTCGATCTCGATCTCACAGCCCAGATGGCCCAGCGTTTTCTTGATCATCGCGCCATATTCAACTGGCAAGGGCGGCGCGTCATTGGAACGCGTATAGGGAATGCCCAATCCACCCCCAAGATCAAGGCGCCGAATATTGTGCCCTTCGGAGCGCAAACGCTCAGTGAGTTCCGCGACCTTTTTATATGCCAACTCGAACGGCTCCAATTCGGTCAGTTGCGAGCCGATATGGACGTCAATCCCGATCACTTCGAGGCCCGGCAGGCTTGCAGCCAACGCATAAACCTCGGAAGCGCGCGAGATTGGGATGCCAAACTTATTCTCGGACTTTCCAGTAGCAATCTTGGCATGGGTCTTGGCATCGACATCCGGGTTCACCCGAACGGTGATCGGCGCATTCACGCCCAATTCTAGCGCGACCGCACTGATCACCTGCATTTCAGGCTCTGATTCGACGTTGAATTGCCGAATTCCGCCAGTCAATGCCGTGCGAATCTCATCTGCAGTTTTGCCAACGCCCGAGAAGACGATCTTGTCGCCGGGCACGCCTGCAGCCTTGGCACGCCGGTATTCTCCGCCAGAAACCACATCCATCCCCGCACCTGCCTGAGCCAACGTCTTCAGGATTGCCTGATTGCTGGCCGCTTTCATCGCGTAGCAGACAAGGTGGTCGGTGCCCTCAAGCGCGTCATCGAACAGCTTGAAATGCCGCAGCAAAGTAGCCGTCGAATAAACATAAAACGGGGTTCCGACCGCGGCTGCGATTTCGGAGATTGGCACATCCTCGGCGAAAAGCGCGCCGTCGCGGTAGAGAAAATGATCCATACCGCGCGCTTAGACCAAAAGAGGTATGTGGATCAAATGATTCCAGCCAACTGCAGAAATCCCATCGCTATCTAGAAGGTCTTCGATGCACCGATCCGCGCATATCCAGATACCGAAATTCCTGTCGAGCGGGCTTCGGGCTCAGGTTTGGGTTGTGGTTTGTATGCCGGCTCGCAAGCTGCAAGAACGACAAGTGCCAAGATCAGGCCAAAGAACTTCATGTTGCCACCTTACGTCCAGAGGAGCAGCGTGCAGCCGGTTGTTCTGCTCACATGGGAATGACAAATACGAATGGCAATGTCTCAGAGCCCCAGAAATACGCCCAGACCACCGCGACGCACACCAACCCCGACACCGCCATAAGTGCCGCTGCTGCCAACGCCAACACTTGCGCTCATGGTGGGTTGGATGGGTTCGCCGTCAGCGCCGCAGCCAGCCAGAGCCGCTGCAACCGCAATCAACAGCACCACGCGTCGTATATGCATTACACCAGCGCCTTCCATCGCTTGATTTGGGCTCGCACCTGATCCGGTGCGGTGCCTCCATAGGACTGGCGCGAGTTTACCGAATTTTCGACCGTAAGAACAGAATAGACATCATCAATGATGTCAGCATGAACCGACTGCATGTCCTCAAGCGTCAAGTCAGGCAGGTCGCAGCCTTTGCTCTCGGCCATGGCAACCAGCGAACCGGTTACGTGGTGCGCATCGCGGAACGGCAGGCCTAGCACACGGACAAGCCAGTCGGCCAGATCGGTTGCAGTTGAGAAACCGGACCCTGCAGCAGCTGCAAGGCTGTCGCGGTTGGCGGTCATGTCCTTGACCATCCCTTCCATTGCGGCAAGCGCCAGCATCCAGTTGTCGGCGGCATCAAAGACCTGTTCCTTGTCTTCCTGCATGTCCTTGGAATAGGCCAGCGGCAAGCCCTTCATCACCATCATCAACGCTGTATTGGCGCCGTAAATGCGACCCACTTTGGCGCGGATCAATTCCGCGGCATCGGGGTTCTTTTTCTGCGGCATGATTGACGAGCCGGTCGAGAACCGGTCGGACAAAGTGACAAAACGGAATTGGGCCGAAGACCAGATCACCAGTTCCTCGGCGAAGCGCGACAGGTGGACCGCACAGATCGAAGCGGTCGACAGGAACTCCAGCGCGAAATCGCGGTCGCTGACAGCATCCAGCGAGTTGGCTGTGGGGCGATCAAAGCCCAGTGCTTCAGCGGTCATATGTCGATCGATTGGGAAAGAAGTCCCCGCTAGCGCAGCAGCGCCCAAGGGGGATTCGTTCATCCGCGCACGCGCATCGCGGACGCGGGACAGGTCGCGGCCAAACATCTCGACATAGGCCATCATATGGTGGCCCCAAGTCACTGGCTGCGCGGTTTGCAGATGGGTAAAGCCTGGCATGACCCAATCGGCACCAGCCTCGGCCTGCGCCAAAAGCGCGCGGATCAAGGCCAGAAGACCGGTTTCTGCCGCGTCCAGCTGATCGCGGACCCAGAGTTTGAAATCGGTCGCGACCTGATCATTCCGGCTGCGACCCGTGTGTAATCGGCCTGCTGGCTCTCCGATCACCTCTTTCAACCGCGCCTCGACATTCATATGAATGTCTTCCAGCGCGGTCGAAAACTGAAACGTACCGTTCTGGATTTCTGACAAAACGGTGAGCAGCCCTTCCCGAATAGCCTGCGCATCACTATCAGTTATAACGCCTGTGGCAGCCAGCATGGCGGCATGGGCGCGCGAGCCTGCAATGTCCTGGGCTGCCATCCGCTGATCGAACCCGATCGAGGCATTGATTGCCTCCATGATCGCGTCTGGACCGGCGGCAAAGCGGCCGCCCCACATCTGGTTCGAAGATTGATCGGTCATGTAAGAAAACCCGGAGTTGATATGCGCCTATTTCGTCTGATCCCCCTTTATATGGCCCTTGCGCTGGGTGCAAACGCCGCTTTGGCAACGGATGCCGAGACGCTGGGTCCGCTGCGTGACGGAACCCTGAAGCGGTTGATCTTGCACAAGGAACCGAAAGAGGCCAAAATGATCGAGTTCCAGTTGGAAGATGATGGCGGTGTCGGCACGCTGGAAGATTATGCCGGCAAATACGTGTTGGTGAACTTCTGGGCCACATGGTGTGCCCCCTGCCGCAAGGAAATGCCGCAGATTGCCGAGCTTCAGAAAGAATTTGGCGGCGACAAGTTCCAGGTGCTGACATTGGCCACTGGCCGTAACACGCCCGCCGGGATCAAGAAGTTCTTTGACGAGAACGGCATCGACAACCTGCCACGCCATCAGGACCCCAACTCTGCTGCCGCACGCGAATTCGGTGTCATCGCTCTGCCGATTACCGTCATTCTTAACCCCGAAGGACAGGAAATTGCACGCCTGATCGGCGATGCGGAATGGAACTCAGAAAGCGCGAAGTCAATCATTTCGACTCTGGTTGACGGCAATAGCTAAAGCCGCCTGCTTCATTTTGTGTTAGACTGTAGCCGGCCCCGTTGGGCCGGTTTTCGTTTGTGATCAGCAAAATGGAGGCCATATGAAACCAGTAGTATTACTGATCGGCCGTTTGCCGAATGTAATCGGTGACGTTGCACGGCAGTTGGATCATTTGCCTATCCAATGGCTAGGCGCACATGATCAGAATGAGGTCCGGCGACAACTGGACACCGAACCCCGCATCGCCTGCGCCATCATGGGCGCCGGTCTGGATGACAACATTCGCGGTGAAATGGTCGGCATCATTGCCGCGCGCCGTCCCGATATCTGCATCCATTTAAAAGATCGCACATCGGGCCCCGAGGGTTTGGTGCCCTTTGTCGAACGGGTGGTGCAACACGAAGTTCTGGACGGCCTGGAGCACGGCTGACGCCACGCCACCTTTGACAGGCAATTCGACCTCTTGCAGTTTGTCCGCAGGAGGATCGGATGCCGCTGGAAATTCTGTTGGGACTTGTCGTCGGCGGCATTGCCGGGATCACGCTATTGTTGCATCTGACGGGTAGATCTCGTTTGCGCCTACTGACGCCTGAAACCGCACAAATCCAATGGCTTCGACACTTCCCTGATGACATAGTCATTGATGTCACGGTCGCCCATGACGGTCATGCCGCCCTTGTACGAACCGAGACAGGCGCCGGGTTGCTGTGGTCCTTCGGGGCTGACACCGTAGCCCGGCACCTGCTGGATTTCGACAGGATCGACCATCCCGATGGGTTTGAGGTTCAATTTCACGATTTCAGCACTCCGCGCGTACTTATCCATCTCGACGAAACCGAGTGCCGCCACTGGCAACCTCTGATGGAACCCGCATGACTGATCACGTAAGCTTTCCCGACGCGGTGCAATGGGCCGTACCGTTCTTCATCGCCGCCATTCTGGCGGAATTTCTATGGATCGCCGTCAAAGGTCGGGGCGGTCGGTATGAGACGCGCGATGCCGTGACTTCGTTGATCATGGGGGCGGGCAACATTGCCTCAGGCTTTTTGCTGGGCTTCATCGCGTATGCGTTTTTCATGTGGCTTTGGCAAATCACGCCGCTGAACCTGGGCACTTCGATCCCGGTCATCATCCTCTGCTTTGTGCTGGATGATCTGCGCTATTATTGGGTGCACCGGTTCGGGCACCGTATCCGCTGGGTCTGGGCCAGCCACGTGAACCACCACAGCTCGCAGCACTATAATTTGACCACTGCGTTGCGTCAGACCTGGACCTATACTTTCACCTTCATGATGGTGGTGCGCGCGCCGCTGATCCTGCTGGGCTTTCATCCCGCAATGGTGCTGTTTGTCGGCGGCCTGAACCTCATCTATCAATTCTGGATTCACACCGAAGCGATTGGCAAATTGCCCCGCTGGTTCGAGGCCGTGATGAACACCCCCAGCCACCACCGCGCCCATCACGGACGCAATGCACGCTATCTGGATTGCAATTATGCCGGTGTGTTCATCATCTGGGATAAGCTGTTCGGCACGTTCGTTCCCGAGCAAGAGGATGACAAGGTCGACTATGGCCTCGTACACAATATCGGCACCTTCAATCCACTGCGCGTGGCGTTTCATGAATGGGTCGAAATTTGGAAGGATGCGACCCAGCCTGGGCTGACATTGCGCCAACGATTAGCCTATTGTTTTGCGCCTCCGGGCTACAGCCATGATGGTAGCCGAGACAATTCCGAGCAGATCAAGGCCAAACATCTTGTCCGCCATCCGGAAGATTGCGGAACACCGGGGTTTGAGCAATTCGACCCGCAGGCGTCCGCCACCGCGCCAAAGCGGGCTTAAGTCTCAAAAAGACCTTTTCTCTGCTTGATTTTTGGCACAGGTGCTCCATATCCGAGAGGTGATTTAAGTAAGTATTCTCCGGAGACCCGCATGTCAAAATTGCTGAGAATTTCTACCGTTACTGGTTTGCTGGGTCTTGTCATAACCATGGCCGCTGCGCTCAACGGAGCTGTCCCGACAATTTTGGGTCTCGGGTTTGTTATGGCTGCGCTTGGACTGTTCGGAGCACTGGTTGGCGCGGCGGCTTCGCTGCGGCACGCCCGGCAGTCCACAAACTGATCACCGGCCCAACACCTACAGATAAATACACGCTCGTTAACTCCGGTTTTACCTGTCTTACCTGAAACTGTTGTCCGGACCGTAATCGTCGGGATCAGAGGAATGGTAGAACATGGGAAACAGGAAGCGCGCGGACCTGCCTGAAGGGTCGGGCAACCCGTTGAGCGCTGCCGTCACCTCTCGGGACCAATCCGTCGTTCAGATGGCCACTGAAGCGGTAAAGCACAAGCAATGCAGGCTGGCGTTTCAACCCGTTATTCAGGCTCACCCCCCGCAAGGGATCGCCTTTTACGAAGGGTTCATCCGCGTATTAGATGAAACCGGTCGCGTCATACCCGCACGCGAGTTCATGCCACAGGTTGAAAACACGCCCATCGGTCGTGATCTGGATTGCATAGCGCTCGAGATGGGATTGCGCACCCTGATCCGAAATCCCGGCATTCGCTTGTCCATCAACATGTCCGCCCGATCCATCGGTTATTCCAACTGGTCGCGTGTACTGGATAGGTTCCTGAAACAAGACGCAAGCCTGGGCGAGAGGTTGATTCTGGAAATCTCCGAAGCGTCAGCCATGCAGGTGCCCGAGCTGGTGGTTGACTTCATGGATCAGCAACAAGCCCGCGGGATCGCCTTCGCGCTGGATGACTTCGGAGCCAGCAACTTCAGCTTTCGCCATTTTCGCGAGTTTCTGTTCGACGCCGCCAAGATCGACGGGCAGTTCATACGTGGCGTCAGTAAGAACTCTGACAATCAGGCGCTGGTGCGCGCGCTGATCGCCGTGGCACGTGAATTTGAAATTCTCGTGACCGCCGAATCGGTCGAGATCGCTGAAGATGCTGCTTTTCTGATCGAAAATGGGGTCGATTGCCTGCAGGGCTTCTTGTACGGCGCACCTTCGGTCTCCCCACCTTGGGTCAAAGAAAAATCCTCAAAAACAGGCAGTTGATAGAAAGAAGCCGCGCAAAGATACACCGCAGTCAACTCTGAGACAAGCTGCCCGTTGCTGCAGATGCAGCATTGCGGTATTGCAGAAGGTGCTGGAGCGGGGAACCCGAGGCGCTCTTGTATCCGGAGAAAGCCTCTCCACGACCTGCGCCGTCAGATTTCCCACAAGACCATGACGGTAAAGGATTGACTGTATGACCAACGTAGTAATCGCATCCGCCGCACGTACGGGCGTCGGTAGCTTTAGCGGTTCGTTTGCGAACACCCCCGCACATGATTTGGGCGCTGCCGTCCTGGAGGCCGTTGTCGAGCGCGCCGGGGTCGACAAGGGTGAGGTAAGCGAAACCATCATGGGTCAGGTCCTGACCGCCGCACAAGGGCAGAACCCCGCCCGTCAGGCGCATATCAATGCAGGTCTGCCGCAGGAAAGCGCGGCATGGGGCATCAATCAGGTTTGCGGTTCGGGTCTGCGCGCTGTCGCTCTGGGCGCTCAGCACATCCAGTTGGGCGACGCCGAGATCGTGGCTGCAGGTGGACAAGAGAACATGACCCTATCACCTCACGCCGCCGCCCTACGCGCCGGTCACAAGATGGGTGACATGAAATACATCGACACTATGATCCGCGATGGTTTGTGGGATGCCTTCAACGGCTATCACATGGGTCAGACCGCCGAAAACGTGGCCGAGAAATGGCAGATTAGCCGCGACATGCAGGATGAATTCGCTGTTGCTTCGCAGAACAAGGCCGAAGCAGCCCAAAACGCTGGAAAATTCGCCGACGAGATCGTGCCCTTCACCATCAAGACCCGCAAGGGCGACATCGTGATGGACAAGGACGAATACATCCGCCATGGCGCGACCATGGAGGCGATGGCCAAACTGCGCCCAGCTTTCACCAAGGATGGCTCGGTCACGGCGGCAAATGCTTCGGGCCTGAACGATGGTGCCGCAGCCACCCTGCTGATGTCGGCCGAGAACGCCGAAAAGCGCGGAATTGAGCCTCTGGCCCGTATCGCCTCATACGCGACCGCCGGCTTGGACCCGTCAATCATGGGTGTCGGCCCGATCTACGCTTCGCGCAAAGCGCTGGAGAAAGCAGGCTGGTCGGTTGACGATCTGGATCTGGTCGAGGCCAACGAAGCATTTGCTGCACAGGCCTGCGCTGTGAACAAAGACATGGGTTGGGATCCGTCGATCGTAAATGTGAACGGCGGTGCAATTGCCATCGGTCATCCGATCGGTGCCTCGGGCTGTCGGGTTCTGAACACCCTGCTATTCGAAATGAAACGCCGCGACGCGAAGAAGGGTCTTGCGACCCTTTGCATTGGTGGTGGCATGGGTGTCGCATTGTGCGTGGAGCGCGACTAATTGCGCTGAAAACTAATTACAAAAGGGCGTCCACAGGGCGCCCTTTTTTGTTACAATCGGATCACATCCCTTAGATGCGACAATATCGCCGGACAGAAAGATTAATTCGATCACGAAACGATATTGCGCACCCGTAACTCTCAGAGTAACAGAATTACCAAGACGACTAAATTTGGAGGAGTCCTAAATGGCACGTACAGCACTCGTAACCGGCGGTTCCCGCGGCATCGGCGCAGCAATTTCCAAGGCGTTGAAGGCCGAAGGATATAATGTTGCCGCCACTTATGCAGGCAATGACGAAGCCGCCGCAAAGTTCACCGAAGAAACCGGTATCAAGACCTATAAATGGAATGTTGCGGATTACGACGAATCCAAAGCGGGCATCGAAAAAGTCGAGGCCGAGCTCGGCCCGATCGACATTGTGGTCGCCAACGCAGGCATCACCCGTGACGCGCCATTCCACAAGATGACGCCCGAGCAGTGGCATCAGGTGATCGACACGAACCTGACGGGTGTCTTCAACACTGTTCACCCTGTATGGCCGGGCATGCGCGAGCGTAAATTTGGCCGGATCATCGTGATCAGCTCAATCAACGGCCAGAAAGGTCAGTTTGCCCAGGTGAACTATGCCGCAACAAAAGCAGGCGATCTGGGTATTGTAAAATCGCTGGCACAGGAAGGCGCGCGGGCCGGTATCACCGCCAATGCAATCTGCCCCGGCTATATCGCGACCGAGATGGTCATGGCAGTGCCGGAAAAAGTGCGCGAATCGATCATTGGCCAGATCCCCGCAGGTCGCCTGGGTGAGCCGGAAGAGATTGCGCGTTGCGTCGCCTTTCTTGCCTCGGACGATTCGCAGTTCATCAACGGCTCGACCATTTCGGCCAACGGTGCACAGTTCTTCGTCTGAACCGACGGCATTGGAACGAAAGCGGGCCGGTCCATCAAGGACCGGCCCTTCTTTTATCCCGTAAGTCCGCGCGCGCTGCGGTCAGCGGGAACCAAAAATCATTCGCCAGATGCTCCTGACCGCTTTACCGCGCTCGCAATGCGCCTTTTGAAAGGCACGCTGAACCGAAGGATGGGTTGTCATCTCAATCATGTTTGCCTCTTTCTCAGATCAGTTTCATTTGACTTACTCCGATGATGAGGCATATTTCTCTGGCCTACAAACGAGCTTTTTCGTATAATCAGTTAAGGAATTTTTAACTGAATGAGCGACCGCCTGCCACCATTGACCGCATTGCGTGCCTTTGATGCAGCCGCGCGGCACATGTCTTTTGCCAAGGCCGCGGAAGAGCTACACGTCACCCCCGCTGCACTGTCCTTTCAGATCAAATCGCTTGAGGAGCACCTCGGGCAACCGCTGTTTCGCCGCCTGAACCGCGCCGTTGAACTAACCGAGGCAGGGCGCACTTTAGCACCCGGCGCAGCAGAGGGATTTACGACACTACAGACAGCATGGGCTGCAACACGAAGGTTGCAAAGCAGCGGGACGCTGACTCTCACTGCCGGACCAGCCTTGACCGCGAAGTGGTTGGCCCCCCGCTTGTTCGAGTTTGCACGACTCCATCCAGACATCGAACTGCGGCTATCCGCATCACTAAAGGTTGTCGATTTGCGGCGCGATGATGTGGACGCGGCGATCCGATTTGGAATATCTGACGACGCAGACTTGGCTTCTTACGCCGCCAGACCAGATTGGGTGACGCCGATCATGACACCTGAACTGCATGAGAGGTTCCAGACACCGGAATCGCTGCGTGACGCACCGCTGATATTTGATGATTCCCTCTTCAAGGTCGCCCCTGGTTGCGATTGGCCGTCCTGGTTCCGCGCCGTTGGCATGTCGTATTCACCTGCAACTGGCACCCATTTTTCTCAACCTGATCACGCGATAGATGCAGCCTGCGCCGGGTTGGGGGTTGCACTGGGGCGGCGGCCTTTAATCATCAAGGATGTGAGCGAAGGCCGACTTGTCGCCCCGTTCAAAGTGGCGGTGCAGACCGAAGCGCGGTTCCGATTCATTTGCCTGCCCGAAGCCAAAGACCGTCCACAAATCGCTGCTTTCCGAGAATGGTTCTTTGCAGAGATCGAAAAAACCGCGCATATGTGGGACGACTTTGAGATCATCCCAGAAAAGGAACTTGGACGCCCATGACTCGTTCCCGTGCGACCGCAATCGGCTTTGTCGCCGTCTTGCTGTGGTCCCTGCTGGCCTTGTTTACCGTGGGCTCAGCCCCCACACCACCTCTGTTGCTGAACGCAATTTGTTTTACGATCGGTGGAACTTTGGGCCTGATCTGGACTATAGCAAATGGCGGTCTGAAGCAGTTGGGCCAGATCGCATGGACCACGTATCTGTTCGGTGCAATTGGGCTTTTCGGATATCACGCTCTGTATTTCTCAGCCCTGCGTATGGCACCCGCCGCTGAGGCGGGGCTGATTGCTTATCTCTGGCCCTTGCTCATTGTTTTGCTGTCCGGCCTGCTCCCCGGCGAACACCTGAAACCTGGCCACCTGATCGGCGCTAGCTTTGGCTTTGCCGGGGCTGCAGTGATCATTACAGGTGGCAGCAGTGCAGGGTTTCAGGCGCAACATCTGCCCGGTTATGGGCTGGCCCTTTTGTGTGCGCTGACTTGGTCAGGCTATTCGGTACTGTCGCGAAGGTTGGGCGATGTACCGACAAGTTCGGTTGCGGTGTTCTGCATCATCACTGCAATAGCCTCTTGGGCGCTGCATTTTGCAATTGAAGAAACAGTCTGGCCGAAGGGCGCAATAGGCTGGGCCTCAACCCTCGCCTTGGGTTTGGGCCCGGTCGGGCTGGCGTTCTATGTTTGGGATATCGGAGTTAAACGCGGGGATATTCAAATCCTCGGCACCGCTTCATACGCGGCACCTTTGCTATCGACGCTGGTATTGGTTCTGGCCGGGATCGCCGCCCCGTCGTGGGGATTGGCGATCGCGGCCTTGCTTGTCACCGGTGGCGCTGCAATCGCTGCCCGCGCCAGCCTGAAGGCTTAGGCCGACAGGCGCTCGATCTCTTCTTTCAGCTTCAGTTTCTGCTTCTTGAGCTGTGCAATATGGAGATCGTCAATACCAGGTGAGCGTTGAGCTTCTTCTACTTCAAGACCGAGAATTTCGTGTTTTTTCTTCAACTCCGTCAGATGCGCGCTCACGCTCATGGCGGTCCTCCTTCTCTGGTTTGGTAAGTATGACGTAAGAAGTTGATCACATCATTTCCAGGCTGTCACGCTGCAGACGCACAGAATCTGTAATAAATCCGACAAATTCGGCTGGTCATTGCCGATCTGAAGCGAATCCGGCCAATGCGGCGCCATCGCGCAGCACCGCCGAAACCTCGGGAGTATAGCTTTCACCATCTTTAAGGTGCCGATCCCCCTGATGCATTATCAGCGGAGATTGTAACCGAAAGCTGGCACGACCTCCCTTACGAGCTCGTAGAATCACCAACTCGGCCGGGCGGCCCACGCGTGCAGAAAGCGGCAACACTTCGGCCGACCCCAAGCGGCCACTGCAGGCAGCCAGCATGTCTGGCAAGCGATCCGCTTTCTGGATCATGTGCAAGTATCCTCGTGGTGCTAACCGCCGGGCCGCGACATCTATCCACTCCGTTAGTGGGGTGTTTTCACCTAAAGCAATCTGCCGTCCCGGATCAGTCGATGGGCTATGTGCACCCGGCCTGTAATAAGGCGGATTAGCGATGACGTGATCAAACTGTGCTTGTTTCAGGTCTCTGGGTAGCGCGCTCAGATCAGCCTCGACCACCGACAGGTCCATAGCGTTCTGAGTGGCATTTCGACGCGCCAGTTCCGCATAAGCGGGTTGCAGTTCGACCCCTGTCGCCTGCAATTGCGGAACACGTGCCAACAAACACAAAATAGCGGCTCCCGCGCCACATCCGAGCTCTAACACCGACTGACCCTTGAGGGCAGGAACCGAAGCGGCCAGCAAGACAGGATCAACGCCAGCGCGATACCCTGTCTTTGGTTGCCATAATCGCACACGACCACCCAGAAAATCATTCAGCGTCAGCTCATTGTCGAAAAACAAGCTCATCGCCCCAGCGGTATCTCGTTATCACGCATAACACGCTCGGCGCGGGTCAGGTCATCGGCGCGCACCATCAAGCGACGAGGGAAAATTCCTATGCCCCCTTCGAGGATGCTCATATTTACGTCCATCTGAAAGCAGTCTATATCCTCGCCCTCAAGGAGAGCCGTTGCAAAAGCCAGGATTGTCGGATCGGTGCTGCGCAATAGTTCTTTCATGGGGATGGATGTAAGGGCAAGGTGACTGGGATGTCGAGCCTTGTATCAGGAGTGTGATGAGCGTCAGCACGATCTCGAAACCGCATGAGCGTCTGGCTGAGATGTTGGCGGGTGAAATGGCAGCGGTGAATACGCTGATTCGGACCCGAATGGCGTCGGAACATGCTCCACGTATCCCCGAAGTGACTGCACATCTGGTTGAGGCAGGTGGCAAACGCCTGCGCCCAATGCTGACGCTGGCTGCTGCACAGTTATTTGGCTATTCCGGCGACCATCACGTTAAGCTGGCCGCGACTGTCGAATTCATCCACACCGCGACCCTTTTGCATGACGACGTCGTGGACGAAAGCGGGCAGCGGCGTGGGCGGCCCACCGCAAACTTGCTATGGGACAATAAATCCAGCGTTCTGGTTGGCGACTATCTGTTTTCCCGCAGTTTCCAGCTGATGGTTGAAACAGGCTCGCTACGGGTTCTGGATATTCTGGCTAACGCGTCGGCCACAATCGCGGAAGGTGAAGTGCTGCAGATGACAGCAGCCACCGATCTGGGCACGGATGAGGGTGTCTATCTGCAAGTCGTGCGTGGGAAGACTGCCGCGCTTTTCTCGGCTGCAACCGAGGTTGGTGGTGTCATTGCCGGCGCAAACGATGCTCAAGTCAAAGCGCTATATGATTATGGTGATGCGCTTGGGGTTGCCTTCCAGATCGCTGATGATCTTTTGGATTATCAAGGTGATAGCGCGGTCACCGGCAAGAATGTCGGTGATGACTTCCGCGAGCGAAAGCTAACACTGCCCGTCATCAAAGCTGTGGCGCAAGCCACAGCGGATGAACATGCTTTCTGGGAACGCACGATAGGGCGCGGACGTCAGGAAGAAGGCGATCTGGACTACGCCCTATCGCTGATGGCCAAATACCGCACGCTGGAAGCTACCCGCGCAGATGCGTTCGGCTGGGCAGCCAAGGCGAAGGCGTCATTGGAAGCCGTTCCTGATCACGAAATCCGCACATTGCTAGGCGATCTGGCGGACTATGTTGTTTCGCGCCTCAACTAAGCATTGTCGCGCGGCACCACCAGTTGGGTTGCGCGGCTCCGATCTCGTAGGCGGCGAAATGGGCCGCTTTCAGGGTTGGATAAAGCGCCATACAGGTAGAGCCTGAACCTGACATGCGGGTCAGTAACACGTCGCGTGTATCCCTCAGTGCATCAAGGACAGCTGCAATTCCCGGGGCTACCGTCATCGCTGGTGCTTCAAGGTCATTGCGCTGATTCCGTAGCCACGCCGCACAATCTACTGGCGTTTTGAACGTAGGAATTCTCGCTGGCATAGGCGCGTTCTCTCGACTTTGAAGCGCAGAGAACACCGGCCCGGTTGGAACTGCGATCCCCGGATTAACAAGAAGAGCTGGCAATGGCGGCAAATTAATCGGTTCGATCTGCTCACCAATACCTCGCATTCGCGCCGCGGCAGCGTATAGGCATGCCGGGACATCTGCCCCCAGCGACAACGCAATATCATTGGCGTTATTGAACCCCTGAGCGGTCGCCGCGCGTAGGACCGCGGCTGCGTCCGAAGACCCGCCTCCGATACCGCCGCCATGGGGCAGTTGCTTGTCTAGAAGAATGCTGCCGGCCCAGCCTGCCGCCTCCGCAGCCTGCCAGACCAGATTGCTATGGTTGATTGGCACACCGCTCGAGAACTCGCCTTCTACCGACAACGCCAGCTTGGGTCCCGAAGAAAAGCTAAGTCGATCCCCGACATCTGCGAAGGCAACCATCGAATCCAGCAGATGATAGCCATCATCTCGCTGGCCGATTACATGCAGTGTCAGGTTGATTTTGGCAGGGGCAAATGCCTCAGCCTTCATTGGCGACCTTCAATGGCTCAGCGCCCTCTTCGTGCAAGACAGTATCCAGCCCTACCTCAATCTTACGACGAATACGCTCAGGATCGGCCTCTCCATCGGTGTCTTCGGGGTCGATGAAGGACAGGGCACGTTTCCACTGAAACTCCGCCTCGCGAGCACGACCGACAGCCCAATAAACATCGCCCAGATGATCATTCACCACCGGATCGACAGGCATCAGCTCAACAGCCCGCTCCATATGATCAACCGCTTCGTCATAGCGGCCAAGGCGGAATAGCACCCACCCAAGACTGTCGACAATATAGCCGCTGTCCGGTCGCGCAGCGACGGCGCGTTCAATCATCTCAAGCGCTTCATCCAGCTTCTCTTTTCGTTCAACCAACGAATACCCCAAGTAATTCAGCACCTGCGGTTGATCCGGATTTAACTCAAGCGCGCGTCGGAAATCGGCCTCGGCCATCTCCCAGTTCTTGAGACGTTCATGGGATATCCCGCGTGCATAGTGCAGGAACCAGTTGCTGCCCGCGCCTTCTTCGGTCAGAGCAATGGCCTTGTCATATGACGTGACTGCTGCTGTATAATTTTCCTGCTGACGCCGGAGATCTGCCAAAGCCACATGTACGCCCGGCAAATCGGGGCTCTGCGCTGCGAGGTTTTGCAACACTTCAGCGGCCGCATCTTTGCGATCGGAACGGCTGAGCACTTCGGCGCGCCCCAACTCGGCAGCGTGATAGTCGCTGCTTGTCGGCGGCACCTGCCGATAGACATCGACGGCGAGATCATATTGCTCCAGCCCGTCCAGCAGCTCCGCGCTCAACAGGATCGCGTCGATGTGGTCTGAGCGCAGGAACGTCGCGGCCCTAATATAGAGGAGCACATAGTCAGGCGCGGCCTCGGCGCTCAGTGCCGCACCCACTGAATAGAACACTTCGGCCATGCCGTCCTGTGCAGATCGCACATGTGTAAACGGCAACGTTTCGCCGTTAGTCAGGCGACTTACATACCCTTCAATGGTCGGGTCACTTCCTGCAGCGAACACATCATCAAGGAATTGAAGCGCATCTTCGTTGCGGTCGAGTTGCGACAAAACTTCGGTTCGTGACAACGCCGCGCGGCGCGAGAAGCGGGCAACAGCACCGTTCTCGGCCTCAAAAATCGCTTCGGACCCTTCGAAATCCCCGACCGATGCCAAGGCCATAGCCTTATGGTAGAGCGCAAATTCTTTAAGCCCTTCCTGCGTAGAAACCGCATCAAATTCTTCCATCGCCTTGGACATGGCACCCTGCGCCATGTGTGTCCAAGCGATCAACAGACCATCGACCAAAGGACCAACCCCCTGAGTCTCAGGGTCACGGGCCAGAAATTCATCCAGCTCTCCGCTTGCAAGCAAATTCGCCGAGATCACCATCCGGGCAGCCTGGCTGGGTAAATCCTGTTCTTCGATGGCATTCGCAACCGGCAAGGCACGCTCGATTTCACCCAGAGCCAACCGCGCTACAACAACGTTTTCTAACAGTTTTGCGTTTTTAGGATCTGCTTGAAGCGCCTGTGAATAATACCGCTCGGCGGCCGGATAGTCGCTTTGATAAATCGCCTGCCGCCCCGCCAAATACGACCCCGACCCGGTATCGGCTACCGCCGGGAGCGTTATTGCTGAGCTGAGAATGACGGCCAGTGCCGTACGTCTTACCAGGGAAACCACCGATTGCCTGCCTTACTGTCGTTGACTGAAGGATAAGCTAGGGCTTTGGTGGGCGAAGGGCAATGGCAGAGCCTTCACGACCCTGCCAACGCCCATGTTCTTGCCTACATATTGGGGTAGTTCGGTCCGTCGCCGCCCTGCGGCGTGGTCCAGGTGATGTTCTGGCTGGGGTCCTTGATGTCGCAGGTCTTGCAGTGGACGCAGTTCTGGAAGTTGATGACGAATCGCGGACCTTCTTCATCCTCAACCATCTCATAGACGCCCGCGGGGCAATAACGCTGCGCAGGTTCGTCGAATTTGGGCAGGTTGACCTTCACCGGAATCTCCGGGTCGGCCAGTTTCAGATGGCAAGGCTGGCTTTCCTCGTGATTGGTGGCCGCAAACGATACGTTCGTCAGGCGATCAAAGGACAGCGTGCCATCGGGTTTCGGGTAGTCGATCGGTTGGTGTTTGCTGGCATCTTCCGTCGATTCCGCGTCGTTCTTGCCGTGGCCCAGCGTGCCCAGCAGCGAGAAGCCCAGCGTGTTGGTCCACATGTCCATGCCACCCAGCACCAGTGAGGCGGTCAGGCCGTATTTCGACCATAGCGGCTTGACGTTGCGCACCTTCTTCAGATCCGCACCGATGGCACCATCGCGAACGTCGACCTCATAGGCGGTCAGTTCATCGCCCGAACGCTCGGCCTTGATGGCGTCAAAAGCGGCCTCGGCCGCCGCCTTGCCGGACAACATCGCGTTATGGTTGCCTTTGATACGCGGCACGTTGACCATGCCCGCCGAACAGCCCAGCAGCGCCACGCCCGGAGCCACCAGTTTCGGCATCGACTGATAGCCGCCTTCGGTGATCGCGCGGGCACCGTAAGCCACACGCTTGCCGCCTTTCAGTAGTTCAGCCACCATCGGGTGATGCTTGAAGCGCTGGAATTCCATATAGGGGTACAGGTGCGGGTTCTTGTAGTTCAGGTGCACCACAAAGCCGACATAGACCTGATTGTTTTCAAGGTGATAGATGAACGACCCGCCACCCGCGTTGCTGCCCAGCGGCCAGCCCATCGTATGCGTGACGCTGCCTTCCTTGTGCTTGGCCGGGTCGATCTCCCAGATCTCTTTCATGCCAACGCCGTATTTCTGCGGCTCTTTACCGGCAGACAGGTCGTATTTGGCGATGACTTCCTTGGACAGTGAACCGCGCACGCCTTCCGACAGGAAGACGTATTTACCGTGCAGCTCCATGCCCGGTTCGGTGCTCGGACCGTAAGAACCGTCGGCCTCTAGACCAAAAACACCGGCCACGACGCCTTTGACTTCACCGTTTTCACCGTAGACCAGCTCGGAACAGGCCATTCCGGGGAAGATTTCGACGCCCAACTCTTCAGCCTGTTCCGCCATCCAGCGGCAGACATTGCCCATCGAAACGATGTAGTTGCCGTGGTTGTTCATCAGCGGCGGCATCGGGAAGTTGGGGATACGGATCTGACCCGCCTCACCCAGCATGAAGAAGTTGTCTTCGTGCACAGGTACGTTCAACGGCGCGCCTTTTTCTTTCCAGTCCGGGATCAGCGCGTCCAGACCACAAGGGTCCAGCACAGCACCCGAAAGGATATGTGCACCCACTTCCGAGCCCTTCTCGAGAACCACGACATTCAGTTCGGCATCCAGCTGTTTCAGACGGATGGCCGCTGACAGGCCCGCGGGGCCTGCACCCACGATCACCACGTCGTATTCCATCGCTTCGCGTTCAATCTCGGCCATCGCGGGCTCCTTAGCTAACTTTCCGAATTGGCGCTTTCACCGCTTGGTCGGCGCAATATTGTTTCACGGCTGATTACATGGTCGGAAAGACTTTGGTCAATCGAAACACGGCGTAACAATGACGCTATTCGACACATCAAGCCTCTGGCGCATCGCCCATCAGGTATCTGGGACCGCTACCATGGTATTTTGCCCTGTCATCGGGGTTGTAGAGCTTACATTTAGGCAAGCTGAGACAGCCGCAGCCGATACAGCCGTCCAGATTGTCGCGCAACCGCATCAGCGTATCGATTCGCTGATCCAGCCGGGTGCGCAACCCTTCACTGATGTTTTTCCAGTCCTGCGGTGTCGGTGTTCGATTACCGGGCAGTTCCAAAAGCACTTCTCGTATTTCTGGCAGGGTCAAGCCGAACTGCTGTGCGATCATCACAAAACTTAGCCGTCGAATATCGGCACGCTGATACCGTCGCTGCCCACCCGCGTTTCGCCACGGAGATATCAAACCCTGCGCTTCATAGTACCGGATCGCCGACACAGCTAACCCCGTCCGTCGAGCCAAAGCACCAATCGCTAATCCTTCGGAAACAGCCATAACATTCTCCAATAAAATCCCTTGACCTAAAGTTAGGTTTAGAAACTACGGTGAGTCGGGACAAGCCTTAAATCAGGAAGGAGATCCTATGATGGCGACTCTGGAACATACCAACTTCACGGTCCGCGACCCAAAGGCATCTGCGGCGTGGATGCAGAAAGTCTTTGACTGGAAAACACGCTGGGAAGGCCCGGCCATTGCCGGTGGCTACACAGTGCATGTGGGCAGCGCTCACACCTATCTGGCACTCTACGCCCCCGATGATCCTAAGCCATTAAGTGAAAGCAGCTATGATATCGTGGGCGGATTGAACCATGTGGGCGTGCTGGTCGAAGATATCGACGCCACCGAAGAAAAGGTCCGCAAAGCAGGGTTCAAACCTCACAACCACGCTGATTATGAGCCCGGGCGGCGCTTCTATTTCCGCGACGACAACGGCATCGAATTCGAGGTGGTTCAGTATGATTGAGATGTTGTGGCTTGGGCACGATGCCAGCCGTTGGCGACGCGGGGAGCTGTTGGGGCAGCGCCACCGGCGCAATCAACCTCCTAAACGGCGGCGCTAAGTTGCGAGTTTACTGACAACCCGCGCCTCCCCTCTTGCAATTCACGCTCCATTTGGGTCAGGTAATTGCCAACCCATCCTTCGCCCCGACGCTTTTGTGCGGCGGGGCGTAACATTTATGCGTGGACGACAAGACTATGGAAAAGATCCCCATGACGCCTTCGGGCAATGCCGCGCTCGAGGCAGAGCTGAAAAACCTGAAATCCGTCGAGCGCCCGGCGATCATCGAGGCGATTGCCTCAGCCCGCGAACTCGGTGACCTGAAAGAGAACGCGGAATACCATTCCGCTCGTGAAAAGCAGGGCTTTATCGAGGGCCGCATCAAAGAGCTTGAGGGCATCCTGTCGCTTGCCGACGTCATCGATCCCGCCAAGCTGTCGGGGGCGATCAAGTTTGGCGCCAAGGTGACATTGGTTGATGAAGATACCGACGAAGAAAAGACCTGGCAGATCGTCGGTGAGTATGAAGCCAATATTGAAAATGGCCTCCTGAACATCAAATCCCCGATCGCCCGCGCCCTGATCGGCAAAGAAGAAGGCGACAGTGTCGAGGTTCGCACCCCCGGCGGTGTACGCTCTTACGAAGTTCTGAGTATCGAATACGCCTGACCGGAGCATTTATCATGTCAGGGTCTGAGCCCGAGCAAGAACCCGAGAAACCGACCTCGCTGGGAATCTACGATCGGCCCGCGCATCCCTCGATTACCGAGATCGAGATCGCGGCTGTTGTGCTCAGCCTGATCTGGCTGGTGGTGTCAGTAGTATTTCTGGTGCTACCCGGGGCACAGGAAGGCGGATTTATCGTCACATTTCTGGCAGTGTTTATGCCGGTGGCGATGATCTGGGTTGCAGCGTTGGCGATGCGCGCCAGTCGCGTTATGCGCGAAGAAAGCGCGCGTCTGCAAACCGCTATCGACGCAATCCGCAACAGCTATGTGGTGCAACAACAGCGCGCGACCAGCACCTATGAACCGACGGTCGGCAAGAAACTGGATGAGATCGCCGAAAGTGCCAAAAAGACCGAGAGCGCATTAGCCACATTCTCAACCAATCGCAGCGAACCTGCACGCGCCAGCAAGCCTGCATCCGAACCTGCAAATCAAACCACCTTGGAACTTGGCACGCCTGCGGAAGAGATTGCGGCCCCGTTGCCAACCAACATCTTCATCCGCGCCCTGAACTTCCCCGAAACGCAGAGCGACGAGGCGGGTTTCGACGCGCTGCGTCTTGCGTTGAAGGATCGCAAGGCATCGCAACTTGTTCAGGCCTCACAGGATGTTCTGACCCTGCTTAGTCAGGAAGGCATCTATATGGATGACCTGCGCCCCGATATGGCCCGGCCCGAGATCTGGCGGCAGTTTGCGCAAGGCGCCCGCGGGCGTTCGGTGGCTGCGTTGGGCGGTATCCGGGACCGGTCTTCGCTGGCGCTGACGGCGGCGCGGATGAAACAGGATCCGATCTTTCGCGATGCGGCACACCATTTCCTGCGGCGCTTCGATCACATGATCGTTGAGTTCGAACCCGACGCCAGCGACGCCGAACTGAACGCATTGGGTGAGACGCGTACCGCGCGCGCTTTTATGCTGCTGGGACGGGTTGCAGGGACGTTCGACTGATTAGAGCCCAAAGCTTCCGTAGGGGATAAATCGTACTGGATCGCCCGGCTGAATATCACGCGCACCGTCCTCGATTTCAACCAGCCCTTCGGCCCAGCTCAGCCCGCTTATCCGGCCGGACCCTTCTGAATGAAACACCTCGGCCCGTCCCTCACGGATGCGGGCGCGCAGATATTCGCGGCGACCCGGTTTCTTGCGCTTTTCAAATGCGGCAGGCACGTCGAACCCTTGCGGTTCCTGCCAACCTGCTCCGGCCATCAAGCTCAGCGCGGGGCGGGCGAATACCAACGTGCAGACCATTGCGGCCACCGGATTGCCGGGCAGGCCGAACACCGGCGTTTGATCCCACATGCCCAACGCCAAAGGCCGTCCGGGTTTCAGCGCGATGCGCCATTCCTGCATCGCCCCGGCCTCTTGCAACAGGGCTGAGACGTGATCTTCATCCCCGGCAGAGGCCCCACCGCTGGTCAGGATCACATCCACCCGCCGAGCGGCTTGATCCAGATGATCCTCCAACGCCTCCCGGCTGTCCTCGGCGCTGCCAAGATCAACCGGTTCAAACCTCATTCGTTCGACCAGCGATAACAGCATCGGACGGTTGGCGTCGTAGATTTGCCCTGGTGCGGCAATGTCACCGGGCTCGACCAATTCGTCCCCGGTCGACAGCACCCCGACGCGCAGCACTTTGTACACCGACACTTCGGCCAACCCAATTGCCGACAAAAGTGCCAAATCAGCGGGTGTCAGCCGTCGCCCTGCAGGCAAGGCCAGCGCACCTTCGACCACGTCTTCGCCAGCTTTTCGTGCGTTTGCACCTTTTTTCAATGGACCTCGGAACGCAATGTGACCCTGATCGAGGGTCACATCCTCTTCCAGAATAACCGTATCAACACCCTCAGGAAGCGCAGCCCCGGTCAACACGCGTACGGCATGGCCCGAGGGAACCTTACCGCCAAACGGAACACCGGCCGCTGCGCGACCTTCAACCAAGGGCAAGACACAAGGGCCATCCGCCACTGGTCCGGCAAATCCGTATCCATCAACAGCGGTGTTGGGCTGTGGTGGGTTTGACCGTTTGGCCTGCACATCTTCTGCCAGAATGCGACCGGCGGCCTGCATCAGCGGTGCGCTTTCGACCCCTGTTACCACGGTCAATCTGTCCCGTAGCAATGCCAGTGCGTCGTCGACCGGCGTCCAACTCACCCCGGCGGGCAAGGCAAAGCAATCATTGCGCAGGGGTGGAGGCGATATGTCCGGCTTGCTCAAAGTCCGACCTCCCCAAGAATGAAATCAGCAATTGCCGCCGTATCGTTCAAATCAAAAACAGGGCGATCCAGCTTCAATGGCGTATCACTGGCAACCGCACGGATCGAGTCATCTTCCGTCGCGATCAGCGGGTTTCCAGGCGCTGTACGAAATGCCTCCACTTTGGGGTGGTGTTCACGCTTGAACCCTTCAATCAGCACCAGATCAACCGGAGACAAGCGTGCCAACAAGATATCCAGTTTTGGCTCTGGTGCTCCGCGCAATTCCTGCATCAGAGCAACACGCTGACCCGATGCCAAAAGCACTTCGGACGCCCCAGCCACGCGATGCCGGTAACTGTCTGTTCCCGGCTGGTCGACATCGACACTGTGGTGGGCATGTTTAATGGTAGAGACGGTAAACCCACGTCCAGTGATTTCGGCCACCAGTCGCTCCACAAGCCCGGTTTTGCCCGCGTTTTTCCAACCGATGACGCCGTAGAGTCTCATGCCAGCTCCAACAGAGTTTCAGCGCGGGCCAGATCATCAGGTGTGTTGACGTTGAAGAAGGGATCAAACGGCTGGGCCGAAAACAGCGCTTCTCGCCCGTCATGCTGGTCAGTCCAAAGGACGACCTTGCGCAAACCACCCTCAAGTGCCGCCCGCAGATCATCGCGCAACGCAACAGGCCAGAGACCAAATGTCGGGTGTCTGTTCACTCGCCTGGACCCGCCGGATTTCAAAGCCTCTTCGCCGGTTCGCGAAGTGGTTGCCAAAACAAGAGGGTGCTTTTGCCCTTCGGAAGCCCGCACCAGTTGCGCCACCAGATCTCGCGGAAAGAACGGTGTATCAGCGGCGACTGTCACAATGAATTGGGCACCCTGTTCTGCAGCCCAATCAAGTCCAGCGAGAACACCGGCAAGTGGTCCCGCAAAGCCATCGATCGAATCCGCAATCACAGGCAATCCCAGTTCATTAAATCGCAATGCATCCCCGTTGGCATTCAGAGCCAGAGCCTCGACCTGAGGCGAGAGCCTATTGATCACACGATCCAGCAGGCTAACCCCACCGATCTGCAACAACCCCTTGTCGCCTCCCCCCATGCGGGTCGCCAGGCCACCTGCCAAAATAACGCCCAACAGTTTTGGTGTCCGTTCAGCCATTGGCACTTTTCCTGCGATGCTTCGTGTCCTCGGCAGCCACGGATGCGGGATCAACGTCACGTACCAAACGGTCTTCGCCAGACAAACATACAAACCGCTGCCCGCGCATGCGACCGATCAGCGTCAGGCCGACCTCTCGCGCGATTTCAACGCCCCAGGCGGTGAAGCCCGACCGCGAAGCGAGTACCGGGATCCCCATCATTGCCGTTTTGATCACCATCTCCGAGGTCAGGCGACCGGTTGTATAGAGGATCTTGTCTGCGGCTCCCTCTCCCTCGGACAACATCCAGCCCGCGATCTTGTCGACGGCGTTGTGACGGCCCACATCCTCCATATAGACCAGCGGGCGGCTCTCACGGCACAGCACGGTGCCATGGATCGCCCCGGCCTCAAGATACAGCGACGGTGTGCGATTGATCTTGGCTGCCAGATCATAGAGCCACGAGGTGCGCACCGAGGCCTGCGGCAAAAGCACGTCCTCCAACCCCTCCATCATGTCGCCAAAAACGGTACCCACTGCGCAGCCACTTGTCCGCGTCTTCTTCTTCAGCTTGTCCTCATACGAAGTCTCACGCTCGGTACGCACGACAACGGTTTCCAGATCATCGTCGTAATCGACCCGCGTGATCTGATCATCGGCCAGCAGCATGCCCTGATTACGCAGAAACCCCAGTGCGAGATATTCGGGGTAGTCACCAATGGTCATCGCGGTCACGATTTCCTGCGAATTCAGAAAGATCGTCAACGGGCGCTCCTCGACTACCGAGATCTGGCTGACCTCTCCATTCTGATCTACGCCTTCAACCGCGCGGGTCAGTCGCGCCGCGCCCGGATCAGGGGCAATTAGGTAGTCTGACAGGTCGAATTCCTTGGCCAATTGCAACCCCTTCCCAAGACGGCTACTGCTGCTCGCAACACCATAGGATTTAGCCATGGCCTCTGCCACACCCAAGTCATACTTCTGGAAAGGTTTTCGCGACGGGGCACCATTCGTCTTCGTTGCCATGCCGTTCGGCCTGCTGTTCGGAGTCTTTGCAACCGAGGCGGGGTTGAACATCATTCAGACCATGGCCTTTTCCGCCACCGTATTTGCGGGTGCTGCGCAATTCACCGCGTTGCAATTGCTGCAGGACAATACGCCCACCGTGATCGTCCTGATTTCTGCACTGGCGGTGAATTTGAGGGTTGCAATGTATTCGGCCTCGCTAACGCCCTATCTGGGCGCAGCGCCACTGTGGCAGCGCGCCTGCGCGGCCTATCTGATCGTCGATCAATCCTATGCCTGCTCGATGATCCGGTTTGAAAAAGAACCCGATATGACCGTGCCACAGCGCATGATCTATTTCTTTGGCTCGGTCACACCGATTACGCCGCTTTGGGTCTTGGGCACGTATCTGGGCGCGGTTCTGGGAACGCAGATACCAGAAAGTTGGGCCTTGGATTTCGCATTGCCAATCACCTTTCTAGCCATGATCGGGCCAATGATGCGCACGTTGGCCCATGTGGTGGCGGCATTGGTTGCGATCGTGGTGGCCTTGCTGACGGTTGCTGTGCCCTTCAATCTAGGCCTTCTAATCGCAGGTGCCGCAGGAATGGCCGCCGGTGCACAGGTCGAACTGATGCTGGAACGGAATAAGTCATGACGCAGATCGATAGCACCACCATCTGGATCATAATCATCGGCCTTGCGATTGGCAGCTACCTTCTAAGATTCACATTTATCGGTCTGGTTGGGGATCGCCCGATGCCGCCCTGGCTGCTGCGCCACCTGCGCTATACGGCAGTCGCGATTATTCCTGCCCTGATCGCGCCACTTGTGGTCTGGCCATCCGCCACCGACGGCCAGCCTGATTTGCCGCGCATGTCAGCTGCTGCTGTTGCGTTAACAGTCGGGTACGTCACAAAGAACGTTCTGGCGGCGATTTTTACGGGCGCCGCCACGCTTTATGGTTTGCTCTACCTAGTTGGTTGAGGCTGCTTCAATCTGGTTCAGGCGCGCGTTGTTTTCGGCCAGACCCTGCTGCAGATCGGCCGAGTCACTTTCGCGATACTCCGTCGTGACAACACCCGATATCTGACCAAACTGGTCGGACAGTTTCACCGGATAGAATGTGGTTCTGATTTGCTCGAACCCTGGAACCTGCTGCAAAAGCTGTGCCGTTGAATTCGCGCAGAATGCCCCGGCAACTGGACCCATCTGTTTGGCCAGTTGAAGCGCGATTTCCGCTTGTTGCGGCGTCACTTGGATAGTTTGGATACGGGCATAATGCGTCTCGCGCGCGTGACTGCTGCGATAGGCACGCTCGACATTTGGCGTAATGCCATAAAGCACATCGTTCTTTATCGGTACTACGTCGGCACGAAAGGATCCCGCAGGATCAAAAATCACCCTCTCGCTACCACTGATCATCAGCGACGTATGCGCCCCCGACCCGGTGCGCGTGCTGATCATTGTATAGAGCGTCAGTGTCGACGGCCCCGGATCACGATAGGACCGGGATGCGATTTCAGAGGACTCAGCCTGCGGGCGCTGTGAACCAGCGCACCCAGCAACTGTCGCCGCCAGCAGACAGGCTATTAAAATCCTGAACATGGGTGGTACGCCGCAGAAAATGATCAGGCAGCAAATACCGCCAGGAAAATGCAAAGGAAGATACTTGCCACCACAAACCAGGTGGTGAATTTGATGAACCCGTCGAAGGTTTTGGTTTGAACGGTGATGTCCATCTCGCCGTGCTTATGTTCAGCCATGTTTCAAAGAATCCCAATTCGCGTGTTTGGAATGCTGAATAATGTAAAAATCAGGGCCTGTCACGACGTCATTCGCGCGCAGTTGGGCCAAAGATCGTGCAGCCGAGATAACCAAACCCCCAGCGCCAGGGCAGACCGCTGCACGGACCACCACCAAAGCGTACCGCAAGGAACATTGCCTCGGATGTAATCGAATGGACCGAGCGAATCTGATCCGGCGTCATATCATAGCGCGCAGCATAGTCCTCGGCATGGGTATCACCGTGGGCTTCGACGCAAAGGCGCAGTCCTTCATCAGCAGCAAGACGCGCATCAAAACTGGCTTCGGCCTGTGACGCACCACCCGCGTTATGATAGGCGCGATCATGTGTGACGCAGCAATACTCCCACGGGGGATGCTCTTCGTACAGCAAGCTGAACTTGGGGAAGGTCTCAGCGACTAGTCGCCAACTTGACGATAATCCACCCGAGCAGCCATCGGTTTCAAACGGGGTCAACTCAGCGCCTTCCATCGACTCGACTAACGCCCTGTGCGCGGGCATTTCAACGCTGCGCATCAAGTCCTGCGCATTGGCGGGAAGCACGCAGCAGGCCAAAAGGGCGGCGAGTCTATGGGTTTGCATCGCGCATCTCGGAGGTTTCGATCGACAGGCCAAAGGTCGTTGCCAGCCACAACATCAACCGCTCCCCCGGTCCCATTTCAGCGCGGACGCGCAACACTTCGCGGGCCATCGCGGGACGGTCGGTAATCAGCCCGTCGACCCCCATCGAGGCCATGGCCGACATTTGCAATGGGTCGTTCACCGTCCAGACATAGATATCCTTGCCCGCATCGTGGACCGATCGGATCAGACCCGGCGAAACCGTTGCTGCGTTCACAGCTACAAAATCGCCCTCAAGCCCCGACAAATTGCCAATCGCGGTGGCGGCCAATACTCCTGCGCGCCAATCCGGGCGCAGCGCTTTCATTTTCTGCACCGCAGGATACTTCAGGGACATGGTGGCGATATCGTCCTGCATCTCAAGTTCTTCGACAATCGCAGCGACGCGGTTTTCCAGATCGACGTCATGGCCGTAGTATTTCAGCTCGATAATGACTTTGGACTTACCTTTGGCAGCCTCAAGCACATCATACAGCGTCGGCGTCCGTTCCGAGGCGTATTCCGGGCCGAACCAACTGCCGACATCGATCTCGGCCACATCCTCCATCGTCGCATCCCAGACCTTGAGCGGCACACCGGCCAATTTCATGAAATCACTGTCATGCGCGATGATAACCACACCGTCTGCTGTTTCCTGAACATCGATCTCGACCCAGTCGGCGCCATCTTCGATCGCCTTCAACACCGCAGCCATGGTGTTTTCCGGCCGTATCGCCGCCGCGCCCCGATGCCCGATGACATCGGCATGGTCGGGCGCTTGAATTCGCTCGAGCAATTCCTGCCCGGACCATAGGCCGATCAGCAAAGCAATAGTTGCGCCACCCACAACCGCATAGAGCGGCGCGCGTAGGTTGCCCGGCTCCGGGTGGGGAACCTCGTTGGCTTGCGTTTCGAAGAACCCATCCAACAATACCGCCAGTGCACCCAGTGCTATTGCAGCGAGCACAAGCCCTGCCAATGACCATAAGCCCGCGACAATAAAACTGAAAATCAGCGCAAAACGCAGGTTCGCGCTTTCTTGCAACGGCACCAGATCAAACAGCACCCCGGCGGCACCCGCGATGAGCGCCGCAATGAACAGACGAATCGCAAGCCACAGGGCCAGTTCAATCTTAAGGCGGCCGCGTTTACCCTCCATCCGATCAGTACTAACTGAGAAAGCCTCGGCAGGTTCGCAATCTTCAAACAACACAAGATGCAGAGCCAGCGCCCAGGCCGAAAGCCTGCGGATCAGAACCCAGGCCAGGCAGAGCACCACAAAGCCGATCAGAACCACCGCCACCCAGAACGAAGGCGGATGGAAGGTGAGGTAATAGTTGATGTCGTATTCCGTCAGCGTCCACCACGCGATCACACCGGCCACAACTACAAACGGCAAAGCCAATAAGAGCACCCTCAGAATAAACCGCGCAGCAAATCCGAAAAGCGCAGGTACGCGCGTCAAGATCAGGCGGATCGAAGCGCTGCCCGCGCGCCAGGGGTCGTTCTCACCCATTCGCAGCGATCCTGCCATGACAGAGAAAACAAAGACTTCAGCAAGCAGGAACAGGCTGAGCACCGCAACCGCCGCGATGAACCCTGCAGGCGACAGCAAGAACATAGCAATGTCCTGATCTGTCAATGCGGATTGATCCGACAGTGAAACGGCCAGATTGACGGCAATGGCAACGCCGGGGGCGATCAATGCAACCAGCAACAACCGCACAGCAACATAGACAGGCACAAAAACACGCCGCTGGGCCCAAGCACCGCGATAGGCGGTTGTTACGGCTGAGAAATTGGTCACGCGGCGCCCTCCTGAATGGTGAACTCATTCAAGGCTGCGAAAGCGTGAATTGCAAGGGTGCGCGTTAGCTGTCTTCCAGATCAGCCGCCAGCCGGAATCCGATGCGATTGGCCGGTTTGTCTTCGACCGTCTTGGGCAATGCGCGCAGCATCACATTCAACTGGCTGACATGCTGAACCAGCTGGGTTTTGGCCCCGCCGCCGTCCGAGCCATAAAAGGTGATGATATCGGGATCAAAGTAGCCCATGCCCTCGATCCGCATGACACCCGCGTCACCCCCGGTAAAGCCCATGGCAACCTCGTGATCGCCATCCAATGTCTTTTCGAAATTCTGGATATACATGATCAGCCTCTCATAGGCCCATTGAGCAGGGCTCTTGGTTTCGACCGGCTTTTGCAACGGCTTAGGCAAATCTTTGTTACCCGATGCCGCATCGGGGTTGGCATGTACCTCATAGCAACGGGGTAATGCTGCGGATTCGGCGGCTTCCGCCGATGTTTCGATCTTGTCCATTGCTTTACCCTTTGCGCTGATATTCCCACGCCCCGTCCGCGCGGCGCGTCCGGGTGACGGTTCCAATGTGGTAGAGATGGTTCATATGTGCAACCGCCTCGACCAGCGCGAGGCCGTATTCGCCGCCTTTGATCTGACGTTTGAACAGCGGGGCAAAGCACTCGGCTGCGGTCTTGGGCTGATCTAGATCGCTTAGCAAACGTTCGAGCGCGCCGTGATGGTTTTCGATAAGCTGATGCATCCGGATCGGCAATCCCGTGAAGGGCAGCTTGTGCCCGCCCAGAACCAGATGATCGGGACGAGCCAAAGGTTGCAGGCGTTCACAGGCTTCCAGCCAATCGGCAACCGGGTCGGCCATCGGTTCGGTCGCATAGACACCCAGGTTCGAACTGATCGAGCTGAGAATCTGATCTCCGGTCAACACCAGATTGTCGTCGCGGCTCCAAAAGGTACAGTGTTCAGGTGCGTGGCCGTTGCCCATGTGGACGTCCCAGTCTCGCGCGCCCATGCGGATCAAGTCGCCTTGTTTGACACGGGTAAAGCCCAGCGGCATGGGGTAGACGGTGTCGGCAAAGTTGAAGGGACGTTCAGCCATCCGGCCCGCCAGCACATCCGCATCCATCCCGGCGCTGCGGTAGTAGTCGAGCGTTTCCTTCGGCCAGTTCTCCTGCACATCCAGCGTCAGCATGCGGGCGAACAACCAAGCAGTGCGGCTGGTCACAAGCTCGGCGCCATGTTCGGACTGGAACCAGCCCGCATTGCCGACATGGTCAGGATGATGATGCGTGACCACAACCCGGTGGACGGGCTTTCCGGCCAGAGGCCCTTCGATCAGGGTCTGCCAGATGGCACGTGTTTTCTTCGAAGAAAGCCCGGTGTCGACGATTGTCCAGCCGTCGCCATCATCCAGCGCATATACATTCACATGATCCAGCGCCATGGGCAAAGGCAGCCTGATCCACAGAACACCTTCTGCAACCTCGACCCATTCGCCGGGTGCAGGCGGTTCAGCCCACGGATAACGCATCACCTGAGGCCCCTCGCCATCCATCAAACCGCCAACTCCTCAGCGCTGAGCGCATAAAGGTCATCAGCCCCGTTCTGCGCCTGTGCCAGCAAGCCTGAATGCTCGGGCAACAGCGCGTTGATATAGTAGCGCGCCAGTTTTGCGCGCGGTCCGTCGGGGTCGGCCAAAGCCGCCGACAGGTGGTAATGCCCGCCCAGCACCCGCGCAAAGGCCTTGAGATAGGCTGACGCCCCGGCAAAGCGGTTATTCATGTCTGATTGCGCGACGATCCACTCGGTGGCTTCACGCAGTGACTCAGATGCCTCCCACACAGGACCGGCAAGCTCGGGCATCGTGGCGCGGGCTTTCTCGGCCTGATCCTCGATCTCATCCAGCAGGTTCGAAGCCGCCTCGCCCCCGTCCATCATCTTGCGCGCCACAAGGTCCATGGCCTGAATGCCGTTGGTGCCCTCATAGATCGCCGTCACCCGGACATCGCGGTAATACTGCGCAGCGCCGGTTTCTTCGATGAAGCCCATGCCGCCATGCACTTGAACGCCGGTCTCGGACACGCGCATTCCGGTTTCCGTCCCGAAGGCCTTGCATATTGGTGTCAGCAAAGCAGCCCGTGCAGCCCAATCGGCCTCACCCGTGGCCTGCGCCATGTCGATCGCAGCTGCATTGGCCAGCATGATTGCTCGTGCCGCAAATACATCCGCGCGCATGGACATCAGCATCCGCCGTACATCCGCGTGGTCGATGATCGTGCCCGAGGGCGTCCTGCCTTGCTTGCGTTCCAACGCATAGGCAAGCGCGTGCTGATAGGCCCCTTCGGCCACACCGACACCCTCACCACCAACGCCCAAACGTGCGTTGTTCATCATGGTGAACATCGCGGCCATCCCGCCATGTTCTTTGCCGACCAGCCAGCCTCTGGCACCGTCATACTGCATCACGCAGGTGGGCGACCCGTGCAGGCCCATCTTGTGTTCCAGCGAGACAACTTTCAAATCGTTGGCAACGCCAGGATTGCCATTTTCATCGGGGATGTATTTCGGCACCAGAAACAGCGAAATCCCCTTGGTCCCCGGCACACCATCGGGCAGACGGGCCAGAACCAGATGGCAGACATTCTCGGTAAAGTCGTTATCGCCCCATGAGATATAGATTTTCTGGCCGGTCACCGAATATGTGCCGTCGCCGTTATCCTCGGCTTTCGAGGTCAGCGCCCCCACATCCGATCCGGCCTGCGGTTCCGTCAGGTTCATGGTGCCCGACCATTCGCCCGCCATCATCTTGGGCAGATAGAGCGCTTTCAACGCGTCGCTCGCGTGGTGCTCCAGCGCCTCGATCTGGCCCTGAGTCATCAGGGGTGCTAGTTGCAACGACAGGCAGGCCGCGCTCATCATCTCATTCACGGCGGTGGTCATGGTCATGGGCAGGCCCATACCACCATATTCGGGATCGCCGCTCATCCCGATCCATCCGCCTTCGGCAATCGCTTTCCACCCTTCTGCGTAACCCGGAGGCGTACGCAATACGCCGTTCTCCAACCGCGCGGGTTCCAGATCGCCGGGACGTTGAAGCGGGGCCATGATCTCTTCGCACATCTTCCCGGCTTCGGTCAGAATTGCGCTCACAACGTCATCGCTGGCTTCCGAGAATTTCTCCGTCGCAGCGATCTGGTCAAAACCGATCACGTTGCGAAACAGAAATTCATAGTCTGAGATCGGGGCACGATAGGGCATGGTTTCCCTCTGAGTCTGGCAGGTTTTCAGCGTGGGGTTGGAATCCCGGCCCCACGCCGGTATTCATCTGGGCTGGCACGATTACCTACCGTGACCTGAACTGCAAGCAACCAAAACGCGGCGTCACGACCTATGACCCTTCTCGGCACTCAAGACTTATCAGCAGAAGCCGACGGCATCGCCAAGGCCGCCGACCTGTTGCGGCATGGGCTGTTGGTCGCCTTCCCGACCGAGACCGTCTATGGCCTGGGCGGTGACGCACGGAACGGAGAGGCCGTGGCCGCGATCTATGAGGCCAAGGGGCGGCCCAGCTTCAACCCCCTGATCGCCCATGTAGCCTCAACCGAAACAGCAAAAAGGTTCGTTGAATGGACCGATCAGGCCGAGCAACTGGCGCAGGCTTTCTGGCCCGGGCCACTCACAATGGTTCTCCCCTTGCGGGATGATCACGGGATTTCATCACTCGTCACGGCGGGGCTGGATACTCTGGCCGTTCGGGTGCCCGCCCATCCCACCGCACGCACCTTGCTGGCCTCATTTGATGGCCCAGTGGCGGCCCCCTCGGCTAATCCGTCTGGTCAGATCAGTCCGACCACAGCGGCCCATGTCCGAACCGGGCTCGAGGGGCGGATCGCTGCCATTCTGGACGATGGTCCCTGCGGTGTTGGGCTTGAATCCACCATTGTCGGTCTGGCCGGAGCCCCTGCTCTGATGCGGCCAGGTGGTGTGGCGCTGGAACGAATCGAAGAAGTTTTGCAAACGGAATTGCATCATCACCAGCCGGGCGATCTGCTGACTGCGCCGGGGCAACTGCAATCCCACTACGCGCCGGATGCGCCCGTTCGCCTGAACGCACAAGCCACACAAGGCGCCGAAGTTTTGTTGGGCTTCGGAGATGTCTCCTGTGATCTGAACCTTTCAGATAGCAGCGATCTTGCCGAAGCCGCCGCCAACCTGTTCGCGGCGCTACACAAGCTGAATGAAACAGGCCGACCGATTGCTGTTTCACCGATCCCAGATCATGGGTTGGGTACAGCCATCAACGACCGCCTTCGCCGCGCGGCGGCCCCCCGCGATTAGGCGCGGCCTGCGCTGGCAGAGAGTGTCAGTGGATCAACCCCCAGCGTGGCCAAAGCGGCCTCCCATTTCTCGTCATCCGGAACATCGAAAACAAGTTTCGAGGACGCTTCGGTCGTCAACCAGCCATTCATGGCGATCTCATCCTCAAGCTGATCCGGCCCCCAACCAGAATAGCCCAGAGTCAGCATCGAATTCAGCGGCCCCTTGCCTGATGCCAGATCTTCAAGCACATCGAGCGTTGCGGTCATGCTGAAATCTTCCGCAATTTGCATCGAATGCAGATTCGCATCGTAGTCCGCGCTGTGCAGCACAAAGCCACGCGACATCTCGACCGGGCCGCCGAATTGAACCAGACGCTCCCCGATAACCGGAATGCGGCACGGGATGTTGAGCTGTTCCAGCAAGGTCTTGATCCGCAAATCTGAAGGCTTGTTGACAATCAAACCCATCGCGCCATCTTCGCCATGGCTGCAGATATAGACGACCGAATGTTCGAATCGTGGGTCGCCCATGCCGGGCATAGCAATCAACAGTTTTCCCGTAAGGTCCATCAGCAAACTTCTCTTGCGCCATAGGATGACACCAGAATGAACCCGCATGCCGGGGAATGGCAAGGGACCAGCTGGGATTTCTGGGCATTTCACCTAAGTGACCGGAACGTGACTTGGCATTTAAGCTCAGAATGCGCATGTTCTGCACATGAAACTGCTTTCGAAATCCGCCGCAGCCGGTCTGACGGCCACTCTTTGCTTTGGCTTGCCTGCGATGGCTCAAGGGGTTGGTAGCCTGGTGCAGCTTGAGGTTCTGGACGGTGGCCGGACCGCCAAGGGCACCTATCAAGGCGCTTTGCATCTGACGCTGAAGGAAGGCTGGAAAACCTATTGGCGTGCGCCGGGTGATGCGGGCATTCCGCCGCAGTTCAATTGGACAGGCTCTGGCAACATAGCGGATATCGCGATCACGTGGCCCGCACCGCATGTGTTCGATCAAAATGGGCTGCGCTCGGTCGGGTATGAGGATCAACTGGTACTTCCCGTTGAAATCACGCCCAAGAACCCTGCAAAACCCGTTCGTTTGCGCGGTGAGATGGATTTGGGTGTCTGCAAAGATGTCTGTGTACCGGGTAAGCTGGATTTTGACCACACACTGGATGCAAAAGCCGGTCGCAATCCGGCTATAGCAGCAGCCCTTGCCCAGCGCCCGTTTTCCGAACGTGAGGCTGGCGTGGTGAACGCAACCTGCCACCTGACACCCACTTCGGATGGAATGCGGATCGAAGCGCATATCACCATGCCCTCTGCAGGCGGGTCCGAATTCGCCATAATCGAACCGGGAAACCCGATGCTCTGGGCTTCGCAACCCGAAACACATCGCCAGGGCAAAACCTTAATCACCAGTTCCGAGGTCATCAGCGCCTCGGGTGTGCCGTTTGCGCTGGATCGGTCTGAAGTGCGAATCACTGTGCTCGGGGCGAACCACGCTGTAGACATACAGGGATGCAGCGCAGGCTGATCGGATGAGTCAAACTCCTAAGATTGGCGCGTTGGCCGTAGTTGTTCATGAAAATCAGGTGCTGTTGGTTCAGCGCAACAAGCAACCCGACGCAGGGTTGTGGGGTTTTCCCGGTGGCCATGTGGAATGGGGTGAAACCGTTTTGGCCGCCGCTGCCCGTGAGCTGCGGGAAGAGACGAGCGTGATTGCCGAACCGATGGAGTATCTCGATAATCTGGATTTGCTTCTGCGCGACGGCGAAGGGCTCATCCGGGCGCATTATCTGTTGGTTGGTGTCGCGTGTCGCTACACTTCGGGTACGCCGGTTGCTGCAGATGACGCGCGGGACGCGCAGTGGTTCCCCGTCGATCAGATCAAAGCCCGTGACCTTCCCATGAGTAGCCGCGTACCCGATCTTCTGCAGCTTGCGATCTTGCGATCAAGCCTCGGCGCGACCTGACAATCGTGCGTATAGCAAGCTCGACAGCAGCACTCCCAACAACAGGATCACCGTCGCTCCGGCGGCAAAGACGCCAAAGCCCAATTGCAACACAATTGGCCCATCCGGGGCTGGGTAGAAGTCTGAAAGCAGCACCATCGGTTCACCCGTAACGGCGGGCCAGATCATTGATACCCCTAACCAAACCGCCAGCGCTGCGCCTGTTGCGCGAACGGCTATGCGCACCACTCTATCCGGCGCTCGTAAGGCACGCCGCATCGCAGTCATCGGACGTGAGACATCGTTCAGGATCGCCAGCAGCGCGGGTACCAGCAACAGGATCAGCACCATCCCGAAGCCCAGCCCGTAGACCAGCGTGATCACAGTTGGCTTCAAGAACTGTGCCTGTTGTGAGCTTTCGTACATCAAAGGCGTCAGGCCCAGCACAGTGGTCAAAGTGGTCAGCATCACCGGTCGCAGCCGGTCTGCGGTGCCTTCAACAATCGACGGTACCAAGCCACGCTCTTGTTGGTACCCATCAATTGTGGTCACCAGCACAATCGAGTCGTTGATGATGATCCCGGTCATACCCAGCAGGCCAACAACGGTGAACATGCTCAGCGGCACATCCCAAAGGTAATGCCCCCAGATCGCACCCACGAGGCCGAAGGGTATGATCGCCATGACCACCAAAGGCCGCGTCCAGCTGGCAAAGACCCATGCCAGAACCAGATAAATCCCGGTCAGACACAGGATCAGCCCAGTGCGCGCCTCTGAGAGGAACTCGTCCTCCTGTTCGCTCAGACCTGCCATGCGCCATTCAACCTGACGTTCGGAGGCAATGTTGGGCAGGATTTCCTCCTGCATCGCACGAGCAATCTCGGCGGCTTGCGCCGGATCATCCTCGGAAATGTCGCCGTTCACCGAGATCACGCGCAGGCCATTTTCGCGCCGGACCGTCGAGAACCCCGACTTTCGCTCGACCGAGACGATATCGGCCAGCGGAACGTAGACACCATCGGGCGTCCGCATCAGCGTGCGTTCCAAAAAATCAGCTGTCAGTTCGCCCTGGGGCAGTTCGATCCGAATCTCGGTGCTGCGCGGTCCATCCGGGAAAGTAGCGGCCTCGATACCGTTCAGTCGGTTTCGCAATACGCGGCCAAGTGTTTCGATGCGGAAGCCCAGCGCCTGGCCCTGTGCCGTCAGATCCAGAATGAACTCTTCCTTGTCATACGCCAGATTATCCTCAAGCGCCGAAACTTCAGTGTATTTCGACAGCGCCACCTGCAAATCTTCGGACGCGGATTTCAACGTGTTCACATCGGCGCCGTAGAATTGCACGTCAATTGCATCGCCACCGGGGCCCGAGCGCCAGCCGCGGAAACTGAGCAATTCGACCTTCGGATGGCGGGGGACAAAGTCCTGTAGCTCACCCACAAACTCAAAACTGGAATAGGGGCGCAGGTCGGCATCAATCAACTCAATCGAGATACCGCCCAGCAGATCGCTGTCCTTCCCATCCGCCGCACGCAACCCCCATCCGGCCGATCCACCAACTTCCGCCAGAACATATTCAATGGGATTGCGGCCATGACGCTCTTCGTAGATCTGGCCCAGTTCTTCGGTTGCCCGCTGGACCATGTGCATCATTTCAAGCGTCTCGGCGCGTGTGGCACCTTCGACCATGATGAAATTGCCGGTGACCGAACCGCGTTCCGGCGCATTGAAGAAACGCCAATTCACGTCCCCCCGTATGAACAGAGCGATCTGGCTGGCCAGAACGACAACCATCAGCGCAACCACCACATAGCGCGCCCAGATCACCCACGCGACTAGCGGGCGGAACAGGTGATCGCGCACCCAGCGGAAACCTCTATTCACGAACCGGTTTGGCCAGTCATACCAATGTTCCTTGGCCGAATGTGCGATGGCATGCGCCATGTGGTTCGGCAGGATCAGAAAACACTCGATTAACGAGGCAATCAGGACCGCAATAACGGTGAACGGAATGTCGCGGATCAACTCTCCGAACCGGCCACCGATCGCGGTTAACCCAAAGAATGCGATGACGGTTGTGACGGTTGCGGCAAACACCGGCATCGCCATGCGCCGGGCTGCGCGTTCGGCGGCAACCATCGGTGCTTCGCCCAGCCGGCGAGCACGAAAATCGGCATGTTCGCCCACCACAATGGCGTCATCGACCACAATGCCCAGCGTGATGATGAGGCCAAACAGAGACACCATGTTCAGTGACAGCCCACCCAGATACATCAGAGCAATAGCCGCTGACATTGCAACCGGAATGCCGGCGGCCACCCAAAAAGCGATCCTCGCGTTGAGGAACAGGAAGAGCAGGCACACCACCAGTCCTAGGCCCAACAGGCCGTTGTCCACCAGAATATCCAGACGGTCGGTGATGGCTTGCGCCCTAGTGCGGATCAGCTCGATCGTGATGCCTTCGGGCAAGCTCGCCTGCATCTGGGCCACTACATCCTCAACATCGCGCTGGATGCCAATGGCGTCGCCAAGATTGGAACGATCTACGCGGATCGACATTGCAGGATTTTCACCCACAAAATAGCTGCGATTGCGAGTAACGCCCTCGACCCTGATTTCAGCCACATCGCCTACAACAAGCTTTGAGCCGTCTGCGAAATTGCGTAGGGCGATGCCCTCAATTTCTTCCGGGGTGCGTTTTTCTACCCCCGTTCGGATGCGCGCGTTGGCGCCCGAGACATCGCCTGCAGGGTTAGCCGTGACTTCGGCAGCGATGGCCGCCGCGATATCCGAGAGTGAAATGTCATTGGCGATCAGCTGCACTGTGGGCACCTCGACCACCACGCGCGGTGCGGCCAAGCCGCGGATCGTAGTGCGCGTGACCCCGGCGGCAAAGAGGCGGCTGATCAGTTCATCGGTGAACTTAGCCAATTGCTCGGCCTCGATGGGGCCAGTGATGACCACATCCGTGACACGATCACGCCAGGCCCCGCGCCGAATTGTCGGCTCCTCGGCGTCTTCGGGCAGGTTGGTGACACTGTCGACTGCCGTCCTAACCTCTTCGACTGCGCGGGACATATCCCAGTTGGGTTCGAACTCAAGCCGGACCTGTGCCGATCCTTCCCGCGAAGTTGATTCGGTACTGGCCACACCCTCGACAGCCAAAAGCGCAGGTTCGAGCAGTTGGATTATGCCATTGTCGACATCCTCGGGGCCGGCGCCCTCCCATTCGACATTCACATCGACGCGTTCAAGGATCACATCAGGAAAGAACTGCGCCCGCATGTTGGGGATCGCCGCGATGCCCAACACCAACATGACCAGCAGCAACAGATTGGCCGCTGTCCGATGCCTGGTAAAATAACTCAGGATACCGCCTGCCGCGCTGGGAATTTCGCGGATCATGGCGCCTAACCCCCGGCCCGATTGTCATCAAGACGGCGTACAAGAGCGGCAGGTACCATTGCCTCGCTCAGTTGACCCAATACCTGGTCCTTATCCGCCTGTGACATCCCATCGCTGGCCTCGACCTGTGCGACAAGTTGAGCCCGCTTTTCGTCGGAGAGTTCTACCATGCCGGGATCAATTTCGGTGCTGGCTTCAACCCGCAGAGGCCGGACACGAACGCCCGAACCCAACAGAGGCGTCCGTCCGATCACTACTTCTCGACCCTCCAGACCTTCACCGCGCAGCAATACTTCATCTCCTTGACGACGGATCAGTTGTACCGCCAAAGGCTCCAACCGATCGTCCGGACCAAGCACCAGCACGTTGCCCGCTGCATCCAGAACAGAGGACGGCAGACGCACAACATTCTCCAGCGGTTGTTCCTCAACCGAAACGGTGACGAAATCCCCTGGTTTGAAACCTGGCGCGTCATCAAGGCGGGCATAGATCAGACGCCCGGTCTGCCCTTCACCCGCAGCCCCGCTGTCGCGGCTGATTTGGCCCTTGGCGATCAGATCGGTCCCAGTGACCTCTAGCGATACGGTGACTGATGCGGAAATCAAGCCGCCTTGAGCGTCCAACAATCGCACATATTGCGCGGTCGAGACCCGGAACGCGACCTCTAGCGCGTTGGGGTCCACAAGTTCAGCCAGCTTTTCATTGGCCGCAACCAACCGGCCTTCAACCAAAGTGACCTCAGTCAACGTCCCGTCAAATCCGGCGTGGATCGTCATGTCTTCCAGATCACGCTCGGCCCCTTCCAGCGCGATGCGGGCGCGGGCAAACAGTGTGGTAGCCTGATCAACCCGAGACTCAGCCTGCGCCAACGCAATCCTGCGCGCCAGAACTGCCTGATGAGCAGATGTTGCAGACAGTTCCGCCTCTTCAACACTGGCAGCCGCACCAACGCCTCGTGTCTGTAGGTCTTGTTGACGCTGAAGAGCCCGGTCGCGTAGCTCGGCCTGCGCTTCGGCTGATTTCAATTCATCCTGCGCCAGCAGCAGCGAGCGTTCTGCATCTCGTTCTTCAAACTGGGCATCCAGAAGATCGGATTTGGCGCGGTCTAAGGCTGACTGCATATCAGCTGGATCCAACTCAACCAGCAACTCACCAGCCGTCACGGAGCCACCATCTTCGAAATCATCCGCCAGCGACACAACGCGCCCACCCAAGGCTGCGCGCAGCTCCAGCCGACGGCGACTTTGGATCTGACCAAATGCCTCCAGATAGGGCGTAACGGTTTCTGGTTCGGCGGCGCGGACACTGACGGCGAAAATGCGTTCCCGCACCTCGGGGGTCTGATTGTCCCGCGTCAGCACATCCTGCACCGCACCCGAGATCATCTGTACAGCCACGATCAACAGGCCCAGCGTCAGAAACGCCAGGAACACACCTACAAGGCTTTGCCGCAGAAATCGCATCGGTCACTCACCTTTGGTCGCACATGCTGCCTTCCGCAAAGGTAGCCGGGTCGCAAAAAATGCCAAGCCACAAAGCGGTTATGATGCGTTAAACGCAGGACCAGTCTACTTCCGTCGCAGATGTTCGTCCAATCTGGGCATTATTTCCACGAAATTGCAGGGGCGGTGGCGATAATCGAACTGTTTCTCCAAAATCGCATCCCACGCGTCTTTACACGCGCCCGGGCTGCCCGGCAGCGCAAACAGATAGGTTCCGCCCGCTACACCGCCTGTGGCGCGGGACTGCACGGCAGAAGTACCTATCTTTTCCATCGACACGATGGTGAACACGGTGCCAAACGCCTCAATCTCTTTTTCATAAACATCCCGATGTGCCTCGACTGTCACATCGCGACCCGTCAGACCTGTGCCGCCGGTCGAGATCACAACGTCGATCTCAGGATCAGCGATCCAAGCACGCAATTGTTTTGCTATCTCAGCGCGCTCATCTTGTATAATCTTGCGATCCGCCACTGAGTGGCCCGCTTTTTCGATCCGATCCACCAACGTCTGGCCCGAGCGATCCTCGTCCAGAGACCGCGTGTCAGAAACAGTCAGGACAGCGATCCGGACGGGAATGAACTTCTTGCTTTCGTCAATGCGTGACATGCGGTGTCAGGCCCTTTCCATAATAGCAAGCCGGAGGGCCAAAGCGGTGAAGATCCCCCCTGACACCCAACCTAGAATACGCGAGGCACGCGGGTTGCCGATTAGTATCCGACCTGCGCCGCCAGCGAAAATGCCGACCAGCCCATTCACAACAAACCCGCCGACACCAAGAATTGCGCCATAGATCAGGAACTGCGCCAATACCGAACCCTTCCCTGGATCGATAAATTGCGGGATGAAGGCGAGCACGAACAGAATGACTTTGGGATTGGTCAGGTTGACTAGCATCCCGTCCCGAAACGCGTAACGGGTGGGTCTGTTCGGTACGTCGGCGGCGACTGCACCATTCCTGATCGCACCCCACGCGAGATAAAGCAGATAACCCACCCCGACCCAGCGGATCACATCGAACAGCCACGGCAGGGTAGCGACCGCCGCGCCAAGGCCGAGACCGGCAATCAGAACGTGCACCATACCGCCTGCAGAGACCCCGGCACTTGCGGCAATCGCAGGGCGCGGACCTGCGCGCAAGCCTTGACCAAAACAGAACATCATATCCGCGCCGGGTGTGAAATTCAGCGCCAGCGCTGCCGGGATAAAAGCCAGCAGCGTTACCGTGTCGATCATAAACTCACCTCGAACCAATGCACTTTGGGCCCCAGATTCGCTATCTGTGTACGGCCAATGGTGCCTCGGTAACCCCAGCTGTCATGGATATGCCCGCAAAAGACAAATTTGGGCTGAAGCCGTTCGACTGCGTCTCGAACGGCGACTGAGCCAACCGATTGGCCTTGCGAGGTAGTATCGCCATGCCCTTTCGGTGGAGAATGCACGATCAGGATATCTGCGGCCTCGCACCGATCCAGCAGTTCTGCGGCCTCAGGCTCGGTCAGGTCGCAGGACCAACTGCCGAAGGGCGTGACCGGCACGCCATAGCCCAGCCCGAACAGGCGCAGACCGTCCAGCGTCATACCTGTCCCGTGCAAAACATGTGCACCATCAGGCGCGGCTTCTGTCAGTTCCTCGGCGCTTTCCGCATTGCCCGGCACCAGAACCAGCGGAGCCGCAATGCCCGAAAGCATCTGCATCGCTTCATTCAATCCCCGTCGCGCATTGCAAAAGTCTCCGGCCCCAATGACCAGATCAGCCTCGGCACTGGCGGCCACCAAGTCGGAGGCGCGGTTGCGCGCCATGTGCAGGTCAGAGAACGCCAGCACCCTCATGCCCCGCCCCTCAGCCGCGCTTGCAGGTCCAGCAGATCGGCCCAGGCCTGTCGCTTCATCTGCGGTTGACGCAGCAGGTAGGCCGGGTGAAACATCGGGATGACCGGCAGGTTCAGCGCCTGATCCCATTTCCCTCGCAGCCGCGTGATACCGCGTTTGCCCAGCACGGCCTGACAGCTGATATTGCCCATCACCACCAGCACCTCGGGCTTGGCCAAGGCCACATGCCGTTCCAGAAACGGCTTCATCATGCCGATCTCTTCCGGCTTGGGATCGCGGTTTTGCGGTGGCCGCCATGGAAGCACATTGGTGATGTAGACATTCTCGCGCCGATCCAGATCAATCGCGGCCAGCATCCGGTCTAGCAATTGCCCGGCGCGCCCGACAAAGGGTTTGCCTTCGCGATCCTCATCACGACCGGGCGCTTCGCCGATGATCATGACCCGTGCGCCGGGAGTGCCGTCGGCAAACACCAACTGCCGTGCGCCGCGTTTGAGGTCGCAAAGATCAAACGCCTCCATCGCCGCACGCAAATCGACGAGCGATCCGGCGGTCTTTGCCGCCTGTATTGCAACAGCTGCGGCATCGACGGGTTCAGGCTTTTTTGCAGGTTCAATCGCAGCGGGTTTCTTCGCCTTGGACGCTTTGTCCGGCAACGCATAGCGATCCACCGGCGCATCGCCGATCGCCTCGGTTGCGCCCAGCTCGATCTGCCATTCCAGCAGCGCCCGCGCGGTATGATGGTCCAAGCCCGATTCCATAACCCTCAATCTAACCAGCTTTTGACCGAGGGAAAGCGAATAGACCTTGCCATGGCATAGGGTCGCACTGACCATGGCGGGGTCATGCTGTCATTTCTGCGATTCCTTCTGATTGCTCTATTGCTAGCAACCTCTGGCGGTTCGGCGAGCGCGCAGCTGTTTGACCGGAATACTCAATGCCGCCCCGGTCAATTGCAATGCGGTCGCAGTTGTTGTCCCGCTGGCCAACGCTGTAGCTTTGATGGCCGTTGTATCCCTCCGGGACACACATATTGCGGCGGCGGACGCACCTGCGGCCCGTTTGAACGCTGCGTCGCAGGCGGCACGCGCTGCGCCCCTGCGGGTTTAAATAAATGTATCTCACGCTTGGATTGCCCCAGTGACAGCTTCTGCAACGGACGCGGTGAATGCGAGCGCACCGGACCAGATTTGGTTCCAGCTCCATCCACAACTTGCGCGGATGGCCGGACCTGCGGAGCCGGCTCATCCTGCTTGCCGGGCGGCGGATGCTCACGCCCCGGCTGGTTTCTGTGTGAAGAAACCGGTTCGCAATGCCGACCCGGCTTTAAATGCTCGGCTCATCAGGGCTGCGTGCCGATCAAGGCTATCGATTGCGGCTATGGCAAGTGGTGCAAACCCGGCGAACAATGCCTGCCCGAAGGCGGATGCGAGAAACTGCTTGAAGGGTCGGAACCTTAGGTTGCCTTGGCCTGCATGGCTTCCTATAAGCGGTCCGATTGTCAGACAGGAGCCCGCCCAATGCGTTTCGCCCATCGTCACCTTCTTGGCATCGAGCATCTGTCGCAATCCGATATCACCGCTATCCTCGATCTGGCCGAAACCTATGTCGATCTGAACCGGCAATCGACGAAGCATTCCGATGTGCTGTCAGGCCTGACCCAGATCAACATGTTCTTCGAGAACTCAACCCGCACGCAGGCCAGTTTTGAACTGGCGGGCAAGCGGTTGGGGGCTGACGTGATGAACATGGCAATGCAGGCCAGTTCGATCAAAAAGGGTGAGACACTGATCGATACGGCGATGACGTTGAACGCGATGCATCCCGATCTGCTTGTAGTACGGCATCCTCATTCCGGCGCGGTGGACCTGCTGGCGCAGAAAGTAAACTGCGCCGTGCTGAATGCGGGTGACGGGCGGCATGAGCACCCGACGCAAGCCCTTCTGGACGCGCTAACCATCCGCCGGGCCAAAGGCCGACTGCACCGGCTGAACATCGCGATCTGCGGAGACGTGGCGCATTCGCGCGTCGCGCGTTCGAACCTGATCCTGCTGGGCAAGATGGAGAACCGCATCCGCCTGATCGGCCCGCCGACGCTGGTACCGTCTCAGTTCGCCGAATTCGGGGCCGAAATCTATGACGACATGAACGAAGGCCTGAAAGACGTCGACGTAGTCATGATGCTGCGCCTTCAGAAAGAACGCATGGACGGCGGTTTCATCCCCTCAGAGCGCGAATACTACCACCGCTATGGGCTGGATGCCGCGAAACTCGCGCTGGCAAAGTCCGACGCCATCGTCATGCACCCCGGCCCCATGAACCGAGGGGTCGAGATCGACGGCACTCTGGCCGATGACATCAACCGGTCCGTCATTCAGGAACAGGTCGAGATGGGCGTTGCCGTCCGCATGGCCGCCATGGACCTGCTGGCGCGCAACGTGCGAGAAGCCGCATGAACGATCTGATCATCGCCCCCCATGAGCGCGGCGTGATCCGCCTGTTCTCGCTGGATATGCGCCCGGAAGAGGTGAAATTCCTGCGCGAACCGGGGGCTGTTGATCAGGTGTTGGGTGTCGAGGGGCTGGATCCAGAACAGATCGACATTTTTCCGGTATCCGACCTCGAAGACCTTGGGCTTTATGGCTATCTCAGCGAAGGCTGTGGTGTCTCGGAAGACCAGTTGGATCGCGCGAAGTTGGACGCCATTGAAGGCTGGGTGATGGTCCTGCGCAGTGCAGCTTTCGGCGGTCAATCAGTAACCCTTTCACCCGATCCCCGCCTGCATCTGATTGGCCTGTACACTGAAGAGGCCACGAACTGGACCGGCGACGTGATCGAGACGGAAAGCGCAAAGCCATACTCGGCCCCGCAAAGCCCGCCAGCGGATACCAATCCAAGCCGCATCGGATCAGCGGTCATTGCCTTGCTGATTCTGATCGCCATCGGAGGTGCCTTGTGGCTGATCCTGTGACATTCTCCTCGGACAAGGGCGCTTATGTCCGCACCAATGCATGGCTCGCCGCCTTTGCAATGGCGGCCGCGATGGTCGTGCTATGGTCGATCGGCAATCCCTACGTCTGGACCGGCGCGCCTGCCGGGTTGGCTGCCATCGGGATCCGCGCGTGGTATTTGGCCTCGGAAGAACTGGTCGCCACGTGGGAAATGACAGACACCACCCTCACCGGTCCCGGTTCGCGCAAGGTGGCGCTGAACCAGATTCAGGCGGTCAACACGATTGGCAGCTTTGTCCAGATCGTCACCAAAGGCGGCGACAAACACCTTATCAAATACCAGGCGGACCCCGCCGCCACCAAAGCCGCAATCGAAAGGGCCATGGCATGAGCAATCTGATTTTCACCAATGCCCGCCTGATCAACCCCGAAGCGGACACAGATAGCATCGGCTGGCTGAAGGTTGCCGACGGTAGGATCGCGGCGCTTGGTGAAGGCGCGGCCCCAGACGCTGACGCGCAGGTGGTCGATTGCGGTGGGCAATGCCTTGCCCCCGGCATTGTCGACATTGGCGTCAAGGTGTGCGAACCCGGTGAACGGCACAAGGAAAGCTATAAATCTGCAGGTCTTGCAGCAGCCGCGGGGGGTGTGACAACCATCGTCACGCGCCCTGATACCCTACCTGCCGTCGACACACCCGAGACGCTGGAGTTTGCCACCCGCCGCGCGCAAGCGGACGCTCCGGTCAACGTCCTGCCGATGGCCGCCCTGACCAAAGGACGCGAAGGGCGTGAGATGACCGAGATCGGGTTCCTGCAGGACGCAGGCGCCGTGGCGTTTACCGATTGCGATCATGTCGTGACCAACACCAAGGTGTTTTCTCGTGCTCTGACTTACACTAAATCCTGCGGCGCACTGGTCATTGCGCATCCGCAGGAGCCGGGGCTCAGCGCTGGAGCTGCAGCCACCAGCGGCAAGTTCGCCGCTCTGCGAGGCTTGCCCGCCGTAGCGCCTATGGCTGAGCGGATGGGACTGGATCGTGACATCGCCTTGCTTGAAATGACCGGAGCCGCCTATCACGCCGATCAGATCACCACGACCCGCGCCCTGCCCGCACTGGAACGCGCCAAGCGCAACGGGCTGGACATCACGGCAGGCACGTCGATCCACCATTTGACACTGAACGAATTGGACGTGTCCGATTATCGCACCTTCTTCAAAATCAAGCCCCCACTGCGATCCGAAGATGACCGGCAAGCCGTGATCGAAGCAGTGCGAACCGGTCTGATAGACACGATCAGCTCCATGCACACCCCGCAGGATGAGGAAAGCAAGCGCCTGCCGTTTGAAGAGGCGGCCTCGGGCGCGGTGGCGCTGGAAACGCTGCTGCCTGCGGCGCTGCGCCTATACCATTCCGAACAGCTGGACTTGCCGACCCTGTTCCGCGCCATGGCCCTGAACCCGGCCAAACGGCTGAGCTTGGAGAGTGGTCGCCTGTCCCAAGGCGCGCCCGCTGATCTGGTCCTGTTCGACCCGGATGTTCCCTTTGTTCTGGACCGCTTTACGCTGAAATCGAAATCGCAGAACACACCGTTTGACGGCCAGCGGATGCAGGGTAAGGTCACCGCAACCTATGTCGCTGGACAAGAAGTGTACCGGAGAGCCTGATGCCCTTGATCGATAGCACAATAACTCAGCTCATCCTGTGGGCCGCGTTGGGATACCTGCTTGGGTCAATCCCGTTTGGCATGATCGTCGCGCGCGTGATGGGTCTGGGAAACCTGCGGCAAATCGGGTCGGGTAATATCGGGGCAACCAACGTTCTGCGCACCGGCAACAAGGGAGCGGCGGCGCTGACATTGTTGTTTGATGCGGCCAAAGGCGCCGCTGCCGTTTTGCTGGCGCGCGTATTGGCCGGTGAAGACGCTGCGCAAATCGCAGCGCTTGCCGCATTTCTTGGTCATTGCTTCCCGGTCTGGCTGGGCTTCAAAGGCGGCAAAGGCGTAGCAACCTTTCTGGGCCTTTGGCTCGCGCTTGACTGGCGCGTGGGTGTCGCCTGTTGTTTGACATGGCTGGTTGCAGTGCTGATCTGGCGTATTTCATCTGTTGGGGCGCTGGCCGCCGCCGCTCTGTCCACAACATGGATTATGGTCCTGACTGATGGCAGTACGTTTTTCCTCGGGATTGCTCTGACATTACTGGTCTACTGGCGGCACAGCGCCAACCTCGCGCGGATTAAGGCGGGCACCGAGCCAAAAATCGGAAAATCGTGACGGCGTCCATCGCTTTCCTGAAGGCGATCGATGATCTGCCCATCGGCACATTCACGGGGGCCGCTGGCCCGCGTAGATATTTGGTTTCGCATCAGATCATGGCAGGTGGGAAATCGCACAAGCTAGTGGCCTATCAACTGGGCGGACCGGACTATATCAGCTTAAACCTTTATCTCACCCGCAAGAGCGGTGCGCTGCTGCGCCCCTGTGAGATGCCCGCTGAGAAAGTGGTTGCCTTTGTTCTGGCGCTCGTGCCTGACGTGCAGGAATGAACAACAGGTCTTTGTGATCGCACAATCACAATTGATTGCTTTGAACGTGAACAGGCCATTCCCCAACTGGGATTTTGTGACGACCAATTACCGGCGTCGCGACAATCAAATCCGGATCGCCCGGGCAAAATTACCGTGCTCTTAAGCGAGCCTATTCACGAAAGGTGAAGTCATGAACAAGTTCAAATCCATAATCAGCGGAGTCGCGCTGTCTGTTGCCATTGCAAGCTCGGCCATGGCCGCAGGTGTTGAAATCAATGCAAGCTCAACCGGCTTGGCAATGCAGGGCTATGACCCAGTTGCCTATTTCACCGTTGGTGAAGCCACCAAGGGCGACTACCGCATTTCCACCCTGCACAACGACGCGCTGTACCGTTTCGCATCGGAAGAGAACAAAGCCGCCTTTGAAGCCAACCCTGAGGCATACCTGCCCGCTTACGGTGGCTACTGCGCATTTGGCACCGCAATGGGCTTCAAGTTTGACGGTGACCCGAATTACTGGAAAATCGTCGACAACAAGCTGTACCTGAACCTGTCGCAGGACATTCAGGAGCGTTGGGAAGGCGACATTCCGGGCTTTGTTGAGCAGGCTAGCGCAAACTGGGAAGACATCGCCGACAAAGACCCGGCTGAACTGCAGCAATAATTCGCTGACAAGACCTTTGTATATCGGCGGCAGATCGTATCTGCCGCCGATCTTCGTTTGAAGGCGCCGTGCCGCGGCCTATTTAGAATCAAAGACAAGCGCCCAGATCAAATGGGCCCGCGCCGGGGACACCGGCTAGCCATCAGGATGGTTCGGAATAGACAAAGCATCACTGATCCGGCTTTTGGGCTGGTTCGTAGTGCTGGGCATAAGGCTGCCAGCCGATTACCGGTCAGCAGATTTCGAGCGAAAGGAAACAGAAGATGACGGGTAAACTTGCACTGTTCACCTCTATCGTGACGCTAGCGGCGGGTTCAGCGATGGCTCAATCCTCGGGCAGTTGGACTGGCTTCTATGGCGGCGCGCAGATCGGCTATGCGGATATCGACACCAACATCTCAGGCGTTGATGGCGATGGTGCCATTGGTGGTATCATCCTTGGATATGACTATGATCTGGGCGACTGGGTAGTTGGCGGTGGCTTTGACTATGACTGGAGCGACATCGACCTGGGCAGCGCTACCACGGTCGAGAAAGTCTGGCGCATCAAAGCGCGCGCTGGCTACAAGGTGAACCCACAGGGTCTGCTATACGGAACCGCTGGTTATGCCGACGCGGACACAAATAATCTGGGCAGCGACAATGGCTGGTTTATTGGTGCTGGCTATGAACAGATCGTCGCCCCCAACATCAGCGTAGGCGGCGAACTTTTGTATCATGAGTTTGATGATTTCAATTCATCGGGCGTCGATGTTGATGCCACGACGCTCCAGTTGCGTGTCGCGTACCGGTTCTAAACAAATGTACGGGTCCGGCGGTCATTGCCGGGCCTCTCCTGTTAGGGCACCAGGATTGTACTGCCGGTGGTCTGACGCGCTTCCAATACGCGATGTGCATCAGCAACCTGATCCAGCGGAAACTCCTGATCGACGTGGATCTTAACCTCGCGCCCATCCACTTTGCCAAACAGACGCCGCGCCATTGCCTGACAAGTAGCGTGATCCGAGATATGGGTGAACAGGGTTGGGCGGGTGATCTTCAAGGATCCTCGTTGCGCAAGCATGCCTAAGTCAACCGGTGGTACTGGTCCCGACGCATTGCCAAATGAAATCATCATACCCAAGGGTTTCAGGCAATCCAGCGACCCTTCGAACGTGTCTGCGCCAATGGAATCCATCACCACATCTACACCTTTGCCGCCGGTGATCTCGGCGACACGTTCGACAAAGTTCTCGGTTCGGTAGTTGATGCAATGCGACGCGCCGTTGAACTGCGCCAGGCTGCATTTTTCATCCGTTCCCGCGGTGCCAATCAGCTTGATGCCTTCGGATTTCGCCCATTGGCAGGCAATCAGGCCGACGCCTCCAGCGGCGGCGTGAAACAAAACGGTGTCCCCCCGACGCAAAGGCGTTGTGCGGTGAAACAGGTACTCGACCGTCATGCCTTTCAGCATCATGGCCGCAGCGGTACGGAACGAGATACTTTCGGGCAGCGGACATACCTGTGCGGCAGGCATCACACGCGCTTCGGAATAGGCCCCGGACGGGCCTGCAGCGTAGGCCGCGCGTTGGCCAGTGGAAAGGTGCGTGACACCTTCGCCCACAGCCTCAATCACGCCGGCTGCCTCCATCCCCAATGCGTGAGGCAATTCAAGCGGATAGAGACCGGTGCGCTGATACACATCAATGAAATTCAATCCGCAGGCATGGTGGCGAATGCGTACTTCTCCCGGCCCCGGATCCCCAAGCGGACGATCCTCAATCCGCAGGGCCTCTGGCCCGCCGTGTTCGTGAATGACGACAGTGCGCGCTGTTTGCTGCATGATACCCTCCGTTGCCTGTTGAAACAAAGCTAACATGCCTGTTCGACAGGGCAATCGTTGTTATCCCTCAAGCATGTTCGGGCAAGATTTTGCAATATGTGCTATAATGCGGGTGGACGTTGTAAATGGGCAGACGTTGCCGGCTGATCCGGTCACACGAATTTGCCGTACCGGATGCATCCCGCGGCGCACCCACGCCAGAGAAGGGGATGAACATGGACAAGACAATCGGTAACCCAATTACCTGGGTCGCCCGTAATCTGCGGGCGACCAGCGATCATGTGTCGGAATCAGTATCCGAAATCGGCAGCGCGGATGTCCGCACCCTGCCAACAGTGCACACGCTGACCCTGCAGGATCTGCGCGAATGCCTGAAAGCCGGATATAACGATTTTCTCGAAACTCGAGCCGATGCGATCTTTATCGTTCTGATCTATCCGATCGCAGGCCTGCTGATGTTCGGTATTGGGCTCAACAAAGACATGGTGCCTTTGCTGGCCCCGCTGGTCATGGGCTTTGCCCTGATCGGACCTGTCGCCGCGGTTGGGCTTTATGAGATCAGTCGCAAGCGGGAACAGGGCGGAGACGTCCATTGGCTGGATGCGTTTGGCGTGTTCCGCTCGCCTTCCTTCGGCGCGATATTGGCACTGGGCTTTTATCTGGTCATGCTGTTGTTGATCTGGCTGATGGTAGCGCAAGGAATCTACGCGCAGACACTTGGGCCAGAGCCCCCAGCCTCGGCAACAGCCTTTATCACCGAGGTATTTACCACCGGAGCTGGCTGGAGCATGATCATCATCGGCACCGCCATCGGCTTCCTGTTCGCACTGGTCGCGTTGGCGCTGAGCGTGGTCAGCTTTCCATTATTGCTTGATCGCAAAGTGGGCGTTCCAGTGGCCGTGGTGACCTCGGTTCGGGTCTTGCGTCAAAACCCGGGCGTGATCCTGACTTGGGGTGCGATCGTGGCGACGCTTCTGATATTGGGCGCCATACCGATTCTGCTGGGCTTGATCGTAGTGATGCCCATTCTGGGTCACGCCACTTGGCATCTGTATCGCCGGGCGGTCGCCTGACCGCGCGGCGTCAGCTTAGCCGGAGACTTTAAGAACGATCTTGCCGATATGGCCCGATCCTTCCATCCGCGCGTGCGCAGCGGCGGCTTCAGCCAAATCGAATTCGGAATCCATCACAGGCGCAACCTTCCCGGCCTCAAGCAAGGGCCAGACGGCTTCACGCAAGTCTTGCGCAATGCGTGCCTTCGCCAGATCGCTTTGCGGACGCAGAGTACTGCCGGTCAGGGTTAGACGCTTGACCATCATCAGCGCAAAGTTCAGTTCGACCACCGGACCTTGCAGGAATGCGATTTGAACCAAACGACCATCTTCGGCCAGCGCTTTGACGTTGCGCGGGATGTAATCGCCGCCCACCATATCGAGGATTAGGTTTGCGCCACCCTCCGCACGCATCGCAGCCACGAAGTCTTCATCGCGATAATTGATCGCCTTCTCAGCCCCCAATTCGACACAAGCCGCACATTTCTCAGCCGATCCGGCCGTGGCAAAAACCCGAGCGCCAAATGCATTGGCCAACTGGATCGCGGTCGTGCCAATCCCGCTTGAACCACCATGGACCAGAAAACGTTCCCCCGCTTTCAGGCCACCCCGCGTAAATACATTGGACCAGACGGTAAAGAAGGTCTCTGGCAAGCAGGCAGCTTCTTTCAAACCCATGCCCGTAGGAACAGGCAAGCAATGCGCGGCAGGAGCGGCTACATATTCGGCATAACCGCCACCTGGCAGCAGGGCGCAGACCTGATCGCCAGTCGCCAGCCCCTCAACACCCGTGCCAATCGCGACAACCTCTCCTGAGGCTTCCAAACCCGGCAGATCGCTCGCACCCGGAGGCGGATCATACGCCCCCGCCCGTTGCAGCGCATCAGGACGGTTCACCCCGGCATAGGCTACTTTCAGAACCACCTGACCCTCCGCCGGTTCCGGCATCGGGCGTTCGGTCAATTGCAGAACGTCCGGGCCACCCGCTTCGGTAATCTCAACAGCGCGCATCGTCTGGGTCATGGGCATATCTCCTTTGCCTCTTGCCTAGCAGTCAGTAGCGTAGAGGCCCAGCAACAAGTGGAAACGTTGCGACTATTTCCCCGATGACAGCGAACCGGGCAAGTTGTCTGGCATCTTCACCGGAGCCTTCACCTGACCCGCAAGCCAGTTGGGCACAGCCAGAAACGGCTTCAGCAGCGGATTGTCATTCACCTGCGCCTTGAGCTTTTCGAACTGCATCACGCCCTCGATCCGGCGATCGAGGAATTCCCATGTCGCCTGATAATCCGGACTGTCATCGCCCAGCCAATACAATAGTGTTGAAGAATAGACGCCCGACAGAGTGGCACGTTTGGTGTACCAGTTCACGTCATCCGAAGTATCGCCAAGCGCTGTCCAGATCTGGTCACAGGTGCCCCAGACCGCCTTGGCCCCATCTGCGGCATAGATTGGCAACGCGAACAGAGTCACACCCCGGCGCACGGCCTCTTTGTCTTCGACTGCCTGTAAACGAAAGCGGACAGCGGCGGCGATCTTGTCACGAAACTTCAGCCCACTTAGATCCTCAGTATTGACACGATCCAGCATTGCCGCATCACCGCGCGCATGGAAGGCCAGTGCCAGATCGACAGCACCGCGCGGGCAGATGGCACGGGCCAGTCCAGCACCCAGACCGCAATCGGAAATCGCTGCACGAAAACTTGTTTCCGACCAACCGTCAAAGGGCACATGGTCGAGAATCGCGTTCAGAAGTTGTTCTTTGGTATCTTCATAGGTAGCGGTCATTTCGGCTCTCCGAGGCTGCGGGTCCAGTACTAGACAAGTTAGGCGCGCTTTGCTATACGGCCACCTCCTGCAATTTCCTTGCAACTCTATCTAGAAAGGTGGTGACAACCACATGCAGGTTAGTGTTCGCGACAATAACGTCGATCAGGCGCTTCGTGCCCTGAAGAAAAAGCTGCAGCGCGAAGGCGTGTTCCGTGAAATGAAGCTGAAGCAACATTTCGAGAAACCGTCCGAGAAAAAAGCGCGCGAGAAAGCTGAAGCGATCCGCCGTGCCCGTAAACTGGCACGTAAGAAAGCACAGCGCGAAGGTTTGCTCTAAGAGCCTACCGCGACTCGTCCAGCTTTGGATGACACTATTTGACGACCCCCGAGGCCCCGCCCGGGGGTTTGTCGTTTTTTAGGGCGGATATTCTCGCCCATTCCCGGCTTTACCCTCGCGGCAACCTGCCGATTTTGATGCAATCGCCTATGTCGGCATTTTACAGCGCAGCGAATCGCCGCTCGGTTGCATTCTGCCGCCGAAAATCGCCCAACGCCGCACCTACCCTGTTCAGCGTTCTTTGATCGTCTGTAAGTGAGGCCGTCCACTCAGACATAACCAAAAACGGAGGCACTGATGTCGACAGCAAGTACGGTTGAGCGCGAAATGCTCGCGCTGATCAACCAAGAGCGCACATCCCGCGGTCTTGATCCCCTGGAACTTGAACGCAACCTGAATGAATCATCCGAGGACCACAGCAGCTGGATGCTGGACACCGACCGGTTCAGCCACACCGGTCAGGGTGGTTCATCCGCGACCCAACGGATGCAAGCCGCAGGGTTTGACCTGTCCGGCAGTTGGCGCACCGGAGAAAACATCGCCTGGCAATCCGAGCGCGGCGCACCAGGCATCAGCGATGATGTCGCGCAATTGCACCAGAACCTGATGAACAGTCCCGGCCACCGAGCCAACATTCTGAACCCCGATTTTAAGTATATCGGCATCGGGATCGAAGAAGGCGACATGCAGGGGTTCGATGCAGTCATGGTGACGCAGAACTTTGCCGCGACACAAGGCGAGGTCGATCTTGATAACGGCGGCACCACCCCGCCAGTGGCCCCACCGGCCGAAGAGGTTGTTGAGCCGGAGGAAGAAGAGGTCACCACTCCTACCGAACCTGAAGCGCCGGATACCGACGTCACCGAGACTGAGGAACCAGTTGACGAAACACCGGTGGCGGAAGTTCCTGAAACCGAAGAACCGGCTGAAGAGACCCCAGACGAGGACGTTACTGAAACCGAAGAACCAACGGACGAAACTCCGGACACCGATGTGACAGAGACCGAGGGACCTGCGGACGAAACGCCGGACACTGACGTCACTGAGACCGACGACCCAGTCGAGGAGACACCGGAAACTGATGTCACCGAAACTGAAGAGCCGGAAACGCCTGATACCGACGTGACTGAAGTTGAAGACCCGGAACCTGAAGTGCCGGATACCGACGTCACCGAGGTCGAAGAGCCAGAATTACCTGAGGTTGTCGTTGACAATGGTGCACCGGGCGCGGACTGCTTTGACGTTCAGGCCTTCCTTGCCGGGATCGAAGCGTTTGTTAACGCACTGCAGGCCCATTTTGACCAGTTCGATTGGTCTCCGGTGCAGCAGGCCGATACGACCCCGGAAATGGATGATTTCGATCTTGTGTTCGACACCGACGTCGCTGACGACATGATTGAAACCGTTGAAACCACAATCGAAGACACGAATGACGATATGTGCGGCATGTTTGTATTTGAAATGAACTGCGGATTTGATTGGGGCTAATCAAACCGTTCAGGTGCGGGGGATCACTCTCCCGCACCACATGCCAGCCAAATCAGTAGATTTTTGGCACGTGTAGCTCATCCGGCAGAATACGCCGTTCGTATTCGGGATTATAGCGCCGATCCGGCAAGTTGACCTTTTCTTGCGGCACATCCTCATAGGGGATCTTGGTCAACAGGTGCTCGATACAATTAAGCCGTTCGCGCTTTTTGTCATTGCCTTCAACGATATACCATGGCGCCTCGGATATGTTGGTGCGAAAGAACATATCCTCTTTGGCCTTGGTGTATGCCTCCCACCGGATGCGGGATTCCAGATCCATGGGCGACAGCTTCCACTGCTTCATTGGGTCGTGAATGCGCATCAGGAATCGCAGTTGCTGTTCTTCGTCTGTAATCGAGAACCAGTACTTAAGCAGAATAATCCCCGACCGCACCAGCATCCGCTCGAATTCGGGAACGTCCTGAAAAAACTGTTCAACCTGATCTTCGTCGGCAAACCCCATCACGCGTTCCACACCCGCTCGGTTGTACCAGGACCGATCGAAGAACACGATCTCACCCGCCGCAGGCAAATGGGGCACATAGCGCTGAAAATACCACTGGCTTTGTTCCCGTCTGCTAGGCGCAGGCAAGGCGACCACGCGCGCGACCCGCGGGTTCAAGCGCTGTGTTATGCGTTTGATCACCCCACCCTTGCCAGCACTGTCGCGGCCTTCGAACAGGATGCAAACCTTGGCCCCGGTGTGAACCACCCAATCCTGTACCCTGATTAGTTCGGCCTGCAGACGCAAAAGGTTACGAAAATAGACCTTGCGATCCAGCATATCAGGATGCTGATCCTTGTAGATCTTACGCACCTCGACCGAGAGCATTGGTTCGCTGAATTCGATCTCGAAATCTTCATCCAGCGAATCTTCCAGTTCGGCTTCCAGCCAATCTTTAGGGGTGCTGTCATGTTCGTAAACCAAAGTCTGCTCCTTATCGTCTTCGGGTTCGGACCATACAGGGCCAGTGTAACCATCGGATGTCAGCGCGCATTGCCAATGTTTCACTTATGGTCGGAACTATAGATTTTGAACCGGTCTGAAGGCAGATACAAGCGGTCAGGATGAAACGCGGCCATCGGGTGCGGAAGAGTTCAAACTGGCAGGGCCGTCGTTTTGAAAACCGTGCGCAAAGCAAAAGAGCTTTGCATCTGCGCCACGCCGGGCAAGCGAGACAGGTACTGCCGATGTATGCGCGCGAAATCTTCGGTATTTTCAGCAACCACCTTCAGAATATAATCCGCTGTTCCGGCCATCAGATGACATTCTAGTACATCGGGAATTCGGGCTACTGCCTTTTCGAAGGATTCAAGCACCTCTTCCGCTTGTCCCTGCAAAGTAATCTCGACAAACACAGTTGTTGGCACATTCATTTTACGTGCATCCAGCAATGCGACGTAATCTTTGATATAACCTTCTGCCTCAAGCCGTTGAACACGGCGGTGGCACGCCGATGGTGACAGGTTGGCCTGTTCGGATAGCTCTGAATTAGACATCCGACCTTTGCGCTGAAGGGCTGCCAGAATCTTTCGATCGGTCGCATCTATCATCATCGGCGCACATCCATTGCGTAGTATTTAACTATCTTCGGATAATTTCCTACAATTCCACCATTTGGCAAGCAGGGTTTCACAAAAATTGCACAGCATAATGCCCATAATTTAGGCAGTTTATGAATGGAGTCTCACATGAAAATCGGCTGCCCCAAGGAAATCAAACCCCAGGAGTTCCGCGTCGGGATGACCCCGAACGCGGCTGGCGAGGCTGTGGCCCGTGGTCACGAAGTCATCATCGAAACCGGTGCCGGGATGGGCTCGGGCTTTGACAATGATGCCTACGTCGCGGCAGGAGCTCGCATCGTCGACACTGCAGAAGAGGTGTTCGCCACCGCCGACATGATCGTCAAGGTCAAGGAACCTCAGGCGGTCGAGCGTAAAATGCTGCGCGAAGGTCAGTTGCTGTTCACCTATCTGCACCTGGCGCCCGACCCAGATCAGACCCACGACCTGCTGGAATCCGGCTGTACTGCGATTGCCTATGAGACTGTTACTGACTCAAATGGCGGCCTGCCTCTGCTGGCCCCGATGTCGGAAGTTGCCGGTCGTTTGGCACCGCAAGTCGGGTCCTGGACTTTGCAGAAGGCCAACGGTGGCCGCGGCGTTCTGATGGGCGGCGTTCCGGGTGTTGGCCCTGCAAAGGTAATCGTCATTGGTGGCGGTGTTGTCGGTACTCACGCCGCCAAAATCGCGGCGGGTATGGGCGCAGATGTCACCGTGCTGGACCGCTCGTTGCCGCGTCTTCGGTATCTGGACGATGTATTCGGCGGAACTTTCAAGAACCAGTATTCGACTGCCGGTGCGACAGCCGAGCTGATTCAGGATGCCGACCTTGTCATCGGTGCGGTTCTGATCCCGGGTGCAGCAGCTCCGAAGCTGATCTCGCGCGAACAGCTGTCGACCATGAAGCCCGGCGCGGCTCTGGTAGACGTTGCGATTGACCAGGGCGGCTGCTTCGAAACCTCGAAAGCCACCACCCACGCAGATCCGGTTTACGAAGTTGACGGCATCATGCACTACTGCGTCGCCAACATGCCCGGCGCGGTTGCCCGAACCTCAACTATCGCACTGGGCAACGCAACCATGCCGTTCATGCTGTCGCTGGCAAGCAAGGGCTGGAAGCAGGCCTGCAAGGACGACGCACACCTGCTGGCAGGTCTGAACGTCCACGCCGGCAAGCTGACTTACGAAGCGGTAGGCACCGCCCTCAACATCGACTCTGTCGATCCGACAACTCTGCTAAACTAAGAGCACTTCCACCTCTGAAAGCGTCCTTTTCCAAAGGACGCTTTACAGACTTGGGCCTGGCGCCGCGCCAAATGCGCGG
>NZ_JBQFON010000009.1:0-200046 GCF_056533505.1 Ruegeria sp. G2 | reverse complement strand
ACTGGAAATGCCCAGCTTGGCACCGATCTCCTGAATCGGCTTCTTGTTTGCCTCACGGGCAATCTCAATATCGGATTTATAGCTCATTGGGTCGGGTCCCTGATTGAATTCCGTGCACGGCCGACGCGCGGGAGTCGGCGCTATGCAGTCCTTACGATGGTGCAGCGCCTTAGTGAACACAGATTCCGACATAATCAAGCCGTGAAACGGCTTCGATCCATTTCGGGCATTACCTATAGAGGTCTTATGTTTTCAAGGTGACCAAGGACGTTGATCCGGTACAAACAATGACATGCAATCGCCTATTCGCACTTTGCCTGGCCGTTCGACCCAGGCCGTCACGCCTCTGCGGCCCTGTGCCGCAGATTTGAATAATGCACCATAGCCGGGGGAAACGGCCTCTATTTCACGCCCTGGCAGGACACAGGGGCGGTTTTCCATATCAACGGTGATCGTCAAGCCCCCCTCTGCCTGAAGCCGAGAGCTTGGCGGTATGTGGGTAAAATCCGGGATCCCTTTGAGAACCATACTTGCACCCAGCAAAGAGGGATCAAGCCCATCCAGCCGCATATCACGAGCGATCACATCCAGTTCATCAGCGCACAGAACAGAAAGCTGACGCACATTCCTTATCTCAGTGCCGTTCGGGTACAGGTCCCTGACCCGCGAACACGACGCCCGGGTATGCCCCTCATGGCGTGCACCCCGGTCGCCTTCGAATTCGAGATCAAGCGCTTCGACCGCCTGTGCGCTAATAGCGCCACCAACCACTACGTGACCCAACCAGACAACCTCGGCAGCGTATTCCATTTTCCGCAGTACCGGCATTTCCTACATCACCCTCTCGCCTTGTGGGTCATAGAGAACATGCGGGTGATGTGATGGAAAGAAAAAAGACCCGAGCAACGCCCGGGTCTGTCTGGTTAAGCTGAGGGTTCAGGCTCCATGCCACCTTCGGGTGGAGACTTCTTAGCCTTGGTTTTGGGAATCGCGGTGACGCTTGGCGCGTTGCCCTCATCTGGCTTATCGCCTTCGTCATCGCTCTCGCTTGGCGATTCTCCATTCATAACCCGCTTGATCTCATCTCCGGTCAGCGTCTCGTATTCGAGCAAACCCTGAGCCAGGCGTTCCCATTCCTCGTTCTTTTCGGTCAGAATCTGGTGCGCGCGCTCATAACCTTGCTGGATCAAGCGCTTCACCTCTTCCTCAATCAGCTCTTTCGTATGAGCCGATACTGAGAATCCGGCAGTATTGCCCGAATAGCCTTCGTGGGCTTCGGCATAGTCAATGTTACCGACCTTGTCCGACATACCCCAGCGCATCACCATAGCCCGCGCCAATTGGCTGGCCTGCATGATGTCGCCTGCAGGGCCATTCGAGACGTGATCTTCGCCGTATTTGATCACCTCGGCCGCCTTACCTGCCATGGTCATGGCCAGTTTCTGCTCGCACTCATCCCGGTGATAGTTCAACCGATCCATCTCGGGTAAGGACACAACCATACCCAACGCTCCACCGCGTGGAATAATGGTCGCCTTGTATACGGGATCGCACATCGGCAATTCCAGACCGACGACGGCGTGACCGGCCTCGTGATAAGCCGTCTTCTCTTTCTGATCCTGGGTCAGCACCATCGAGCGGCGCTCGGCGCCCATCATCACCTTGTCCTTGGCGTTCTCGAAATCTTCCATGGTGACAAAGCGGCGACCCACGCGAGCGGCCATCAGCGCGGCCTCGTTCACGAGGTTCGCCAGATCAGCACCCGAGAAGCCGGGTGTACCGCGCGCGATGATACGCAGATCGACATCGGGACCCAAAGGCGTCTTGCGCGCGTGCACGCCCAGAATTTTCTCACGGCCTTTGATGTCTGGGTTGCCGACAGTCACGTTGCGGTCAAACCGGCCCGGACGCAGCAGCGCCGGGTCCAGCACATCCTTACGGTTGGTGGCCGCCAGAATGATCACGCCTTCATTGGCCTCGAACCCGTCCATCTCGACCAGCAACTGGTTGAGGGTCTGTTCACGTTCGTCGTTACCACCGCCATAACCCGCGCCACGATGGCGTCCCACGGCATCGATCTCGTCGATAAAGACGATGCAAGGCGCATTCTTCTTGGCCTGCTCGAACATGTCGCGCACACGACTCGCACCGACACCCACGAACATTTCGACAAAGTCTGAACCCGAGATGGTGAAGAACGGCACGCCCGCCTCACCCGCAATCGCGCGGGCCAACAGCGTTTTACCGGTCCCCGGAGGGCCAACCAGCAGCGCACCTTTTGGAATCTTGCCACCCAAGCGGCTGAACTTCTGCGGGTTGCGCAGGAATTCAACGATTTCTTCCAGTTCTTCCTTGGCCTCATCAATGCCGGCGACGTCGTCAAAGGTTACGCGCCCATGCTTTTCGGTCAGCATCTTCGCCTTGGATTTGCCGAAGCCCATCGCGCCGCCTTTGCCGCCACCCTGCATCCGGTTCATGAAATAGACCCAGACACCGATCAGCAGCAGGAAGGGCAGCAATGTGATCAGGAACGACTGGAACCCTGACTGCTGCTGTTTCACAGCCTCAACAGGGATGTTTTTGTCGATCAGCAGCTTGGTAACCTCGGCGTCGGCGGGTTTGATCGTAGTGTAACTGGCGCCGTTCTGAGTCGAGTAGCGAATCTGCTCACCGTCCAGCGTGACTTTGTTGACCTCACCACTTTCGACGGCTGACACAAAATCAGAATAGGTTTTTTCATTGCCCTGAAGCGACCCGCTGGGTCCGCTGAACAGGTTGAACAGTGCAAGGATCAGTAGAAACAGAACGACCCAGAAGGCGATGTTGCGAGCGTTGCCCAAGGAAAATCTCCCGAAAGGTTTCGGCAGGTGGCGACCTGCCGGAGTTACCCCTTAAAATAGAGAGGATTGTGGCAGGTTCAATGCGATAAAATCAAAGCCGCAAAGTCAGACCTTTCTGGCAGCAATTCGACGCGCCATTCATTCGCAAAACTGGCCAAAGGTGCCGCCAAAACCGTATCACCAGCCCAAACGGCGGGTGTCGACAATACTACAGTACGGGGTTTGCCTGTGGAGCGCCAATTTTCAAGCTGCCGAATACCATCTTCACCAAGCGCCCGGATTTCAACATCTGCATGATTTGGACCAGATACGATCCAGCGGCGATCCCATGGTTCAAGCGGTCGTGCGCGTTGATCCCTGATGGCATTTAGCTCTCTGCAAATCCAAGTTTTTTTGCCTTCTGGAACCAGAATACAGCCCCCGAGCGTCGTCGTCTGGCCAGAAGAGATCGCATCCATCACCTGGTCCACCGCGTTGTGACGCGGAGGATAGCCAGCGCCAGCAATCCACAAGACAGACGCGATCACCAAACGCCGGCGAATTTCCTCGGGTAAAGTTTCGAAATCACCGCGGTCGAGACACAAATCGCCATCCGACACCTGGATGCATCTGACAGCGGATTCCTGCGTGTAGCGTGCCAGAGCCTCACGCGCTTGTGCCATATTTTCAGCAACCCTTGACAAGTTCTCTGCGGTGATGCCGATCTGATCCAACCCGGATAGGACCTGACGCGCCTTGATCCGATCAAAGCGCTGGTCCTGATTCGAGGGGTCATCAATCCAAGAAATGTCTTGCGCAGTCAGATAGTCTCGTAAGCGCTCACGTGTCGTGGTTAGTAATGGGCGCAATAGGGCTATCCCCCCTTCTTTGCGCGACCCGGACATTGCTGAAAGGCCTGAAACGCCCGCTGCGCGCGCCAACCGCATCAGAACGGTTTCGGCCTGATCGTCTGCGGTATGACCCAGTGCGATTGCCTGCAACCCCTTTGCCTTGGCCCAGGCGACAAGCAGTCGATATCGCGCACGCCGCGCCTGATCTTGCAGATTACCGACTCTGTCCCAACCTTGCCATTTCAGTATTTCATGAGGGATACCCCAGCGCTGCGCCAGTGCCGCGGCAGCCAGAGCTTCCGAGGCTGATTCAGGTCGCAGTCCATGATCGACCGTTGCCGCATGTAGTTCCAATTGCTCTTGCTGTGCTATGTCCGCCAACAAACGCATGAGGGCAGTCGAATCACTGCCCCCTGAAACCGCCACACCCAGCCGACATGGTAGCGGGTCCGGCAAGCGCGCCCGCACTTCAGCCCGAAGCGTATCGGCGTCAATGTTCAAGAACAGCCCAGCGTTGCCATTTCCTGCACGGCCGAAGCCGCTGGTGCCGAGGTCGGGAACCGCACACCAACTTCGCCGAGTGTAATGCAGGCCTGATCTGTTTGACCCAATTGTCCAAGCGCTGCGCCCAACTCAAACAAAGCCTCGGGGGCCAGGGGGCCTTCGGAATCGCCTGTGAAACTTGCCAAGAACGCGCGTGCAGCTTCCCGAGTATCACCCACCCCTTTAAGCGCCTGCCCGCGCCGCAAATTAGCCTGACTCGCCAGCGGGCTACCGGGATAAGACAGGTCGAACTGCGCAAACAGATCGGCTGCGGTTTGGAAATCCCCATCCGCCAATGCCTGTGAAGCAGCGTCAAAATCCGCCTGCTCACCCACAGCAAGTTCACCTTGATCCGTGTCCGAGGGTTGCGTCGGCGTTGGTGAAGGAGCTACCGCAACTTCCGTTTGTGTCTCACCGCCCAGTGTGGAGGTTTCGCCCAATGTGCTCAGGTCTCCGCCTTCAAGCTCAACCAGACGGAACTCCAGATCACCAATCCGGTTCGTACCGTCGGTGACGATATTCTGCACCCGTTGGTTCAACTGCTCAGTTTGGCGCGTCAGACGCTGCAACTCGGCCTCGATCGCGTCGACACGTTCCAGAACGGAACTGCCGGACAGGTTCGGCGCGGGCGAGCCTGTGGTCGAAAACTCGCGCTTGAGACGCTGGATTTCCACATGAAGCACGGTCAGTTCCTGACGGATATCCGCCAATGTTTGCTGATCCTGTGCTTGTGCCACACCAGCGACGGCCACAACCGCCGCCAGAACCAATCCTGCAAATCGCATCATCTTACCCCAAGGTTGAGCCGGTCAGCACCGTCACCGCGCGGCGGTTTTTGGAATAGCAATCCTCGGTGCTGCAAATTTCGATAGGGCGTTCCTTGCCATAACTGACGGTGGTCAATCGGTTGCCCGCAACTCCGCGCGAGATCAAATATTCCCGAGCTGCGTTTGCGCGACGAGCGCCAAGCGCAAGGTTGTATTCGCGCGTGCCCTGCTCGTCCGCGTGGCCTTCGATGTTGGCGACAAAATCCGGGTTGGCCAGCAGCCAGTCGGCCTGCCCTTGAAGAACCGTCTGCGCCTGCGGACTGAGCGTTGACTGGTCGACGGCAAACAGAACCCGGTCGCCGACTGTCTGCTGGAAATAAGCTGGCGAGCGCGGATCACTGGGAGACCCCGGAACCAGAGCACCGCTGCCACCGGCACCTCCGCCCAGTGCCGACGGATCGTTATTCGTACAGGCAGCAATCAGGGTCAGCACCCCGATAGCCGCGGCTTTGCTCAACAGTTTCATCTCAAGTGCCTCGTGTTTCGTTGTTTATTGCCGCGCTTCTATCACATTGCGGGTTTGTTGTGAACTTTACCTGCTGCCTGTTCCGATCAATTCTGCAGTGGTCCCCAAGACGGGTCGCTACCCCCATCCGGCGTTCGCACAGGGCGCAGGTTCCTTCCCGAAATATCCACGGAGTAAAGCGTCGATCGACCGCTCGCGCCTTGTGTTTCGCGGGTGAACATGATGACCCGCCCGTTCGGTGACCAGGTGGGACCTTCGTCTAGGAAAGAAGCGGTCAGAAGACGCTCTTCACTGCCGTCGGTGCGCATAACGCCGATGTGAAAGCGGCCCTTATTCTGCTTGGTAAAGGCAATCAGGTCACTACGCGGAGACCAGACCGGCGTGCCATAGCGCCCCTGTCCGAAACTGATCCGTGTCGCCTCGCCGCCGTTGGCGGGCATGATATAAAGCTGCGGAGTGCCCGAGCGGTCGCTCTCGAACACGATCTGGCCACCATCCGGCGAATAGCTGGGTGCGGTCTCAATCGCAGGTGTGTTTGTCAGCCGCACACTTTGACCCGAGGCCAAATCCATCTTCCACAGATCCGTGTTTCCGCCCTGCGTCAGCGAATAAACAATCGAGCGACCATCGGGCGAAAAGCGCGGCGAAAAGCTCATGGTGCCTTCCTGCGTTGGCAATTCCTGCCGTTTCACGCGACCGACATCCAGCACGTAGATGCGTGGCTGACCGGTTTCATAGCTGGTGTACAGCAGCCGGTCACCGGTCGGCGAAAAGCGCGGCGCCAGCACGATGGCGGCGCTGTCAGTCAGGTACTGCACATTCGCGCCGTCATAATCCATGATCGCCAACCGCTTGCGCCGCTGATCCTTCGGGCCACTTTCCGATACGAACGCAACCCGGCTATCAAAATAAGCACCCTCACCGGTGATCCGGGTATATACCTGATCGGCCACCTTATGCGCCATCCGACGCCAGCCGTCGGTGGTGCCGGCAAACTGCAACCCATTGCCCAGTTCCTGACCCGAGAATACGTCCCACACCCGGAACCGAACCGTCAGCCGTTTGCCCGAAACATTGACCGCGCCTGTCACCAATGCCTGCGCGTTGATTGCTTTCCAGTCGGCAAACTGCACCGGAGCATCAAAACTGCTGACCCGGCTGATGAACGCATCCGATGAAATTTCGCGAAACAGGCCCGTTCCCGTCAGGTCCGACACGATCACGCGCGATATATCCTGAGCGTATTGTGCCGCAGAAGGCCCATCCGGTACAAAACTCGGCACCGCAAATGGCATCGGCTCGATGATCCCTTCATCGATTTCCAAGCGCAGCGGGCCACTCTGGGCATAGGCCGAGGTCGAAAGAAGGGTCAGGCCAACGAAGAGGCTGGTCAGAAGTTTCATCATTTGATCCGCATCCTCTCGGGATTGAAGGTAATCTCAATATCCTGCCATTGATCGTATTTGTCAGCAGGCAGGTCGTATCCTTTGGCGCCACAGCGTAAAATCGCGCGCCGCGCTGCCTCGTAGGCTTGTTTTGCCGAAGCGGGCGAGCCGCCGGTACTGTCCAGCAACTGCAGGCTGCCACCGACCACTTTACCGTCCCGGGTAAGCGAGAACCCAACGACGACGATAGTTTCCAGCGCATCCGTCGACAGAGATCCGACATTCCAACACCGCGACACGGCAACCCTCATCGCATCTTTCTCGCCGCTGGTCAGTGGAGGACCCGAAGGTTCGGTACCATTCCCCAGCGCCTCAGCAAGCGCGTCGTTGATTGCCTGATCATTTTGCGCGGGTTCTGTCGGAGCGGGTTCAGGTGCTTCGGCAACCTCAGGCTCGGGTGTTGGCGCTGGTCGGTTCGGACGCACGCGCGGGCGGGGCGAGGTGCGGGGAGCCGGGTCCTCGACCTCTTCCGCCTCGGTAACGATCTCGGGCGCGGCTTCTTCAGGAGCAGTCTGGTCCTGCTGCTCTTGCTGAACCTCAGCACCCTCATCCAAAGAGACGGGAGGGGTCTCAATGTCATCCGGTTTCGCCTCCGGCGGGGGTGGTGCAATCTGTTCAGGTGCGATCTTATCTGCGGGGCTCGGTTCCGCCTCGGGACCCGGAGGAACCGGAAGCGCCGCCACCTCGGGCTCGGGCTGTTCAAGCGTCGGGGGCTGTTCGATCAGCTCAGGTTCGGGCTGTATTTCTACCTCCTCGGGCTCCACCTCAGGCTCGGGTTCCGGCTCTGGCTGGGCAACCGGTTCCGGCTCTGGCTGTTCTTCCGGTGCTGGGTCCGGCGTATCAATCTCGTCCGGCTCTGTGGGTTGTTGTAATTCAGCCGGGTCAGTCGGCACCTCTGGTGCCTCCCGCTGGGCGGTCATTGCCGCAAACTGCTCAGACGATATCACGGTGACATCCTGCACTGACATCGGCAACGGCTCGGACCGGAAGGTCCCTCCGAACAGCGCCCAGCTGATCAGGCTGACATGCGCAATTGCCGAAATCTTGGTGCCGGTCTCCACCGCGCGACCTCACTCTCACCCTTCGTCCAGCGTTGGCCCGCCGGTATCGGTTACAAGACCCACGTTGGAGAACCCGCCTGCATTCAGCGCACCCATGACCTGCATTACCTGCGCATATGGGATAGCACCGTCAGCACGCAGGAACACTCGATCACTGCTGCGCTCAGCCGCAATGGCGCGCAACTTGCCGATCAGCTCTTCGCGCAGCACATCTGTTGTCTGGATCTGTACTCGGCCGTCTGCCGTCAGAGTGACAGTCAATGGTTCTTCGTTGTCACCGGGTAAGGCGCTTGCGGCCGTCTTTGGCAGATCAACGGGCACACCAACGGTGAGCAAAGGGGCAGCCACCATGAAGATAATCAGCAACACCAGCATGACATCTACAAATGGCGTCACATTGATCTCGGCCATCGGCTGGGCACGGCCACGACGCCGCCCGCGCCGGCGTCCGTTATCACCCGAGGATTGCTGAACCGCCGCACCCATCGTCAGCTATCCAACTGTCTGGACAGGATCGTTGCAAATTCATCGGCGAATGCTTCGTAACCGCCTACGATCCGATCACTGTCGGCGCTGAGCTTGTTGTAGAAAATCACAGCCGGAATGGCAGCAAGCAAACCAAGGCCTGTGGCCAGCAACGCCTCGGCAATACCGGGGGCCACAACAGCGAGGTTGGTGTTCTGCTGTTCGGCAATCTCGATAAAGGCGTTCATGATGCCCCAAACGGTGCCGAACAGGCCGATAAATGGTGCAGTCGAACCTACCGTGGCTAGAATGGGCAGTCCTTTTTGCAGCCCTTCGGCTTCTTTCGCGATCGCCACATCCATCGAGCGGTCAATCCGCGCGGTCGCCCCGGCGATCAAACCACCATCGTTACGATGCGAGCGGCGCCACTCGATCATCCCGGCTGCAAAAATCTTCTCAGAACTGCCATCTGGCTGTGTTCCGATCTTCTCGAACAGCTCGTCCAGAGGATTCCCTGACCAAAAGCTTTCGTCAAACACCTGAGCCTCACGACGCGCCGCCCGGTAATTGATCAGCTTTTGAATGATGATCGCCCAAGACCAAAAGGATGCGATCAAAAGGATCAGCATCACGATTTTGACGACAAATGTCGCACGGGCAAACAGCCCCCACATGGAGAAATCGATCTCCTGCGCCAGCGCCAGCGTTTCAGCTTCCATGAACCTGCTCTTTGTTTTGCCTGATGGCCATTTGGCCTTGTTTTGCCAAACGCTAACGCAGATGGATATGAAAAGCCAACAGAACCACCCTTGAGGGTAAAAATGTTACATCAATGCGCGAATCTCTGCCGGAAGACGCACAGGCTTACCCTGCGCATTCATGCAAACCGCGGTGACCGCGGCACGAAAGATCTCGGTTTCACCACGCCTAACCAATTGCGACATCGTCAGCCGCGCACCCGATAGTGAGACCATCTCGGTTTCCACCACCAATTCATCTTCGAAGCGCGCAGCAGCCAGATAATCTGCCTCGATCCGCCGCACGACCCAGACAATACCCGCATCCCGCATCGCGTTCTGATCGTTGCCCAGCTTGCGCACCCAGTCGGACCGGGCGCGTTCGATGAACTTCAGGTAATTCGCGTGATAGACTACCCCGCCCATGTCGGTGTCTTCGTAATACACGCGAACCGGGTAAACGTGTTTCATTGCGGTTGCTCCAATCGGGCAAACAGACGCAACGCGTGAGAGGAATCCTGCGCTGCCCCGGGTAAAACCGGATCGTAGGCGGCGCGGATCAAGGCGGCAATATCAGGCCGTAAGATCGTTGCGTCACCTGCGATGGCCAAAGGTGAGGCGCTACGGAATGCTGTATCGGACCATAGCAGAATGGTCTGCACCACCTGGCTGAGCGCCAGTGTTTCCGCCGGGACCTTGGACATCTCCTTGTCCATGCGCAGAAACACAAAAGCCGCGCGAATTGCGCCATCGTCTTCGAACCGGAAAATGCGATACTGATTGGCATCAGCGGCAACCAACCGCTCGACCAATGGAGCCAAATCCGGGATCAGGCGATCCAGGTCAGGAACTTCCAACAACTCCTGCCAATCTCGGAAGAAGAAGACCATGCAGTTGGCACCCAGCTCAGGGTCCGTCTCGGTCATCTTATGACCGGCCAGAGTGACGACCGCTTCAAACGCGCCTTTGACGGTCGCGAGTGTCTCATCCTCGACACCGAATACGATTGGCGCGATGGGCCGCCCCCAGCGCGCAAACAAAAACTCACCGTTTTCGCGCGTGAACAGCGCTTGGATCTCTTCCGGAGTCACGCTTGAACCTTCATCTTCTGAAAAATACTCTCAGTGAGAGGCATAAAATCTCTTGCGAACTGCTTCAACCAAACAGATCGCTTTGCCCTTTGGGCGCAGCCATCCCCAAATGCGTCCATGCTTTTTGCGCCAGCATCCGTCCGCGCGGGGTGCGTTGGATCAGTCCTTGCTGCAACAGATAGGGCTCGATCACTTCTTCCAGCGAGTCCCGGCTTTCCGACAACGCCGCCGATAGCGTCTCGATCCCAACCGGACCACCAGCATAGTTCTCGGCAATCAGCTTCAGATACCGGCGGTCGGCTCCGTCCAGACCCAAATTGTCGACACCCAGTCGGGTCAACGCCCCATCCGCCAATTCGCGGGTAATCCGACCATCACCTTCGACAATGGCAAAATCCACGACCCGCCGCAGCAAACGACCGGCGATCCGCGGTGTGCCGCGCGACCGTCGCGCAATTTCGCGCGCGCCTTCATCGTCGGCAGGTGCTCCCAGCTTCCGCGCATTCCGTGTGACAATCTCATGCAGCTCGTCGACCGTGTAAAACTGCAGCCGGGTTGGAATACCAAAGCGATCCCGCAGTGGGGTCGTCAATAGCCCCATGCGTGTGGTCGCCCCGACCAGCGTGAAAGGCTGCAACTCAATTCGCACCGTCCGCGCCGCCGGGCCTTCACCGATCACCAGATCGAGTTCGAAATCCTCCATCGCTGGATAAAGCACCTCTTCAACTGCCGGGTTCAGACGATGAATCTCGTCGATGAATAACACATCTCTTGATTCCAGATTGGTCAGGATCGCCGCCAGATCCCCCGCCTTGGCTAGAACCGGCCCCGAGGTCATGCGGAAATTCACTCCCAACTCACGAGCCATGATCTGCGCCAGCGTGGTCTTCCCCAATCCCGGGGGGCCATGGAACAGTGTATGGTCCATCGCCTCACCCCGCTGGCGGGCCGACTGGATAAAGATGCGTAGGTTCGCGCGTGCCTCGGCCTGACCGATAAATTCATCAAGGCCCTGAGGGCGCAGGGCGCGATCATTGTCTTCCGGCATCGGCTCGGGGCGCAAGGCGGGATCGGCGTCTACCATTAACTTACCCTTTCGGAGCCAGCAGTTTCAGCGCGGCGCGGATCAGATCGGCTTCACCCGCATCGGGCATATTGGCCGCTGCCTCAGCGACAGCAGAAGCCGCCTCGGATGGGCCATAGCCAAGATTGCCCAGCGCCGAAAGCGCGCCCGCAGAAGCAGCAGCAGCGCCTGAGGCCGGTTTTACCGCTCGTTTGGGCACGGGCGCAGGCTCACCCGCGTCGATGACTTCCAGAGCGGGACCCTCAATTGCTTCGGTTACAGTGCCACCCATAGCCATCACGCCTGGGGCTTTGTCCTTCAGGTCCAACACGATCCGTTGTGCCGTCTTCGGTCCGACACCCTTGGCTGCCTTGACCGCACCCCAATCGCCCAAGGCGATCGCACGGCTGACACCATCCGTTCCCAGCGCACTGAGGATCGACAACGAGACCTTCGCGCCCACGCCCTGAACCGAGCACAGCAGACGGTGCCATTCCTTCTCAACCAAGGACAGAAAGCCGTAAAGCTGCATCAGGTCTTCGCGTACGACCAAGTCGGTGTAGATCGAAATACCTTCACCCACACCGGGTAAAGCCGCCATGGTCCGGTCTGAGCAATAGACGATGTACCCGACCCCGCGTACGTCGATCAGAACGTGATCAGCAGCGCGATAGTCCAGTCGTCCGGTGAGTTTGCCGATCATGCACGCACCTCTTTCAACCGAGCCTGCGGAGCGGAGCCATAGTAGGAATGACAAATCGCAATCGCCAAAGCGTCCGCTGCATCCGCCCCTTTGGGCGAACAACCCGGCAGTTGCAATTTAACCATGTGCAACACCTGTTCTTTCTCGGCGTGGCCGACACCCACCACAGTTTTCTTGACCCGGTTGGGGGCGTATTCACCCACCGGCAGACCGGCTTGTGCCAGGGTCAATAGCGCAACACCCCGCGCCTGCCCCAACTTCAGGGTTCCTGCTCCGTCTTTGTTGACAAAGGTCTGTTCGATGGCCGCCTGATCTGGCCGGTGTTCAGCGATAACCTCGACTATCTGGTTGTGGAGCGACAAAAGCCGTTCTCCCAAATCATCACCATCGGATTTACACAAGCCATTGGCGACGTGGCTCAGGCGGCTGCCCGTTGATTCGATGACGCCCCATCCCAGGGTCCTTAGACCCGGATCAATGCCCAGAATTCGCATGTTTGCTTCGGCCTGCTCGGGTTTACGTGATCTTTTTCCATCGATTAGCACGAAGCGTGAACATTTTCCAAGCAAAATGGTCGCAGGGTGAAAAACGACATTTGTGTCGCCCCTGGTCTTCCCGGGTTCATTTGCGACACGGACTGGTTCATTTTCGACCTCGATATGAAGGAAAATTAACCAATGATTTAAAGGGCTTTCAGAGATACTGAGCATTGCAAAAAACGCATAGGACACATGCAATTTCAGCGCTTGCGCGGCAAGATTGAGATCACTAGATGCCGCTCAGATCGCAAGATCAGAGTTTAACACAAACCAGAAGGAAACAGGATATGGCTGCACTGGACACCACCCGCACCACCACTGGCTCATTCGGCCTCGTCGGCCGTATCGGCGCGACTTTCGCATCGGTTGTAAGCACCGTAGTCGAATGGAATGACGCCCGTGTAACACGCAACGCGCTGAACGGTCTGACCGATCGTGAACTGGCTGATATCGGCTTGTGCCGTGGCGACATCGACGAAGTCGCCGAGGGCCGTCGATAACAAATTGTCACTGCTCCAAATAAGCCCCTACTTCCTCCCTGTGGGGCGAACAGAAACACCGCGTGCCTCAAGACACGCGGTGTTTTTGATTGAGGAGGGCGTTCAAACTTAGGCTAGAACATTACCTTGTTTAATTGGGTGGCGAAGAATGCAGTCACAGGATCGGCTTGCATGATCCATGCACCAGCTTGTTCAACTGCAGTGCCTTGGTGCAAGGCATCCACGCGCGTGTCGTAGGCAGACGGGCCCAGATGGGACAGAAGGAAAGCTTTGAAACCAAAGAAGCCCACCACACACATGAGTAAAACCTTGGCCGGAACTGCCGAGCGCACGCGCTGCGGCTTCATCACCACCAGTCCATCCGACCGCATGGTCGCACGATACCCACGGCTTAGTTTTTGATGCTTTTTGTTCAAGCGCGTAACGCGTTGATCAAATTCCAGTTGTTTTCCAGTCATGGCAGCCTCCAAAAAACCGCCCCCCGATTGCGTCCAATGACGGTAAAAGAAGAATGCGACAAAAACGTGGCGAAAATCCACAAAACTCCCGCAAATGGCCTAGCTTTCGCCCCGTTTGCTTAAGATTAGCGTCGTCCACTCACCAATCTCACTCCTGCGCACCTGATTGAAGCCATTTTGGATATAAACTGTGAGCACGTCATCAGCTTGTTCATTGAGGATTCCCGATAGGATTGCGTGTCCGCCTACCCGCAGATTCGCCGATATCTCTGGTGAAAGCGCGACCAGGGGTCCTTTGAGAATGTTTGCAAATATCAGGTCATAAGGCGCATGTTCATTCAGGTCGGAATGATCGAATCCCGCAGCTTCGACGCATTTCACGGCTCCTGCCATACCGTTTGCCTTCAAATTGGCCTCGGCCACATCAACAGCAACCTCATCAATATCACTGGCGATGATATCGCCATCCCAAACCCGAGCCGCGGCCATCGCCAGCACGGCAGTACCGCAACCGATGTCGGCAACTTTGGTGGCCACGAAGCCTTCATCCAGAAGAAAGTCCAGAGCTTTGAGACATCCTAAGGTCGTTCCATGATGCCCCGTGCCAAAGGCCATCGCGGCTTCAATCAACAATGGAATACGACCATCGGGCAGCTTGTCTGCGTCGTGGCTGCCATAAACAAAAAAACGTCCTGCTTCGACCGGGGCCAGTTCGCGACGTACATGTGCAACCCAGTCAGTTTCGGGAAGCTCTGAGACGACGAATGGCTTGGCCTCAAATGCGGCAGCCAAAACGGCCAACGCGGTCTCGTCTGGTGCTTCAGTAAAGTACCCGCCGATCTCCCATAGGCCCGAGCCATCCTCGACCTCAAACACCCCCACACCGGTGGGCTCCGGGTTCAGACGTTCCATCGCCTCGCCCAGACCCTCGGCTGCTACTTTGCCGGTCAAGGTGGTTAGTGCGGTGAATGTGGGCATTGGGGGCCTCCTGTCCAAGCTGCCCCTGCGCGTAGGGCGGCGCGGCGCCGAGGTCAAGCGCTGGTGACTACTCGGCGGGTGCAGGGGCGTATTTCGACAGGATTGTCTCGTTCCCGGCCTCCGGACGCCGTGGGATCAGAAGAGACAAACCCAGCGACACCATCGCCATCGCAGCGGCAAGACCAAATACGGCGCCCGGTGAAATGACCCAAAGCAGGCCCAAAAGCGCAGGCAGGAACACTGCCGCGATATGGTTAATGGTAAAGGCAACAGCCGCAGTAGGCGCAATATCTGCCGGATCGGCGATCTTTTGGAAGTATGTTTTCAGTGCCAGTGCCAGCGCAAACAGAACATGATCGATCACATATAATATTGCCGCCAGCAAAACGCCCCAACCGAACCAATAGATACCACCGTAGGCTGCGAATACGATTGCAAGGCCGGAATACTCAAAGATCAGTGTGCGGCGCTCCCCGAATCTGGCAACTGCTTTGCCCAACATCGGCGCTGCGGCCATGTTGATCATCAGGTTGATGAGGTAGAGGCTGGTCAGCTCGTGCACCTCAAACCCGAACTTCTCAACCATCATGAAGCCCGCAAAAACGATGAAAATCTGACGCCGCGCGCCCGCCATGAATTGCAGGGCGTAATACAACCAGTAACGTCTGCGCAGTACGATCTTTTTGGTCTGGGGTGTCGGCGAATCGAACTGCGGAAACGCGATCAGACAAAACAGCGCAAGCAGAACGGTTACGCCGCCAGCAGCCATGAAGACGAAGTTGTAAGACAGATCGAACCGATCCCATGTCAGCACGATCAGGCCATAGACCACAGCCGTCGCAGCCGAACCCATCGCAACCAGCCAGCCCAAAATCTGTGGCGCACGATCCTTGGGCAACCACTGCAGTTGCAACGACTGATTCACCGTCTCGTAGTAGTGAAACCCGATTGAGCTGAACAGAGTGACAAACAACAGACCGCCAAGGCTTGGAAACCACGCGGTCACCGCAGTTGCAGCGCCCAGCATCATCAACGAGATCATCGCCAGAACCTGCTCGCGGATGAAGATGATCACCGCGATAACACCGACGGCCAGAAACCCCGGAATTTCGCGCACTGTGTGCAGCAGACCGATATCCGCCCCGTCAAAGTTCGCAGCCTCAATGACAAAATTGTTCAGCAACGCACTCCACGCGTTGAACGCAATCGGCATGGTCAACGCCATCACGAACAAGAGTGTCATAGGACGGCGCCAGAACGGAAGACTCTGCGCCTCAGACAAGGGCATGGGTTTCAGCATGAGGTTGCCTTACGCCCATTTGTACCTTTTGGCGAGTGGAAAGCGGCTGGCGCACAGTGGCTCTGCACTGATGCAGGGGTCAGTAGAAGCTTTGCGGGTCGATATCCACGGCCAGGCGGACATCGCCTTTCAACTTCAATGGGGCAATCCAGCGGGCGATGGCGTCCTGAATAGGCGCGCCTTTCGGGGCTTTGATCAAAAGCCGGACGCGGTGACGGCCACGTATGCGCGCGATGGGGGCCGGAGCCGGGCCAAAGACCTCCGCCCCGACGTCGCGCAACGGTGCATCGTTGCGCGCCATGGCATTGCCGATATCGAAGACCGGCCCAACTTCGGAGCCCGACAGGACAATCCCGGCCATACGGCCGTAAGGCGGCACCCCAGCGGCCTGACGCCCAGCGGCTTCAGCCGTCCAGAACCCTTCTTCATCGCCCGATAGAATCGCCCGGATCACAGGATGCTCAGGCTGGAAGGTTTGCAGCAACGCCTGCCCCGGTTTATCCGCACGGCCTGCCCGGCCCGCAACCTGCCGCATCAATTGAAAGGTTCGTTCCGCCGCGCGCAGGTCGGCCCCGTGCAGGCTGAGGTCCGCATCGATCACTCCCACCAGTGTCAGCTTGGGAAAGTTATGCCCCTTCGCCACCAGTTGCGTCCCGATAATGATATCCGCATCGCCCTCGGCAATCTCTTCGATCTTGGCCTTCAAGGCCCGAGCCGAACCAAACAGGTCAGAGCTGAGCGTAGCGATCTTGGCCTCAGGGAACGTTGCCTCGGCCTCTTCGGCCAGCCTTTCAATCCCCGGCCCGACCGGTGCAAGCTTGCCCTCAACCCCGCAGGAGGGGCAGGTCTCGGGCATCGGCTTGGTCTCACCACATTGGTGGCACATCAGGCGTTTGAGGAACCGGTGCTCCACCATCCGCGCATCGCAATGGTCACAGGCAATTTGCTCGCCACAAGCCCGGCACAGCGTCACTGGGGCATAGCCACGGCGGTTGATGAACAGCAGCGACTGTTCGCCCCGCTCAATCCGCTGCCCTACCGCCTGCCGCAGCGAAGGGGAAATCCAAGTCCCCGCCTGCATCTGTTCGGCCCGCATGTCGATGGGCTTCATCTCGGGCAGGACCGCCGCCCCGAAGCGTGCGGTCAGGTCGAGACGCTCATACTTCCCAGCCTTGGCATTCGCCCAGCTTTCCAGCGACGGCGTCGCACTGGCCAGAACCACACGCGCCCCGCAGATCGAAGCCCGCAGCACCGCCATATCGCGCGCGCTGTAATGCACGCCATCTTCCTGTTTGTACGACGTGTCGTGCTCTTCATCGACCACAACCAGCCCCAGATCGCGAAACGGCAGGAACAGCGCCGACCGAGCGCCCACAACCAGCTGAGCATCCCCCTGCCCAACCATCCGCCAGACCCGACGTCGTTCTGTCATTGTTGCGCCCGAATGCCATTCCGCCGGACGCGCACCAAAACGCGCCTCGACACGGGTCAGAAATTCAGCCGTCAGCGCAATCTCGGGTAGCAGAACCAGAGCCTGCCGCCCCTTGCGCAGCGCCTCGGCCACGGCTTCCAGATAAACCTCGGTTTTGCCCGACCCCGTCACGCCCTTCAGCAGCGTGGTCCCATAGTCACCCGTGCGCTGCCCGGCTTGAAGCCGCGCAACGGCTTTTGCCTGATCCTCGGTCAGGTCTTTCCCCGGCAGATCAGGGTCCAGATGGGGATAGGGCAGATCTCGCGGGCTGTCCTCTTCCCGCACAGCGCCTTGTTTGACCAGTCCTTTGACCACGGAAGACGTAACACCCGCCTGCTCGGCCAATTCCTTCAGTGTGAACGCCAGCCCACCGTAATCCCGCAGAACCTCTAGCACCCGTGTCCGGGCGTCTGTCATCCGATCCGGTTCCGCGCCTCCTAGCCGATAAACCTTGCGCATTGACTGCGGATCACCCAATCCCGGCGCGCGCGTTGCCAGACGCAGCACCGCAGGCATCGGCGTCAGAGTGTAATCCGCTACGCGCCCCAGAAACACACGCATCTCCTCGCGCATCGGCGCGACTTCAAGCACCCGGATCACCGACCGCGCCTTGGCCAGGTCAAAACCGCCCTGCCCCTGCCCCCAGACCACACCCAAGACTTTACGCGGCCCCAAAGGCACTTCGACAAACGCCCCAAGAAAGCACCCGCCTTCGGGCGCTTTATAGTCTAACGTCCGGTCCAGCGGTTGCGTGGTCAGCACCGCAACCAGCTCTCCTTCGTCGAAAAATCCGTTAGCGCTCACGGCATATCCTTCGCGGGGGGTTCCAGCATGGGTCTCTTTGAGGTAAAGCCATCCGCGACCAAGGCCAACCCATCAAAGGACTGCCCTCATGAAATTCTTCGTAGACACCGCCGAGATCGACGCCATCGCCGAACTGAACGATCTAGGCATGGTGGACGGCGTAACCACCAACCCCTCGCTGATCTTGAAATCAGGCCGCGACATCCTCGAAGTCACGAAAGAAATCTGTGATCTGGTCGACGGCCCCGTATCCGCCGAAGTCGTCGCCACCGAGGCCGAGGACATGATCGCCGAAGGCCGCAAGTTGGCAAAGATTGCATCGAACATTGCTGTCAAAGTACCGCTGACATGGGCGGGTTTGAAAACCTGTAAAACGCTGACCGACGAAGGCCAGATGGTCAACGTGACCCTGTGCTTCTCGACCAACCAAGCGATTCTGGCCGCCAAGGCGGGCGCGACCTTCATCTCGCCTTTCATCGGACGCCTTGACGATATCAACCTCGATGGCATGGACCTAATCGCAGATATCCGTCAGGTCTATGACAACTACGGGTTTGAAACCGAAATCCTGGCCGCCTCGATCCGTACCGTGAACCACGTGACCGATAGCGCGCGCATCGGGGCCGACGTGATTACCGCTCCTCCGGGTGTCATCAAGAAACTGGCCGACCATCCACTGACCGACAAAGGCCTGGAAACATTCTTGGCCGACTGGGCCAAAACAGGTCAGAAAATCCTCTGATCTCAAGCGCTGCCGCGCGGTGCTGCCAGGCACCGCGCCCGGCCAAACGGCCAAAGCTGAATTTCAATCAGCGCATGGCTGGCGGGAGCTCCCGCCACAGCAGCGACGAAATTCGCCTTTCGCGTGCATTTTTCCCAAGGCAAATCCGTCAACCCGTGTTATAAGCCCGCCAAAACAAAAAAACGACCGGACGGGACATGAGCAGCGATCCTAAACTCAAGGACAATCTCCGCGCCGCGATTCTGGCTGAGCCTGACGCAGTGCTGGATGACAAAGACCTGATGCAAGCCCTCGTGGCGGCAAATGAACAAGCCCGCGGTGACAATGTCGTTGATCTGCGCGGCATCGCTATGCAACGCCTTGAGGCACGGCTCGATCGGCTTGAAGATACCCATCGCTCAGTCATCGCAGCAGCTTACGAGAATCTGGCAGGCACAAATCAAGTGCATCGTGCCATTCTCCGGCTTCTCGAACCCACAGTATTCGAAGATTTCTTGCGCGCGCTTGGCAATGACGTGGCCGAGATCCTGCGCGTCGATCACATCACGTTGGTTCTTGAAACGACTATCGTGCGCGACGATCCTGTAGTGAACCAGCTTGGCGGCGTTCTGACCGTGGTCGAGCCCGGATTTATCGACAGTTACCTGACCTCGGACCGCAATGGCCAACCGCGCGAAGTTACGCTGCGCGAAATTCGCTATCCCAACCCTCAAGTCTACGGTGAACAGGCCGATCAACTGCAATCCGAAGCCTGCCTCAAACTTGATCTCGGCGCGGGACGCTTGCCCGGCATGATTGTCATGGGTGCCAACGACCCACGGCATTTCTCACCTCAGCTTGGCACAGATCTTCTTGCCTTCTTTGCCGGTGTCTTTGAACGCTCGATGCGCCACTGGTTGTCATGAGCCTGATCTCCCCAGCCTGCCGCGATGCTTTGCAGCATTGGCTGGACAGTCTGGGGGCGCTCGCTGGGCGATCAGAGAATACGCTCGAGGCCTATCGCGGTGACGTGACCGAATTCCTGTCCTTCATGACCCTGCATCACAGCGAGCGCCAAGGGCTGGCAGCACTTGAACGTATTACCGTCTCGGATATGCGGGCCTGGATGGCGGATCAGCGCAATTCAGACGTCGGCGCGCGATCTCTGGCGCGCAAACTGTCTGCGGTCAAGAACTTCTATCGTTGGCTGGCTGAGCGCGAAGGGTTCGAGCCGACCGCTGTCCTGTCCACACGCGCGCCTAAATTTACTAAGAAATTGCCGCGCCCTCTGGCCGAAGACGCAGCCCGCGCCATGATCGAAACTGTCGAGTTGCAATCATCTTCCGATTGGGTTGCCGCCCGGGATGTCGCAGTCGTAACACTCCTATACGGTTGTGGGCTTCGCATTTCCGAGGCACTTTCTCTGACCGGATCGGATGCGCCCCTGCCGGATACTCTGCGCATTTCAGGGAAAGGCGGCAAAGAACGAATCGTTCCGGTTCTTCCGGCCGCTCGGGCTGCGGTGGATCGCTATCTTCATCTGTGCCCTCACCCGCAATCCCCCGAGAGGGCGTTGTTTCGTGGCGTAAGGGGCGGCCCGCTCAACCCCGGAATCATTCAATCCGTGGTTGCCAAGGCGCGGATGCAGCTTGGCCTGCCCGCCACTGCTACCCCACACGCAATGCGTCACAGCTTTGCCACCCATTTACTGTCAGCAGGTGGTGACCTGCGCGCGATTCAGGAGCTTTTGGGACACGCCTCGCTTTCGACCACACAGACCTATACCGCCGTCGATACGGCACGGTTGATGGAAGTCTACAACCGCACGCACCCAAAAGCCTGAAGCAAAGCCCCTTTTTGCTTTGCATCTGCGCCTTGCTTCCGTCATGACACCACCATGACACTTAGATTCAAAGCGCTTTCCGTTCATCTCTTCACCGCCACAGGTGCCGTTTTCGCAATGCTCGCCATGTTGGCCGCAGTCGAAGAGAAATGGAGCCTGATGTATCTCTGGCTGGTTGTCTCGTTCATCGTGGACGGAATCGATGGCCCGCTGGCGAGGCATTATCACGTCAAAAAGAACGCACCAGAGTTTGACGGCGTGTTGCTGGATCTGATCATCGACTATCTGACCTATGTGTTCATTCCCGCTTTCGCCTTGTTTAAGTCAGGACTGATGGATGGTTGGACCGGCTGGTTCGCTATCATCGTTATCACCTTTGCCAGCGCGATGTATTTTGCGGATACGCGCATGAAAACCAAAGACAATTCCTTCTCCGGCTTTCCGGGCTGCTGGAACATGTTCGTCATCGTGATCTTCGCTTTGGAGCCCAACTTCGGGGTCATCCTGCTGCTGGTCACCTTGCTGTCAGTCGCAATGTTCCTGCCGCTGAAATTCATTCACCCGGTCCGAACCGAGCGTTGGCGCACCTTGTCGCTGCCGATGGCCTTTGCGTGGACCTTCTTTGCAGGCTGGGCAGCATGGGTCGACTTTCACCCTGAAAGCTGGGCCCATTGGGGGCTGGTGATCACCAGCCTGTATCTGGTTTCAGCCGGAATAGCGCAGCAGATCATCCCACCGCGCAAAGCCAGGGATTACAAGACTTCCTGAACCTCAAACTCAGTCCCGTTATGGGTGAATACATCACCTTCTTGCAGGCCAACCATAGCCAGATAGATCGGGCTTTGGGTCGAAATGCCCATATAAGTTTTGCCGTCCACGTCAAACCGAGTTGTTGAGACACATACGACGAAGCGGCGATTGTTGAACTTGATCACCGCGCCGGGCTGCACCGTGTCCGTGACGCTGAAATCAGTGTTTTCGATGACGTCAATCTTGGCGTGATGCGCATGAACGGGTGCATCAAAGGCGGCCGCCAGGTCCGCATTCTCGCGCGAGGCAGCAATGTCATCCTTGTCATGCCCTTCCCGGTCATCCAGTTGGGAATCCTTCAGAAAGGCATCATAATGCGCCTGTGCGGTTGCCAGTTCCTGTTCTTCCAAAGACATCAAATGATCAACAATGGCTTTCTTACGTGCGGCGGGATCTGTGTGGCCGGTCATGCAATTCGGTCCTTCAAATTCACTATTTGATATAGGTTGGGGCCGTGTCGCTCTGAATGCAACAGGTAAGTGCGGATCAGATCAACAGGCTGGCTGCACCTTCGTGACGCAGCAGAGCCACTTTGGTCTCTACTCCACCATGCCCTGAAAACCCGACCATCTTGCCATCCGCGCCCAGAACCCGGTGACAGGGAATGATGATCGGGATGGGATTCCCACCGCATCCCCGCCCAACCGCCTGCGCAGAGTATCCAAGCTCGTCGGCCAACTCGCCGTAGGTGCGCGTATCCCCGAACGGGATGGCATACATCGCATCGCACACGCGACGCTGAAATTCTGACCCCTTGATCCGATAGGGCAGATCGAACTGCTGCAAACGCCCTTCGTCATAAGCGCGTAATTGCGCCACCGCCTCTCGCAGAACCAGGGTGACCGGGCCTTCGTCTCGGCCATTCCAAACAAGTCGTGTAATGGCGCCATCGATCTCTTCGACACCAAGGCAACCAAACTGAGTTTCTACGGCGATCATCGGCATAAGAGAACGGTTGCAGATGTTTCGTCACACCTGCAACCCGAATCCTGACGATCCGCCTTTCATCTGGCCAAAACACCTCGGAGCGCAAGGCAGAGTCTCGCATCAGCGAACTCTCCTACGCGCTCCGTTTGGGTGTCAGCTCAGCGCTTCGTTACAGCGCCCGCACACGCCCGGATGGGCATGCAATCCCACATCGGGCAAGATTTTCCAGCACCGCTGGCATTTGTCACCTTGGGCTTTTTCGAACACTACAGCTACGCCCTCGATTTCCAGCACTCGGAACGCCTCGGCCGGGGCCGGATCGCCTGTGACGGCCAGACCAGAAGTGATGCACATGTCATCCACGTCGAAGGTCGCAAGCAGATCGCGGGTTTCCTGATCTTCGACATGCACGATCGGTGCGGCCTCAAGGCTGGATCCGATCACCTTGTCCTGACGTTGAATTTCCAGCGCAGCGGTTACGGCGCGGCGAACGCGGCGGACTTTGGCCATGCTGGCTTCCAGTTCTTCATGGCGCCAATCAGCGGGCGTTTCAGGGAAATCCATTAAATGGACCGAACTATCATCGGCCGGGAACCGTTCCAGCCAGACCTCTTCCATAGTGAAGACCAGAACTGGGGCCAGCCATGTGGTCAGACGGTGGAATAGGATATCCAGCACAGTCCGCGCGGCACGGCGGCGTAGGCTGTCACCGTCGCAATAAAGCGCGTCTTTGCGGACATCGAAATAGAACGATGACAGATCGACAGTGGCAAAGGTGAACACGGCGCTGAACACGCCCTGAAAATCGAACGAGGCGTAACCCTTGCGCACCTGCTCATCGAGATCGGCCAGACGGCTCAGCACCCAGCGCTCCAGACGTGGCATATCCTCTGGCGCGACGCGGGCGGCTTCGGTGAAATCGGCAAGCGAGCCCAGCATGAAGCGCATGGTGTTGCGCAGGCGGCGATAGCTGTCGGCGGTGCCTTTCAGGATTTCCGGCCCGATCCGCTGATCGGCGGTGTAGTCGGTCTGAGCCACCCAGAGACGCAGGATATCGGCGCCGTATTGCTTGACGACCTCTTCCGGCACGATGGTGTTGCCCAGCGATTTTGACATCTTGTTGCCTTTGGCATCCAAGGTGAAACCGTGGGTCACCACATTGCGATAGGGCGCACGGCCCTTGGTGCCACATGCCTGCAGCATCGAAGAATGGAACCAGCCGCGGTGCTGGTCAGTACCTTCCATATAAACGTCGGCAATACCGTCCTCGGTCCCGTCCTCACGATCACGCAGAACGAAGGCGTGGGTCGAGCCCGAATCGAACCATACGTCCAGCACGTCGAACACCTGATCGTACTCGTCCGGGTTGACGATTCCGTCGAGGATCTTTTCTTTGAACCCGTCCGTGTACCAGACATCTGCGCCGTCTTTCTCGAACGCTGCCTTGATACGGGCGTTCAGATCTGCGTTGCGCAACAGGTAATCCGCGTCGGTGGGCAAAGCCCCCTTCTTAGTGAAGCAGGTCAGCGGCACACCCCACGCGCGTTGGCGTGACAGTACCCAGTCCGGGCGCGCCTCGATCATCGAATACAGGCGGTTGCGGCCCGTTTGTGGGGTCCACTTGACCAACTCATCGATAGACCGCAGAGCGCGTTCGCGGATGGTGTCGCCCATCTCTCCCATGCCGTCATCCAGTTTGCGGTCCACGGATGCGAACCACTGCGGCGTGTTGCGGTAGATGATCGGAGCTTTCGAGCGCCACGAATGCGGATAGCTGTGCTTGATCTTGCCACGCGCCAGCAGCCCTCCAACCTCGGCCAACTTGTCGATGACAGCTTTGTTTGCGTCACCCTCACCGCCCTTGCGGGACAGGATGTATTTGCCGCCGAAGAACGGTAGATCAGCGCGGAAAGAGCCATCGTCCATTACGTTATAGGTGATGACCTGTTCCAGCATGCCCAGATCGCGATATAGTTCGAATTCCTCCATACCGTGCGAGGGCGCGCAATGGACAAAACCGGTACCTTCCGTATCGGTCACAAACTCAGCAGCGCGGAAGTCACGGATATCGTCCCATTCGCCGTTGCCGCCTTCAGCCCCGGCCAGCGGGTGGGTTAGCTGGATCTTGGCTAAATCTTCTTGACTGACATCGCACAGACGGCGGTACATCGAGTCATCCAGCCGCGCACGTGCAAATACGTCCGCCGCGCGATCGTCAGCCAGCAGGTAACGCTCACCGATTCGCGCCCAGCACTCTTCGGGGCGACCGATGACTTCGTAGAGGCCGTAGGAGATGTCCTCGCCATAAACCACGGCTTTGTTCGACGGCATGGTCCATGGCGTGGTAGTCCAGATCACCACATAGGCGTTGTCCAACGTCACATCGCCGGTGTTCACGACCTTGAACTTCACCCAGATGGTGAAGCTTTCCTTGTCGTGATACTCAACCTCGGCTTCGGCCAGAGCAGTTTTCTCGATGGGCGACCACATCACGGGTTTCGAGCCCTGATATAAAGTCCCATTCATTAGGAACTTCATGAACTCGTCCGCAATCACGGCTTCGGCGTGATAATCCATGGTGATGTAAGGATCGGGCCAGTTCCCGGTGATGCCCAGACGTTTGAACTCTTCTCGCTGAATGTCGATCCAACCTTCGGCGAACTTGCGGCACTCCTGACGGAAGTCGACGATGTTCACCTCATCCTTGTTCTTGCCCTTTTTGCGGTACTGTTCCTCGATCTTCCATTCGATCGGTAAGCCGTGGCAGTCCCAGCCGGGCACATAACGCGAGTCAAAACCCATCATCTGATGCGACCGCACGATCATGTCCTTGATGGTCTTGTTCAGCGCGTGACCGATATGCAGATGCCCATTCGCATAGGGGGGGCCATCGTGCAGGGTAAAGGGTTTACGGCTCTCTTTCTCGCGCAGGCGATCATAGACACCGATCTTTTCCCAGCGCTCCAGCCATGCAGGCTCGCGCTTGGGCAGGCCAGCTCGCATCGGGAATTCGGTCTTGGGCAGGTTCAGCGTGTCTTTGTAGTCAGGTGATTGGGGTGTGTCGGCGCACATTTGGGGCGTCCTCAGGATGATCTTGTCGTATGTGGATCGAAGCGGTCAGTGCGATATCTCAAGCACCTTTGCCCGGCGTCTCGCGATATCAGAGCGCCGGGGATATAATTCGAATAATGATGGCCAGACGGTCAAACATGGCCGCGCTTATAGGACGCTCGCCCTCAATGGTCCAGAGGTTACGCACTCTGAGGCGAATGGCGCAGCTTGGCCCAGCGATTGAGCCATGCCAGCCCTGCCAGAGCGAGCCCTAACGCAAGCAGAGAAAAGACGCGGATTAGCCCTCCCAATCCGGCGATATCGATCAGAAATACCTTGGCCACCGCCAACCCGATAACAGCCAAGCCAGCCTTGCGCATCAAATCAGAGTGGCGGGCCAGTGATTGATAAAACAACGCCGCTCCGACCACCAACAACGTGATTGTATAAGTATAAAGCTCGGGCTGAGTGACGCCGTTGCCTTCATACATACCACCCGCGCCCTGCCAGACATGCCGGATCGCTAATCCCAGCCAGGCAATTGCCAGAACTGTGGCTGCTCCATAGCTGATCTGTTTCAGCAGAACGGACTGTGTAACGACACGCCAGGCCGAGAAACCAATTGCCAGCGCGGGCAACAAATAGGCAACGGCGAGCGTGTTCAAAACCAGTGGTCCCAGTACCGGGTCCGCAAACGGGTTGAGCAGCGGGTTGGCTTCTGACAACGCCTGACCCAGGCGATACACACCATGCGCACCGAAGAAAGCAGCCAAGGCGTAGCGCAGATAGTTTAACTTACCGCCCAGCTTGAACCGTTGCACCTGTGCGAAAGCCAGCAGCAGCCAGATGACCGCGAGCAATCCCAGCCCCCAGTGGCTGTTGGTGGCACCGCCTTCGCCGAAACTTTCTAGCCAGCGCAGCAACAGCAGCGACAGCAGTATCCCCGCCGTCGCCCAAGCCGCGCTTTCAAGCAGCAATGAAGCAATCGGGCGGTCTAGGGGCTTTAGTAGCGTCCAGCCCGCGATGAACCCGGCAACCGCAGCCGAATAGACCAGCGTCATTTCGAGCAATGGAGCGCTTTCGGCCCAAACAAGCCCCGGGTCCAACACCAGTCGGACTGTGACGGTGAACACGCCTGCCCAGATGAACCAGCTCATCGGAGGCAGTTCAAATCGTCTGTCCAACGCGGCGGCCACAACGATCATGGCGACAAGCGCCACGGTTAAAGCAGCCGAACTGAGCACAATAATGCAGGCAAAGCTGAGACAAGAAAGAGCGGACAGAGTCGCCAAGGCTGGGCGCATCCGGTTTTCACCATCCACCCGCGCGAACCGTTCGGCCAGAACTACCATCATCGCGCCCAAAGAGATGGCATGAAGCGCCCATGGGTAGGCTCCTAATACCTCAGCAGGCTGCCATCCGACCTCAAGCGCGATCGCCAAGGCCGGTGCAAATATCGCCGCCCCTCCGGCCCATACCACGCTATAGCGCCCGGCCTGAGAGGATCGCCAAGCTGCAATCAAAGTGACTAAAGCGCCCAAGGCCACCAATTGCGTGACGCTCCAAGGATAATCTGCCTCGGCTGTTTCCGCATAGGTATCCACAAAGCGAAGCCATACTGCGCCTCCATCCAACCCGTGCACCAAGATAAACCAGATTAGTCCCAGTGCTGGGAATGCGGTCACATCCTGCAATGCGCGCGCATCCTTTGCCCAGAGCATCAGCGCCAATACCAAACCTGCGAACAGCACGACACTCAACCAGAATTCACCGCCTGAATCTGACCAATGCAGCGACAAAATCACTGAGGAAACAAGTACCGCACCAAAGGCAATCCGAGTTGGAAACTCGGGCCATGGTTCTCCTTTCCGGCGTCGGATAATCTCGGTCACCATCGCACCAGAGTGGTTTGGCCAGATACGCCGTATGGGTATCGCAATCGCAATGATCGCCAGTGCCGTGACGCAGGTTAGATACCCCGGCTCGGTCAACGGTGAAGACAGTACCAGCAGAAACGCGGCCCCATAGGCGCCAATTAGGGTCAACACCGAAATCCACGCCCAACGCCTGACTGTATCAATTCCCAGACCCAATACGGCGATTATGGAAAAGTAACCGTAGAGCCAGCTTGGATCATCCGAGGAACCACCCACGGCAAAGGGGGCGGCAAAAGCTCCGATCAGGCCAACAGCCGCCAATAGCGGCCCATGGAACCAACCCAACACGAGCCCGAACAGCGCGATGACAATCAACCCGGCCAATGCTGCCTCGGGCCCAATCAGATCATAAAGCTGGCGTCCAGCCAGAACGCCACCGAACAGGGTAACCAGCCCTGCGCCTGAAAATACCGATGGGAGATAAGCGGTTGAGGCCTCCTCATCATCGCCGAACCGACGGCGGATCACCTCACCCGCGCCGATCAGCAGCAAGCCAAAGACCAGCGCCGCAACAACCCGCGCCGTGGGGGGCAACAACCCGTTTTCGACCCCATACTGAACCAAAAAGATCCCCGCCAACGCCAGTGAAAGCGCCGATACCGCGTAGAACCAGTTCTCGCGCAACCACGCGCCCAGCGCCGCGATTTTTTCTTCACGAAATACGATACTGGCTGGAGGATCTTTGACCTCGAGAGCTTGCGGTGTCTCCGTTAGACCTTCGTCGGTGGTGGTTGAAGCTTTTGCCGCTGCCCAAGGCGCAGGCTTAGATTGCGCGGTCGTGGGTTCTGATCGGGACGTTTTGGGTGCCTCAGCAGTGCTTTCGGGCATTTGCCCTGCAAGTTGCCGCTCAAGCTGTTCTACCCGTTTGCGCAACCGCGATTGGCCAACCAGCAATACGATGATCGAAACAGGAATGGCCAGAACGATCAGGCCAATGAGAACAAGTAAGGATTCCAACCGAAACCTCCGAGATAGGATACATCAAACGTATCGCGGTGATCGGCAGGTTTATAGTAAGGAAATCCACATGATTACCGTATGTTGCTTTGCAAGCCTGCCTAGAACAGCGCCAGGTTGGGGCGCGCCAGCATCAACCAGACGATTGTCAGCACAGCAACAAAGGCCGGAATGCCGCAAGCGAACCAAAGGCGGAACAATCGGAAATATGCAACCGGCAAAGCAGTCCCATCGTGATTGGCCAGTCTTGCATAATCCCGCAGCCTGATTTGTATCCAAACCACAGGCAACCAGAACAGGCCGGTCAGAATATAAAGCAGCACAGACGCCACGATCCAATCCTCTGTCAGAGACCAGCCTAAGCGCCATGCCAACAGTGCGCCCGTCACAGGCTGTAGTACGACCGCGGTTGCGGTGAAAATCATGTCGGCCAACACCACGATACCTGCAGTATGGGCGATAATCCTCGCGTCTGCTGTTCGATGCGCCATCAGCATGAAAAAGGCGATGCCCGCGCCTGTTCCCAACAGAACACACGCTCCGATCACATGCAGCCAGCGCAGAAACAGGTCCGGATCCATTAGCGGCTCTCCAACATGGGTCGAGCAACCAATGACAGCATCAATGCGGGCGCGATTTTGACCAATGGTCCCAGCGGATCTAGCCAAAGCTCTGGTGCCATCAACGTTGCGGCTATCAAATAAAACATGGCGATCGCGGCTTGAGCCAAACAAACGCGGGCCGCCCAAGGGCGCCACAGAATTGCCAGCCCCAGCATTATGTCAATCAATGACCAGAACACTACGCTTGCATTTGCGATGGCGCCTGACCAACCATTCCTCGTAAGGACTTCGGCTGCCTGAGAAAGACCCGTTAGTCCGAACACACCAGATAGAACCCAGAAGAGGCAGAGCACAGCAATAACGACCGGCATCTGCAACGTCATCCGAGCTGTCAGCCTGTGTTCTCTCGCGCAAGCCAGCCCGCCATAAATCTCCTCTAATCCGGCCAGAGAGCGGCCCGTAGCACGGCGATATGGCTCAGGGTCGCCTGTCACCCCTTGCGCCATTACCTTCATCGCCGTACTCCGCAGCGGTGATCGCCACCCAAGGTACCCAAGCAGATCTGCCACAGCCGCGACGACTTTCGTTACCTTTGGTGGCATTGTGATAGTTAAGTGTGCAGGCGAAAAGCCAAGCCAGTGTCGTGTCATTGACAAAACCCGCGACAGCGGTTGCGGCGTATCTTCCACCAGATCGTAGCTACCTGGCGGCAGATCGTCGCGAATGGCTGACAAGACGGCGCACAGGTCTCGCATCCCGACACATTGCACTGGAGTTTCAGGATAGGCGACCGGCTGTACGAAAGGCACTGCCGCCAGCATCCGCAACAGCGCCGTGCCGCCATAATCGCTCTGCCCGATCACCAACCCGGGTTTGAAGCACCACAAAGTCGCGCCACTTGCGCGTAGGGCCGCATCCCCGTCCGCCTTGGTGCGCATGAACTCGGTCGAGGCATCGGTGTTGGCCCCGATTGCCGAGACCTGGACGATTGAAACGCCTTCCTCAGCACAAGCCTGTCCCAACGATGCAATCGCCGTGTAATGCACGGCGCGCAGATCGTCTTGTCCCCCATCCTGCAGAGCCCCAGCGCAATTCACCACAACATCGACACCTGTGAGGAGTGGCCTCCAGTCCCCGGCTGATCTAAAATCTCGCAGGTCGCCCGACACCAGATCAACATCGGGCAAGACACGTCCCGCTGTCTTTCGGCTGCGTATAAGGCCCTTGACCGCGATACCATCCGCATGCAGCGCCCGAACAACAGCCGCGCCAATGAAACCATAGGCGCCCAGCACCAATACTGTTTTTTCTTCGAACTTCACTACCACAGGATGACCCAAACGTGTTTTCGTCACCCTAGCGGATCAAACCCCTGCGACCAGCTTGATTGAGCTGTCTGCGACAACAGCACCGATCAGGGATGGAACAGGGAACCGACCAAGAATGCGATCCCAGCGGCCAGACCACCGATCAGAAGTGTTTCGGCCCCGGATCGCCACCAAGGCGCAAGGGACCAGCGGCTTTTCATGGCTCCGATGGCAAAGAATACACCTGCCGTCATCCAGGCCGAAACGGTAAACGCACCTTCAATCGAGAAAAGGAATGGCAGCAATGGAATCATACCCGCGACTAGAAAAGCAAAGAACGTCGCCATTGCGGCTTTCAGCGGGTGCGGGTCGACGCTGCCTAACCCGTATTCGCCCTCGATCATCAGGTTAATCCAATTGTCGTGGTTTGAGGTGATCTCATCCGTGGCCTCGTCCAACACGCGGCCCGACAGACCTTTTTGCGTAAGGATTTCGCGTACTTCCTTGCGCTCTCCGTCCGGATAAAGCCTGATATGCTGTTCCTCGATGGCGCGGATGCGATGGATGTTGTCGATTTCAGCCTTGGTGCCAGAATAGTTGCCCGCCGCCATCGAGAACCCATCCGCCAGCACATTGGCCAACCCGAGCGCTACGATGACAAATGGCGATAGCCCCGCCCCCGCGACACCGGCGACGATGGCGAACGTGGTGACCGATCCATCGATGCCGCCATAGACCACATCACGCAACACACCACGTCCAGGCGGGGCATTGATCCGTTCGGTAATCTCTTGCTGGCTGTGGCCGTGATCGGTCATGGCTTGCTCCGACTTTTTTATGACGGATCCATGCTATTGTGGCCTTGCGCCAGATCAACTCTTGAAAAACAGCCCGCTAAGTGCGCGTTTGATCATGCCCCGCGTCGAGGGTTTGTGGCGTTTTGAGAAGGGCAGAGGTCGGCACACCTCCATCGCGGCGACGCCAACGCGAGCTGTTAACGCACCATTGACCAAGCCCTCGCCGAACCGGCGAGACAGTTTGCTGAGGACTGAGCCGCCCAGGATCGGCTCCAGTAAATCATCCCCTACAGCTACGGCACCGGTTGCAACCAAATGCACAAACACAGCACGGGTCAGGCGCCAACTGCCAAGAAAGCCCGCCCGACCGCCGTAAATCTCGGCGACGCGTCGGATCATGCGCAATGAACTTGCCAACGCCGTTGCGACGTCAGCCAGCGCAAGTGGCACCAGAGCGGTCACGGTAGCGACCTGCCGGGCTGCGGCCTCGACCTCGCGACTGGCGGCGGCGTCCAGCGAGGCCAAAAGTTCGTCTTCGGCCAAGCTCAGCAGGGTTGCGGCATCGAATTGCTCTCCCATGCGTTCGGTCAAACGGTCGCGGCCCCAGCGGGTTTCATCACGCCCCTTGTAGAATGCAATCAGCCGTGTGGTGACGGCGCGGGCTTGCGACAAGTCCTCGTCTGCTAACGCAGCATCGGCAGCGCGGCGTAACCCGTCCACGCGAGCAAGGCGACTAATCGCGGCCAATTCACGTAGTGCGATAACCAGCACGACCAGCAAAAGCGCGGCGATCAGGCCCGTGACGATCCACCCCAGAATTGGGGCGCGTTCCAGCAGCGACATGGCAAAATCCCACGCCGCAACCGAGACCACCGCGCCTACGACTGCAAGCGCCAAACCCCAAAACCAGCGCGCCAATGCCGATGGTTTTCGGGCTGCAAACCGAACAGCGGCCTGCATCGCCTGCCCCTGAGGAGGTGCAATATCAGGTACGGGTGGTGCGGTTGAAACATCGGCTGCCGGGGTGTCGTCTTCCAGATCAATCAGCACGGGGCCCTTAGCCATCGACCTCCTCCTTACGTGTCCAGACATATTCGATATCTGGCAGGTTTTCGTCATTCTCGGACCCGTCGCTGCGCGCGACCTCTACAAACCCGTTGCGTTCATAGAACCGACAGGCGCGGTGATTGGCCTGAAACGCATATAGTTTGAGATTGGGGCGCTGCGTCTTCGCAAGATCAAGCAATTGCTTTCCGATCCCCTGCCCACGCGCCGGTGCTGTCAAATAGAGCGACTGCACTTCTTCCCCATCCAACGCCAGAAATCCGGCGACCAGGCCCTGCACCTCGGCGACAGTGACCCAGCCCAAATCAATCATGCGACCGCAAAATGCGATGGTTTCAGCTTCGGAATGCAGCTCTGGCATCCAGTCATTTTCCCGTGCAAACCCGTGCAGAATTGCGCCGGTGGTTCCGGCATCGGTACTGCGTGCTGGGCGGAGGATCGCGTTCACAACCGATCTCCGATCAGGAATTGCGCGGCTCGGTCTAATCGAATATGCGGTGGGCCGTCTCCGGGATTCAGGGTCAGATGCGCCGGTGCGAAGGCCATATAGCCATAATCCTCGCCCAACCAACCTTCGGCCCCGTTTCGCGCGGGGCCAAGCAGATGGGCCGGGTCCTCTGGCAGATCACCGGGATAGAACGCCGCCTGCTTGCCACTGTCCAGCAGAGTACCGCGCACGCAAGGGAGTTCAACGCCGTTATGGCTGCGCATCTCTTCCGTCGTGGTTCGAAGCGAAGCCAACGATAAGGCCGCCGTCTCAGCGCCCGCAAAGCTGGCGCGATCGCGCGCTTCACGGGTCAGAGCCTCAATAATCGCGGTCAGGCGTGGGTGCTGCAGATGGTGCAGATGGTCCGCTTTGGTGGCCGCAAACAGGATACGCTCGACCCGCTTGCCAAGCAGCAGTTTGTTCAGCCACGCATTGCGACCGGGGCGGAAGGCCGACAGGATATCGGCCATGGCGCGGCGCATATCTTCAACCGTTTGCGGGCCTTTGTGGATCGCGCCCAGCGCATCGACCAGAACGATCTGCCGGTCGATCCGGGCAAAGTGATCGCGGAAGAAGGGTTTGACCACCTGCGCTTTATACGCCTCGTACCGCCGCTCCATCTCGCGGTGCAGTGAACGGCGGCGTGACGTCTCGGACACTGGCAAAGGTGCGAAGGTCAGCACTGGGGACCCGGCAAGATCACCCGGCAGGAGAAACCGACCGGGGGTGCAGTCATAGAACCCGGCCTCACGCGCAGTATTCAGGTATGCGGTGAAGCTGCGGGCGAGGTCCTGCGCCTGCGGCTCATCGTGTGGCGCGGTTGGGTCGGCAGCTCTGGCCTTGGCCAGAAACGCCTCTGCTAGTGGACGGTTGGATATGTGCTCCAGCGTGTCCTGCGACCAATCTTCGTAGGATTTGTCCAAAAGGGCCAGATCCAGCAGCCATTCACCGGGATAATCCACGATGTCCAGATGCAGCGTACGCGGTCCCTGCAACCCCGACAGCAAACCTGCGGGCTGGACTTTGAAGGACAGGCGCAACTCGGATACCGCCCGTGTGCTGTCCGGCCAGTGCGGCGTAGGCCCCGTGAGCGCTGATAGATGGGATTCGAAATCGAACCGGGGCACGGTATCGTCGGGTTGGGGTTGCAGATAGCTGGCGGTGATCCGCCCCTCTTGCTGCGCCACAAGGCCGGTCATACGGCCGCGGTCCAGAAGGTTGGCCACCAGCGATGTGATAAATACGGTTTTACCAGACCGCGCCAATCCCGTGACGCCCAGCCGTATGACCGGCTCAAAGAACGTTTCGGACACGCGGTCACCCACGGATTCGACGCTGCGTACCAAACTGTCTGCCAATGATGAGATGACCAAGCCGTCGCCCCGCAATTATCGTTTGTGCCAAGATAGGTAGCGGTTACCGCACTTGCCAGAGCTTTCGCCCCCTTGCCCGACCGACCAAGGCGCGATACCAGCGCCCCATGCCCAGATACGCGTTGAAAGTCGAATACCAAGGGGAACCGTTCGCCGGATGGCAGCGGCAGAAAGAATTGCCGTCGGTTCAGGGCGCGATCGAACTGGCACTGTCGCGGATCGAACCCGGAGAGCATACCATCGCCGCCGCAGGCCGCACCGACGCGGGTGTGCACGCGCTGGGGCAAGTGGCGCATTGCGATCTGGTCAAGGACTGGGACCCGTTCCGCCTGTCTGAGGCGTTGAATTATCACCTCAAGCCGCAGCCTGTCGCCATCGTGAAAGCCGCACGGGTGGATGATGACTGGCATGCGCGGTTCTCGGCGCTTGAGCGGCAATATCTGTTCCGCATCCTGATGCGCCGCGCGCCCGCTACCCATGACAAGGGGCAGGTCTGGCAGATCAATCATTCTCTGGACGTCGCGGCGATGCAGGCCGGGGCGGATATGCTGATCGGGCGTCATGATTTCACCACCTTCCGATCCTCCATCTGCCAGGCCGCCAGCCCTGTTAAAACGCTGGATGAATTGCGGGTGGAGCAAGTTCAGGGCTTCTCGGGCCTCGAAATACACTTCCACGTACGCGCGCGGTCTTTCCTGCACAATCAGGTACGTAGCTTTGTTGGAACGTTAGAGCGCGTAGGGGCCGGAGCGTGGACGCCCGAGGACGTGCGCGAAGCGCTGGTGGCAGTTGATCGCTCGGCTTGTGGCCCAGTTTGCCCCCCGCAGGGGCTGTATTTGGCAAGGGTCGGATATCCGGAGCCAGTTTTCGACTAAGGTTACAAAGCCCGAAGCAGCAGCCCGCTTGCAATCACAGCGATGATTAGTCCTGCAACCAGTTCGATTGTAGGGGCCAGCACTGATGCAAAGCGCGTGGCCGAGACTGAGGCAAGCAACCCGCCGCGCAGCCCGAAGGACGTCCATCCGACCAGAGTCGTCACCGTTGCAGTGCCCAGCGCCATAGCGAACGCGCCCGCGATGCCAACCATCGCGATACCCATCTGCCAAGTCAGAATCAGCACAAACAACGCCCCGGTACAGGGTCGTGCAGCGATGCCTGCGACCAAAACCATTGCCTCGCGCACGCTGCCGACCTGAGCGACCTCTTCGGCTGTCGGGCCATGACGGTGGCCACAATCCGCGCAGACGTCGTGGTCGTGATGATGGTGATCAGGGTTGTGCGCATGGTGATGGTGGTCGTGCGTATGCGATGTCTGGCTTTTGCGATGCCGTACAAAGCTGCGCAGCGCGCGAAAGATTAACCACAACCCGATTACCGCAATCATGCCATAGCTGATCGGCGCCATGACCTGTTCGGTCGTGCCTACCAACGTCTCGCGCGACATCTGGAACACGAGCACACCGGCATAAACCAACACGATTGCCGTGACTGCTTGACCCAGACTAGATAAAACACTGATCGCGGATAGTCGCCAAAACGCGACACGTCGGCCCAACCCGTACCCTCCGATTAAAACCTTGCCATGACCTGGTCCAATGGCATGGAAAAAACCATAGGCAAAACAGACGGTCAGTAGCGTCGCGATAGCTTCGGGCTGCTCGGCCCGGGCCGCACGCAAGGCGCGGGCGATCTGGTTCTGGAACTCCCGCTGCTCACCAGCCGCCCATGCAGCCAGATGGTCAAAGCCACCGCTGCCCCAGAACCAAAGGAGCAACCCGCAAGCGATGACGACGGGAACGATCAGGTATTTGGACATGAAAGTCTGATCTCAGTTGCGAATTTCTCACCAACCAGGGGGATGTCATTCTCCTCGAGGTCATAGTCGGCATCGAGTGTCCGTAAAAACGCCTGCATCTGCGCCAGTTCTGCGTCAATGTCCGGATCGCTCCGATCAATCTGACAGATGACAGGACCCGAAACCGTCACAGGCCGGGTCACCTCGTAGGCGGTGTAAAAGCTCTCATCAAAGGCTTTGATCGACAGGTCACTTGCCGGAACGGGCGTGCCTTCTACCGAGCGCAAATGCGTGGTCACGATACGTGCATCTTCAGTCGTCGCTTGTGGCTCTAGCGGGCCAGACAGGGGGACCTCAGTCTCGCCCATACGAATGACCAAATCGCCATTGTACCCTTCAACCCATTGCGCATCGAAGCCGCTTAGAAATTTTTCTTCCTCTTCGGTCAGCACGCCATCGCCGTCTTGATCCAATCTCATGTCTTCCAGCACCAGCAGCGAATAGAATTCATCATAGGCCCAGGTCACACGCACATGGGTCAGGTTGCCTGCGTCATCGACGACGAACTCCAGTCCCGTGTCGATAAAGACGTGCGGGTGGGCCAAAACCGGAAATGGCAGGCAGCAGGTAAGAAGGGTCGCAATCCAACGCATAGCGCAAAGATAGGGTGCGGGGCAGGCATCGGCAATCCGGTTCCCCAGAGTATCGCAGATTCCAGCCGAGTTAATTGGGCGGAAACAGAACCAGAGTCTGTAGCGCCGTTCCCACAGGTCCCTGCGTGTCAAACAAAACCGACTGCGACATACCAATCCCCGACGGCTGCCAGTGCGAAATCGAATCGGAGGCCAGCCAGTCTGAGGTGGGCTCTCGATGGACTTGTATCGTCAGATCGGTGTTCATGAATCCCATCTCGGTCGTGGGCGCATTCCATGATATGCCATTACCACAATCCGCGAGCGGGCAGAGCGCCTGTATCGGCGAGGGATCTTCGCCATCAACCAAGGGGGGCGTGCGCATCCACACGATTTTGGGACCAGCGCCCTGATTGCCGCCGGCTGGATAGCCAATTTCTGAGTGATGGGCAAATCCAGGCAGATCATGCCGCATTTCACCGATTGGAAATGGGCCATCGACGACATCTTCCAATCGCGGTGCGGGCAGGTCGACATTGGGAACAGACCCAAGGTCCCTGCGCGCCACATGCATGGTGGTTGCCGTTGCACAAAGCGTATCATCCATGTCATGAACGGTGACGCGTGTGGTCGCCAGCGTTTTTGTGTGGCGCGTGGTCTCCGCCGCGACCCACAAACCGGCCAAAGGCAGCGGGCGCAGCAAATTGACCGTGAGACGGGTCAACATCTTATCTGGTCCGACCTCGGTCTCGGCCGCTCGTACAATCAGGCCACTGACTGGCCCCGCATGACAGTGATCTGCGGACCAGGGCCCGCGCGCGGGATCATTGCCGACAAACTCACCTTGCGTATTCTGATGAAAATACGCCTGCCCCAACACATCCGATATCATCGCGGTTGCTTCTGCCTCAGACTTTTTCCTGCGTGTACTTCTTTAGTTCGGCGCGGGCGACCTGGCGACGATGCACCGCGTCGGGTCCATCCGCCAGACGCAAGGTGCGTACATGGGTCCACGCGTTCGCCAAAGGTGTATCCTGGCTGATACCCTGTGCGCCAAACATCTGCACAGCTTCGTCGATAACCTTCAGCGCAACTTTAGGCGCCACGACCTTGATCTGGCTGATCCAAGGGGCCGCCGCCCGCGCATCGCCCTGATCCATGTACCATGCCGCCTTTAGGCACAGCAGTCGGGCCATTTCGATCTCCATCCGACATTCGGCAATGATGTCGTAGTTGGCGCCCAGTTGCGCCAGCTTCTTCCCGAATGCCTGGCGTTGCAGTGACCGCTTGCACATTTGCTCCAATGCAGCTTCAGCCTGACCGATGGCGCGCATGCAATGATGAATGCGACCCGGCCCCAGACGACCCTGCGCGATCTCGAACCCGCGCCCTTCGCCCAACAGGATGTTCTCGGCTGGAACCCGAACATCTGTGAAACGGATATGCATGTGACCATGAGGTGCATCGTCGTGGCCGTAGACTTCCATCGGCCGCAATACCTCGATGCCAGGCGTGCCTGCTGGCACCACGATCATCGACTGGCGCTGGTGTTTCTGCAGATCATCTCCGCCCGTTTTGACCATCACGATATAGACCTTGCAGCGCGGATCGCCTGCCCCGGAAGACCACCATTTCTCACCATTCAGAATGTAGTCAGCACCGTCCCGCACACAGGACATCGAGATATTCGTGGCATCCGACGACGCCACATCCGGTTCGGTCATCAGATAGGCCGACCTGATCTGGCCATCGAGCAACGGCTTCAGCCACTGTTCCTTCATCGCGTCCGAGCCGTAGCGCTCAAAGACCTCCATATTCCCGGTGTCAGGCGCTGAGCAGTTAAATACTTCAGCCCCCAAAGGGGTCTTACCCATTTCTTCGGCAAAATAGGCGTACTCAACTGTACTGAGGCCAAAGCCCTTATCACTGTCCGTCAGCCAGAAGTTCCACAGCCCAGCCGCTTTGGCCTTGTCCTTTAGACCTTCGAGGATTTCGGCCTGACGCTCGGTGTATTGCCAGCGATCACCTTTGTTGATCTCGGCATGATATTCCTGCTCAAGCGGCATGACCTCATCCCGGATCATATCAGCAACACGTTGCAACAAGGCGCGATTTTCATCGCGCAGTCCGAATGTCATGGTCATGTATAGTCCTCTCTACAGCACCGCGCGCACCCGACGTTTGGGTCCAAGGATGGCTCAGCACCTATGACACTGTCCAGTTGTGTGACGGAACGTCATTCAGATAAAACGAAACCATACACTGCATCACAGTGAGGTGCCTGAGGTCGCGGCAGAAATTCTCGATTGGATTGGGCGTAGATACATGAGGTCAGACGCCGACCCAGCGACAGCCTTTAAGGTGCCAGTATCCAGTTACCATCGGCAGTTCTGCAACGGCGTGTTCTGATATCCCGAGCCTGTTCCGCGCCTTCGGGCTGCACAATATGCTGGAGTATTACGCAATTATCCTGAACACTGAGAACTCGGATCGTCCCTTTTGAGCCCGTATCCTGATTAAGCCATGCCCTCTCTTGCCCAACCGAGGGCGAGCCTGAGGACAACAACGCATTCGAGGTGGCGCTTAGCACTTCGAAATCCGCGGGGCTCAACCCCATTTCCGCGATGATTCGGGAAATCGATTTGGCCTGAGCGATTCCACTCGAACCCAGTAATAGAACGGTAACGAGCGCTGAATAAAAGAAGGCTTTCATTATGGGGCCTCGCCGATCTGAACAACTTTCACGCTCATAGATATACCTCTGTGCGTGTGTGGCCAAGCCCAACTTGGTCACCTTCAAATTATCCCGAACAAACCTATTGCAAGGCGGGTGCTAGGTCCCTCCGCCAGTTCGCCTCATATTATCCCAAGACGAACCAGAGGCATTTGATGACACATCCAAAATACTATGCACCTACAGGCGGTCACCCGGGGCAAGAGCAGTTATTGACTGACCGCGCCATGTTCACCGACGCCTATGCGGTGATCCCGAAAGGCACGATGCGAGACATCGTCACCAGCTTTCTTCCTTTCTGGGAAGGGACACGTCTGTGGGTTCTTTCGCGGCCTCTGAGTGGATTTGCAGAGACATTCTCGCAATACATCATGGAGGTTCAGCCCAGTGGCGGCAGTGATACTCCGGAAACAGACCCAAACGCACAAGGTGTGATTTTTGTAGTCGAAGGCTCTGTAACACTGACGTTGAACGAAGCGGAGCATGCACTTGAGACCGGAGGATATGCTTATATCCCACCCGGAAGTGACTGGGCCCTGCACAATCGCGCCGATTCCGTTGCCCGGTTCCATTGGGTTCGCAAAGCCTATCAGGCCGTCCCCGGCCTGCCAGCCCCTGATCCGATCATCACCAACGAATGCGATTTGACGCCCGTCGAGATGCCCGGCACCGAAGGGCGTTGGTCTACCACGCGTTTTACCGATCCGCATGACCTGCGGCATGACATGCATGTCAACATCGTCAATTTCGAGCCCGGTGGCGTAATCCCATTTGCAGAAACCCATGTGATGGAACACGGCCTTTATGTGCTGGAGGGCAAGGCGGTTTATCGACTCAATCAGGATTGGGTCGAGGTCGAGGCCGGAGATTATATGTGGCTGCGCGCTTTCTGCCCCCAAGCCTGTTATGCGGGTGGTCCGGGTCGGTTCCGATATCTGCTATATAAAGATGTAAATCGGCATATGCCTCTGTCGGTTCCCTCGCGATAGACGACCATAGCGTTAATGTCCGGTATAGGGGTTCACAGAATCGCTGGAATCTGATGAAATTACATAAGTTTTCAGCACTGGAGATTGTTCAATGTTACTGCGCGGTACGATGATTGCACTGGTTGCCACCCTTGGCCTTTCGGCGTTCAACGCCGAGCCGGTCGCAGCCAAGGAAGAAACCAAGTCCGTTTTCGTCATGAGCCGTACCTGGGCGGTGACGCAGGTCTCGGACGCGCCTGTGGTCTATCGGGCCACGCGGGACAACAACAATCTGAATCCCTTTGGCCCCCCGCCACGTCTGCGCACCATCCAGGCGATGGCTGCGATACAGCAGGCGACCGGATGCAAGGCGATCTATTCCAGCATGTATCAGAACATCTCGGGCCAGTTCTTTTCACAGGTCAGCTGCAACTGAAATTGGTACAATACTTTGATTGAGATCGCCTGATCTGCCTGCCATAGCTTGCGCATGAAACTTGCGATCAACGGATTCGGCCGTATCGGCCGCACCATCCTGCGACAGGTCCTAGGCCCGTCGCAGCATTCGGATATCGAGCTGGTGCTGATCAACGATATCGCACCGCTCGAAACCTGCGCATATCTGTTCAAATACGACAGCACTTTCGGACCTTATCCAGGTTCGGTGGCAGCCGAAGGTGGAGCATTGAACATCGATGGCCAGATTGTTCCAATGTCCCACAGCGCAGATTTGGCAAAGGTCGATCTGTCCGGCGTCGATGTGATGCTGGATTGCACCGGCATCGCGCGCACATCGGATGTTGCCAGCCGGGGATTGACTGCCGGGGCGGGCAAAGTGCTGATTTCCGGCCCTTCACCTGCTGCCGAGGTCACAGTTGTACTGGGTGCAAACGAAGATCAATTGGGCAACGCACGGATCGTGTCGAATGCGTCATGCACCACGAATGGGCTGGCACCGCTCGTCAAGCTGATTGATGAAATCGGCGGGCTTGTGTCCGGGCACATGACCACGATCCACTGCTATACAAACAGCCAGCCTATGGTCGATGCGCCACGCGGGGATCTGGCCCGTTCGCGCGCTGGTGCGTTGTCGATGGTGCCCACAACCTCAAGCGCCACACATCTGATCGATGTTGTGCTGCCAAATCTTGCCGGTCGCATTTCAGGGGCTGCGGTGCGTGTTCCCACAGCCAGCGTATCTGCTGTCGATCTTGTCGCCACGCTTGAACGGGGCAAGAGCACGGATCAGTTCGACCAAGCGTTTCGCAACGCTGTCGCAGCTTCTGCCGTACTGGGCTGGACCGATCTGCCCTTGGTATCATCTGATTTGCGCTCCCGTCCTGAATCACTCGTTTTGGCCGGGCCCGAGACGCGTATGATCGGAGAGAACCAAATCAGGGTCTTTGGTTGGTATGACAATGAATGGGGGTTTTCGGCCCGCATGCTGGATGTCGCACGCTTGATGGCCGAAGCGGGGTGACCCGCAGCGCTGAGCCGCGCTGCGGGATTGTTCATAGGCCTCATTCGTGAGGCAGGCTGCCAGAGCCGTGACCGGCCATTCCGCCAGAAACTTCCTCGGTCGATTCTTCTGCCAGCTCTTCAGGCAGGACCAGGTTCAGCACGATGGCGATCAGAGCCGCTGGCAGCAGGCCGCTTGTCATCAGAATGCGGAGCGTATCCGGCAGGTGCTGGACCGCACCAGGTTCCAGCTGCAACCCAAGACCAATCGACAGTGAGATCGCAAAGATCACCATGTTGCGGCGATTCCAATCCACGTCCGACAGCATCGAGATACCGGCCGCAACCACCATGCCGAACATGACGATCACACCGCCGCCCAGCACTTCGATGGGTACGGTGCGGATGATCGCTCCGACTTTCGGTACGAGACCACACAGGATCAGGAACAAGGCCCCGCAGGTCACCACATGACGGCTCATGACGCCTGTCATCGCGATCAAGCCGACATTCTGGCTGAACGATGTATTCGGAAACCCGCCGAACATACCGGCGAGTGCAGTTCCAAAACCATCGGCATATGTTGCACCTTCGATCTCTTTGTCTGTCGCCTCACGACCTGCACCACCCTTGGTGATCCCCGATACGTCGCCGACGGTCTCAATGGCCGAGACGAAAGACATCAGACAGAATCCGATAATGGCCGCCAATGAGAACTCAAAGCCATATTTGAACGGGACTGGCAGTGCGAATGCGGAGGCCCGCGACCAGCTGTTGCCGATGGCTTCGAACGTCACCATGCCGACCATTAGGGCATAGACGTAGCCAACCGCCAATCCGACGAGTACGGCAGACACCGACAGCATACCACGCGCAAAGAACTTGAGGCCCAGCGTCACGACAACCACGACCAACGCCGCCGACCAGTTGAGCAGCGATCCGTATTCCGGAGTACCAATCGCAGGCACGCCACCGGCTGAATATTGAATGCCAACCTTGACCAGCGCCAAACCGATCATTGTCACGACAAGCCCGGTCACCAGCGGCGGAAGCGCAAAACGTATCTTGCCAATGAACAGTCCTAGAAAGGCGTGAAAAAGACCACCGATCAGGACACCACCGAACAGGGCTGCCAAAGCATCCACACCCTTACCAGCGACAAGCGGGATCATGATGGGCAGAAAGGCAAAGCTTGTTCCCTGAACAATCGGCAGTGCCGCGCCAACTGGGCCCAGCGTCACAGTCTGCAACAAGGTCGCCAGACCCGCGAACAGCATCGACATTTGGATCAGGTAGAGCAGCTCAGGAAAATCGGGGGAATTGGATCCAAATCCAAACCCGGCGGCTCCGGCCACGATAATGGCGGGTGTGACGTTTGAAACAAACATCGCCAGCACATGCTGAATGCCCAGCGGTATGGCCTTGTGTAAGGCGGGCGTATAGTTCGGGTCCCGAAGTTGTTCGGGGGTCCCTATCGAAGTTTCGGCCATGATCTCATTGTCCTCCCTAAGATCCAATGGGGTTCTTACCGCTTCTTTGGCGGCTTCGTATTTGGATTCAGCGGTCGACCACCTCGTACGGAGTGCTGAACCAGTATTCTTCTAAATTTGGACCGTCCCCGATCCTATCGACGACCGCGAACAGGCCGGGTCCGTGCAGAGGAGTTAGAACCCCGTGCCAAGTGCCTCGGTGATAGTTCACAGCTTGCCCGGGGAGCGTGATGAAAGCCCTTGGTAGCCCGGGTTTTCCGCCCTTATCCGGTGCGACAATCACCAGAAAAGGCTGGTGAGTCATCGGAATAAAGGCCTGGCTGCCATCGGGATGACGCTCGACCATTTCCAGCCGGTAGGGCAATTCGCGCGGGTTGGCGTTAAACAGGCTAATACCAGCACGCGCGTTACCGAAATCCAGCCCAGCCCGGTCGTGATAACGGCCGCATTGGCCCTGATTGATCATCTTGTCAGGCTCACCTGAGATATCAATCAGATCGCCAAATGGCGCGAACGCTGCTGCCGAGATCGTTTCAGCGACAATCTGGGTCATGAGGGCAGCACATCGCGCAGACGGAATTCGGCGATCCGTTCGACCTGTCGGCATGCCTCGGCGAACTCGGTCTCGCGATCCTGTTCGATCCGCCGCTCAAATGCGCCCAGGATCGAGGCCTTATTGTGGTCCCTTACAGCGATAATGAACGGAAAACCAAATTTTTTGGTGTAGCGCTGATTTAATTCGGTAAAGGTGGCTCGTTCGTCATCCGTCAGCGCATCGAGACCGGCCGAAGCCTGCTCAGACGTGCTTTCCTGTGTTAACCGCTTGGCCTGCGCCAGTTTACCAGCAAGATCGGGGTGGGCCGTTAACACACCCAGCCGTTCCTCGTCCGAGGCGGACCGGAACATGCGGGTCAAAGCATTGTGCAATCCACCCGCCGTGTCATGTGCCGCGCCCAGTTCCAGACCATGTGCTCGCTCGGCGATCCATGCGGAATGCTCGAAGATACCTCCGTAAGCGGAGACAAATTCGTCGCGGCCCATCTGTGAGGGTTTTGGGCGCTCAGCCGGCGGGTGCGTTTCAGCCCAATGTTCCGCAATCTGCAATCGCGTTGCAAACCACACATCCGAGAACCCGAGCGCGTAATCCAAAAACCGTTTCAGCGCCATGACGCGTCCCGGACGCCCGATCAGGCGACAATGAAGACCAATCGACAGCATCTTGGGTGCGCCAGCTTCGCCTTCTGCATAAAGCGCATCGAAGCTGTCTTTCAGATAAGAATAGAACTGATCCCCGGCGTTGAACCCCTGCGGTGTGGCAAAGCGCATATCGTTGCAATCCAGCGTGTAGGGAACAATCAACTGATCCCGGCCACCGGTTTGCATCCAGTAGGGAAGATCGTCTGCATAGGTGTCCGCGACATAGGCAAAGCCACCCTCTTCGGCGACCAGACGCACAGTGTTTTCCGAACAGCGCCCGGTGTACCAGCCACGCGGGCGATCCCCCACAACTTCGGTATGCAAGCGGATAGCTTCTGCAACCTGAGCCCGCTCTTCATCCTCGGGCATGTCCTTGTGCTCGACCCATTTCAACCCGTGGCTGGCAATCTCCCACCCTGCCGATTTCATTGCGGCCACCTGATCTGGCGAGCGCGCCAAAGCCGTCGCCACACCGTAGACAGTGATCGGCAGATCTTTCATCAACCGATGCAGGCGCCAGAACCCTGCCCGCGCGCCGTATTCATAGATCGACTCCATGTTCCAGTGACGCTGGCCCGGCCATTGCGCCGCCCCGACTATCTCGGACAAGAACGCCTCAGACGCAGCATCCCCATGCAGAACACAGTTTTCACCACCCTCTTCGTAGTTCAGCACGATCTGTACAGCCAGTTTCGCCCCGCCGGGCCATGCGGCGTCAGGCGGGTTGGCTCCATATCCGATCATATCGCGGGGGTAACGAGGCGGCTGCATAGGGTCTTCCAGTCCGATTAGGTGTTTTGACAGCTTTACCGCAGAAACGGTCCATTGATTATCAAATCAATCCGAACACTGTTTCCAGTTCTTTCGGCATTTCAACCATTTTGCTGTTTGGCCCAGACTGTGGCACACCAAAAGAAACACATAGGAGAGACCCTTGGCTGGCTATCTGACGACCCATGTTCTGGACACGGCACGCGGCTGCCCCGCTGAGGGGTTGAAAATCTCTCTTTACGAAGTGTCGGGAGATTCTCATCGCAAACTGGCTGAGATGGAAACCAACGAGGATGGTCGCACCAACAGTCCGATCCTACCGCAGGACGACTTCAAAACCGGCACGTATGAACTGATTTTCTTTGCTGGCGATTACCTACGCGCGACGGGCCAGGACGGCGATGATCCTCTGTTTCTGGATCAGGTGCCTATCCGCTTTGGTATGTCCGACCCGGATGCCCACTACCATGTGCCGCTGCTTCTATCCCCTTATGGGTATTCGACCTATCGGGGCAGCTAGACCTAGATTTCGGCGCTGCGGACCACCTTGCCGATACGATCAATCATGAAATCCATAAACAGCCGTGCCTTGGGATCTTGGTGGCGGCGATGGGTATACAGGCAAGCCATTTGAACCGGCACCGGTGGCGTTTGCGTCGCCACCGGGATCAATCGTCCTGCCTTCAGATGTTCGGACACCTCAAAGACAGGTTTCATAGCAATTCCCTGCCCTGACAACGCCCAATCGGTTAAAACATCGCCATCGTCGCACTCATAGCGGCCTGAAACAGCGAACCGCTTCGGGCCATCGGGCGTTTCCAGCATCCACTGAAACTCTGCCGCTCCGGGGAAGCGTAGGTTCAAACACTCATGTTTGCCTGATATCAGATCCGTTCCAGATTCGGGCATCCCACAACGGCTCACGTAATCAGGGGCCGCGCATAGCACTCGCTGACAATCCGCGATCTTGCGAATGCGCAATGTGCTGTCTTCGGGCTGACCGATGAAAAAGGCCAGATCCAACCCTTCGGTGGTTAGGTCGACAGAGCGGTCTGTCAGCCTTAGACGCACATCAATCTCAGGGTATTCTGACAGAAAATCAGGCACATGAGGTGCCAGAAGACGGCGCCCGACACCCAGGGGCGCTGCGACGAACAGCGACCCGCGCGGCGCTTCGGTCAGATGTGTGACTTGCGCTTCGGCCTCATCAACCGCATCCAGAACTGCGACTGCACCGGGGTAAAATGCACGCCCTTGCTCGGTCGGGGTCAAGTTGCGTGTGGTTCGCTGGAACAGACGAACCCCGAGGTGATCTTCTAACTGCGAAATCCGCGCTGACGTCACTGCAGGTGAGATTCGCATATCGCGTCCGGCGGCTGACATACTGCCTAGATCATAAACCCGTACAAAGGTTCGAATGTTGTCGAGATAGGACATCTTATCGTTTTTTTTGATACAGTTTGACAATATACGGGAATACCGAAGAAAAGCCCGTTTGCCTAGTGTGGCGATAACTTATCGGAGACCTCATCAATGTACGACTTCGCCGTGTTCTGGGATTGGATTGGTTTTGGCGTGCGCTGGCTGCACGTCATCACTGCGATCGCCTGGATCGGATCATCCTTCTATTTCATCGCGCTGGACCTTGGCCTGAACCGCGATATTCCCGGCCCGGCGGACGGCGAGGAATGGCAAGTCCATGGCGGTGGCTTTTATCACATCCAGAAGTATCTTGTCGCGCCGGAGCGCATGCCTGACCACCTGACCTGGTTCAAATGGGAAAGCTACGCGACTTGGCTGAGCGGCGCCGCGCTTTTAATGATCGTCTACTGGGTTGGCGGCGAGCTTTATCTGATCGATGCGCATAAAGCTGATCTGGCGCTGTGGCAGGGCATCCTTATCTCGGCTGCGTCGCTGACCATTGGCTGGCTGGTCTATGATTTTCTGTGCAAATCTGGCCTCGGTGAACGCCCGACGCTGCTGATGGTTCTGTTGTTTGTCCTGCTGGTGGCCATGGGGTGGGGTTATAACCAAATCTTCATCGGCCGTGCGATGATGCTGCATCTGGGGGCTTTCACGGCCACAATCATGACGGCGAATGTGTTCTTCATAATTATGCCAAACCAGCGCATTGTTGTGGATGACCTCAAAAACGGACGTACGCCTGATCCCAAGTACGGCAAAATCGCTAAATTGCGTTCGACCCACAACAACTATCTGACCTTGCCCGTTGTGTTCCTGATGCTGTCGAACCACTACCCACTGGCCTTTGCCACCGAGTACAATTGGATCATCGCCGCGTTGGTCTTTTTGATGGGCGTCACCATTCGCCACTATTTCAACACCCGCCATGCGCGCACCGGTAATCCAACCTGGACCTGGCTGGTGACTGCACTGCTGTTCATGGCCATCATGTGGCTGTCGACCGCTTCCATGCACGACCCGTTGGAAGAGGCCGAAGCGCAACAGCTTACACCATATGAACAGAAATTTGCAGCGGCGGATGGCTTTGAAGAAGCGCACGACATTGTTTTGGGGCGCTGTTCCATGTGCCACGCGCGTGAGCCTGTCTGGGAAGGCATCCTGTGGGCACCCAAAGGTGTGTTGCTGGAAACCGAGGCCGACATCGCGCAGAACGCGCAGCAGATATATCTGCAATCCGGCGTCACCCACGCAATGCCCCCCGCAAACGTCACTTACATGGAGCCCGAAGATCGCGACGCGATCATTAGGTGGTTCCGAAATGCCGATCTGTGAGAAATTGGGACACGGTCGAGCCAATAATAGCAACTGAGTTTGGTTTAGTTCTTCCCCTTGGCGTCGCCAAATGCTCTAAATGAATTCAACAAGCCGCATTTCTATTGTTTCGCGGCCATAGTGATTTCGACTTGGGGCAGTTGGAGCCAGACAATGATAGGGAGCAGACCGCGCAGCGTTCTGAGAAGCTGGCTTTTTTGCGTTCTTTTGGCATTGTCTCCCAATCTTGCATCGGCGCTGGAAACCACCCTCTCCGCTCCCGGCGCATCTAAAGATCTGATTGACCGGCTGGAAGAGACCTCATCGGTTTTCACCTCAGAATCGCGTGGACTGGATACGTCGCTAGAAATTCTGTCGGCAGCTCTGTCCGACTACCGCACCATCGTTCAAATCATGTATGACGAAGGGTATTTCAGCCCGGTTGTCAGCATCAAGTTGGACGGGCAGGAAGCTGCAAATATCAACTCTTTGAATGTTCCGACCCAGTTCAAACGTGCAACGATATTGGTGACTTCAGGGCCGAAGTTCGAATTTGGCACGGCTGTCGTTCAACCATTGGCACCAGAAACTGCGCTACCCGAGGAATTTGCCACAGGCAAAACGGCCACCACCGGAGCAATCCAGCAAGCAGCATCCGCAGGGGTCCAAGGCTGGCGCGATACGGGCCACGCAAAGGCAGAGGTGTCGGACCAAAAAGTAATCGCGCGACATGCGCAGGCACGACTGGATGCCACAATTGATCTGGCACCGGGGCCAAGGCTGCGGTTCGGCAAAATGAACATCCAAGGCGACACTAACGTTCGCCATCGGTCGATCGAAAAAATTGCAGGCTTCCCCTCGGGTGAAGTTTATTCGCCAGAACAGGTACAAAAGGTTGGAACCCGGCTGCGGCGCACCGGCACGTTCAGCACGGTCTCTATAAAGGAACATGACGAGCCCAACCCGGACGGCACTTTGGATTTCGATGCCACATTTGAAGACCTCCCCCCCCGTCGGCTGACATTCGGGGCCGAGATCGCCTCGCGCGATGGGCTGGATTTAACTGCCACGTGGACCCATCGGAACGTGTTCCGGCGGGCAGAGCGGTTAAGGTTCGAGGCTGCGATCCGCAACATTGGCGGCGCCGAGGATATCGATGGGCGCATTGGCCTGCGTCTGGATCAACCTGACCGGCTCGGCCCAGACGACAATACTTTCTGGAGTGCCCTGCTGGAACGGCGAAACACCGAGAATTACAACGTCACTATCGCCTCGCTTGCCTATGGTGCCCGCCGCACGTTTTCGGACCGTCTTTATGCCGAAGCCTCAGCCGGTTTCCAATGGTCAGACGCGGATGACGCCTATGGCGATGGCCGCAAGTTCCGGTACTTCATCCTGCCCTTCCGGTCTGAGTGGGATGAACGGGATAGCAAAGTCAGCGCCACACGAGGTTATTATCTGGATTCGCAGGTGATGCCCTTTGTCGGGTTCTCTGGTTCTGACACTGGCCTGAGGATGTTCTTTGACGGACGCGCCTATAACGATCTGGGTACTGGCGGACGGCTGGTGCTCGCCGGGCGCGTTCAGCTGGGATCTGTGCTGGGCCCGCCTGCAGACGGCGTGACCCCGGATTTCCTGTTCTTCTCAGGCGGCGCCGGAACGGTACGTGGTCAGCCCTATGAAAGCCTCGGTATTCCAGTCGGAGACGGTGTGGCTGGTGGCAAGTCCTTTTTGGGACTGTCAGCTGAAATTCGTGGCAAAGTCACCGACGCAATCTCGTTGGTCGGCTTCTATGACTATGGCGTCGTCGACACGTCCTCGTTCATCGGCAGCGGCGCGGAAGAGCATTCTGGCGCCGGGCTGGGTATTCGCTATGATCTGGGCGGTTTCGGGCCATTGCGCTTTGACCTTGCCGTCCCAGTTCAGGGTGACACGGGCAATGGGCTGCAGTTCTACCTCGGGATCGGGCAGGCCTTCTGATGCGTCGCTTTCTATACCCTCTGTTGCTGAGTTCAGCAGTGATCGTCGTCCCCCCGGCAGCGACCGCGCAGGACGAAGGCGGCAGCATGATCGAACGGTTCCTGCAGGATACCCTGTCAGGCGATGATCAAAATGTTCAGGTGATCGGTCTGGAAGGTGCGCTGAGTTCACGAGCGACGATTCAGGAAATTACCGTCGCCGATGACGAAGGTGTCTGGCTGACCATCAAAAATGCTGAGCTGGATTGGAACCGGCTGGCGTTGCTGCGGGGTCGATTCTCAGTCAATACATTGTCGGCGCAAGAGATTGACATCGCCCGTGCCCCGGGCACGACGACTAAGGACACACCGCCGCCTTCAGCTGAGACCCAACCCTTTCAACTGCCCGAGCTTCCGGTTTCCATTGAAATTGGCGAGCTTCGGGTCGATGACTTGTCTTTGGGTGAGCCATTGATCGGCGTTGCGGCTGATCTTGCCGTGAATGGTAACCTCTCGCTGGCGGACGGAACGCTGGATACAACGCTGGATATCGACCGGCTGGATCGAGCGGGTGATACGATTGATCTTAAAGCCGGATTCCAGAACGATAACAGCCAGATCGACCTGGACCTCACCGTCGCCGAAGCCTCGGGCGGGTTGATCGCAACGGCCCTGTCCATCCCCGATGCCCCGCCGCTAAAACTGACCGCAAAAGGTTCGGGGCCGGTATCAGATTTCAACGCCGATATCGGGCTGAGCAGCGATCAGCAGCTTCGCGTATCTGGCCAAGTTCGACTGCGGACAGCCGAAGAAAATGGCACTGCATCCGATGGGATTGCATTTACTGCCGATGTCGGCGGCGACCTGACTCCGTTCCTGGCCAAAGAAATGGACACGTTTTTTGGCACAGACACGAGGCTTTTCGTGGACGGGCGCACCCATTCCGATGGCGCGCTGGACATCTCGGACATTGAGATCACCTCAGAAGCATTGGAACTGAAAAGCGAGGTGAGCCTTGCCTCTGGCGGTGTTTTGCAACTGGTTGCCCTTCAAGGCCACATCACGCCACCAGAAGGCGACAAAGTTGTTCTGCCCGTCAGTGGCGGCGACACGTCCATTGGCGCGGCGCAGATTTCGGCCTTGTACAACTCCAAAAATGGTAACTATTGGGATCTGAGCCTTACAACTGACAACGTTGAGACCCCCAATCTGAATATTGATCACGCCAGAATTACTGGGCAGGGCACCTTGGATCAGTCCGGCGGCTTATCGATGGATGGAGACGTTCAGGCCGTGCTTGATGGCATCGATTTGACTGACCCAGCGCTGAAAGCTGCCGTTGGGGATCAGATCACGCTGGATGGACGGTTCGATTATGGCAGTGACCAGTCCTTACAACTGACCGGTTTCGAACTGGTTGGCAGCGACTACAAACTTGAAACCGATGCCGTGATCAGCGGGCTTGCGACAGGGCTGCAGGTTGATGGCGCGGCGCTGCTGCAGGCCACCGACCTATCGAGGTTTGCGGACCTGGCACAGCTACAGCTAGGTGGCGAAGCTTCGATCAAAGTCGAAGGCAAGGGCTCACCGCTGGAACGCAGCTTTGATGGCAAGCTAATAGTAAACGGGCGCGATTTGGTTACTGGCCGCGACGATATCGACCCAATGATCACCGGCGAAACCGACATTGTGTTAGATGCCAAACGTGGAACCGATGGCGTGTCCATTCGGGAGCTTTCGATCAGTGGTGATGCGCTGACTGCTCAGGCCAGCGGTACGGTCACGACCCTTGCTGGCAACATGACGATCAATGGGCAGGCCAACGTCAACGCCCCCGATCTGAAGGTATTCTCAGGCCTCGCCCAGCGTGATCTCTCCGGTGCGGTGCAGGCCCGGCTGGAAGGCAAGGGCACCGTACAAACATTGGAATTTGACGGCCAGGCCAACGTAATCGGTACAAATATCGAAACAGGGATGATTGAGTTCGATCCGCTGTTGAGAGGCCGGGTATCGATCAATCTGGACGGCGCACATTCTGGCGATCAGGTCGTCGTCCGAAATGCTACAATCAAAAGCGCAGCGTTGACCGCCGAGGTTGGAGCTACAATTGATGATCCTACCGGCGACATTGCTGTAGACGGCAGTGCCAAGGCAACGGCACCGGATTTGTCAGTGTTCTCAGGCCTCGCCGGGCGCGACCTAACGGGATCAATCAATGCTGATGTCACAGGCAGAGCCGCGCAAGGCAGCAAGACTTTTGACATCATTGGCAACCTCAGCGCAGATGATCTTGGAACAGGTATTAACGTGATTGATGCGCTTGTTCAGGGCAGAACAACGCTAAACGTGGATGCCGCAAACGACGATCAGGGTCTTAACATCCGCACGTTCAGTCTGAAGGGAACAGCGCTGACTGCAGATGCATCGGGACGATTGGACCGCGAAGCAGGTGGCCTGAATTTCTCGGCCATGCTGGACAATGTGGGTCGGGTCTCGCCTACTCTGTCCGGCCCGCTAAAACTTGATGGCAATGTCGCCCCGACCGGGTCTGGCCTTGAGGGCAACGCCCGCTTGCAAGGACCTGAGAGCTCATATGCCGAATTGTCGGGAACCGTTGACATCAATGGTTCAGCCGACTTTGATTTTGAGGCCAAGATCAACCGGCTCGAACGTCTGATCCCCGATTTCCCTGGAACCCTGTCTGCCAATGGAAATGCTCGTCGTGATGCAGGCAAGTGGACTATCGACGCCAAAGCCGACGGCCCCGCCGAGATCAACACTACGGTCGCGGGTGCCTTTGATGAAAGTAGCGGCGAGGCAGACTTGAAGATGCAAGGCGGTATCAACATAGGTATCGCCAATGCGTTTATTTCACCCAATAGTCTGGCAGGTAAAGCTCGGTTCGATCTAGCCCTGAAAGGGGCGCCTGCACTGGATGCGCTCAGCGGAACGATTTCAACTACCGGCGCATCAATGGCGCTGCCAGATGTGGGGCAAACGATCACCGATATCGGCGGAACGGTCAACATCGCGCAAAGCCGTGCAACTGTTGCACTGCAGGGTGGCCTGCGGGCAGGAGGAGGATTCACCGTCAACGGGCCGATCAATCTGACTTCGCCCTTCAACACTCAGATCACCACGAAACTCAATAATCTCGTTCTGACCGACAGACTTTTGTATGAGACCACATTGAACGGCCAGATTGCCCTGACCGGGGCATTGGCTGGAAACAGTGCTCTGGCCGGTCAGATAAACTTTGGCGAAACCAACATAAACCTTGCCGCAGCGGCAGGCGCAGTTGGCGCAGCACCAATCCCAACAATCGACCATATTAACGAAAGCCGTGCCGGTTTTGTGACGCGGGAACGTGCCAATCTGGTCGAAAGCGAAGACAAAGCCAAAAGCAACTCGCGCATGTCATTGGACATCGGCCTGCTTGCCCCCAAAGCCGTGTTTGTTCGAGGCCGAGGTGTCAACGCCGAATTGGGAGGGCGCATTCAGATTGGCGGAACCACTACATCCGTCGTCCCCTCGGGTCAGATTGAATTGATCCGGGGTAACATCGACATTCTGGGCCGTCGTCTTGCGCTGACCAAGGGTCTGGTGACACTGCAAGGCGACTTGACCCCCTATATCGAGTTCGAATCTTCGACCAGCACCTCGGACGGTACAGCCACCATTGAGATCGCAGGTCCTCTGGATTCGCCCGAAGTGGACGTGTTCTCAGACCCCGAACGCCCGACCGAAGAAGCACTGGCCATGCTGCTGTTCGGCAACCGTTTTTCGGAGTTGTCGCCTTTTGTGATCGCCCAGATGGCGGCTTCACTGGCCCAACTCAGCGGCGCGGGTGGGGATGCAACCAAGGGCGTGCGCGAGGCTACTGGGCTTGACACTGTAGACCTTGGCGCAACGGAAGGCGGCGGTGGCAGCCTTGGGGCAGGCGCATATCTAAGCGACAACCTCTATACCGATTTCACCGTCAATACCGAAGGCGATACCGAAGTGAATTTGAACCTGGACGTCACCGACAGCTTTACAGTGCGTGGTACGGTGGATGGCCGGGGTGAGACGGGGTTGGGTATATTCTTCGAACGGGATTACTGATCACAAAAAAGGGCGACCTCAAATGAGCCGCCCTTTCTAAGAGTACGTGAAGTTTATTCCGCCGCGATGGCGTCTTCGATCTTTTCGACACGAATGGCCGAAAATTTAAACTCGGGGATCTTGCCGTATGGGTCGATGGCCGAGTTGGTCAGGATATTCGCCGCCGCCTCGACATAGGCGAATGGTATAAACACCATATCCTCGGCAATCGCTCGGTCGGCTCGCACCATGATTTCAATCGAACCGCGGCGAGTAGTCAGACGGATCATCTCGCCCGGCTCAATCCCCATCAGTTTCAACGTACGCGGGTTCATCGAGCAGTTCGCTTCAGGTTCTACGGCGTCCAAAACAGTGGCCCGGCGGGTCATCGACCCGGTGTGCCAGTGTTCCAACTGCCGGCCCGTGGTGGCGATCATCGGGTACTCGTCATCCGGCGCCTCATCCGGCGGAATGACGCTGGCCGGGGTGAACCGGGCCCGACCATCTGCGCGCGGGAACCCGTCGCCGAACACGATGGCCTGTCCCGGATCGGTTTCGCTGAGCGAGGGATAGGTGATGGTCTCGGTCTCCAACCTTTCCCAAGTGATATTGTCGAGCGAGGCCATGGTCAGCTTCATCTCGGCAAAGACCTGGGACACATCCGTGTACTCCCAGTTCAGACCTATGCGCTGCGCAAGCTCGACAGTGATTTTCCAATCCTCGCGCGCCTCACCCGGAGGCGTCACAGCAGGACGCACACGTTGTACCTGACGGTTGGTGTTGGACACGGTGCCGTTCTTCTCATAGAGCGCCGAGGCGGGCAGGATGATGTCGGCATAGTTCGCCGTTTCGGTCAGGAAGATATCCTGCACGATCATCAGCTCCAGCTTGGCCAGAGCATCACGCGCGTGGCCTACATCCGGGTCAGACATGGCAGGGTTTTCACCCTGAATGTACATACCTTTGATGTTGCCCGCATAGGCCTGATCGATGATCTCGGTTACCGTCAGGCCCTTCTCGTTCGAGAAGTCGCGTTCATCGTTCCAAACATTGTTGAACTTGGCCCGGATGCTGTCATCGGTGACTGACTGATAATCCGGCAGGAACATCGGGATCAGACCCGCATCTGAGGCGCCCTGAACGTTGTTCTGACCCCGCAACGGGTGAAGACCCGCGCCCGGCTTGCCAACGTTACCGGTCATCAAGGCCAGCGAGATCAGGCAGCGCGAATTATCGGTTCCGTGGATGTGCTGGCTGACGCCCATACCCCAGAAGATCAGACCGGCCTTGGCTTGTGCAAAGGTGCGCGCCACTCGGCGCAGTTGATCCGGTTCAATACCACAGATCGGCGACATCGCCTCGGGCGTGAACTGGCGCAGATGCTCTTTCTCGGCTTCCCAGTTCTCAGTCCAGCGGTGGATATACTGGCTGTCGTATAGTTCCTCTTCCACAATCACATTCATGATCGCGTTGAGCATCGAGACATCCGCTCCCGGACGGAATTGCAGCATTTCATCGGCAAATTTGCGCATGCCGACGCCGCGTGGGTCCATCACGATCAACTTGCCGCCGCGTTTGGTGAACTGCTTGAAATAAGTCGCGGCTACGGGGTGGTTCTCGATCGGGTTGGCCCCGATGATGATCGCCACATCCGCGTTTTCGATCTCGTTGAAGGTCGCAGTAACGGCGCCGGAGCCGACGTTTTCGATCAGGGCCGCAACCGACGACGCATGGCACAGGCGGGTGCAGTGGTCGACATTGTTGTGGCGGAAGCCCTGACGGATGAACTTCTGGAACAGATACGCCTCTTCATTGGTGCACTTGGCCGAACCAAAGCCCGCAACGCTGCGCGGGTCTTCCTCGCGCAGGACTTTCAACTTGGTGGCGGCCAGATCCATCGCCTCTTCCCAAGTCGCTTCGCGGAAATGAGTTGATAGGTTGCCGGGATCGACATTCAGGCCCTTCTCAGGCGCATCTTCACGACGGATCAGCGGCTTGGTCAGGCGATGCGGATGGTGGATGTAGTCGAAACCAAAGCGGCCTTTGACGCACAGACGGCCTTCGTTTGCGGGACCGTTGATGCCCTCGACATATTTGACCTTGCCGTCTTTGACCTTCAGCGAGACCTTACAGCCGACGCCGCAGAACGGGCAGACGCTTTCGGTTTCACTGTCGTAATCCTTGCTGTCACCCTGCTGGTTCTCATCCAGTATAGTGGCGGGCATCAAGGCACCGGTCGGGCAGGCCTGCACGCATTCACCACAAGCCACACAGGTCGAAGCACCCATCGGGTCGTTCTGGTCGAACACCACCTGCGCTGTGTGGCCACGTCCGGCCATACCAATCACGTCGTTGACCTGCACGTCGCGGCAGGCTCGGACGCAGAGGTTGCAGTTGATGCAAGCGTCCAGATTGACGCGCATCGCAACGTGGCTGTCATCCAACAGCGGGATTTTCTCGGCCTCTTTCGCCGGGAAACGGCTGTCGCTGACATGGTTCAGCTTGGCCATATCCCAGAAGTGGCTGGAGGTGTCGTGTGCTTCCTCAGGCTGATCCGCGACCAACAGTTCCATGACCATGGCGCGCGATTTCTCGGCCCGATCACTGTCGGTCTTCACGACCATACCCTCCGCCGCCGGGCGGATGCAGGAGGCGACCAGCGTGCGCTCGCCTTCCACCTCGACCATACAGGCGCGGCAATTGCCGTCGGGTTTGTAGCCCGGCTGTGGCTTGTGGCACAGGTGCGGGATAGTGAACCCCTGCCCCTTGGCGGCTTCCCAGATGGTCCAGCCTTCGGGTACGGTGACATCTTCGCCGTTCAGGTTGAAGGTGACGGTTTTGTTCGGGCTTGCATCAAGCATGGCTCTGTCTCCCCTCAGATTTCGTCAGCGAAGTGTTTCATGACAAGGCGGATCGGGTTCGGGGCCGCCTGCCCCAGACCGCAGATCGAGGCATCGCCCATCACCTGACACAGATCCTCGAGCAAGTCCTGATCCCACTTGTCGGCCTGCATCAGTTTGACCGCCTTTTCGCAACCCGCCCGGCAGGGCGTGCACTGGCCGCAGCTTTCGTCTTCGAAGAAGCGCAACATGTTCAGCGCCGCATCGCGCGCGGTGTCCTGATCGGACAGAACCACCACAGCGGCAGAGCCAATAAATGTGCCGTGCGGTTGCAGCGTGTCGAAGTCCAATGGGATATCGTCCATCGACGCGGGCAACAGGCCCGAGGAGGGACCACCCGGCTGATAGGCTTTGAAGGTCTGCCCTTCGGCCATACCACCGGCAGCTTCGATCACATCCAAAATGGTCGAGCCAGCAGGCAGAAGGTAAACACCCGGCTTCGCGACCCGCCCCGAGACCGAATAGCTACGCAAACCCTTGCGACCATTCTTTTCGGTGCTGTTCAGGCATTCCGGCCCCTCGCGGCAAACTTTGGTCACCCAATAGAGGGTCTCGACATTGTGCACCAAGGTCGGGCGGTTAAAGACCCCAACCTGCGCCACGAACGGAGGACGGTGACGCGGAAGGCCCTTTTTGCCCTCAATCGACTCGATCATCGCGGATTCTTCACCGCAGATATAGGCACCGGCACCCCGGCGCAGGTCGATATAGCCCGGCTCGACAATGCCCGCGGCTTCCAGCGCGGCGATCTCGCGGCGCAGGATTTCCAAAACTGCAGGGTATTCGTCACGCATGTAGATAAAGCACGTCTCGGCCTCGACCGCCCACGCGGCGATCAGCATACCCTCAAGGAAGACATGCGGCGTGCGCTCAAGATAATAGCGGTCCTTGAATGTGCCCGGCTCACCTTCGTCCCCGTTCACGGCCAGATAGCGCGGGCCTTCGTTCATGCGAACAAAGCCCCATTTCTTGCCTGACGGGAAGCCAGCGCCGCCCAGACCGCGCAGGCCCGAGGACAATACGTCTTCCTGTACCTTTTCCCAGTCGCCACCGTCGCGCAGCTCTTTCAGCTTAGCGTAACCGCCATTCGCCTCGTAGGTCGCGTAGGCTTCATAGTCAGGCAGATGCGCGTGGGTGTCATCGGCAGCAATCGCAGCCTGCACTTTTTCGGGGGTCGCATGGTCGATGTGGTTGTGACCGATCTCAAGCACCGGAGCGGTATCACAGCGGCCCATGCAGGGCGCGCGAACGACACGCACTTGTGAAGCGTCCAAACCGTCTTCCAGCGCCATTTGCAGCTGTTGGGCACCTGCCATCTCGCAGGACAGGGAATCACAGACACGGATCGTCAAAGCGGGCGGAGGGGTTTCACCCTCTTTCACCACATCGAAATGGGCATAAAAGGTCGCCGTTTCGTAGATCTCGGCTTGTCCGATCCGCATTTCAACGGCCAGAGCCGCAATGTGATCGGCGCTGATATGGCCGTGTTCGTCCTGAATCAAATGCAGGAATTCGATCAGCAGGTCGCGGCGACGCGGGCGGTCGCCCAGCAGACGCGCGATTTCAGCCTGCGCCTCATCCGTGAACTGACGGCCTTTGGGCGTGTGCCGCCCTTTGCCTTTACCTGACTTCCAGACGCCTTTGGGTGCGCCTGATGGCTTGGTATCTAATGGTGCCATGATGCCCTCCGATTAAGGCTCCGTGTCTCATCAGACTAGCATATCGTCAAATCGCATATCTCAATCGTACGATAACGACAGATTATCACCGTAATGACGCCACCACATCACGTAATGCGCCGACCGTGGGCAATTCCGGGTCGCGAGTCAGGGTCGCCAGACAAATCGGCTTGCTGACCACCGGGTCGACCAAAGGCAGCACTTTGGTATCTTTCAAATCCCCCAGCGCCCGCACCAGCACGCGCGGGATCACAGTGGCCGCGAGCCCCTCGCGCGCCATGACCATCGAGGCGGTGAACCCACTGGTCTCGGCCACAATATCCGGGTGCAAGCCCTGTTCGGCAAATATCCGGTCCAGAATTCGCCGGTTTTGCATCTGAGGCTCCAACAGGCTGAGCGGGAACTCGGCCACGCGCGCCCATGGGATCGGGCCCGTCTCATCGGTCATATGCGAAGGAACCAACAGGACGTAGGTTTCTTCGTACAGCGGCTGCACCTGCCGCAAGTCGGTGCCGATGCTGTCGCCATAGGTAATACCCGCGTCCAGACTGCCTTCGTCCAACCGGTGTTGGATCGCGGTCGCGGACATGGTCTCGATCCGGGTCACGATACGCGGGTGGGCGTCGCGCAACCGCTTGGTCAGACGCCCGGTGAAGGCAATCGCTGTAGGGATCACACCCAAAATAAGCGTGCCGGTGATCTCACCCTTGGCAGCCAACACCTGCTGTTCCAAAGCCTTGGTGTCATCGAGAATGCGTCGCGCCCGCTGAACGATCATCTCGCCCTCTTCGGTCAAGCCCTGAAACCGATTGGCGCGCCGGACAATAGAGACACCCAATCGATCCTCGAGATTACGGATGCGCATTGAGAACGCAGGCTGGGAAATGCCACACTCCTCAGCCGCTTTGGCAAAATGGCGATGCCGCGCCAAAGCGCTGAGCAGTTGCAGGTCGCGGATTTCGATCATTTAGGTACATCCTACCCAAAAGGAGAACCGCAGACTATCGCGTTTTCTGAGCGAAGAAAGCCCGAGTTGAACAAACGCGGAAGGGCGAGCGGCTCCGGACTTACATCAGAACCCAAACCACAGAATGTGAAAACACAACGCGAGGGCAATACTTCAGCGTCTGCTGACGCCAAACGCTCAACTTTTGTCAGCCATGGAATTTGTGCTGAAGCAGCTTGATTTTACCGTCTGAAATCGCCACGCTTTTGCGCCAAAGGTTTTCGCTCATTACAGTCGGGTACTCGCTTGCATAGTCACGGTATTTATCGTTGGTTACGGCAAACGAAATTGGCAGGTACTTGAGACACTCAAGAATAAAAACATCCGCTTGAACGCCGCTGGGCACGACATAAATCTCGCTTACGTCGAGCCCAAAAATTTGTTGAAGCAACACCAACGAGTGTCGCTCTCTCCTTGGAATTGCCCCGTGTTCACTCAGTGTATGATAAATGTTTGCATCGAAGAAGCATATGACACGATACCCTTGCGAACGCAGTTGACGGACGATCTCACTCAGCGGTTGGGCATCTAAGCCATTGTCATGCCCGAAATGGTAAATATTACTTCCGTCAATAACGACCGTTTTCTCATCAAGTCTAAGACTACGCATAAAGCCAAGACGATCATTGGCTAACAAGAAGTGCTGTTTGCCAACGTTACTTTTGCGACCTGCGGTCAACCAGACAAAAACAAAGGCGCATAGCAAAATTAGGACCGGGTCTATTTTGATATCTGACCATTCCAAGAGCAAACCCAAAGCCAGAGCAAATGTACAAACCAACAAACCAAAGCCTATGAGCTTTTTCAGAATACGCGATACACGTGTGAGACTGCCGAGGCCGTGTTCTGCGGCAGAGCTTTTTGAGGAGAGCACCTCACCTAATGTGTTGGATTTAGAAGCAAAATTGCCTCTCATTTGAATACCTTTAGGACAAAATATTTACTAAGATAATCTGAGGAAGCCCGTAAGGGCCTTTAAAGGACTTGACCTGTTTTTAATTCAATTCTTACGACCTCGCCGTCGAATGTTCACGTATTAAACAAAAAATGCATCACATCACCATCCTTGACGATGTACCCCTTGCCCTCTGCCCGCATCTTACCTGCCTCTTTGGCACCCTGCTCACCATTCGCGGCGATGTAGTCATCATAGGCGATGGTCTCGGCGCGGATGAAGCCTTTCTCGAAATCGCCGTGGATCACGCCAGCCGCCTGTGGTGCGGCGGTGCCGGTGCGGATGGTCCAGGCGCGGGCCTCTTTCGGGCCGACGGTGAAATAGGTTTCCAGCTTGAGCAGATCGTAACCAGCGCGGATCAGGCGGTCGAGGCCGGGTTCTTCCAGCCCCATTTCCTCAAGGAACATCTGCGCTTCCTCGTCTTCCAGCAGGCTGATCTCTTCTTCGATCTTAGCACTGATGATGACATGAGCATTGCCCTGCGCAGCTGCCATCTCGGCAACCTTGGCGGAATATTCATTGCCCTCAGCGGCTTCTTCCTCGGACACGTTGCAGACATAGAGCACCGGTTTGGTGGTCAGCAGCTGCAGCATCTTCCAGGCTTTGGCGTCTTCGTCCGAGACCTCGACCAGGCGCGCGGGCTTGCCGCTTTCCAGCATCTCCTGCGCTTCGGACAGCAGGCGGTCCTGCTGCTGCGCCTCTTTGTCGTTGCCCTTCAGCTTGCGCACCAGATTGGTGCGGCGCTTTTCGATGCTTTCCAGATCGGCCAGCATAAGCTCGGTTTCGATCGTGTCCGCATCCGCCACGGGATCGACACGACCATCCACATGGGTCACATCACCATCCTCAAAACAGCGCAGAACATGAGCAATCGCATCGGTCTCACGGATATTTGCCAGGAATTGGTTGCCAAGTCCTTCGCCCTTTGATGCGCCTTTTACCAGACCGGCGATATCTACAAAGGTCATGCGCGTTGGAATGATCTGTTTAGAACTGGCGATCGCCGCCAATTTATCCAGGCGATCATCAGGAACAGCAACATCACCCACGTTGGGTTCGATGGTACAGAATGGGAAATTCGCCGCCTGGGCTGCCGCAGTTTTTGTCAGCGCATTGAAGAGGGTCGACTTGCCCACATTCGGCAAACCCACGATTCCCATTTTAAAGCCCATAACGGCCTCCTGATACCATTCGAGCGCCGCTTCTAGGCAGGTCTAGCGCAATGCGCAAGGCGTAGCACTCCCTCCCACCCCCGAGTCTGATCGGCCACATCACGAAATTGGCATGACATTGTGTTCTTGCCCTCATTGAATTCATGCACATACAGTCCCCAATAAAACTAATACCAACGAACGACGGACATAGTAGGTACGATGAAACCCCTTGTTATTCTGGCCTTCGCGCTGGCGGCGGCGACTTCTGCGCAGGCACAATCCATCATTTTCGGCGCTGGCTACGCAGATTACTCCCACAGCGACGGAGACGATCAGGCCATTTTTTCGCTTGAGTATCAGCATCGCCCGTTTCACGAGGCAACTCGGTTCAGCGCAACATGGGGTGGAGCTCTCTCGGTTGATACAGACGGAGACACGCATATTGGTGCCGGATTAATCGGAGTATATAGCTTTGCCGACCGATGGTTTATCGAAGGCAGCGTCATGCCCGGCTACTATAGCGAAGGAAGCGATCAGAATGATTTGGGAGGCAGTTTTCAGATTCGCAGCCTGTTGGGTCTTGGTTATACGCTTGAAAGTGGGAACAAACTGTCGGTTGCCATCACGCACAAATCCAATGCTAGTACGCAGGGCGATAACCCCGGTGTGAACTCACTACTGCTGCGGTATCATTACTCGTTCTGATCTCTAGTCCACCAAGCGGGATTGATTTTCAGCGAAAGTTTCTGCACATCAGGTCCAAACCCGAGTGCAAGGACTTCCGATGACCCGTATCGACGCCAAATTCGCCGCTCTGAAAGAACAGGGCAAAAAGGCATTTGTAGCTTATGTCATGGCCGGGGATCCCGACTATGAAACGTCGCTGGAGGTCGTAAAGGGTTTGCCCGGCGCAGGCGTCGACGTGATCGAACTGGGCTTGCCCTTTACCGACCCTATGGCGGATGGCCCCACTATCCAGGCCGCTGGTCAACGGGCGTTGGATGGCGGGATGACATTGCAACGCACGCTGGATTTAGCGCGCGCTTTCCGCGAAACCGATGATACCACGCCGATTGTGCTGATGGGATACTACAACCCGATCTACAGCCGTGGAGTCGATGTATTTCTGGCAGATGCCAAATCCGCCGGAATCGACGGGCTCATTGTCGTCGATCTGCCACCTGAAGAAGACGAAGAGCTTTGCCTGCCAGCACAGGCTGCCGGGTTGAACTTTATCAGGCTGGCAACACCGACAACCGACGATAACCGCCTACCTCGCGTGCTGCAGAACACGTCTGGCTTTGTTTATTACGTGTCGATTACCGGCATCACCGGCGCCGCTGAGGCGCAGGCGACCGATGTCGGACCCGAGGTTGCACGGATCAAAGCCGCAACCGATTTACCGGTCATTGTCGGGTTTGGGATCAATACGCCAGAGAAGTCACGCAACATTGCCAGCGTGTCAGATGGCGCCGTTGTCGGGTCCGCGATTGTCAGCCAAATCGGGTCTGGAAAATCAGTGTCCGAGGTGTTGGACTTCGTCAAATCACTTGCTGACGGCGCGCACACCGCCTGATAACTCATTATATCTCAAATCGGTATCCACCGCAGCTGGCGTTCAGCTTGCTGCGGTATTTTTCGTTACAAAACCACGTGGCAACCAACCGCAGTTGATCGCCATTGCAGAGCGATAGAAAAATTGGTAAAGAAACTTAACCAATCCTGCGGAAGGCAGATCCATGCCGACAATTACCAATATCGAAGATCTCAAACGGATCTATGAACGCCGGGTGCCCCGCATGTTTTTTGATTATGCGGAAAGCGGCAGCTGGACGGAACAAACATTCCGCGAGAACACCTCGGATTTCGAAGACATCCGTCTGCGTCAGCGGGTGGCCGTAGACATGACCGGACGCTCGACCGCGTCGCAGATGATCGGACAGGATGTGTCGATGCCGGTGGCACTGGCTCCGGTAGGTCTCACAGGCATGCAACATGCAGATGGTGAGATCAAAGCGGCCAAAGCTGCCGAGGCCTTTGGCGTGCCCTTCACCCTTTCGACGATGTCAATCAACTCGATCGAAGATGTTGCTGAAAACACGACTGCTCCGTTCTGGTTCCAACTCTATACAATGAAGGATCAGGACTACGTCGGGCGACTGATCCAGCGCGCGAAGGATGCGAAATGCTCAGCCTTGGTCATCACGCTCGACCTGCAAATCCTCGGTCAACGACACAAGGACTTGAAGAATGGCCTGTCTGCACCGCCAAAACTGACACCAAAAACCATTGCTAACCTGATGACAAAATGGGCCTGGGGTATCGAAATGCTGGGTGCCAAACGTCGGGAGTTCGGCAATATCGTCGGCCATGTCGACAGCATCACCGATACCCGCTCACTGGGAACATGGACTGCTGAACAGTTCGATCCCAGCCTCGACTGGGACAAGGTTGAGAAGCTGATGGAACAGTGGGGCGGCAAAGTAATCCTCAAGGGTATATTGGACGCCGAAGACGCAAAGATGGCCGCCAAGCTGGGTGCGGACGCCATCGTCGTATCAAATCACGGCGGGCGACAGCTGGACGGTGCGCTTAGTTCAATCCGGGTTCTGCCCGAGATCATGGATGCCGTTGGCAATGATGTCGAAGTGCATCTGGATAGCGGCATTCGTTCGGGGCAAGACGTACTAAAGGCTCTGGCGCTTGGGGCCAAAGGAACCTTCATAGGCCGCGCCTTTGTTTATGGGCTGGGTGCGATGGGTCAGAAAGGTGTGACGACGGCTTTGGAGGTAATCCAGAAAGAGCTCGATACAACGATGGCACTTTGCGGTGAGCGCAACGTGGCTGATCTGGGGCGCCACAATCTTCTGGTCCCGGAAGACTTCGGCGGCCGCTGGCAGGCCTGATCCTCGAATAACCAAAAAAAGGGGGCGCTGCCCCCGCCGCCTTTGGGCGCCTCCCCCGAGATATTTGCAGCCCAATGAAGAAGTGGATCCCATCTTCATCTGGCCCTAAATATCCCTGAGCGCGAGGCAGAGCCTCGCAAAATTCCTCAGGCCACAAAAAGCCCTTTCCAAACCAATTGAATCAAGCTAAGGACGCGGCTTCACGCGGGCATACAGCCTTGGAGGATGCCCGCCCTAACATTGGAGAATTATCATGGCTGGAGAGATTCCTGATCTCGTAGCTCTGGAACGGACGGGGACAGGCAAGGGCGCCGCTCGTCAAGCACGCCGCGACGGCATGGTTCCGGGCATTGTGTTTGGTGGCGACAAAGACCCGCTGCCGATCCAAATCCCGTTCAACGTCCTGTTCAAGCGCCTGAAAGCGGGCCGGTTCAAGTCGACCCTGTGGAACCTGAAGGTTGAAGGCCACGAAGACGTTCGCGTCATCTGCCGTGACGTTCAGCGTGACGTTGTCAAAGACTTGCCGACCCACCTGGACCTGATGCGCCTGCGTCGGACCACAAAGATCGCACTGTTTATTCCTGTCGAATTCGTCAACGAAGAAGCAGCCCCCGGCATCAAGAAAGGCGGCGTTCTGACCGTTGTGCGTCCGGAAGTTGAACTGTTGTGCACCGCGGGTGACATTCCTGAGAAGATCACCGTTGATCTGACAGGCATGGAGATCAACGACGTTGTCACCATTTCCTCGGTTGATCTGCCTGCTGGCACCAAACCAACCATCGATCGTGACTTCGTGATCGCCAACGTTTCGGCACCCACCGGTCTGTCGACAAGCGACGATGAAGAGGGTGAAGAGGGCGAAGTTGCAGCTGATGAAGTTGAAGTCATCGGCCAGGACGAAGCTGAAGAATAGGTTCGGATCATATCCGAATAGTGTAACGGGGCTCGTTTGTAGCCCCGTTTTTTATGCAGATGTTGGGCTGGAAACGAGACGGTAAGATGTGGCATCAACCGCTGAGATTACGCTGTTAAGGACGATGCGATGAAACTGTTTGTCGGCTTAGGAAATCCCGGGCAGAAATACGCCCGTAACCGGCACAATATCGGGTTTATGGCATTGGAGCGGATCGCCGAAGACCATGGCTTTGGCCCGTGGAAATCTAAGTTTCAGGCTGAGATCACCGAAGGTCGCCTGGGCGGGCAGAAAGTGCTGCTGGTCAAACCTCAGACATTTATGAACCGTTCGGGCCAGTCCGTGGGCGAGGCAATGCGGTTCTACAAACTCGATTCGACCGACGTGACCGTCTTCCATGATGAGCTTGATTTGGCCCCAGGCAAGGTACGTGTGAAAGCTGGCGGTGGACATGCGGGACACAACGGGTTGCGGTCGATCCACGAACATATCAGCCCGGCCTATGATCGCGTGCGGCTAGGCATTGGGCATCCGGGCCGTAAGGAAATGGTCTCACCCTATGTTCTGAGTGATTTTGCCAAAGCCGATGCAGACTGGCTGGATAGCGTCCTGCGCGGGGTTTCGGATGGTGCGCATTATCTTGCCGATGACGAAAGCGGCAAGTTCATGAATGCTGTAGCTTTGCGAACCGCTCCGCCAAGATCGTCGAAGCAGTCTGGCAAACCTGAAAGCCCCCCCCAAAAGAGCGTCGAGGCCGTATCTGTGCCAGATGTGCGTTCGGCCATGCAGAAGCTGCTGGACAAATTCAGGTAATGCTTCCGCAACGTAGCAATTGCGTAATGGAACTGACCGGGGTCCACTGTTAGGTGTAATGGGAGACTTCGGATGAGATCTGCTTTTAAGTGGCTGCTACGTCTTGTGTTGGCTCTGGCGTTAGCGGCGTTGGTGGTCGGCTTTTGGAAACGCGAAGAGATTCAACGCCTGATGGCCGTGAACTCTTTGTTTTCAGAAGAAAAGATCGTGCATAATTTTTCGCACATGGACGAGGCGTTTCTGACCACCGATTTGCCACGCGGTGACGGCCCGACCTGGGAACTGCCTTATGGCCCCGGTTTCGATCTGCCCGATGGAACTGACCAGTGGATCGAAGATCGCGCGGTAACTTCTTTGCTTGTGATGCAAGACGGAGCGATCCGGTTTGAGGAATATTATCTGGGCACCGGACCCGATGACCGGAGAATTTCGTGGTCAGTTGCAAAAAGCTATTTGTCGGCCCTGTTTGGTATTCTGATGGCAGAGGGTGCTATTTCATCGCTGGATGACCCGGTTGCACAATACGCCCCAGAGCTCAAGGGCAGCGCCTATGACACTGCGACGATCCGCAATGTCTTGAATATGGCCAGCGGTGTGACCTTCGACGAAGATTATCTGGATTACGACTCTGACATCAACCGAATGGGACGTGTGGTTGCCTTGGGTGGTGAGCTGGATGATTTTGCGGCCTCACTGCGGGACAGCTTCGTCGCGCCGGGCGAAACTTGGCAATATGTGTCCATAGACACTCATATAATCGGAATGGTTATCCGAGGTGCAACCGGACAGAACGTTGCGGATCTTTTGACCCAGAAGATCATTGAACACTTGGGGCTCGAGCGGGATGGATACTACATCACCGATGGTGCTGGCGTGGCTTTTGTACTTGGGGGACTCAATTTCACAACAAGGGATTTCGCGCGCTTTGGACAGCTGATCCTACAAAACGGTGCACGCGATGGACAACAGGTGGTGCCGGCCGATTGGATCAGTGCCTCGACTTGGCCAAGCGCACCGACTGAACCCGGAAAGATCGGATATGGGTATCAATGGTGGATTCCGACTGGAGCGCACGAAGGTGAGTTCATGGCGCGCGGCATCTATGGCCAGTATATCTATTTCGACCAGCCACGCGGGGTCTTGATCGTGACAACTGGCGCTGACCGAAAGTTCCGCGATCCCGGCGTCAACGAGCTGAATGTCGAAATGTTCCGCAAAATTGCTCAAAGCCTGTAAGATGCAGCCATGCAAAAGCTAGACAGCATCAATGTTCTGGGAGGCGTACTCGCCCCTTGCTCTCGCGATCCTCTGACCGGGTTCTTTCGCGACGGCGTGTGCAACACCTGCCCGGAAGACCAGGGCAGCCACACGGTGTGCGCAGTAATGACCGCTGAGTTTTTAGCGTACTCGAAATATGTCGGGAATGACTTGAGCACGCCTCGACCTGAATTCGATTTCCCAGGTCTCAAACCCGGCGATAGCTGGTGCCTATGTGCGTCGCGCTTCTTGCAAGCCTATGACGAGGGCTGTGCACCCCTGGTCCATCTTGAAGCCACCCATCAGAGAGCGTTGGATATCGTTCCCCTGCATATCCTGCGGGCGCAGCGTTCCGAAGACGAGACCTAGATCGCGATAGCCCGATATCCACGTGACGTGCGCGATGGAGGCCCGGTCGGAAAGCTGTGTTCAGCTTGCAGATCCCATCCTGAGAGGGACAACATTTCCACCACCGTCTCTGGCCTGTAGGTCCGGTGCCGCCACTGAAACCAGATGATCGCATTGCACCAATGCGGTTTGCTCACGACCAGCCAGAGCGTCGCCCCTGGTTCGGCAAGATCGCGCATTTGGCGCAGAGCCTCAGTAGGGTCGGCGCAATGTTCCAGAACATGCGCGGCCAGTAGGCAGTCAAATCGGGCCTCCGGTTGAAAATTGTCCAATCGGGATTGAATGAGCGTCGCATCGAATCCGCGGCGCTGCAAAGCTGAATGCGCCAAGTGCAGCATCCGGGCAGAAGGCTCGAGCAGCGCGATGTTACCTTCGGGCCGGATGACAGTGCGTGCTTCGGCGAAAGCACCCGTCCCACACCCGATATCCAGCGCATTACGCCCCAAGTCTGCAAGCGGATCTGACGACAGAAATCCTAGGTAGGCATCAAAATAACCTAACAGCCGCATCTTATCCGCCCAGCCGGGAGCTGCTTGATCGTATTTTTGGTCAAGCCGATCAAGTTTAGCCTTTGAGGATGCGCTGCTCATGATTAGCAAACTGGCACAGTTCCTCAAAGGCGCAAAGCCTGTTTTGGGTGATCAGTCTGCTGTACGGCCTTCGGTGTCGGACATGTCGAAGTTCAGGTATTTCGCAACCGTCTGCACATCCTTGTCGCCGCGTCCGCACATGTTCATGCAGATCAGGTGATCTTTGGGCAAATCTGGTGCGATCTTCATCACATGCGCCAGCGCATGACTGGGCTCAAGCGCCGGGATGATGCCCTCGGTCGCACAGCACAGCTGAAACGCCTCCAGTGCCTCTTTGTCGGTGATTGAGACATAGCTGGCACGGCCGATATCGTTCAGCCAGGAATGCTCAGGCCCGATCCCCGGATAATCCAGACCCGCCGAGATGGAATAGCCTTCGAGTATTTGCCCGTCATCATCCTGTAGCAGATAGGTGCGGTTGCCATGCAGCACGCCCGGACGACCACCAGTGAGCGAGGCGCAATGCTCCATCTTTTCATTCACGCCCTTGCCGCCTGCTTCGACGCCGATGATGTTGACCTCTTTGTCATCAAGGAACGGATAGAACAGGCCCATCGCGTTCGAACCACCGCCGATGGCGGCGATGATCGTGTCGGGTAGACGACCTTCGGCGTTGTGCATCTGCTCTTTGGCTTCCTTACCGATGATCGACTGGAAATCGCGTACCATCGCCGGGTACGGGTGCGGACCAGCCACTGTGCCGATGCAATAGAACGTGTCGCGTACATTGGTCACCCAGTCGCGCAGCGCGTCGTTCATCGCGTCTTTCAGCGTACCCCGACCGCTTGTCACCGGAATCACCTCAGCTCCGAGCAGGCGCATACGGAATACATTCGGGGCCTGACGCTGTACGTCATGCGCGCCCATATAGACGATGCATTTCAGGCCGAACTTGGCGCAGACGGTAGCGGTGGCTACGCCGTGCTGCCCTGCCCCGGTTTCCGCGATGATCCGGGTCTTACCCATGCGACGCGCGAGAATGATCTGGCCCAGCACGTTATTAATCTTATGCGCACCAGTGTGGTTCAGTTCATCGCGCTTCAGATAGATTTTGGCCCCGCCCAGATGCTCGGTCAGGCGTTCCGCGTAATATAGCGGCGAGGGGCGGCCCACATAGTTGGCCCACAGATCATCCATCTCGGCCCAGAAAGTAGGGTCATCCTTGGCTTTGTTATATTCCTCTTCCAGCGACAGGATCAGCGGCATCAGCGTTTCGCTGACGAACCGTCCACCGAAGATGCCGAAACGGCCCTGCTCATCTGGGCCGGACATGAAGGAATTAAAAAGATCGTTGGCCATGGGTGTCTCCACTCGTCGTACGCGACTTTCATAGGTGGTAGCGGCAGGATTTGCCATGGCAAAACGCATCATCGTTGGTCCTGAACCCGCTGCGCCCAAACCCTTAAAGCCTGATCCCTGTTAGGGACTGCAATACAAGGAAAATGATGGAACTCATTGACTGTGGCCAGTCGCGACGCCGCCTCTACCACACGGCGATGTGGGCCGGATTGGGCAAATGTCAACATGGCCTCCACGTCTTCCCAAACACTGAGCGAGAAATAAAGCCCTTGATGCGCGAAGACATCCGCTTGCAAACACAAAGGATCGCCGCGCGCCTGAAGCAACGCCTGACGCGCCCGCCAGAATAGCTCCGGCCCGTAGTACCATCGTCTTAACGAAACACCGCCAATTGCCGCAAGCATTGTCGTCTCCCCTTTTCCGGAGATACGCAGCAGACAATTGTTCAGATCACCGTGTGGCGTCGATAAATGCGCTGATCAAGGCCTCATCCTTGATACCCGGAGCACTTTCAACGCCCGAAGCTACGTCCACTTGCCGGGCTCCCGTGGTACGAATGGCCTCCGCCACGTTGTCGGGAGTTAAACCACCCGCCAGCATCCACGGCTTGCGCCAATACTTCCGCCCGGCCATAAGACGCCAATCGAATGCCAAGCCGTTACCGCCCGGTAGAACAGCATTTTTTGGTGGTTTGGCATCGATCAAAATCTGGTCAGCGACGTCGCTAAAGGCATCAATCGCATCCAAGTCTTCGGCATCGGCCACTCCAATGACCTTCATCACTGGCAACCCATAGCGTGATTTGATTTCCGAGACCCGTTCGATGCTTTCGCCACCGTGCAACTGCAACATATCGAACGGTGCGGTTTCGGTAATCTGATCCAAAACCTCGTTCGACTCATTCACAACCAAAGCCACCTTAGCGACCCCAACAGGCACAGATTGCATCAACTCTGCCGCTTGCACAGCGGATACGTAACGCGGCGATTTAGGAAAGAAATTGAAGCCAAGATACCGTGCACCTGCTTCAACTGCCGCACGCACATGATCAGGCGCTGTCAGACCGCATATTTTGACACTGATTTCACCGGACATGGTCGGCCTCAGCTTGCCTCATCCAGCAGAGCGAGCACATCATCCTGCCCATCGTTCTGCTTTTTCTTGAGCTTCTTGACCTCGCGCTCAAGCTTGCGCACTTCGCTTTTCTTCACAGTGGCGTCTTTACGGTGCTTGTGCTCACGCAGCCACTCCCAAAGGAAGCCGATGACCAGACCGGCCACAACGCCACCAAGGACAACCAAAAACAAAGGGAGCGAGGTTGAAAAGTTGAACCCAAGCAACTCTGCCAGTGCATCCGGCATCAGCTTCAATTCAACCAGCTCACGATTGGCCAGAGAGATTGAAACCAATATGATACCTAAGGCAGCCAGAAAAGCATAACGAATGTAGCGCATCATGACTTATGCTTTACCGTTCAACCGATCCCTTAGCAACTTGCCGGTCTTGAAAAACGGAACACATTTTTCTTCAACTTGTACGGTTTCTCCAGTACGGGGATTCCGTCCGACACGTGCATCGCGTTTTTTCACGGAGAAAGCGCCAAATCCACGCAGCTCAACGCGATCACCGCGCGACATTGCATCGGTCACTTCTTCAAAAACCGTATTTACAATCCGTTCGACGTCGCGCTGATAAAGATGCGGGTTTTCGTCGGCGATTTTTTGAATCAGTTCTGAACGGATCATGCGTAATACCCTCCCAGGCGTCCGGTATGTCTGGTCTACTGATTTGACAGTATAGGAAAAAACCCGGTTTGGGGGAACGCATACTCTGCATCGATTGGACTTATTTTGCCACATTCTAACGCGAATATTAGCGCACAAGCTCGTTTTCTACACCTATTGAGCGAACATGACGGGAAAAAACCCGGATAATTGGAACATATTGATTCGCAACAAAAACGGCCCCGCGCATGCGCACGGGGCCGAAATTCTTGGTTAGGCTTTCGCCCTGAATCAGTCGCCGGACTTCAGCGCTGCACCCAGGATATCGCCCAGCGATGCGCCAGAGTCGGAAGAACCGTACTGTTCCACGGCCTCTTTCTCTTCGGCGATTTCGCGTGCCTTGATCGACAGGCCCAGACGGCGGGTCTTGCTGTCGACGTTGGTGACGCGGACGTCGACCTTGTCACCGACCGAGAAACGCTCGGGGCGCTGTTCGGCGCGGTCACGGCTCAGGTCTGAACGACGGATGAAGGATTTCATGCCTTCGTACTCGACCTCGATGCCGCCATCCTCGATTGCGGTCACTTCGACGGTTACGATCGAGCCACGCTTCACGCCGCCCACGGCTTCGGCGAACTTGTCACCGCCCAGGGCTTTGATCGACAGCGAGATACGCTCTTTTTCGACGTCAACTTCCGAGACAACGGCCGAAACCATGTCGCCTTTGCGGTAGTTCTGGATCGCATCCTCGCCACGCTCGTCCCAGGACAGGTCCGACAGGTGAACCATGCCGTCGATGTCGCCTTCGAGGCCAATGAACAGACCGAATTCGGTGATGTTCTTGACTTCGCCTTCGACCTCGGTGCCCTCGGGGTGAGTTTCTGCAAACACTTCCCATGGGTTGCGCTGAGTCTGCTTCAGGCCCAGAGACACGCGACGCTTGGCGCCATCGATTTCCAGAACCATGACGTCAACTTCCTGGCTGGTCGAAACGATCTTGCCGGGGTGGACGTTTTTCTTGGTCCAGGACATCTCGGACACGTGCACCAGACCTTCGACACCAGCTTCCAGTTCGACGAACGCGCCGTAGTCGGTGATGTTGGTGACGCGACCCTGATGGACCGAGCCCAGCGGGTACTTGGCAGCAACCAGATCCCACGGATCTTCCTGCAGCTGCTTCATGCCCAGGCTGATGCGGTGGGTCTCTTTGTTGATCTTGATGACCTGAACCTTGATGGTTTCGCCGATCGTCAGGATCTCGGACGGGTGGTTCACACGACGCCATGCCATGTCGGTGACGTGCAGCAGGCCGTCAACGCCGCCCAGGTCAACAAATGCACCGTATTCGGTGATGTTCTTGACGACACCCTCGACGGTCTGACCTTCGGACAGGTTGCCGATAACTTCGGCACGCTGTTCGGCACGCGATTCTTCCAGGATTGCGCGGCGCGACACAACGATGTTGCCACGGCGGCGGTCCATTTTCAGAATCTGGAACGGCTGCTTCAGACCCATCAGCGGGCCAGCGTCGCGCACGGGGCGAACGTCAACCTGCGAGCCGGGCAGGAACGCAACTGCGCCACCCAGATCGACGGTGAAGCCACCTTTGACGCGACCAAAGATTGCACCTTCGACGCGCTGGTCGTCGGCATATGCTTTTTCCAGACGGTCCCATGCCTCTTCACGGCGGGCCATCTCGCGCGAGATGACGGCTTCGCCACGGGCGTTTTCTGCGGCGCGCAGGTAAACTTCTACCTCGTCGCCTACAGCGATTTCGGGGGCTTCGCCGGGATTTGCGAATTCTTTCAGATCAACGCGGCCTTCCATTTTGTAGCCTACGTCGATGATGGCTTGACCGGCTTCGATCGCCAGAACCTTGCCTTTGACAACAGAACCCTCTTCGGGCGTGTCCATTTCGAAGCTTTCATTCAGGAGGGCTTCGAATTCCTCCATGGATGCGTTAGCCATGTGGCGTTGTTTTCCTTTACAGTACGTTTTTGCTGGCCGAGCGGTTGTCTCCGCCGGTCTTGTTTCATGATGTCTTTAGGCGTGATCCGGTGCGGCCCTGAGCAAACAAACACAAAGGGCCGAGGTTACCCGGCCCTGCTCAGAAACGTCATCCGGACGTTGACCGCCCTTGTATCGACAGCGCGCGTATAGGCGGATTCCAATGCTTGCGCAAGTGCAAAGCCAACAAACGCTGGCTTATGCGGCGGGATCAGCGCTTGATTGCTTGCCCGGCGTGCCCCAGATCAACGCATCTTGCTGCAACATGGATCGCTCAATGGCGTCAAGCCGCAGAATAGCGGCCATGGGATTTGCCGAACCCCCAGCTTGGTCCCAGATTTTGAGAGCCGAGGCCGGACTCCATGGCAAACAGGCAGACGCCAGCCACTGCCTAAGGCCTTGCGGTAATGCGTCATAGGCCTGCATCGGCGAGCCCCGCCGCCTACGACGTTTGAGCTGAGTCCGCAAATTACGGCCTGAATTGCCTTTGATCGCCCTACCGGCGTTGGCAGGGATCACACCTCGTTTTACATCGTAACGCGCAGACACACAGAAACTCCATCTTCAAGCCTGTGTTACGATATCATATAACATAAACCTTTTAGCAAGACGTTCTTTGGGCCGTACAGTCGGAAATTAGATTTCCTCGCCCTTTTTTAACAGTTCCTTGAACAGCTCTTGCTGCAACTCACCGCTGTCGCCACCGCCAAACTGTGCCCCCCCACTGGAATAGAGGGTGCCATATGTTAGTGCGATGTTCACCGTTTGCGCGATGCCCGATATCAATTGATCCCTTTCCAACGACAAAAGCGGGTGCAAGAATACCGCCCAAACCCTACCGTTCGCGATCGCATATCGCGCATCCAATGCCGTATCGAAATTCGCCTGCATCATCCGTTGCATGTCGGCCTGACTCAGACCGTCTGCAGATCGGATCGGAACCATCACGCGCATACGATCCGCATTGGTATCTGTCACAACAAATACACGCGTCTCTGAGATCATCAGCTCAAAACCAGGCCCGTGGGGTTGCGCCTCGGGATCCAGTGCAAACAGGATTTTACCCAAACGTTCGTAGGTCATCGGGGGTTCTTTGATCGGGGACGGGGTTTCAGCTTCCTGAGCAGCAATGCCGGTGGCCGTTAACACCAGAAACAGAACTATTCGGATCATGTGGCCCCTCCCGTAGATATAGAAACGACCATAAGATGTTCAGTTCTGACGAACCAAACAAAGCTCTGTGAACACTTATCACACATCATGCATCGGTTAGGACGATCTGCAATACTTTGCGTTCTATCGGCGATTACGCGTCCGAAAAGCCTCTCCTATTTTCAGTCCATCGGCCGACGACCGCTGCGGCCAGGAACCAAATGGAAAGGAATAAACAAATGAAAACTCTTACCCTTACGGCCCTTGCGATGACACTTGCCCTTACTGCCCCTGCATTTGCTGCAGATGAAATAAACGTCTCAAAAGGTATCTCTGCTGCTGGCGCTCCATTGGCGGTACATGGTGTCGATCTGGTGGCCCTGGTGAATGACGGCAATCCAGTCGAGGGTTTTGCAACCCATACAGCGACCTATGACGGCGCGTCCTACTATTTCACCAGTGCTGCAAACCTTGAAGCGTTTGAGGCCAACCCAGCAGCATACTTGCCCCAACACGGCGGATATTGCTCATTCGGTGTTTCGGTCGGAAAGAAATTTGACGGCGACCCGGATCAATATCTGGTTGCCGACGGAAAGCTGTTCTTGTTCCTGAACGCAGACACCCGTGCATCTTTCCTGAAAGACGTCACCGGTACAGCAAAAACCGCCGATGATCAGTGGGCCAACATCAAAAGCATCGCTGTAGGCGAGCTGTAAGGAATTGGCCCTGCCTGAAGGCGATTATGCTTTAGGCAGGGTCATTTCGATGACTTCGATCGCACGGGCCAGTGCAGCATCGACACTCAGGTCCGAGGTATCCAGCAGCACAGCATCAACTGCGGGCTTCATCGGTGCAGTGCTGCGTTCAGCGTCACGAGCATCGCGTTCTTTGACGTCTGCCAGCACCTGTTCGCGCGAGACATCATCGCCTTTGGCTGCAAGCTCCAGATATCGCCGTTCCGCGCGCACTTCGGCACTGGCCGTGACGAACAGTTTGACCTCGGCGTTCCGACAAATAACGGTTCCAATATCACGCCCGTCAAGAACTGCGCCTCCGACACGTCGCGCAAAGGCACGTTGGAAATCAACCAGTGCGCTGCGAACCTCGGGTATAACAGCCACTTTTGAGGCCGCCTTTGCGATCTCGGCCGTACGAAGGTCACCCTGACCCAACTCTTCTGCGGTTAGAGATTGCGCCGCCGTAACAGGCTCTTCACCTTGCAGCATGCGTCGTCCAACCGCTCGGTAAAGCAATCCAGTATCCAGATGGGCAAACCCAAAATGCGCGGCTACCGCCTTCGAGATCGTGCCCTTACCTGCCGCAGCAGGGCCGTCGATCGCAACCGTATACCGCTGCTCGAGCATCAGACGGGCCGGTTGTCGCGAAGCAGCTTGGCACCCAAACCCGTCATCAACGGTTCAAAGATCGGGAACGAAGTTGCAATCGGACCACCATCATCTACCGAAACCGCCTTTTTCGCGCCCATACCCATCACCATGAAGGACATGGCAATGCGGTGATCGAGGAAACTCTCACAAATGCCGCCGCCGGGAACACCACCAATGCCTAGGCCCTCGACTGACCACCAATCGTCACCCTCGTCTACCGTCACGCCATTCGCGCGCAGGCCACGCGCCATTGCATCGATCCGGTCACTTTCCTTGACGCGTAACTCTTTGACGCCGCCCATCATCATTGTGCCGGTTGCATTGGCGGCAACAACGGACAGCATAGGGTATTCGTCAATCATCGAGGCAGCGCGTTCTGGTGGGACGGAAATTCCCTTCATATTCGGCGAGTATTTTGCCCGCAGATCTGCAACGGGCTCACCACCCTCTTCGCGCTCGTTCTCATAGGTCAGATCCGCACCCATCTCGCGTAGCGTTGTAAACAAACCTGCACGCGTGGGGTTTAATCCGATGCCCGGCACCAAAACATCCGATCCGGGGGTAATCAGTGCGGCACATACCGGGAAGGCTGCGCTAGATGGGTCACGCGGCACCGCAATGACCTGCGGCTTCAATTCTGGACGCCCGGTCAGAGTAATCACTCGACCCTCGTCGGTATCCTCGACGGTGATTTCTGCGCCGAACCCGGACAGCATCCGTTCGGAATGATCACGGGTTGCCTCTTTCTCGATTACCACGGTCTTGCCGGGGGCATTCAGCCCTGCCAGCAGAACAGCGGATTTCACCTGAGCCGATGGCACAGGCACCTCGTAACGAACGGGGATGGGGTCCGCAGCGCCGACGATGGTCATCGGCAGGCGTCCACCATTACGACCGACAGATTGCGTACCAAACAGCGCCAGAGGATCGGTGACCCGGGCCATCGGACGTTTGTTCAGGCTGGCATCCCCGGTAAAGGTCGCCGTTATCGGAGAGGTTGCCATCGCTCCCATAATCAGGCGCACACCGGTGCCCGAGTTCCCGCAATCGATCACCTGATCGGGTTCCGCAAAGCCGCCTACGCCAACGCCGTGCACCGACCATTCGCCGCCCCCGTGATCCGTAACTTCGGCCCCGAAGGCCCGCATGGCCTTGGCCGTGTCTAGCACATCCTCGCCCTCAAGCAGGCCCGAAATCCTGGTTTCGCCAACAGCCATCGCCCCCAGGATCAGGGACCGGTGCGAGATTGATTTGTCGCCAGGCACCTCTGCCGTGCCGGTCAGCGGGCCGCATGGATGCGACGTCATCGGGATGGGCGTGCCGTGTCCGGACATGGGGGCTCCTGTTTTCGCTATCGGTCCTCAGGCCGATTAGCGAATTGGGGCCGGTTGGTCCAGCGGCAATCAGTCTTTGCGTCGGAAGGTCAGATAATGCGGGGTACGCCCCTCGCGTAGGGCTTTTTGTTCGTAGCGGGTGGAAATCCAGTCATCCCAAGGCTCGCGCCAGTCGGCGGGGCGCTCGGCGAGCCACTCGAAACCGGCACGCGGTACTTCTTCAAGAGTCTGGCGCACATAGTCGGGGATATCGGTGGCAACGCGAAATATCGACCCCGGTTTCAATGCACGCGCCAGAGGCTCCAGATGTTCAGGGGTCACGAACCTGCGCCGATGATGACGTGTTTTCGGCCACGGATCAGGGTAGAGCAGAAAGGCGCGCGAGATGCTGGCCTCGGGCAGCACATCAAACAGATCCCGCGCGTCGCCAGGGTGCACGGCAAGGTTTTCGGCACCAGCCTTACGAATTTTGCCCAACAACATTGCGACACCATTGATGTAAGGCTCTGCCCCGACAATGCCGATACCGGGATTGTTTTGCGCCTGATGCACCAAATGCTCGCCACCGCCAAATCCGATTTCGAGCCAGACCGGCTTGCCACCGAACAGGCCCTCTAGGTCCAAAGCGGTGCGTTCTGGGTTGGTGTCCCAATCTACCGCTCCTGGGGACAGGGCGGCCAGATCTTCTGACAGATAAGTCTTTTGACTGGGCTTCAAGGTCTTGCCTTTGAAGCGGCCATAAAAGTTCCTGCGGGGGCGCTGTGGGGTCTGGTTGCTCATGCCCGTGCCCATACTGCTGACTCGTGCCTGAGGCAAGGGTGGAGGTTGGGGGCTGGCCCCCACACCTCCGGCGTATTTTTTTGAATAGGTGAACGGCGCTCAGACAGCCTGCTTAAGAGCGTCGGCCAAATCGGTACGCTCCCAGCTGAATCCGCCATCTGCATCGGGTTCGCGTCCGAAATGGCCATAGGCTGCAGTACGCTGATATATCGGCTTGTTCAGTTGCAGATGCTCGCGAATGCCGCGTGGTGTCAGGTCCATGACTTGACCGACAGCCTTCTCGATAACCGCGTCAGCGATCTGGCCTGTCCCGTGTGTGTCGGCATAGATCGACAGGGGTTTGGAGACGCCAATCGCATAACTCAACTGAATGGTGCAGCGTCCCGCCATTCCTGCCGCTACCACGTTCTTGGCCAGATAGCGTGCGGCATACGCTGCCGAGCGGTCCACCTTGGTCGGGTCCTTGCCAGAGAACGCACCGCCCCCGTGTGGCGCAGCTCCGCCATAGGTGTCCACGATGATCTTGCGCCCGGTCAGACCTGCATCGCCATCGGGGCCGCCGATCACGAACTTGCCGGTGGGATTCACATGCCACTCGGTCTCGGCAGTCAACCAGCCATCGGGTAGGGTTTCGCGAATATAGGGTTCGACAATCTGGCGGATATCATCCGAGGTCAGCGCCTCATCCAGATGCTGAGTGGACAGCACGATTGAGCTGACACCAACTGGATTGCCATCCCGGTAGATGACCGACAGCTGCGATTTCGCGTCCGGACCCAGCGCGGGCTCGGTACCGTTCTTGCGAACTTCGGCCAGACGCCGAAGGATTGCATGCGAATATTGGATCGGAGCCGGCATCAGCGCCGGGGTCTCAGTCGTGGCGTACCCGAACATGATACCCTGATCGCCTGCGCCCTCGTCTTTGTTGTCAGCGGCGTCGACGCCCTGCGCAATATGAGCCGACTGTTCGTGCAGCAGGTTGGTCACCTCGACGGTTTCGTGGTGAAACTTGTCCTGCTCGTATCCGATATCTTTGATGCAGGCGCGCGCAATATCATCGATATGCGCCATGTAATCGTGGAGCTTGTCCTGATCCGACAGTCCCACTTCGCCACCGATGACCACACGGTCCGTTGTAGCGAAAGTTTCGCACGCAACGCGAGCTTCGGGCTCTTCACGCAGGAAGGCGTCTAGCACCGCGTCGGAAATACGATCGCAGACCTTATCAGGGTGTCCTTCGGATACGGACTCCGAAGTAAAAGTGTAATTCTGTCGGGACATAAATGTGCTCCACTAAGATTTTCCCATCACGTCAGGAAGCCGTTGTGAAGGGCAATTGACCGAATACGCGCGCAGTCAGGTAGGGTCAATCGGTATTTGACCGTTGAACCTACGGGTATGACGCCAGAGCAACGCCCAAGCTGCTAATAGAAGGAAAAACACCGGTTTGTCCCCGATCCGGGAATATATCGTCGCGGCTTGGGGCTGCGGCAATTCGGCATCGAAAAACCCGGCCCGCCCAAGCGCCAACGCGTCAGTAATTCGCCCCAAAGGGTCAATCATCGCAGAAACACCGGTATTGGCCGAGCGCAACATCGGCAGACCCTGCTCGATAGCGCGCATCTGTGCCTGTGCAAGATGCTGATACGGACCGGAGCGAGTCCCGAACCACGCATCGTTAGTGATCTGCAACAGAAAATCTGCCCGGCCCGGCGCGGACAGAACATCTTGTGTGAATACGGCCTCATAACAGATCAGCGGCAGAGCTTTCCCAAGCCCTCCTGCATCCATCAGGGCAGCGCCCGGCCCAGCGCTGAAACCACTTCCCGTGGTTGCCGCCATTCCGTGAATTCCAAACCGCGCCATCAATTCACCAAAGGGCACATATTCTCCGAATGGGGCCAGGTGGTGTTTGTCATACAGTCCTGCCTGTTGACCATCTCCATTCAAATAGATCATCGAGTTATAGATCTGCCGTCCGTCTGCACGCTGGATACCTAGAAAAACAGGCGTACCCTGCGCCGCTTCACCAATTGCTGAAAGATAGGGCTGCGCACTGCCAAGCCACGCCGGAACCGAAGTTTCTGGCCAGACAATCAGATCTGGCCTGGGCTCGGCTACCGTGAATTCAAGTTGGCGGGCAAAAAACAGGGGTGCATATTCCGGGTCCCACTTTTGGTGCTGTGGAGCATTAGGCTGTATCAGCCGCACGATATGGTCGGTATATTCAACCGACGGTCGGTTCGCAGCGTAAGCCAGAGCCAATACAGCGCACCCCGCAGCCACAAAGATTGGCATTCCCAGACCGCGTGGAGTCCGATCACTGGAGATGGCTGCACCAAGTGGCAAAGTCGCAATCAGTGTCAGCGCACCCAAGCCATAAGGTCCTATCAGCGAGAGGAGCTGAGCAAAAGGCGTATCCACCCAGACCTGAGCTATACCGGCCCAAGGAAACCCTGTAAGTATGTAACCCCGCGCAAACTCGGCCAGAGAGAGCGTCAAAGCCAGTAGCATACCCTGCACGATCGGCGATCCACCGATGCGTTTTGCAACTCCAAAGGCCAGCGCCCAGAACAATGCCAACCCGCCTGACAAGAAGATCAGAGCAAAGGGTGCCATCCAGGCATGGCGTTCTGCGTCAACCATGAATGGTTCGATGATCCAGTTTAGCGCATGGGCAAAGTACCCGGTGGCGAACACCCACCCCAGCAAAGCCGCGCGGCGGGATGTTTCAGAGTTCAAGTACAATGGAGTAAGCAGGATCAGCGCCACCAATGCCGCTTGCCAAAAACCCAACGGGGCAAGCCCACAAGCAGCCACGATTCCCAAGGATGCCGCTAACAGCAACCGCAACCAATAGGGCCACCCCTGGGCAGGATTCATGCAGCGATATCCGGCAACATGACGCGCAACCGCTTTATGCGGCGTGGGTCTGCGTCAAGAACTTCGAATTCAGGCCCTTCGGGGTGGCATACCACCTCACCACGCGCCGGGACGCGCCCGGATAGCATGAAGACCAAACCGCCCAAAGTGTCGATCTCTTCTTCGTCCACATCTTCGTGGCTGGTCAATGAACGACCAATTTCGGCTTCGAAATCTTCAAGCGGAACCCGAGCTTGAACCACGTAGCAGCCCGGTTTTTCTTGTATCCAAAGCTGATCTTCATCGGCGTCATGTTCGTCGGCAATTTCGCCCACAACCTGTTCGATTAGGTCTTCGATGGTCAACAGGCCGTCGACACCACCGTATTCGTCAATGACCAGCGCCATATGACGACGTTCAGTTTGCATCTTGGTTAAAAGTACGCCAATCGGCATCGAGGGCGGAACGAACAGCAAGGTCCTTAGCATTGACGTCAAATCAAACTCGGACGAGTTGCCATTAAATCCATGGGTCAGCGCGAAATCCTTGAGGTGGACAAAGCCCAGTGGCGTGTCGAGCGTTCCCTCGTACACAGGGATTCGCGACAATCCACTATCGCGAAAAATTTGCGCCAACTCGTCCTTGGGTGTTGTCGAGGGAACCGAGATAATCTCGGCCGTGGGTATCGCGACATCTTCGACCCGCATTCTGCGCAGGTTGATCATACCCCTCGGTTGTGAATCCGTGACCTTAGCCCCGTTCACCTGACTGGCTTCATCGCCCGGAGGTGAAAATGCGTCGAATATCCGGGATAAAAGTCCGCCTTTTTCATCGCTATCCGTGTTGCTGTTCTGTGAATGCGCGCCTTGCGCTGCCCTAGAACTGCCGTCTGTATCGCCCATTATCCTGTTCCAAATGATCGGGCAAAGCTGCCCCTGTCATACATTATATGGGTTATCTATACCCAGTTTGCCAAGTATTTCGATCTCAACCCGTTCCATCAAAGTGGCGTCGAGGTCACGAATGTGATCGTATCCTAACAAATGTAACGTGCCGTGAATTATCAAGTGGGTCACATGATCTTCCATTGATTTACCCGCTGCGATGGCCTCACGCGCGCAGGTGTCATATGAAATCGCAATGTCTCCCAGGGCGATTTCCCCAGTGAAATCGGGTTCGGGCAACATTGGTATGCCCCCAGGCTGATCAGGGGATAAATCTTCGGCAGGCCAACTTAAAACATTTGTCGGCTTCAGTTTCTCCCGGAATTCGGCATTCAGAGCTGCGATCCGTTCATCGTTACAACCCAACAAGCTGATTTCGCAGAGATCCGATTTGAGACCGCAATAATCAAGAACTTCAATGAGTGCGCGTTGCGCCAGCGGCTCCAATTCCCTCCAGCGCTCGTCTTCGATCGTTACATCCAGAATCATACCGGCTCTCCAAGGCTCCAAAACCCTTCGGAACCTTGGGTTTCACCCCGTTTCGCGGCCCGAGTCGGCCTCATACGCCTCAATAATGGCGGCGACAAGCGGGTGGCGCACGACATCTTTCGACGTGAAATAATTGAAACTGATATTCGGGATCGTCTTCAGCAGTCTTTCCGCATCCGCCAAACCCGATTGCACACCGCGCGGCAAATCGACCTGTGACCGGTCTCCGGTGATCACCATGCGGCTGCCTTCGCCAAGTCTGGTCAGGAACATTTTCATTTGCATGGTGGTGGCATTTTGCGCCTCGTCCAGCACGACAAAGGCATTCGCCAGCGTCCGCCCACGCATAAACGCCAGAGGCGCAATTTCGATCCGTTTTTCTTCGATCAGCTTGGCCAGCTGCTTGCCCGGGAGGAAATCATTCAGCGCATCATAAAGCGGCTGCATGTAGGGATCGACTTTATCCTTCATGTCACCGGGCAGGTAACCCAGCTTTTCGCCGGCCTCTACCGCTGGACGGCTGAGAATGATCCGGTCCACATGACCTCCGATGAACATCGACACACCCACAGCAACAGCCAGATAAGTTTTACCCGTACCTGCAGGGCCGATTCCAAAGGCCAGCTCATTGTTAAAGAGCGACTGAACATATGCCTTCTGGGCGTCTGTCCGCGGCTCAACCAGCTTCTTACGGGTTTTGATTTCGACCGTTCCGCCCTTGAACATCTCAAGCTGGTCACCATCCCGTGTACCAGTTCCGGCCTCGGAAGTGCCCATGCGCAACTCGCGATCGACATCTGCTGCCTCGACATCTCGCCCACCTTCAAGCCGAGTGTAGAGCGCCTGCAGCACTTCAATGGCCTGCTTTTGCGATTCTTCATCACCCAGCACGACCAACTGATTTCCACGCCGCACGATCTGCACCGAAAGCTTTTGCTCGATATCGGTCAGGTTACGGTCATATTCGCCGCACAAATCGATTAGTAGTCTGTTGTCTGGGAACTCAACAAGCGCCTCACGCTGGGGCATATCTTCTTGCGGTGGGGTCAGGGCACCGATGGCCAATCCGTTCTCCTGTCTTGGCGTTTCACCCCGAGCGTAGACAACATATTGAGGTGGACGCAAGGCGCAGTTTCGTTTTTTGCAAACGGGATGACAAATGCGCCGATCAACGCCGTTGTTGCGCATAAAATATCAGTTTTTGCGAATGGTTCAGAATGTATAATTCAATCCGATCCGCAATCCGCGGTAGCTTGGCGTCGATTTGGTGCTGAAAGAAGGGCCCAGTTCTACGGTTTTTGATTCGAACTGCAGATATTCGAGCTCACCTGTAATCGACCAATCGTCATTCAGTCTATGCTCGGCACCCAGGCTGGCAGAAAAACCCTGACGTCGATCAACGTCTTCAAAGCGGGTAGTCCCACCCACTTCGGTCACAGAAGCCGACGTTGTGATATCACCACGCACATAGCCCACTGTAACGAAGTAAAGGACACTCTTGCTGCGGTTTGTAAGTCCATTTCGAAGGCGGATCGAGAATACATCGGAAATTGCAGATCTGCCGCTGACGGGTGTTCCGCCGATCTGTCCCGACGTGCTTCCGTCCAGAGTGCCAAAGTCGTAGCCGACTTCCAGACCATAGACATAGTCGCGCCCGCCTCTCGCAGGCAAAATCCCGCGCCAACCCCCGCGAAACCCGGCAAAGTTGCCGTCGGTACTGACCTCTCCGATCCCGAAAACTGAGCCGCCATTGACCTGCAAGCCAAACTCATCGGAACCACCCGTTGCACGACTGGCGCTCACCCCCAGATAAAACGCCCGGATATCGCTGGCATATCGTTCGGACGAAATCACGTCAGGTTCAGTGACTTCCCCGGTCACATCCCCAGCCAAAGTCGGAGCAGCGCAAGATAACATCAATAAGAGGGCCGTCAAAACGCGGGACATCTTCGATTTTGGAAAACATATCCAACTCACTACTCGCACCCTCCGCCATCATGGCTTGCCTCTTCGGGTCAACAGTTTCGTAGGCCGCAAAACCCACACCCGAGAAATCTGGCCTCTCTCGGAGCATAGTTCCAAGTCATAAATCAAGGGTTAAATTTGGTCGGAAGGAACCCTTGCAGCATACGTATATTGGATTAAATCACTTCGCCGCCTAGCGAGTTCGCGCCAGAGGATTTGATCCTTACCTTACGTAAATCTCCACGTGCCACATCTGCATCCGAAACGTGAACCGCGTGAAGATACTCGGATTTTCCAACCATCTGGCCCGGTTGACGCCCAGATTTTTCAAACAGGACACTGACTGTTTTGCCAACCATGGAATCCTGAATCACTCGCTGATGACGTGTAATCAAGGCTTGTAACCGTTGCAGACGCTCGTCTGCCACTTCGGCATCGACCTGTGGCCGTTCTGCCGCAGGCGTACCGGGGCGGGTAGAATACTTGAATGAATACGCGTAGCCGTATTTGACCTCTTCCACCAAATCCAGAGTAGCCTGAAAATCCTCATCTGTCTCTTCGGGGAAGCCTACGATGAAATCGCCGGACATTAGAATATCGGGCCGCGCTTCGCGGATGCGTTCGATCAATCGCAGATAGCTTTCAGCCGTATGACTGCGGTTCATGCGTTTCAGAATTTTGTCCGATCCCGACTGCACCGGCAGGTGCAGATAAGGCATCAGTTTTTCGCAGGTCCGATGTGCCTCGATCAGCGCATCGTCCATGTCGTTCGGGTGCGAGGTGGTAAAGCGGATGCGCTCCAACCCATCGACCTTGTTCAACTCCCAGATCAGGCCCGCAAGGGTCATGTCCCCATTCGGCCCAGCCCCGTGATAGGCATTTACGTTCTGCCCCAGCAACGTGATCTCGCGCACGCCGCGTTCGACCAGATCCAGCGCCTCACGAATAATGCGGTCTGCAGGCCTGCTGACCTCGGCCCCGCGGGTATAGGGCACCACGCAGAATGCACAGAATTTATCACAGCCTTCCTGCACGGTCAGAAAAGCAGTCGGGCCACGCTTCGCTTTGGGACGGTTCTTGAGCTTTTCGAATTTGTCTTCTTCGGGGAAATCGGTATCCAGCGCCTTTTCACCCGCGCGCGTCTTCGCCTCCATCTCAGGCAGGCGGTGATAGCTTTGCGGACCCACCACCAGATCGACCAGAGGCTGACGGCGCATGATCTCTTCGCCCTCGGCCTGGGCTACGCAGCCAGCGACACCAATCTTCAAATCCGGCTTGTCTGCTTTCAGACCCTTGAACCGGCCCAGTTCGGAATAGACTTTCTCAGCTGCCTTTTCACGGATGTGGCAAGTATTGAGAAGGATCATATCCGCATCATCGGCCGATTTGGTCTCGACATACCCCTGCCCGCCCAGCGCCTCGGCCATGCGTTCACTGTCATAGACGTTCATCTGACAGCCATAGGTCTTGATAAACAGCTTTTTCGGTTCAGACATGACTTGGCCTTTGCAGTCGCTGGGTCGGCGTCGTCTATACGTATCGAACGCCGCTTGCAATGCTGGCGCAATTACCCGAATTTGGCGGGAATTTCCAGCGAGGCGGAAACAAAGCCAACGATGCAGTACGATTCCCTTGATCACCTTCTGAAATCCGGCGGTGATGCCCTAAACAAGGGCCCTATAGCGCTGATCTTCGCCGAAGATGAAGTCGAATTGGAAAGCACGCTTCATCACCACCTTAAACTGGGGTTCAAATCGGTGATTGCGTTCCTGCCAAGGGAATTTGCGATCGACGATGATCTGAGCGAGAGGGTCTACAGGGTTGTGATGACATGCGCGCCCAGAACAGTCGTTTTTGACGCCGTCAACCGGATCATCCAAGCCACGCAAGGCGTCTGGATATACTACTGCTACAACGCCGAATACCTGTTCTATCCGTTCTGCGAGACCCGCTCGGTTGGCGAGTTGCTCGCCTTCCATTCAGAAGAGCGGCGTCAGGCGATGTTGACCCACGTGATCGATCTGTATGCGAACGATCTAACGGCCTTTCCCAACGGCGTGGCCCCCGATCAAGCAATGCTGGACAAGACCGGATACTACGCCCACACGCGGCATGATGCATCTGGCAAGCCGCTAGAGCGGCAGCTGGATATGTCTGGCGGCCTGCGCTGGCGGTTCGAAGATCATATCCCCTATGAACGGCGCCGCATCGATCGGATTTCGCTGTTTAAAGCAAAACCCGATCTGAAACTTCTGCCGGATCACACGTTCAACGAGGCGGAATACAACACCTACGCCTGCCCTTGGCACAACAACCTGACCGCCGCGATCTGCTCCTTCCGTGCGGCCAAAGCACTAAAAACGAACGCCGGATCGACGTTCGATATCTCTGATTTCCGCTGGAACCATTCAACTCCGTTCGAGTGGGATTCGCGCCAGTTGCTGGATCTGGGCCTGATTGAATCGGGCCAGTGGTTCTAGATCCTAACGCTGCAACAGAACCGGGAACCAGTCCTCGCGTAGCCTTTGCCCCGGCACCATGTCATGCCCCGGAAATGGCGGCGATGTCCGCCCCGGACGTTCAACATAGCGCGCATCATCACCAACCAACCGCAGCGAGAAGGCCCTGCGCCGACTGTCGGAAGTATTGCCACGGGCCCCGTGGAGCGTGCGGTAGTTGAATGCCACGGCGTCGCCTGGCTCCATCTCGAATTCGACAACCTTCATCCCTTCTGCATCCGGGTCGGGGATCGGCATGTACTGCCCCTCATCAGGGAAGAACCCTTCCTCCGAGACCCAGCGAGTAGGCAGCACTTCTTTTTCCCAGCGGTGCGATCCGGCGACGCAACGCAAGGTCGCTTGTTTCACCGGGTCCAACGGTGACCAGAAGCTTATATTTTGTTGGCCATCGACAAAATAGTAGGGCCCATCCTGATGCCACGGAGTCGCCATTGAGGTCCCGGGCTCCTTCACCAGTACATGGTCGTGGAACATCTGCACGGATTGCGATTGCATAAGGTCGGCTGCAACTTCGGCAGCAGGGGATGTTTCGATCACTTCACGAAACTGCGGGATACGAGACCAGTTGCAATAGTCGTCGAAAAAACGGCCGGTCTCACCGTCTTTCTTGTTCTCTGACGCATAGGGACCCGGTTCATCCATATTTGCCGCAACCCCAGCCCGCAGGGTTTCTATGTGATCGGCGAACAGGCCTTTGACCAACACAACACCGTCCGTCTGGAAGTCGTCAATCATGGCTTGGGAAACAAGAGGGTGAGTCATCGCGGTCTCCTTGGATTTGTCACCCGATCTGCGCATGAATGAGCCCTCTGTTCAAATCATATCTTTCGATTTAGGTATTAACCTAATGTTATATCTTACACTCCGCCAATACGAATATGTCTGCGCCATTGGTCGACATGGCAGCCTGTCTGCGGCAGCACAGCGCCTGAACGTCTCGCAACCCGCCTTGTCCAATGCGCTGACCCGGGTCGAATCACATTTGGGATATCCACTCTTTGCCCGAAGGCAGGGTGCCGCGATGGCATTAACCCCGCAAGGCCGCAAGTTTATCGAAGAAGCCGAAGCCGTGTTGAACCGAGCAGCCCTATTAGAACAGTCAAAACAGCCGCTAACCGGCGAGAACCGATTGCGCCTGGGATGCTTCGTCGATCTGGCTCCCTTTCTTCTGGCCCAATCTCTGCACCGTCTGCGAGAGGCCTTGCCCGATGTCGTCCTGACACACGGGGTTGAAACGTTCGAAGGTCTGATTTCCGGCCTGATCGATGGCAGATATGATTTTGCGCTTACGTATGATCTGGGCATGGACGCCGGTTTTTTGTGCAAGAAGCTGTTCGACAGCACGCCACATGCACTGCTTTCACCCGATCATACACTGGCGAGGGCCGAACAGGTGACCCTAACCGAGCTCGCGGCACATCCATTGATTCTGTCCAAAGAGGGTCTGTCCGCGCAACATGTGCTCGCGCTCTTCAGACGCAAAGGTCTGAATCCCACAATCTCGCACCGGGCGGAATCACTCGAGCTTTCGCGTAGTCTGGCTGCTCATGGGGAAGGTATCGGGATAAGTTATGCCAGCCCTAAAAGCGGCTTCAGCTATGATCAGGTCCGCCTGGTAAGCCTGCCGATCACCGATCCGGACGCAACCGAATCCGTCGTTTTGGCGCGGCATGGCACGGGGCCTACAGATCCACTGATCACGCAGGCCGAACATGCATTGGTCACTCTGTTACGAAAGGACTAGCTGTTATTTCTTCCGCAAGCGGATCACCACATCGACCGATGCGATTTCGACGCCTTCAGGAGCTTCCGGCAATTGCTGAATCACCAATTGATCTGACGGCGCATCGCTTAGACGGCTCTCGTCTTCCCAATAGAAATGCGGATGGTCGTGCGTATTGGTGTCGAAATAGCTTTTGGATCCGTCCACAGTTATTTCCTGCAGAACCCCGGCATCGCAGAACGCGCGTAATGTGTTGTATACGGTCGCCAGCGAAACCGCGTCACCTTTGGCTTTTGCGGATTCAAACAGGCTTTCTGCGGTCACATGACGATGCAACCCGTCACCCACAAGCAATTCGGCCAAGGCAACCCTTTGGCGCGTGGGGCGCAAACCTGCGTCAACCAACCAATTTGCAGCGATGTCACGGCTCTGAGGTGTCATGAATCCGATACCTGTGTTTTGCTGCCCTTAATATAAGTGCGCCCGACCTGCAATTTCAAATGAAATTCATTCGCAAGAAGTATACGTGTCACGACATGATATGGCGTGCTGGTCTTGCAGGACCTTGCAAACGGGTGCTAGACGAGACCAGATATAACGAACAGACCCAGGCAGGAGAGGCGGCAGAATGGCCCAATTCCCAAGCAGTTTTGACAAGGACGATCTGCTGAAATGCGCCCGCGGCGAGCTTTTTGGCCCTGGCAACGCGCAGTTGCCCGCCCCGCCGATGCTGATGATGGACCGGATCACCGATATCTCGGGCGATGGTGGTGCGCACGGCAAAGGCCATGTACTGGCCGAATTTGATATTAAACCCGACCTTTGGTTCTTTGACTGCCATTTCCCCGGCAACCCGATCATGCCCGGCTGTCTGGGCTTGGACGGTCTGTGGCAACTGACCGGCTTCAACCTCGGTTGGCGCGGATGGCAAGGCCGTGGCATGGCCGTTGGCGTCGGCGAGGTCAAGCTTACCGGGATGGTACGCCCTGACCGGAAGATGCTGACCTATAAAATTGATTTCAAAAAAGCGATCCAAACGCGCCGTCTGACAATGGGTGTGGCAGATGGCATCGTCGAAGCCGATGGCGAATTGATATACGACGTCAAGGACATGAAGGTCGTTCTGTCAGACGCCTGAGCCTGACCGGCCGAAACAAGGAGTACGCACATGCGTCGAGTAGTCGTCACCGGTTTGGGGGTTGTGTCCTCGATCGGGAACAACGCTGAAGAGGTGCTTGCCTCGCTGAAAGCAGGCAAATCCGGCATTGAGGCCAACGAACAGATGGTCGAACATGGCTTTCGCAGCCAGATCGCCGGATCGCTGAAAATCGACGTGGCTGATCACGTCGACAAGCGCACGCTGCGGTTCATGGGACCGGGCGCAGCTTATGCCCATATCGCGATGAGCCAGGCCATCGCTGATGCCGGGCTGACCGAAGATCAGGTCGTCAATCCGCGCACCGGTCTGGTCGCGGGTTCGGGCGGGCCTTCGACCAGCGCGATGCTGACCGCACACCAAACCGTGCTGAAAACCGGCGCGACCAAACGGATCGGCCCGTTTGCAGTGCCTAAATGCATGTGCTCGACGATTTCAGCGAACCTTGCGACCGCGTTCAAGATCAAGGGCATCAACTATTCGATTACCTCTGCCTGCTCGACGTCGCTGCACTGCATCGGCAACGCGGCTGAACAGATCATGCTGGGCAAGCAGGACGTGATGTTCGCAGGTGGCGGCGAAGAACTGGACTGGACCCTGTCCTGCCTGTTCGACGCGATGGGTGCGATGTCGTCCAAATATAACGACACGCCCCACAAAGCCTCGCGCGCATTCGATCAGAACCGCGACGGGTTCGTAATTTCCGGTGGTGGCGGCATCGTAGTTCTTGAGGAGCTCGAACATGCGCTGGCCCGTGGCGCCAAGATTTATGCCGAAGTCACGGGTTATGCCGCGACATCTGATGGGCACGACATGGTAGCACCCTCTGGCGAAGGCGGCGAACGCGCGATGCGTCTGGCGCTGTCGACCGTGCCCGAAGGCCGCAAGGTCGACTATATCAACGCCCACGGCACCTCGACCCCGGTTGGCGATGTAGGCGAAGTCGAAGCCGTACGCCGTATCTTTGGCGAAGGCAGCGTACCTCCGATTTCATCAACCAAATCGATGACCGGCCACGCGCAGGGCGCGGCTGGCGCGCTTGAGGCAATCTTCTGCCTGTTGATGCTGGAACATGATTTCATTACTCCGTCGATCAATGTCGACACACTTGCCGAAGGCATCCTGCCCGGTGAAATTGCAACTCAAGTAGTTGAAAACGCAGGCCTGGACAGCGTGATGACCAACAGCTTCGGCTTTGGCGGCACCAACGGATCCATGGTTCTGTCGAAGTATAACGGGTGAACAAGATGTCGGATATTCTCAAGGGTAAACGCGGCCTGATCATGGGCGTGGCAAATGACCGCTCGATTGCATGGGGCATCGCCAAAGCCATGCACGAGGCGGGCGCTGAACTGGCTTTCACCTATCAGGGCGAGGCGTTCGGCAAGCGGCTTGAACCTCTGGCCCAGAGCCTTGGCAGCGACTTCATGGTCGATGCGGATGTCACCGATGACGCATCACTAGACCGCGCATTTGGCGAGTTGGGAAAGCGCTGGCAGACCATCGATTTTGTCGTCCACGCTATCGCCTATTCGGACAAGAACGAACTGACGGGCCGTTTCCTGAACACCACACGCGCAAACTTCAAGCATTCAATGGATGTGTCGGCCTATTCGTTTATCGAGGTCGCGCGCCGCGCCTATCCCCTGATGAAGGACAATGGCGGCACGCTTCTGACCCTGACCTATCAGGGCTCGAACAAGGTGGTGCCGAATTACAACGTCATGGGCGTAGCCAAAGCGGCGCTGGAATCTGCGACCCGTTATCTGGCAAACGATCTGGGCCCCGACGGCATCCGCGTCAACGCCATCTCACCCGGCCCTATGAAGACGCTGGCCGGTGCCGCCATCGGCGGAGCGCGCAAGACCTACAAGTTCTGCGACCAGAACGCCCCCATGCGTTCAAATGCAACGCTTGAAGCTGTTGGCGGCACTGCCGTTTATCTGGCTTCAGATGCGGGAAGCTACACCTCGGGTGAGATCATCCGCGTCGATGGCGGGTATCATATTCTGGGTATGCCTCAGCCCGAGGCCATGTGACCATATCTTTCCCTGCGGGTGCCAAGATTTGACCATCTTTGCCCCGCAGGGATTACGATATGAGCAAACTTGAACAAATCCTTGCGAGTAACGCACGCTCGCCAGCGTTGAAACGCAAGTCAGGAAGCGGACGTGCACGTCTGTTCCTGCTAATACTCACATCGCTGCTGATTGCCTTTGTGTTTCTGACCCAACCGCCCGTACGCGATGCGGTTGAGCCTATGTTGTCACATATCCCCGGCCTTTGATCTGAACGGGATCAGTTGATCGAAACTATTTCAATATCAAAGACCAGATCCTGCCCCGCCAATGGATGATTTGCATCCAGGGTCACCGTCGCCTCATCTACTTCGACAACAGTCACTGGCAGTGCCTGACCGTCCGGCGTTTGCATCTGCAACTGCGTACCAGGCTCTAGAGGTATGTCGTCCGGAATACCTTCGCGCGGGATCTGCTGTCGCATTCCCGGGTTGATTGGTCCATAGGCATCAGTGCAGGCAATCTCAACGCGCTTTTTCTCACCGACCTCCATGCCAGGCAGAGCCACATCAAGACCCTTGATGATCTGGCCTGAACCAACCGCAAACTCAAGCGGATCACGCCCCTCGGAACTGTCGAAGACTTTGCCGTCCAACAGAGTTCCGGTGTAGTGGATGCGAACCGTGTCGCCTTGTTTGATTGCGGTCATGGTGGCCTCCGGCCTGAAAAGAAATGAACGGCGCAGCCTAGAGGCTGACACGGCATTGTAAACCCTGCCCTCTTTAACCCCGGAACCGGTTGTGTTTACCTGCGCCCGATCAGGGGAGGATCGGATGGCTATCACCACTTGTGTGTTCGACGCGTATGGCACTCTGTTTGACGTGGCCGCTGCTGCCCGGCAGGCCGCAGCGGAACCGGGGTTCGAGGCGCTGGCGGATAAATGGCCTGAATTGGCCAATCACTGGCGTCTGAAGCAACTGCAATACACTTGGCTGCGTGCTGTCGCTGATGCGCACTGTGACTTTTGGGACGTCACGCAAGATGGGCTGGATTGGGCGTTGGAAGCGGTTAGCCTGCAAGGGGATAACACCCTTCGGCAGCGCCTGCTGGATTTGTATTGGGAGTTGCAGGCCTTTCCCGAAGTCCCCGAGATGCTGAAGGCGCTAAAAGAGGGCGGGATGCAGACGGCCATCCTGTCCAACGGTTCACCTCCTATGTTGGATGGTGCGGTTCAATCTGCTGGGATCGGAGATGTGCTTGATGACGTGTTGTCGGTTGAAAGCGTCGGGGTCTTCAAACCCCATGCCAGCGTCTATGACCTCGTGCAAAACCGGTTTGGCTGCGCGCGTAACGAAGTGCTATTCGTCAGTTCAAACGGCTGGGACGCCGCTGGGGCAAGCGGCTATGGATTTGTTACCGCTTGGGTGAATCGCGCAGGGGAACCGATGGACCGCCTGCCCTGGAAACCTGCCCATGTACTGTCTGACCTGACAACGATCCCGCAATTGGCGGAGCTTTGATGGCGTATTTCACCACTTCGGACGGCAGGCGCCTCTATTACGAAGATACAGGTACAGGTCAGCCACTGCTTTGCCTGGCGGGTTTGACCCGAAATTGCCGAGACTTTTCATTTCTTGCACCGCATGTGGCGGATCTTCGAATGATTTCGATGGATTATCGCGGGCGCGGAAAATCCGATTTTGATGCAGATTATACGAACTACAACATTCTGCGCGAGGGGCAGGATGCAGTTGAACTGCTGGATCACCTGGGCTTGGGCAAAGTGACACTATTGGGCACCTCGCGCGGCGGCCTGATCACCATGGTGCTGGCCATGAGCCTTCCTGACCGGCTGGCAGGCGTGATCCTGAATGACGTCGGACCGGTGATCGAACTCGGTGGTATTGCCAAGATCATGGACTATGTCGGCAACCGCCCAACCCCAAAAACCTACGACGATGCGGCTCACGCCCTTGGGGTCATGATGGAATCGCAATTCCCAGGTGTCTCTTTGGACATCTGGAGACAGCAGGTTGAGAACCAATACATCCAGACCGATACCGGACTGGAACTGCGCTATGACCCTGCCCTGAGAAACGCTCTGATCGAACAGGCGGCAAACACGCCCGCTCCTGACCTTTGGCCCATGTTCGACGCGTTGCACGATATCCCGACTGGCGTTATCCGGGGTGCGAATTCCGACCTGCTGAGCACTGCCACAGTACAAGAAATGCACGCGCGCCACCCCAAACTGATCTCAACCGAAGTACCGGACCGTGGTCACGTACCGTTCCTGAACGAACTGCAATCCCTCAACCTAATCCACCAAATATTGGATGCCACATGAGCAACATTGACATGATCGAAGCCGCAGCCAACAGGCTGAAAGGGCACGTGCGCGAGACCCCGCTTCTGTCATCACCTTTTCTGGATGAAATCGCGGGTCGCCGCGTATTGGTAAAACCCGAATGCCTGCAACACACCGGTAGTTTCAAGTTTCGCGGCGCGTGGTCCGCAATCTCTGCGTTGGATGACGCGGCGCGCAACCGCGGTGTGATCGCCTATTCCTCGGGCAATCACGCGCAAGGCGTTGCATATGCAGCAGCTCAACACGGGATATCTTCAGTCATCGTCATGCCGTCGGATGCGCCGAAGCTGAAGATTGAAAACACCCGCGCGCTGGGGGGTGAAGTTGTCCTCTACGACCGTGCAACCGAAAGCCGCGAAGACATCGGTGAAGCGTTGGCTACTGAGCGCGGTTTGACGCTGATCCGACCCTATGATGAGCCGCAAGTGATTGCAGGGCAAGGTACGACGGGATTGGAATTAGCGCGTCAAGCGCACGAGCTTGACGTGACCGAAGGCGATGTCCTCGTGTGTTGCGGCGGAGGTGGGTTGACCTCTGGCATTGCACTGGCTCTGGAACATCATGCGCCCGGCCTACGCGCGCGCCCATGTGAGCCCGAGTGTTTTGACGATGTGAAACGCTCTTTGCAAATTGGCGCAATCCAAAGCAACAATGCCTCATCCGGTAACATCTGCGACGCAATCCTGACACCGCAACCGGGGCGAATTACCTTTCCGATTCTTCAACGGCTTTGCGGCCCAGGACTTGCAGTATCTGAACAGGAGGCACTGCACGCCGTGGCCCTCGCCTTTTTGCGCCTCAAGATAGTGTTGGAACCAGGTGGAGCGGTGTCTTTGGCGTCAGCGCTGTTTCGGAAAGATCAGATTGAAGGGGATACCGTGATCGTCGTGGCCTCGGGCGGGAATGTAGATCCGCAGATATTTGAACAAGCGTTGGAATTCCTTACCTGACAATCGGAAGCGATCAGTGCAAAATCTGATCGAGTTTGTTTTATTAGGCACCCTGAACAGACGGGGACCGATTACATGCGTATCGCTGACCTGAAAGACGTAAGTCTACACTATCGAATTGACGGAGATGTCGATGGAGCCCCCATTGTATTCGCCAATTCACTGGGTACCGACATGCGCCTTTGGGACCCGATAATACATTTTCTGCCTAAGGGGTTACGGATCATCAGATTCGATAAACGCGGACACGGATTATCGTCCCAACCAGCCGCCCCCTACTCGATGGGGAGCTTGGTACGAGATGCTGAACAACTACTGGATCATATTGAGGTAAAAGACTGCGTGTTTGTCGGCCTGTCCATCGGCGGTATGATTGCGCAGGGATTGGCGGTAAAACGCATGGACCAAATCCGCGCACTGGTGCTGTCGAATACCGCTGCCAAGATTGGGACGCCTAAGATCTGGCAAGATCGTATGGCAGCCGTTCGCGCCGGCGGCATCGAAGCCCTTGCTGACGCCACAATGGAGCGTTGGTTCTCGAAACACTTCCAGTCCGGCCCTGAGATGCCCTTGTGGCGAAACATGATGGTTCGGCAACCAGTTGAGGGCTATCTGGGGTGTTGTGCCGCAATTTCGGGCACAGATTTCTACACGCCCACCAGCGGCCTGCGGCTGCCCACATTGGGAATTGCCGGCAGCGAGGACGGTTCGACTCCGCCCGATCTAGTACGTGAAACGGTTGATCTGATACCTGGCTCGCGCTTTGCACTGATTCGACGGGCGGGTCATCTGCCATGTGTCGAGCGCCCGCAGGAATATGCCGAATTGCTTGGCAATTTCCTGATCGAGATCGGCCATATCTGAGGGAGAAAGAGTTGGCGGACTTCTTACTAGTCCACGGGTCATGCCACGGTGCCTGGTGCTGGCGTGACCTGATTCCGGAATTGACTACATTCGGGCATTCTGCCCGCGCTATCGATATGCCAAGCCATGGTTCGGACCCAACTCCAATTCAGGATGTGACCCTCGAGTCGTGCCGGGATGCAATTTTGAAAGCCTCAACACCACAATCGATCATCGTGGCACACTCCTGGGGCGGTTATCCCGTCAGCGCCGCTGCCGAGGCTGATCCGGACGCCATGCGGGGTGTAATTTATCTCAGCGCATATGTCCCGCAATCCGGGCTTTCCATGATTGAAATGCGTAAACGCGCGCCTCGCCAGCTGATAGGTGATGCCGTCGAAAAATCTTCTGATGGTCTATCGTATACGGTTGTGCCGGATCGGGTTCATGATCTGTTTTATCATGACTGCCCGCATGAGGTTGTGGCCTACGCGTTTGGTCGCTTATGCCCCCAAGCTATCGCGCCGCAAGCGGCACCATTAGATACAGGCAAAAACTTCGCCAGCGTCCCAAAAGGATACATCCGGACGACTGATGACCGTACAGTGCCGACCGAGTATCAAGCCGAAATGGCTGGATGCGCAGACGCCGGTATGCGCCTGACCATCGACAGTTCTCATTCACCGTTCTTCTCGCACCCTGAGCATCTGGCCGGATTGATGCACCAGATCTCGGAACGAATGTGACCGGGGCCCGATGACAAGCGATCGCAATCACCGCGAAGGCGGGGTCCAAAACTGGCGCAGCTATTCGTTCGGCTCTTGTGGAATGCGAGGCGGAAAGATTGATAGCAGCCTGCTGCATTTATGAACGCGCGCGCCGCATTGGCATAACAACGACATATACGTGACGGAAACCACCTTGCAGGTTAGGCCAGGACGCGCCACCGTGAGCTCAAACGGGAACGGGGAAAAACATGCAATCCATCAAAGCAGCCGTGTGCCGGGCGTTCGGCGAACCGCTGATCATCGAAGACATTCTGATCGCGCCACCTGGAATGGGTGAGGTAGAAGTTACGCTTGAGGCCGTGGCAATCTGCCATTCGGATATCTCATTCGCCAGCGGGGCATGGGGCGGTCACCTACCTGCCGTCTACGGGCATGAGGCCGCTGGGATAATCTCGGCAGTCGGAGACGGTGCGGGCGATTTTAGGGTTGGTGATCCGGTGGTCGTGACACTGATCCGTGCGTGCGGGTCATGCCCCTCGTGCGCTGGGGGAAAACCCACCATTTGCGAAACGCCCTATGACACGATCAAAGGACCGCTACGAACCGCAGACGGGGGCGCATTGGAACAAGCGATGGCATGCGGTGCATTCGCCGAGAAGGTCGTGGTCAGCCATCGTCAGATCGTCAGAATTCCCGAGACTTTACCAAAGGATCTCGCCAGCCTGCTCTCGTGCGGCGTGATCACCGGGGTCGGTGCAGCCGTAAACGCCGCTGAATTGCGCCCCGGGCAGGATGTTGTAGTGATTGGTGCCGGTGGGGTTGGTCTAAATGCGATTCAAGGCGCACGTATCGCCGGCGCGCGCCGTATCGTTGCCGTCGACATGACCGAAGAAAAGCTTGAGATCGCTAAAGAGTTCGGAGCGACGCATGGCGTTCTGGGCAGCCTCAAGGAACCTTGGAAAGCCGCGTATAAAGCGCTTGGCGGGCGTGGAGCAGACGCGGTTCTGATCACCGTTGGCGCTATCCCAGCCTATGACCAGGCCCCGCGCTATCTGGGCCGCGGTGGCAAAGCGATCATGATCGGGATGCCGCATTCTGGTGACATGTCCAGCTATGAACCCGTCGTTTTGGCAGCGCTTGGGCAAGGCATGGTTGGGTCAAAAATGGGGGACGTTGTGATCCAGCGCGATATTCCGTGGATGATTGATCTCTATGAACAGGGGCGGCTGAAACTGAACGAGTTGATCTCGGGTCGCTGGTCCCTTTCACAGATCAACGAAGCCATCGAGGATACCAAGACCGGTGCTGCCAAGCGCAATGTGATCATGTTCGACCACGACTGAATCCCTGAAAGGAGCGCCTGATGAAACTGCAGGATCTCGATGTCATCGTTACCGCCCCTCCGGCCCCAGGCTGGGGTGGGCGTTATTGGATTCTGGTCAAAGTCTCGACCGATACGGGTGTGGTGGGATGGGGAGAATGCTATGCATCCTCGGTCGGACCGGATGCTATGACCCATGTCATCCGCGATGTGTTCGAGCGGCACATGCAAGGGGAGAATCCCGAGAATATCGAATTGATGTTCCGCCGTGCCTACTCCAGCGGATTTACCCAGCGCCCGGATCTAACTGTCATGGGCGCGTTTTCGGGCTTAGAGATCGCGTGCTGGGACATTCTTGGCAAAGATCGGGACCGACCGGTCTATGCACTTCTGGGCGGCAGGATGAACGACCGTATCCGGGCCTATACCTATCTCTACCCGCTTCCTCAGCACGATCTGGCTGACTTCTGGACCTCGCCGGAACAGGCCGGTGAAAGTGCGGCAGAAATGGTTCGACGCGGCTACACAGCTATCAAATTCGATCCGGCGGGGCCCTATACGATCCGCGGCGGGCATATGCCTGCTATGTCGGATATCTCAATGTCAGTTGCATTCTGTAAGGCCATCCGCGAGGCCGTCGGAGACAAGGCCGACTTGCTATTCGGCACCCACGGTCAGTTCAACACCGCCGGAGCAATTCGCCTGGGGCAAGCGCTGGAACCCTATTCTCCGTTGTGGTTTGAGGAGCCCACTCCTCCGGACATGATCGAAGATATGGCTCGCGTGGCGCGCAATGTCCGCATACCTGTCGCGACGGGTGAGCGGATGACGACCAAGGCCGAATTCGGCGCGGTATTGCGCGCAGGCGCCGCCGAAATACTGCAACCCGCACTTGGCCGTGCAGGCGGCATCTGGGAGATGAAGAAGGTCGCCGCCATGGCCGAGGTTTTTAACGCGCAGATGGCGCCGCATCTATATGCGGGCCCGATTGAATGGGCTGCCAACATTCATCTGGCGGCATCGATTCCAAACCTGTTGCTTCTGGAAAGTATCGAAACGCCGTTTCACGACCAACTGATCAAAGGAAGCATCCGCGTCAACGAGGGCTTTGTCACTCCTCCCACCAAGCCCGGGCTTGGTATTGACGTTGACGAGGACCTTGCACGCGCACACCCCTACATAGGTGATGGTCTGCACTTAGAGATGCAGGAAGCGCCCTGCGACTATGTAAATGGAAATGCATTTCAGGGCGGCGCTCCTGTGGTCGAGGGGTGACAATCGGACGGCAAGTAAGGCATATTGATCCGACCCAGAAGTAGATCTTAGGTTGTTGCGTGAGACCTCAGGATAACGACACTCAAATTTTGTCGGGGGAAACCCCCGCAGATATGAAAGAAAGTGCGGCACGGGCAGCGGTATTCCTCAAGGCCCTGGCACATGAAGGTCGCCTGATGATCCTGTGCCACCTGGGAGACGGCGAGCGTTCTGTAGGAGAGTTGGAGGATTTGCTGGAGCTTCGGCAGGCAGCGGTCAGCCAGATGCTTGCACGCTTACGCGACGAAGGACTGGTGAAAACCCGACGCGATGGCAAAACGATCTATTACGCACTGAATGATGGCAAAGCTGCGCAGATGATCGAACTTCTCTATAGCCTGTTTTGTGAGCCAGATGCCTAGGCCGATCAGTTCGAGACATATCCTGCAATCACCTGCAGCAGCTTGAAGGCTGTGGCAGCATCATTTTCGACCACGGCCAGGAATTCTTCTTCACCAATTCGCAGACAGGACAGGTCCGTTTCTGCCACCATGCTCAAGGCCCGTGGCTCTTTACGGATCAATCCGAGCTCACCAACCAAAGCACCCGCGCCAACGGTTATGATAAGTTGGTCGTCCTCGCCCGAACGCGGCAGATAAAGACCCGCTTCGCCCTCGAGGACGACATAGGCCCCATCGGTTGGCTGGTCGTCCTTTAGGAACACCACCTGGCCAGCCTTGGCCTCGAACCAACGCGCACCAAAGGCCAGCAGGCGGAGCTGACGGCGGTCAAGACCCGAGAACAACGGTGTTTGTTCCAGCGCTCGCAATTTGCGACTCAGGTCGGCAGATGCAGCGCTGTCACCCTCGACGTCGGTTGGGCCTTCGCCAGTCACGACCCGACCCTGACGAATTTCGACATGCATGTCGAAAACATCTGGATTTTCGAACGTATCATTCAGGTAGATTACCGTAGTTTCGGGCAAAAGTTCACGCAGATTTTTGTAAACCGCGACCTGCGTTTCCATGTCATAGCTGGCCAACGCAGTTTCCAGGATCAAAATGTCCGGCTTTTTGATCGTTGCGCGCGTAAAGGCCAAGGGTTCAGCAAACACCGCCGGCAAGTTCTGACCACCAAGTGAAACCGGCACATCATAGATCAGTTCAACCACCAACGGACGCGCGCCATTTTCAGCCAACGCATCGACGATCAGCTTGCGTGCCTCATCGGTTCGCGCACCACCAATCTGGCTGACCTTACCGAATAACACATTTTCCATGACAGTCAGGCCGGGTGCAAAGGCGTTCTCATTCAAAGGCACAAAAACATCGTGCAGAGGTTCCAGCAATTTTTCCGAGTGGCTGTGGCGAAGCTCGAGGATGCGATTTTTCAGCTCGTCCGAAAACGCAGGACCGATCTGTTCCGCCGAGATCACAAACGGCACCGACAACAAGGTGGCCAATTGCTCGTCGTCCAAGCCCTGTGCGCCTTCTTTGCGGGTTTGCTCAACCAATTCGACCGCAGCCTCGTAGGTTTGAGCCTCAAGCCCGAGTTTGCGGAACAATGGGTGGTCGGTTCCATCCAGTCCGAAGATCTGGCGCAGCATTTCAATCACGTCACGGGTCAGACTGACCAGAGTTTCATCCAGCCCCAGTTCACGCAACTGACCCAGAAACACGGTTTGGCGCGCCAGAAGTTGTTGATTGACTGGCACGCAGGGCGTCGCGAACAAGAGGTTTTCAGCAACCGGTAATGCGGGGTTATAAGTGGACCGGTCAAAAACCAAAGCTTGCTCGGCCAGACCAGCCTCGCGCACTGCCTGTTGTACCAATGGCCGCAGCTCAATCAGTTTGGCCGCCAACTCCGGATGTTCATTGGGATCAAAGGCCTGTTCTGCTCCGCGCTGAAACAGAGCGGCACCTGAACCCATGCCGTCTATCAACTGCAGCCACCATTCACGCAACTGATCGGTATCGTCAAAACCGGCCAATCCCGGATCAAACCATTTGGTATCTATTGGATCCGCGCTGTTACCCGCGCGCAGCGTTTCCGCGAAATTCGGATCATCAGATGAAGTGGACAATGGGCGGGGGCGCATCGGCATAATCACGTTCTCGCCCAACGTACCCTGAAACATCACCGGCCGAGAGGTAGCCAGACCGATCCGCGCTGCCACAACGCTCTGATGCAGGCTTGCCAAATTGATGCCGCCGATTTCGATCCGTCCAGAGGTCGGTGCAATCTCTCGGATCAGCAATTCGGTCAGTGCATCACGATCTTCTTCGCTGGTTGCCGAGATACCAATGGTCTTACCCGCCGGAAAAGTCAGGTTCAGATCGTCAAGCACCTGATTGCCATCAATATCGCGAACCGAGACCCGGTCCAGCACGATATCACCATTCAAATGGGGGCGTTCAGAAGGCTCGCCTTCGAACAGCGCCTCGTCAATCATGCCTTCCGGTGCGAATCGCTCGATCACAACATCCCATCGCAGCGACATGTCCTGCGTTTGGTTGTAGTAAGTCAGCAGTTCCTTCCAGGGAGAGCTCAGGTCCTTGTACGCGGCCAGCGCGGCCACCAATGCGCCCAGAGAAACCGACCCCTGCAATACCAGCAGGCCTCCGACGAGATAAAACATGAATGGCGTCAGCTGCGAGATGAAGTTGTTGATGAACTTCATAAAGAACTTTTTCTGATAGATCTCAAAGCGGATGGCGAACAACCGCCCCAGCTGATCCGAGATCATCGCACGACGATACCGCCAGCCCCCATTGGCACGCAAAGTCGATGCACCGGCGGCATTCTCACCGATCTGGGCGGCCAGTACGCGGACCTCCTGAATGCGCTTCTTGTTCAGCAAATTGATTTGGCGCTGCAGTTTGGGGATCAACCAGGCCTGTAATGGAATCAAGGCGACGGCAGCCAGACCGAACCAGACGCTTTGCAGAAACAGAAAGGACAGAATCGTGATCATCTGACCCGCCTGCAGCACAGGCTGACTGATCGCATCCCCCATCAAGCCTCCCATGGGCTCGCTTTCAGCGGTGACCATCGACACCATTTCGCCCTGACTCACACGCTCAAAATAGGGCTGCGGAAATCTAAGCGCGCGATTGATCAACTGATACCGAAATCGACGCAGCATCCGTTCGCTCAAAACACCCTTCATGGTGTTGATGCGCATTTTCATCAGACCATGCGCCAGCACCGCAGCCAAAAAGGCAAAGCAGAGAATCGTCAGGAATGCGGTTTGTGTCAGGCTATATCCCCAAACGTCGACAATCTGACTGGTCGCGCCGATTGCATCATTGATGATGCGTTTGGGGAGCTCCAAGGTGAGATAGAGTAATGGAAATAGCGTCGCGGTCACGGCCAGTAGAATCAGCTGATCGCGTTTCGAGTATTTCCAGATGAACCGAAAGATCGTTCGCTCGATTGAACCCGCCCCTACTAATGACCCACCGCTCAAATCACTGATTTTGGTGTGAATACAACGGCACGAATTTACCGCAATCGTATCCTCAGACGCAAATAAAAATCCGATTTGCGCTTATTTCGCGTTGTGTGAACAAGTTCATTTGCGCGGCAGGCCATTACCCCCTAATCTTCTGATTCAGGACGATATCGGGAGGATTCATTTGCCTGCCAACTTTGGCGCTGTGTTTCTGTTGCTCTGCCTGCTTCAGATCAAGCACATGTTCGCCGATTATTATTTACAGACGCCCAAAATGCTTTCCGGGCGTGGCACGTATTTCCACATGGGACGCGCGCAACATGCAGCTGTGCATGTTGTGGGATCGGTTATTATCTTTACGCTCTTTCGTGCGCCGATAGAATTTATTCTGATCATTGCTGCATTGGAATGGATCGTGCATTTCCACATAGATTTCGCAAAAGCCAATTACTCAGATCGCAAACAGCTACAACCCAATCAGGCAGCTTTCTGGCGCGCTGCTGGTCTGGATCAATTGCTTCATAACCTGACCTATATCGGGATGGCCTGGGCTTGGGTGGTCTTCGCAGCCTGAAGCTTAAGGCACGATCGGTTGATTTCTTTTGATTGTACGCAACACCACATTGGTCTGCGCACTGGCAACGGCTGGCAGTCGAAACAGGAAGTCCTCCAGAAACGTATTGTAAGCCGCCAGATCTCGGCAAAGGACACGCAAGTGGTAGTCCGCCTGCCCCGTAGTTGCATAGCATTCCTGGATTTCGGGGCTTAGTTCCACCGCTCGGATGAAGTCGACGATTTTGTCCGGATCGTGTCGCGTCAGATGCACATGTACGATTGCTTCGAACGTCAATCCCATCGCCGGTGGATTCACCAAGGCACCATAGCGTTCGATTATCCCTGCGTCTTCAAGAGCGCGCACTCTGCGCCAAAGCGCCGAGGCCGACATCCCCACTGTGTCGGCTAAATCTGCATTCGAAATTCGACTGTCATTCTGCAGCAGCGTCAGAATTCGGCGGTCTCGGTCATCTAGAGTAATCATATTGGATGTTCTAATCTGTATTTTGATCCATTGTGAGTTTTTTTTCCAAAATATCGTATCTCGGCACACAAAATGGAACGGTTAACCATTCGAACTGGGTTAAAATTTCCTCAACCAAAGGCATAATCCCATGGACCCGATGCAATGAGCCACCTCGACCGAAATATTCGCACCTATCAACTCGACGATCGCTATTCCCTAACTCAAGGCCGGGTCTTTTTGACGGGCACTCAGGCCCTCGCGCGGATCATGATGGATCAGGCGCGGCGCGATCGGCAGGCAGGTTTGAATACATCAGGTTTTGTCTCTGGCTATCGCGGATCGCCACTGGGCGGGTTGGACCTAGAGCTGTGGCGCGCCAAAGAGCGATTAATAGCTGACAGAATCACCTTCATGCCCGCTGTGAACGAGGACCTGGGCGCAACAGCCGTACTGGGTGCTCAGCAGGCCACGTTGGACCCACATTGCGAAGTCGAGGGCATCTTTTCGATGTGGTACGGCAAAGGCCCTGGCGTCGACCGCTCAGGCGATGCGCTAAAACATGGCAATGCTTATGGTTCCGCCCCGAAAGGCGGCGTGCTTGTGGTGGCGGGCGACGACCACGGTTGCGTCAGTTCGTCGATGCCGCACCAATCGGACGTGGCCTTCATGGCGTGGTTTATGCCCACATTGAACCCGGCCTCGGTCGAGGAATATCTGGAATTCGGCGAATACGGATTCGCTCTTTCCCGCTTTTCAGGCACGTGGGTCGGGTTCAAGGCGATCTCGGAAACAGTCGAAAGCGCGCGTTCGGTCGATCTGCGCCCGGACCGCAGTTTCACCCTACCCCGGATCGATCTTCCAGAACGCGGCTTGCATGTGCGGACAGCCGACCTGCCCTCGCCTGAAATCGAGACCCGCATACAACACAAGCTGCGTGCCGTCCGGGCATTTGCCGAAGAAAACCCCATCGACCGGCGCATCTATGACATCGACAACGCCAAGTTCGGATTTGTGACCACCGGCAAAGGTCACCTTGATTTGATGGAGGCGCTGCGTCTACTCGGCCTTGATGAAGCCGCTTGCCGCCGCTTGGGGATCGACATCTACAAGGTCGGCATGGTCTGGCCGCTGGCCCGCCGCAACGCGTTGCGCTTTGTGAAAGGCAAGGCCGAGGTTCTGGTTGTCGAAGAAAAACGCGGCATCATCGAAAGTCAGTTTAAAGAGTACTTCTATGACTGGCCCGGCGATAAACCCCATAAGATGGTGGGGAAGTATGACAGTCACGGCGAGCCGCTGATCCCGTGGACCGGGGAACTTAGCCCATTGATGCTGGCCCCCATAGTGGCCGCCCGCCTTGACACGTTCTTTCCAGAAGAAAACCTGCCCGCCAAGGCACAGGCTTTAACCGAGACTCCTCCGCCCGAAATCAAAGTCTCGGGCGCGACGCGGACGCCTTACTTCTGCTCGGGATGTCCTCATAACACTTCGACCAAAGTTCCCGACGGGTCCACCGCTGCTAGCGGGATCGGCTGCCATGTCATGGCCTCGTGGATGGATCGCGAAACCGTCGGCTACGCACAGATGGGCGGAGAAGGCGTGCCTCACGTGGTGGCCTCACAATTCAATGGCGACAAGCATATCTTTCAGAATCTGGGCGAAGGAACATGGTACCATTCGGGATCCCTCGCGATCCGTCAGGCGGTCGCGGCAGGAACGAACATCACCTATAAAATCCTCTACAATGATGCGGTCGCAATGACCGGAGGGCAGCCGGTGGACGGGCCAGTCAGCGTGGCAGGCATCGCGCAAACCTGCCGCGCCGAGGGGGTCGAGCGGATCGCACTGGTCTCGGATGACATCACCAAGTTCGGCCGTGCCGAATTCCCTGCGGGAACTACATTTCATGACCGGGCAGAAATGGACAGCCTGCAACGCGAGCTGCGCGACATACCCGGTGTCACCGTTCTGATCTACGAACAGACTTGCGCGACCGAAAAGCGACGCCGCCGCAAGCGCGGCACGATGGAAGACCCACAGAAATTTGTTTGGATCAATGATCTCGTCTGCGAAGGCTGTGGCGATTGCTCCGTCGCGTCGAACTGCCTAAGCGTTGAGCCGCGTGAAACGCCGCTGGGCCGCAAGCGCAAGATTAATCTGAGCTCCTGCAACAAGGATTTCTCGTGCCTGAACGGGTTCTGCCCCAGTTTCGTCACCATTGAGGGCGCAACTCGGCGCAAGCAGAGCGTTAATATGGATCTTGATGCGCTTGAGGCGGAACTGCCCCTGCCCTCAGCCGCATCTTTGGAGTCCCCCTTTGATCTGCTGGTGACAGGCGTCGGAGGCACCGGAGTGGTTACAGTCGGGGCCTTGATCACCATGGCGGCGCATCTAGAAGGTAAGGGTGCTTCGGTTCTGGATTTCACCGGATTTGCACAAAAATTCGGAACCGTACTGAGCTATATCCGCCTCGGTAAAGAACCTGATACGCTCAACCAGGTGCGCATTGATAAGGGCGCTGCGGATGCGGTGATCGGATGCGATGTGGTCGTAAGCTCGGCCCCCAAAGCATCGGCTCACTATGCGCCGGGGACGCGCGTCGTTCTGAACCGAGCCGAGATGCCTACCGGAGATCTTGTGCTGCATCGTGATGCCCAACTACGGGTTAACGCGCGGGAGCAGGCGATTGCAGACGTAGTGGGTGCGGAAAATTTAACCAGCCTTGACGCAAACGCGATGGCCGAGGCGCTTTTAGGCGATACGGTCTTCGCCAATGTCATTATGTTGGGCTATGCTTGGCAAAAGGCGCTGGTGCCTGTGTCACATACCGCTCTGTCTCAGGCCATCCTCCTCAACGGAGTTGCGGTTGAGAAGAACCGGTTGGCTTTTGCTCTTGGGCGATGCTTAGTCGTCGACCCCGATCGGGTTCAGGGATTGACGCAGCCGATCCAGGCAGAAGAAACACTGGACCAAATGATCGCGCGCCGGATTGCATATTTGACTAACTATCAGGACGCCGAATATGCCAACCAATACGCACAGCGGATTAAGGCAATCCGATCGTCAAACTCAGACATCCCGGACGGACTTGCTGAGACGATTGCCCGAAATCTGTTCCGTTTCATGGCCTATAAGGACGAATTTGAGGTCGCCCGACTGCAGACATCCCCGGACTTTTCCGCGGAACTCTCACAGCAGTTCGAAGGAGATTACAAAACCAAATACCATTTTGCCCCGCCACTGCTGAGTTGGCGCAAGGATGAGCGCGGGCGACCGGTCAAGTTTGCGGTGGGCGTATGGATGCGCCCGGTTCTGCGTGGGCTTTCGAGGCTGCGCAGATTGCGCGGATCACCTCTGAACCCGTTCGGATATCACGCCGAAGCGCGGCTGCACCGTAATATCCTGAATTGGTTTGAAGGGCTTCTGGACATGTATCAGACCAATCCGACAGCACGATCAGAAGCAGAGTGGTTGCGCGCGTTCTCGGCGGCGGACCAGATACGAGGGTTCGGACCGGTACGCGAAGAGAGCTTCGAAACAGCGCGCGCAGAGGTGTCTTAACCGAGAACCGAAAAGCTGCTTTCGGTATTGATGGGCCGTTTGCGGGAATAAAATCCGGTGTCGATTGTCCGGCCTAAATAGGGCAACTCGAACCGCAACGGATTGGCATCATGATCTGCGCCGCCTTCGACATAGCCGATCAAAGCGGTCATCATCTTGCCCGCGATCGGAGCATTTTTGTATTGGTTCCCGCTGGTGCCGCAGGCCATATAGAAACCCGGAAGGCTGGATTTATCATAGATCGGAATCCAATCTGTCGATGCATCGTACAAATCCACGACGCCCCGGGTGCGTGAAGGTATCCCCAGGCTGGGAACGCGCTGCGCGTATCGCATGGCTTGCGTTGTCCACTGGTCTGTAAATTCGTGGTTATAATTCACGTCATCTTCGCACCACTGATGCGGATCGCACGCCGGATCTTCCGAGCCGATCAGAATGTGGTTGCCATGCTCAGGGCGGCAATAAAGGGCGATGTCGCTATCTGAGACAATTGTTCCTTGTGTCTCAAAATCAAACCCTTCGGGTGCCGGGACATGCACGACTTCCTGCCGCAGCGGGCGAGTCTGGATGGTCATGTCACCCAGAACCCCAGCCATTTCGTTAACAATTGCCGACCCGGGCCCAGCGACGTTTACAACCACTTTGGCATGGATCTCTTCACCCGAGGCAAGTTTGACGCCCGCAACGCGGCCCTCGCTGGTCAGTATTTCACGCACCTCAGCACCGGTGCGAACGTCGGCACCATGCAACTTTGCCGCATCCATCAGGTTTTGGGCCGACAACGCCGGATCTGTCACATATCCCGCGTTCGGCCAGAAAACCGCGCCTTGAACATGTGCCCCGTTCGATTGCCCAAACTCTGGATCATCCATGCGCCGCGCCGGAGCGAAGCTGTCTAACGTGTAAATCGGCATACGTTCAGTGATCTTCTCCGGTGTCCATTCTTCAAAAGGACAATCCAGTTCGGTACTATACTTCTTATGGTTTTCAAGAAATCCATTGGCCTCCGTCTTCATGACCATACAGCCGGTTTCACGGAACTGTGCCAGATTGGCATCATCGGACAATCCCAGATAATCTGCCCAATCACGCCAATAATGGTATCCCTCCCAGGCGAAGGCCGTGCCATCAAAAGTCGAATAATGCATCCGGACGATGGCGCATGAACCGGCGGTCGATCCATGCCCAACTTGCGTATTGCGGTCCAGTGACAGAGTCTTCCAACCCGCCTTTGCCATCTCGAAGGCGATGGCGGCCCCAATTACGCCGGTTCCGATAATGATTGCATCAGGTTGGCTCATGTCCTGTCCTCTCCCAAAGGCGTTTCGCATAGTCGCTGAATTCGGATACTTCTTCGGGTCGCGGCTCAACCCCAGTGAAGACGTAAAGATAGTGTGCCACCATCGATAGCCTGGTCGCCATCGGCTCATTCAACTGTGCTAGATCATATCCGATCTGCATATAGTACAGTACGCGTGCACGAGTCTCGGCTTCGATCTCATCATAGTTGAAACGGATGAACATCGTGCGCAGCGCTGCCAGACGTCTCGCGTCGGATTGATCCAACATGCGTCGCACCTTTCCCGATCGTCGCGCCCAATCTCGAACGGCAAAATCAAGCGCCGTATCAAAAAGCTCTGAGTTCACGACACAACGCTGAACATTGCAAACAGCCGCCGTTATCGTCTCTGCAGGCAGTTCGGATTGTGCTATCAATGCTGCCGTGTTGGTTGCCTGCCATCGCGCCAGCAACGCATCCAACAACTCCTGCCTAGACTTGAAGTACCAGTAGAACGAGGAGCGCGAGACCGCCATACGTTCCGCCAGGTTCATGACCTTCACCTGCTCGACCCCATCCGAGATCAAGACGTCCATGGCGACGTTCAACCAGTCATCACGTGTGACCTTGATATTGCCGGTCAAGGGTTCAGCTTCCGGATCGTCCCGGTGGAGGATTGGTTTTGTGCTCATTCAACTCTCCGGCGGTGCACCGCCTGCTTCCGTGCGACGTGCGACGAAATCATGCAACGCGCCAAGGCGGCTCACATCCTGGGCTGGGGCTTCGAAATTCGCTAGAATTTCTTTCCAAACGCCTGTCGCCCGGTGATTTGCGTCGACCGAACCACGCTCGGTCCAAGTCCCGAAATTGGCGTAGTCATGAATATGTGGCTCGTAAAATGCAGTGTTGTAGCGTTCCATCGTCTGGCTGGTCGCGAAGAAATGCCCGCTGGGTTCAACTTCGCACAGCGCGGAATCGAAACCTATCTCTGAATTCCCTGCCTGCGCTCCGGCGCAAAGTTCGGCCACCATGTTCAGGACTTCTGCATCACAGATCATCTTTTCGAAGGACACCGTCAGGCCACCTTCAAGCCAACCGGCTGAGTGAATGATCACTGTCGCTCCGGCCATCAGACATCCCCAGAGACCGAACTGGTTCTCGTTGGCTGCCTGTACGTCATTGAGGTTCGAAGCCGACCCTGCCGCCGATCGCCAAGGCAGGCCTAAGTATCGTGCGAGTTGCCCCGCGGCCAGTGAAGCCTGAAAATGCGATGGTGTTCCAAACGCGGGCGCACCGGATTTCATATCAACGTTGCTGGTGAAGGTCCCATAGCACACTGGCGCGCGGGGGTTTGTCAGCTGCGTCAGGGTCAAAGCCGCGAGCACCTCGGCATGCGACAGGGTGATGGCCCCCGCAACAGTGATTGGCGCCATCGCGCCCATCAGGGTAAATGGAGTGATGATCGACATCTGCCCGTGGCGCGCAAAATCGATCAGCCCCTGCGCCATCGGAATATCCAGCGTCCGCGGGCTATTGGTGTTGATAATCGTGTAACAATGCGGATTACCCCGGAACTCATCATCGCTAAGCCCGCGCGCCATGGACAGCATCTCAAAACAGTCCATCACCTGAGGCGTTCCGCGCGAGAAGAAGAAGGGGAATTTGTCCGTCAATTCCATTTGCGCTTGGGTGGTGAAATAGTGCCTGACGTTGGTCGGTACGTCCTGCGGTTCGACCTGAGGCGAGATCATCTGGAAGACATCAAAATGATGCGTGAGCTTGAGGAACTCCAGATAGTCTTGCCCGTTCGCAGGCCTGCGCCCGCGCTCCAGGTCAGTCGCATTCGGAGCACCAGCCCCGGGTTGGAACACCAAAGAACCGAGCTCCAGCGTGAAATCCCTGCGCCGCGCCCCGGCGCGGCAGGCAATGGATTTCGGGGCCGACGCCACCGCAACCTCGACCATGTCGCGCCCGATGAAGACCATCTCATTATCTTCATTCACACGCGCACCGCCCTGCGCATAAATCCGGCGCGCCTCGGGCAGCAGGACCTTCACACCCAATTCTTCCAGCGTGCGCAAGGCCGTCTCGTGCATGTCAGCAATCTGATCCGCCGGAAATACTTCCATCTGCGGAAACGGATTGCGCAGCTGACGATAGTTCACGTCACGACTGGGTTGCGGGACCGCCTCTGCCCCACGCCCTCGGCGACGGCGTCTTCCGGCCTCTGCTTCCATGATCAACCTCGCATCGCTTTGCCCTGCGGGTCGTACGGCGACGGCTCAACCACGCGGGCTGGGCGTTCAACGCCAACCACATGCACCGACAGCTCTGTCCCTGGGTTAGCCTTGTCGCGATCTACCAGAGCCATCGCCAGGGACTTGCCGGTGTGGTGTCCAAAGCCTCCTGACGTCACAAAACCCACACGTTCGCCGCCTGCCCAAATGGGTTCATACCCGCTGGCATCCGCGTCCAACGCGTCGACTTCAAGCGTCACCTGTACCTGCGCTGGTCCGTTGCCATCGCGCTCGGCTAGCGCCGCATCTTTGCCGACAAAATCCTTGTCCCAGTCGATCCAGCGATCCATCCCGGTCATGCCGGGTGTATAGAGCTGGGTGAATTCTGCAGACCAGATACCAAAGCTCTTCTCAAGCCGCGTCGACAGCATCGCGTTGAAACCGCATTCGCGGATTTCCTCATCGGCCCCGGCCTCCAACAGCATACGGCGTAGCTTGATATGGTCGCCATAGCGGCAGTTGATCTCGTACCCCTTCTCGCCCGTCACTGACATCCGGGCAACGCGGGCGCGAACCAGTCCAATATCGAAGTCGCCACAGCCCATGAATTTCAAGCCCGAGATGTCCTGTTCTGCCAGTTTCTCGACCACGGTCTCTGACCTCGGCCCAACCACGGCTAATCCACAGTATTCTTCACCCAGATCGCGGACCGTGACGCCATCCATCATGTGATCATCGAACCAACGCATATGCCAGGCACGCAGATAGTAGCTGCCCATGATCCACCAGGTGCCATCGCCCCAGTTGAGCACAGTCAGATCACCCTTGAGCCGTCCGTTCTCGCCCAGCATTGGAGCCAGTTTAGCCCGACCCGGCGCGGGGAGTTTTGAGGCCATGACTTTGTCGAGCCACGCCTCGGCATTCGGACCTGAGACCTCAAACCGCGAGAAACCCGAGATATCAAGCAGGCCCACACCTTCGCGGATGGCCTTGCATTCCTCAGCCACGATGTCATGCGCGTTGGACCGCTTGAGCGTCGGCGTCTCCTCGAACCCGTTCGGCGCGAAATAAAGCGGCACTTCAAGGTCCCAGCTAACTCCCCATTTACAGCCTGCCTCGGTCATCGCGTCATGGGCCGGAGCCATTTTCAGCGGGCGGCCTGCGGGCAGCTGCTCGTTCGGGTAGGTCATCACGAACCGGCGCGAATAGAACTGTCCCGTTGTCTCGCGGATATAACGTTTGTTCTGAGCGAAATCGCCATAACGTGCCACGTCCATCGGCCAAGCGTCGGCTTCGGGCTCGCCATGGATCATCCACTCGGCCAGCGTCTTGCCGACGCCACCACCCTGCAGGAACCCGGCCATCACCGCACAGGCTGACCAATAACCGCGCTTGCCCGGGACCGGACCGACCAACGGGTTGCCATCAGGCGAGAAGGTAAACGCGCCATTCACCCATGTCTTGATGCCGACATTCTGGATCGACGGATAGCGTTCAAAGCCCAGCGTCAATTCGTTCTCGATCCGGTCAAGCTGTTCCTGAAACAGCTCTTCGCCGTAATTCCAAGGCGCACCGTCCATGGCCCAGTGTTCATGATCGACTTCGTAGATGCCAACCAGAACACCCTTCTGGTCCTGCCGCATATAGGTAAAACCTTCGAGGTCGACAGTCATCGGCATCTCAAAATCAGCCTCGGCGACCTCAGGCACTGTATCAGTGATCAGATAGTGGTGTTTGAGTGGCGACACCGGCAGTTCCACCCCTGCCATACGGCCCACCTGCTTGGCCCAAAGACCTGCGGCATTGACGACATGCTCACACGTGATGGTGCCCTTGTCGGTCACAACTTCCCAACCATCCGCGGTCTGCGTCAGGCGTTCGACCTTGGTTTCCTCATAGTACTCGGCTCCGCGCTTTTTAGCCGCCGTGGCATAGGCCTGAACTGTTCCAGTGGTGTCGATATAGCCTTCGCGGTCCGCCCACATTGCGCCTAGCACGCCGTCGGTTGACATGATCGGGCAGCGTTTCTGTGCCTCTTCCGCGGATAACAATTCGCAATCATCAATGCCGATAGATTGAAAGATGCGGTAGTTGGCCTGCAACCACTCCCACCGTTCAGGCGTTCCGGCCAACGTCAGGCCGCCGGTCATATGCAGGCCGATGTTCTGACCCGATTCCTTTTCGATCTCGCTTAGCAGATCAATCGTGTAGGCCTGAAGCGATGCCATGTTGGGATCGGCGTTCAACGCATGGATGCCACCCGCCGCATGCCAGGACGAGCCCGAGGCCAGGCGCCGACGCTCCAACATCACCACATCCGACCAGCCGAACTTGGCAAGGTGATACAGAACCGAAGCGCCCACAACGCCGCCGCCAATTACCACTACGCGATACTGCGATTTCATCCCAACCTCCCTGGATGACTCGCAAGGGACGCTAGACGCACTGTTCACTTCTGTCTAGACATTTCTGTACAGTTCTGTGCCTTCTATAAAAACGCGCGTTAAATCCGGGCACTTGGTCGCGCGCGAATGGAATCAAACCAAGCTTGTGTGGCTGTGTTGTCGTCAGGAATGCGCATCTTGATGACACGTGCAAAATCGACAAATACAAATGCGGTGATGTCGGCGAGCGTGAATGAGCCCCCTGATACGAAATCATTTTCGCGCAGACGAACTTCTAATAAATCAAAAAAAGCACCCACCCGTGCAATTCCGCGCTGCGCCATTTCGGGAATCTGCGCATGGTTCGTGGGGCCTGTAATGGCGCGGTCTTTGAACGAGGGATGGGTATTGCGCAACGTCTCGGCAATCGGCGCACCGCATTGCTGCTCGGCAATGGCGCTCCACATCAAAACTTTGCCCTTTTCATCCGCTGTTCGGCCCATCAACGCAGGCTCAGGAAAACGCGCTTCGAGATAGGCCGCAATGCCGAGATTTTCGGTGAGCACGGTACCTTCATCCGTGATCAGCACCGGGATCGTCGCGCCGGGGTTCACCGCCCGAAAAGCATCACTCAGTTGCTCGCCATTTACGATCGAGATTTCGCGCGTCTCAATCTCCAACCCTTTTTCTGCAATGAACATCCGGGCTCGGCGTGGGCTGGGCGCGGTCGAGCAATCATAGAACAGCATTTGACGATCCCCTCTGAGGCTTCACACCCCAAACGTTAGACCGCCCCAGTGCAACAGCGCGAGTCCGATCACAAAGTGACCCTACGGCAGATCAGCGTTGATAGATGAAGCAGCGACCCTCAACCGCACCACTCGGCAGCGGCAGCTCGGTCAAATCCTCGAAATACATGCGATCACTCGAGACCATCAACCCACCACGCGCCAACAGCGGCTCGATCAAAGGTGAGACGAGACGGGCAAATGTATCGTTCTTTTGCCGGTTATGTCCCCCTAGATCGGCGTGGATCAGACTGGCCGACGCGCCAAACTGCGCGACCGATGCGGGCAGCGTTTCACGCACGTCACCCAAAATTACGCGATCATCGGGCGGTGTTGAATCGGGGTGCGAGGCGACCGCACGTTCAAAAACATAAACTGGGCGGTCCTTTATATGCTGAACCATGTGATGATAAGTGCGCCCATTTCCCAGCCCAAGCTCAAATACCGGGCCTTCATGCCCAGTGGTCTGCGCGATTGCATAATCCAAACAAGCACGCTGCGAGACCATGCGATCAATAAACAAATCTAGACGACTTTGAGCTTCTGGCACAACGATTACCCCTATTTGTAGACACGGCACATTACGTGTGCCTTTCGACCAGGTAGTGACAAATTCTCAAGGGAATGTGTAGGCGCACTGCCAAGAATTCACGATTCCGCGACGTTTCAGGTGCAGAAGGTGTTTGACTACCCCGCCCGAACCGCGCGAAACTACGAAAAAAAAGACAGGGAGTTCACAAAGCCGATGTTACCTAGCGGCCAGACGGGTGGAAAACCCGCATGAGTGCGTTGTTGTCCGTTCGGAACCTCAGCATCGGCTTCGGCAAGGGTCCTTCCGTGGTTCGAGATGTCAGCTTTGATGTCGAGCCTGGACAGACGCTTGCATTGGTTGGTGAATCTGGATCGGGCAAGACGATTTCGTGTCGCGCTGCTCTACGCATTCTGCCCCGCACCGCTCAAATCCGCAGCGGTACGATTACCCTGAACGATTCCAGAGGCACAGCGGAGTTAACTCAACTCAGCGAACGTCAAATGCGTGACATTCGAGGCAATCGGGTGTCGATGATCTTTCAGGAGCCGATGCGCTCGCTCTCTCCGCTTCACAAAATTGGAAACCAGGTCAGCGAAGTTCTTTGGCTGCACCGCGGCGCATCTGAATCTGAGGCACGCAAAGAAGTACTGACGCAATTTGAACGGGTGGGCTTTCCCGACCCGGCCCGCGCCTATGACAGCTATCCGTTTGAATTGTCCGGCGGCATGCGACAGCGGGCCATGATCGCGATGGCGATGGTTTCCAAACCTGAATTGCTCATCGCGGACGAACCAACCACTGCGCTGGATGTAACAACTCAGGCGCAGGTTCTTGGGCTCATCAAAGAACTGCAGCGTGAAACCGGTATGGCGCTAATTCTGGTCACGCATGATTTGGGTGTCGTCGCCAACATGGCCGAGCAGGTTGTTGTCATGCACAAAGGTCGTGTGATGGAGGCCGGTCCAGCCGCCCTGATCCTGAACGACCCGGCCCATCCCTACACCCAGCAACTGTTCGATGCAGCGCCAGAAATACCTGACCAGGATGCGGTGGGCATGCCGATGCCCGATGAAGACCTGATATTGCAGATGACCGGGGTTTCGAAGACCTACACAATGCGGTCCAGCAAAGGCTGGAGAGCCGACAAGCTGATCCACGCTTGCCGCGGCGTCGATATGAAGCTGGCGCGCGGCAAAACACTTGCGATCGTAGGCGAAAGCGGATCGGGCAAAACCACCGCAGCGCGTATCGCTCTGGGTGCCGAACTGCCGGACCCTGGCGGAGAGGTGCTGTTCCGGACAAACAAGGAAGCCGAGCCGCTCACAGTTCACAACATGACGCGTGCTGAGCGTACTGCCTTCCAGCGCAAGGCGCAGATGGTGTTTCAGGACCCCTACAGTTCACTAAGCCCCCGAATGCGCATTCAGGATGCTATGACCGAACCGTTGGAAATTCACCACCTCGGAACAGTAGCAGAACAACGCGATAAAGCAGCCGAAATGTTACAGAGGGTCGGACTGAACGCGGACATGCTCAAACGTTATCCGCACGCGTTTTCAGGCGGGCAGCGGCAACGTCTGTCTATCGCCCGCGCGATGATGTTGGACCCGGCTTTGATCGTTTGTGACGAGCCTACTTCGGCCTTAGATGTATCCGTGCAGGAACAAATTTTGACCCTGCTTGAAAACCTGCAAGACAGTCTGAACCTGTCTTACCTGTTCATCTCGCATGATCTCGCCGTTGTCGCGCGCATCGCTGATGAAGTTGCCGTAATGCGTCGGGGGCTGGTGGTTGAACAAGCCCCACCTGAAACTCTCTTCTATAATCCACGTCATCCTTACACAAAGGCATTGATCGCCGCCCAGCCCGAACCGGATATCAATCGTCCGATAGACCTGAAACTGGTTGCTTTGGGCGCGGGTTCGCCCGACAGTTGGGATGACGCCTTTCGATTTTCCGACACCATGATACCCTCGCTGGTAGAGTTGGAGCCCGGCCATAAGGTACGTTGCCATGTTTAAGACCACTCATCGATTGTTTCTGGCGACCGCGCTGGTCGTTGCAGCAGGTCTGCCCGCCACGGCAGAAATCCCGGCCAATCTTCAGGAAATCCCCTACTGGGAAGCCGAAGTTGAAGGTGGAAAGCTGCCACCTGTCGCCGACCGCATTCCGCAAGACCCGCTAATCGTTGATCTGACCGCAAAGGGGCGCGATTTCGGAACGCCCGGCGGAACGTTGCGAACCATGGTTACCCGGTCCAAGGACATTCGCCAGATGGTGGTATATGGCTATGCGCGGCTTGTCGGCTTTGACCATGAATACAACATCGTGCCTGATCTGCTGGCCTCTTTCGAAAACGAAGACAATCGCAAGTTTACCTTGAATTTACGCCCTGGCCACAAATGGTCGGACGGCACTCCGTTTACGTCTGAGGATTTCCGATATTGGTGGGAAGACGTCGCCAATAACGAGTTGCTCAGCCCATCAGGCCCACCTGATTTTTTGCTGGTTGAAGGTAAGGCTCCCACTGTCACTTTCCCTGATGAAACGACCGTCGTGTTCGAGTGGGCAAATCCGAACCCGGATTTTCTGCAATCTCTTGCACAGGCACGCCCACCGTTTATCTACCGCCCATCAGAATTTCTCAAAAAATACCACGAGAAGTTTGCCGATCCTGAAGAACTGGCTTTTCAGGTCGAAGACGCGCGGGTCAAAAGCTGGGCGGCGCTGCATAACAAGTTGGATAACCTGTACAAATATGACAATCACGAATTGCCCACATTGCAGCCCTGGCTCAATGCAAGCTCGGGCAAGAAAATCCGGCACAGCTTCGTCCGCAACCCCTACTATCACAGGGTCGATTCAAATGGGGTGCAGCTCCCTTATATCGATGTGGTCGAGATGGAGATTGTTGCCCCAGGTCTTGTCGCGGCCAAGACCAACGCGGGTGAAAGTGACCTGCAAGGGCGTGGGCTGGCATTCCGCGACGCGTCGATCCTGAAAAAAGGTGAAGCGCAAGGAGACTACAAAACGCTCTTATGGAAGACCGGGGTCGCCTCCCAAATCGCCATCTATCCCAACCTGAACTTCGAAGACGAAGCCTGGCGCAACGTATTGCGTGATGTGCGCGTCCGCCGGGCCCTTTCCCTCGCGATAGACCGCAAAACAATCAATCAAGCGCTCTATTTTAAGCTGGCCCATCCCGGCGCGATGTCGGTTTTGCCTGCGTCGCCATTCTATGACGAAGCAAATGCAAAGGCTTGGGCAGACTACGACGTCGATATGGCGAATGCGCTGTTGGATGAGGCTGGATTGACCGAGCGGGATAAAGACGGCATTCGCCTACTGCCTGACGGACGTCCGATGGAGTTGATTATCGAAACTGCAGGCGAGAGGCAGGAAGTAGAAAATGCCCTCCAAATCGTTACGGATACCTGGCGCGAGATCGGTGTCGAACTTGTGATGCGCCCCTTGGATCGGGACATTCTGCGCAATCGGGTCTTCTCGGGCAACACGATGGCCTCAGTCTGGTTTGGCTGGGATGACGGCATCCCGCAATTGCACACCTCACCTGCCTATCTCGCACCTACTGATCAGGTCTTTCTGGCCTGGCCCAAGTGGGGGCAGCATTACCAGACAGCTGGAGGATCAGGCGAGCCACCAGACATGCCCGAAGCCGAACTTCTCATGAAACTCGCGCATGACTGGGAAATCGCCACAACTGATGAAGAGCGCGCGGCAGTCTGGACTGAAATGCTGAAAATTCACGCGGATCAGCTGTTTGCCATTGGTATTCTTAACGGCGCACCGCAGCCCATCGTTGTGTCAAACCGGCTGAAGAACGTGCCCGAACAGGCCATGTGGGCCTGGGAGCCCGGTGCGCATTTCGGCATTCATCGTCCCGACGAGTTTTTCTTCGCCGACTGATCAGGAGCAGCTAAATGGTCATGCTGCGCTATGCGGTGTATCGCTTTTTCACGATGCTGCTGACGCTGTTGGTGGTGTCGGTACTGATCTTCGTGATCATCAACCTTCCCCCAGGCGACTACCTCAGCAACCAGATCGCTGAGTTGCAGGCCTCCGGCCAGTCTGCGGGCGTGGCTAAGGCCGAGTTTCTGCGCAAAGAGTATTCTCTGGATCGTTCGTTGCCGGAACAATATCTGATCTGGATAGGCTTCTGGCCCGGCCCGCACGGGTTTGAGGGTCTCTTGCAGGGCAATTATGGCTGGTCATTCGAATTTGACCGCCCCGTGCGCGAGATCGTGGGTGATACGCTCTGGTTGACTGTCGTGGTTAATCTGGCTGCCATTCTATTCGTCTATGCTGTGGCCCTGCCGCTGGGTGTTCTTGCGGCGGCCAAGTCAAGAACATGGATCGATTATACCTCTGCTTTTGTTGGGTATCTGGGCCTTGCGACTCCAAACTTCCTGCTGGCACTGATCCTGTTCTATTACGGCCATCGCTACTTTAACCTGCCAATTGGCGGCCTGATGGACCCTTCCTTTGAGGGTCAACCGATGAGCTGGGACAAGTTGAAATCCATCCTCGTTCACCTGATCGTTCCGACCTTCGTCATCGGCACCTCGGGCGCTTCGGCTATGATGCAGCGCCTGCGTGCCAACATGCTGGATGAGCTGGGCAAGCCTTATGTTGAAACCGCTATCGCCAAGGGGATGGCCCCGTCGCGGATGTTGACGAAATACCCGCTGCGAGTGGCCTTCAACCCCTTTGTTGCCGATATTGGCAACCTACTGCCTTCGATGGTTTCAGGTTCGGTTCTGGTCTCGGTTGTTCTGGGCCTGCAAACCATCGGGCCAACATTGCTGACCGCGCTTAAAACACAGGATCAGTTCCTGTCTGCTTTCATTCTGATGTTCGTGGCCTTGCTGACGCTGATTGGTACCATGATCTCGGACATCCTGCTGGTCATGCTTGACCCGCGCATTCGGTATGAGGGGCGAGAAGCATGAGTGAACGCCCCGATGGTCGCTATGTCGACGAAGCCCCGTTTGATCCGCAAGCCTCGCTCCAGCAACTTGAGCGTGCAGATCTCGATGCCCCGAATTGGGTCTTGGTCTGGCGCAAGTTCAGAACACACAAGCTGGGTCTGATTTCAGGTATATTCCTGCTGTTGTGCTATCTGATGCTACCCTTCGCGGGATTCATCGCCCCCTATGGACCGAACGACAGAAACGGTGAGCACCTCTATGCCCCACCCCAGTCTGTCAACTGGTTCCACGAGGGCAAATTCATAGGTCCTTATGTCTATCCCATTGTTGCAGAAGCGGACCTTGAAACCTTCCAATGGAAGTTCGTACCCGACACAGAGGACCCGCGCCCGATCCGGTTCTTCTGTGAGGGCTCCGAGTACAAACTGGCAGGCCTGATAAAATCCGACACCCACCTGTTTTGTGCACCTGAAGGCGCCACGCTGTTCCTATGGGGCTCGGACCGCTTGGGACGTGACGTCTTCAGTCGAATTCTTTACGGCGCACAATTGTCGCTGACTGTAGGCCTGATCGGCATCTCAGTGTCTTTCTTCCTCGGCATCCTGTTCGGATCAATGGCCGGGTATTTTGGTGGGCGCATCGACTGGGTCATAAACCGTGTGATCGAAATTTTGCGTTCCCTTCCGGAACTCCCGCTTTGGCTGGCTTTGTCTGCAGCCGTGCCTTCGAATTGGAGTCCTGTTGCAGTCTTCTTCATCATCTCGATCATTCTCGGCATACTCGACTGGCCCGGCCTTGCCCGATCCGTACGCGCCAAATTCCTTTCGTTACGGGAAGAGGAATATGTTCGCGCCGCCGAGATGATGGGCGCAAGCTCGGGTCGCGTGATCCGCAAGCACCTGCTTCCGAACTTCATGTCGCACCTGATTGCCTCAGCCACACTATCGATACCAGCGATGATCCTCGGTGAAACCGCGCTCAGCTTCCTTGGTCTTGGCCTGCGCGCACCGGCAGTCAGCTGGGGGGTCATGCTAAATGACGCGCAGAACCTTGCTTCGATCGAGATCTACCCGTGGACGGCGATTCCGATGCTACCAATCATCGTAGTCGTGTTGGCCTTCAACTTCCTTGGCGACGGACTGCGCGACAGTCTTGACCCCTACCAGCAATGAGCCTGCTATCCGCCCTCCCTTCAACTGACACATATCGGGTCAACGGGGCGGGCGCGTTGCCCAGCGCTTTTGCAGTCTCGGAACTGGCAACGGCCAGTTTTGCTGCTGTTGGTCAGGAAATGTCACGCCTTGTGACTGTGCTCAACCTGTCGCCAGAACCGCCGGATGTTTCCGTGGACCATCGGTTGGCTTCTCTATGGTATGGCTACTCATTCAAACCTGACAGATGGGACATGCCCAACCTTTGGGACGCGATCGCAGGAGACTATCGGGCCTCAGATGGTTGGATCAGACTGCACACCAATCTGCCGCATCACCGCACTGCTGCTTTGAAGGTACTAGAGGTCAACCCTGATCGGTCGTCGGTTGAACGCGCGATCCGAGACAGGGCCATTTCGGAACTCGAATCCGCAATTGTCGCCGAGGGTGGGGTTGCTGCCGCGATGCGCAGTCGCGCAGAATGGCATGACCATCCGCAGGGACGTGTACTCGCACGTGAACCATTGATCGGCTGGCAAGGCCCACGGAATATCAAGCTACGCGACCGGCCACAGGCGACCGTCGAGCGCCCCCTTGCAGGGCTACGCGTGCTCGACCTCACACGAATACTGGCAGGTCCGGTTTCTACACGAACACTTGCAGGTTTTGGGGCCGAAGTCCTTAGGATCGACCCTCCTGGCTGGGATGAGCCTGGCGTCATTCCCGACATCTCACTGGGCAAGCATTGCGCCTATCTGAATCTGAAATCACCCGCGGGAATTGGACAACTTCAGGAACTTCTCAGACAAGCTGACGTATTTGTTCATGGGTATCGCCCCGGTGCCCTCGACGCGCTTGGATTGGCTAAATCCAAGCGTGATCAGCTTGCCCCCAACAGGGTCGAGGTCACATTGGACGCCTATGGCTGGCAAGGTCCTTGGGCGACACGCCGGGGTTTTGACAGTCTGGTCCAGATGAGCGCCGGGATCGCGCACGCAGGAATGGAATGGGCTGGGGCCGGCGATCCAACCCCGCTACCTGTGCAAGCACTCGATCACGCGACTGGATACTTGATGGCTGCTGCTATTCTTTCGGCTCTGGCCGAGGCTGCATCCGGTCAAGCGGTCATGGATGCCCGACTTTCACTTGCACGCACCGCAGAACTGCTCGCCACTCTCGCCAAAAGCGATACTGAAGTGGATATCACCGGTGCGTCACTTGCAGATTATTCGGATGTGCAAGAACATTCCGGATGGGGGGCAGGTCACCGTTTGAAACCAGCACTGACTGTAGGCACTTCCAAGATGCGATGGTCCCTACCCGCCTCAAAGCTTGGATCATCAGAACCTGTCTGGCCTTCACTCGCCACGTAGACCAACCGCCGCGCGGAGCGCGGCCCCGCCCAACGCTTTGTATGGCGTCTCATTCGAGACGCCGTTCAAAGAGGCGGGAGCCGCCTTAGCGATCGTCGCCGCCGGGCCCAATATCATCCAGATAATCCTCGTCAATCGCAGCCTGAACAGCGCCTGTAACCGCTTCGCGCTGTTTTGGCGTTAAGTCTTCGGCCTCTTTGCCGTCTGCCAACCTTACGGTGACCTCGCGATGCGCGAACCGGATACCTTCGCGGGCAAACAGTTCACGGATATCTTGATATACTTTCTTGCGCACCAGCCACTGATCGCCTGGTTTGGTCATGAACTTGACCCGGATAATCATCGCCGAATCCTGCATCTCGATCACACCCTGAGATTTCAGAGGCTGGATAAAGTTTTCTCCGATCACCGGATCACTCAGCAATTCCTGACCCAATTTTTTGATCAGCTTCCGTACTTTTTCGACATCCGTGTCATACGTCACACGCAACGGCAGCTTCATGATCACCCAATCGCGCGAGTAATTGGTCAGCACCTTGATCTCACCAAAGGGAATCGTGTTGAGCGCGCCCAGATGGTGTCGCAACTGGAAGGACCGAACCGAGATCTTTTCCACCGTTCCCTTCACATCGCCGATATCGATATATTCACCTTTACGGAATGCATCATCCATCAGAAAGAACGCACCCGAAAAGATATCGCGCACCAGCGTTTGCGACCCAAATCCTACGGCCAATCCTACAACACCAGCACCCGCAAACAGCGGGCTGACATTGATCCCAAGTTCCATCAATACAATCAGCGCGATGGTGACAACGACCACAGCCAGGATCGCACCGCGAAACAGGGGAAGCAATGTCGCAAGCCGGCTCTGTCCACCTTCGCCCCCTTCATCGCCAAGCTCGGCACCGGCGGCACCATCGTCAACCTCTTCTGCAATCTTGCTGTCGATCCAGACCCGGAAAAAATGAAACAGAATGTAGCCGATGAACAAGATCACCATCACATCAAGCGCTCGCTCGATGGGCAGATCATCGCTCCAGTTGGCTTGCGGATTCCAGATCACGACCAGCGCGTATAGCCCCACCACAAAGGCCAGAATACCGGCCACCCTTCGGGCAAGATCTTCGTAGGTCAATATGGCGTGTTTGCGCTTTTCAGCCTCGGGTGTGACAAGCGCTGCAGCCTCACCTACCTCGGCCTCATCTGCTTCGGTGTTCAGTTCCGCGATCTGACGATTGCGATCAAAGTAGCGTTCCAGCAGATAGTTCATCGCACCATATGCAACGACCACTGACATGAATATTGCATAGCTGCTGGCTACGATCGGGACGGAATCCTCGATCTCCAAAACCAGATCAACTGCTAGCTTGAACCAGCTGAACACAATGTAGAGCATCAATACCGGCGCCCAGGCGAACGAGATAAATCGTAATATCCACGAAACTTGTTCGGGCAAACGCCCGCCACGGATCGCATGAGAAATCGCGCGGGCATTGAACAATATCATCAAGAGATTGCCCAGCGCACCGGCCAGAGTCAGGCTGCCATAAACCAAGGCATAAACATTGTAGTTCAGCCCAAAATCCGCAACCCAAGTCGAGAAAAGCACGACCGAGATATCAAACGTCGCGATTGCCGACGCCCACCGGTATAGCCGCTTGGCGTCCCGATCGGAAAACGGGGGCAAACGGTACTGGCTGAGAAACGGTGACAAGATCATCCGCCACAAGTCCGCAACCGTGCGCGACAGGAAGAACGCAGTAAAAATCGCGGTGACAGTGAACTGAATGGATATATCCTCGGCTTCGCCAAAGAACAGATACCCCACGATCAGCGCCATCAGCATCGCAAAGATCGTCCCACCGATGCCCATTACGAAGCGGTAAACCAAGAAAGGCATTTTCTCGCGATAGCCAACGGGGTTTTCCTTGATGCGGGCAACAACCCAACGCTTGGCGATACGCTTTCCGTAAATCTCGGTCGATAACCAGCGTCCCAGCAGAAGAAAAACAATGTTCCAGGCCAAGACCTCGAAATAGGTCTGAATACGGCCATCCGGGCTGGTTTGTCTCAGAACGTACTGCACCTCAAAAACCGAATACGGAAGCGCTTCTAAACGCGAGCGCACAGATTCCCGAAATTTCGAGAACCGCTCCTGAGCCTTCATCAGTTGAGACCCTTCCGCCATCGGGTCAGCAACCTCTGGATCAGATGTTGCACCGCCATTATTGGCTGACGAAACCACCTGTCCCGCGCTGTCGATTACGATGACACTTGCACCAGCTTCAGAAGCCGCGCGGATCGCAGCTGCCAGATCGCCCTCTTCTGCCGAACTTGATGTGCTGGTTTCTTCGGACGATCCAATTGGATATCCCGGGATCAGCGAGGTTTGCGCCTCTGCTTCGGGTACGCATGCAAGGATTGCGGCCCAAAGCACCAGAAACAGCCCGGCCAGAATATTCGTTTTCATAGTGTCTCGCACCCAAATCACAGTTGCCGGCAAGACTACAGAAGCTTGGTCTGCTGTTCAAATCATCCGCGCACGCAAAGGCATCTTTGCGTAAGGCCAGTGGCCTCGGCGCAAACGACTGGATAAGGTATTTTCAAGCAACCAAAAATTGAATATGACGGCCTGAGCCCTAGGATCGTACGCAATCTTGTTCATTGCGGGCAATCGCCAACAAAGGGGCCGCGTCACATTGACGATAAGGCAACGAATATGCTGTTGCCAATTCGCAATGTTTGGCGCATTTGCAGGGAAAAATTCCCACCTTTTGCGCGCAGGCGCGAATGAAATAGGATACTCAGGTGCAAACGCGCGGAGTTGCATCGGAACCGAAACAGGCGAAGGCATGAGCCGAGGTAACAAAAACGAACATCACGGCCGCGCGCCTCGTATCCTGCTATACAGTCACGACACGTTCGGTCTGGGCCATTTGCGCCGGTCTCGAGCTTTGGCGGCAGCGATTACACAGGCCGATCAACGCGCTTCGGCTTTGATCTTGACCGGCTCTCCGGTAGCGGGTCGTTTTACTTTTCCACGGCGGGTCGACCATGTTCGCTTGCCTGGCGTCACCAAACGCGCGGACGGTTCTTACGCCTCACAAACCATTGGCATGGGGATTGATGATGTAACTGAGCTGCGTGCAAGCCTTATCCAAACAGCTGTTACGCAATTTGACCCAGAGGTTTTGATCGTCGACAAAGAACCGACCGGGTTTCGCGGTGAATTGTTACCGACGCTGGACTATCTTGAGAACTCGGGTTCGACCAAGCTGGTTCTGGGTCTGCGCGATGTTCTGGACGAACCCGATGTATTGGCCGCCGAATGGGAACGCAAAGAAGCGATCTCGGCAACCGAGCGTTTCTACGATGAGATCTGGGTATATGGCTTGCGCTCGATCTATGACCCGACCCAAGGTCTACCCCTCAGTCCGACAACGCAACAACGCATGCACTGGACCGGATATCTAAGGCGTGATCTGGGGCCTGTCGGTGAGCCGCCCGAGCAACCTTATATCTTGATTACGCCCGGCGGTGGCGGCGATGGCAAAGCTATGGTCAACCTCGTGTTGTCAGCCTATGAGAAAGACCCGGACCTTTCTCCGCGTGCCGTGCTGGTCTATGGGCCATTCCTGTCAGGTGAATTGCGCGAGGATTTTGAAACCCGCGTCGCCGCACTTGATGGCCGGGTCACAGCTGTAGGCTTCGAATCTCAGATCGAAACGCTGTTCGCCGGAGCAGCCGGTGTAGTCTGCATGGGCGGCTACAATACCTTCTGCGAAGTACTGTCCTTCGACAAACGCGCGGTCATCGTCCCGCGCACAACACCCCGTCTGGAACAATGGATACGCGCCTCTCGCGCGGAAGATCTGGGACTCGTGCGAATGCTCGATGAAAATCGTGACGGTCTGACGGCGGACGCGATGATCCACGCGATCCGTAATCTTCCCCTTCAGCCCTTGCCGTCGCAAGCCATAAGCGCCGGTTTGCTGGATGGTCTGAACTACGTCACCCATCGCATCACCGCACTACTAGCCGCAGAACAAGAGCGCGCGACAGGATGATCAAAACACACCCCAGGCTTGCGGTGCTAGTCAAAGGCTGGCCGCGCCTGTCCGAGACGTTCATTGCCCAAGAACTCGTTGCCTTGCAGGAGGCTGGCCACAACTTCGATATCTGGTCTTTGCGCCATCCGACCGACGCCAAGCGGCACCCGCTGCATGATCGTTTCAATGGGCAAGTACGCTATCTGCCAGAATACCTTTATGACGAACCTGAACGGCTTGCCGCTGCACGCGCCGTCGCTTCGGGTTTGCCCGGATACCCAGAGGCATATCGGGTCTGGCGGCAAGACCTGCGCCGAGACCAAACCCATAACCGCATTCGCCGGTTCGGACAGGCCTGCGTGCTAGCTGCCGAGTTACCTGAGGAAACGCAAGCGCTGTACGCGCATTTCATGCACACGCCATCGTCGGTCGCCCGTTACGCCGCGATCATGCGCGGCCTGCCGTGGAGTTTTTCAGCGCACGCCAAAGATATTTGGACCTCGCCAGACTGGGAAAAGAAGGAAAAACTGCACCTGAAAAGTCACGGAGCCACTTTTGGGGCAACCTGCACCGCAATCGGTGCAGCGCATCTGCGCGAATTGGCTGATGATCCTGCGCGCGTTGAGTTGATTTACCACGGTCTGGACCTGTCCCGTTTTCCGACCCCTCCTGAGCGTGGCCAGCGGGCGGCCGACGCACCCTTTCATATGCTTTCAGTCGGGCGGTTGGTCGAGAAAAAGGGCTTTGATCGCCTTATCGACGCGTTTGCTCTGCTCCCTGACACTTTGGACTGGCACTGGACCCATATCGGCGGGGGAACACTGGCCAAAAAACTGAGTGCACAGGCCGATGCTGCAGGGCTGTCAGGTCGGATCACCTGGATGGGTGCATGCGACCAACCTGAGGTCATTACGGAGATGCGCCGCTCTGACCTGTTTGTGCTGCCCAGCCGGATTGCTGAAGATGGTGACCGAGATGGCTTGCCGAACGTGCTGATGGAGGCGGCGTCTCAGCGCCTTCCGATTTTGTCGACGCCGATATCAGCGATCCCAGAGTTCATCGAAACTGGCGTCCATGGAATTCTATCGCACGACGACCCGGCCTCTTTGGCCTCCGCCATTTCCAACCTTGCCCAGAACCCGGCCAAAACCGCGCAAATGGCAGAGGCAGCGTATGACCGTTTGATCGCCGACTTTCGTATGGATCCGGGCATACATCGCCTGTCCGAGCGGTTAAACGCATTGTGCACGGATGGTCGGTGATGGCTCGGGTGGCTTTTTATGCGCCGATGAAATCCCCCGACAGCCCCAAGCCTTCGGGCGACCGCGAAATGGCACGCAACCTGATCACTGCAATCCGCGCCCAAAACAACATTGTTGAACTCGCATCAGACCTGCGGATTTACGACAAGAAGGGTGAGCGCGCACTTCAGAATCAATTGCGAGATAAAGCGATGGTCGAAGCTACGCGGCTGATCGCGGAACTGCCATCGGACACGGACCTTTGGGTGACATATCACAACTACTACAAAGCGCCAGATCTATTGGGCCCCGCAGTATGTCGCGCGCGGGGTATCCCATATGTACAACTGGAAAGCACCCGTGCCACCAGTCGGCTCTCGGGTGCATGGGCCGGGTTTGCCCAGTCGGCGCACGACGCCTGTGATGCCGCGCAGATAATATTTTATCACACAGCCAACGATCTGATCACACTAAAGCGCGAGAAATTCGGCGCACAAATATTGGTAGAATTGCCCCCGTTTCTACCTGTTGCTGAATTGCCTTCCCCATCTACCCGCGATGGTCCGATGTTGACTGTGGGTATGATGCGTTCCGGGGACAAATTGGCCTCGTACACGATTTTGGCCAAGACGCTGGAACATCTCAACGGCGATTGGTTACTGGACATAGCAGGCGATGGCCCTGCCCGCCCCAAGGTCGAAGCGCTGATGGCGCAGTTCGGGTCCCGCGTCAGGTTTCTGGGTCAGCTTGATCGAGGCACATTGCAAGAGCACTACCGTCAAGCATCGATGTTTGTCTGGCCCGGCGTCAACGAAGCCTATGGTATGGTCTATCTTGAGGCCCAGGCCAGCGGTGTTCCGGTCGTGGCACAAGATCGCCCCGGCGTGCGTGATGTACTGATGCCCTCTGATCATCCCAATGTAAGTTCGGGCACCAAAGGGCTGGCCGCTCGTATACAGTTGCTCTTGGATGATCCCGACCTTCGGCGAACCGAGGGTGATCGCGCCCGCGCCTACATCGCGCAACGCCATCTGATCCCGTCGGCGACGGATCGGTTCTGGACTGCCGTGCGCCCCTTGTTGGAGAAAGAAGAATGACCCGCCTCGCCCTATTGCGCCACGGACATACCGAATGGAACCGCGCTGGTCGCATTCAGGGTCGCAGCGACATTCCCCTGGATATTGATGCCCGTGCCGAGCTTGCGGGATATTGTCTGCCATCGCCGTGGGACACTGCATCGATCTGGTCCAGCCCGCTAAGTCGCGCAGCTGAAACCGCTGAACTTGTATCTGGCAAAGCCCCCAAAACATCCAAAGCCTTGACCGAGATGAACTGGGGAGATTGGGAAGGGCATCGCGGCGTGGACCTGATCGCGATTCCCGATAGCGGCTATCGTCATATTGAAGAGTGGGGTTGGGATTACCGACCACCTAACGGTGAAAGCCCGGCAGAACTTTGGGCAAGAATCGCACCTTGGATGGATGGCCTGACGGGCGACAATCTTGCCGTCTGCCATATCGGCATCATGCGGGTGATTTTGGCCAAGGCCTGGGGCTGGAACTTTGCAGGCCCCGCCCCGTTCAAAATCAAACGCAACAGGTTATTTGTCATCGAGTCGAATCCGATGCGGGCCCAGCCCGAACCCGTCCGCCTGCTTGCGCGTGAGGCCTGAAAATGAAGGTGATGATCGTCGTTACCCACCTGTTGGGCACCGGGCATCTGAGCCGGGCACTGACATTGGCGCGCGCATTCGCTGATCAGAACCATGAGGTTCTTGTCGTTTCCGGAGGTATGCCCGCACCGCAGCTGGATACGACCGGGATGTCTCTGCTGGGTTTGCCGCCGCTGAGGTCGGATGGCACCGATTTTACCCGATTGCTAGATCAGGATGGTACCGTTGCAGACGCCGCCTATTTCGAAGCACGCGCAACCGGACTGGTTCAGGCAGTACGCAGCTTCGGGCCGCAGGTTCTGATCACCGAGCTATATCCGTTTGGACGACGTTCGCTCGCAGCGGAGTTCCAAGCGGCAATAAAAGCCGCGCGGGGGATATCTCGCCCCCCTGTTATACTGAGTTCAATCCGCGATATTCTTGCGCCGCCATCAAAGCCTGCAAAAGCGATCCGAACGGACGAAGTTATTGCAGAGTTTTATGACGGTGTTCTGGTCCATGCCGACCCTCGGATCACACCCCTCGACGTCAGTTGGCCTGTTTCATCGCAACTGGCAGCACAGCTGCACTACACGGGTTTCGTCGCACCGAGCGCACCGCCAAGCCATCCGGAGGGTACAGGTTGGGACGAGATCATCGTAAGTGCCGGTGGCGGATCAGTTGGCCAACCGATCTTTCAGGCGGCCATTGAGGCCGCCCGAAAGATGCCCAACAGGCGCTGGCGCCTGTTGGTGGGAGGACAGGATGCCAAAGCGCGCATCGCCGAGCTTTCGCAGTTGGCCGAGGGGACAACGGTTATTCTGGAACCCGTTCGCCCAGATTTTCGTCAAATGCTTCCGCTTGTTGCAGCCTCGATTAGTATGTGCGGATACAATACAGCCATGGATCTGCTGCAATGCGGGCCCCCTGCTGTGTTGATCCCATTTGACGACGGCAAAGAGGTCGAGCAGGGATTGCGTGCGCGTGCGCTTTCGCAATTGGATGGGGTTGAGGTGCTGAACAGTTCTGAACTATCCGGACCCTCACTTGCAAACGCTCTGGATCGTGTCATGTCGGGTATTGCTCGTCCTCCAATGTCTGAAGGGTTTGATGGCGCCCGCCGATCGGTGGAAATTGCGACCGACTTATATGAGGCCCGCCGATGAGCCCTGATTGGCAACCCTTGATGATTGAGTTGCAGCGCTGGGAAGAAGCGGATTTGACGCTGCCCTTGTGGTGGCGCGATGACGACGCGATCTCGGTGACGCCACAGCTCGAAAAACTCACCTTGATGTCCGTTGAGCTGGGGCTACCAGTCCATCTGGCTGTGATCCCGCGCCCAGCTGAGGTGTCACTGGCGGATTATGTGCATGATCAGACCGCCTTATTCCCAGTTGTGCATGGCTGGGCGCATCAGAACCACGCCCCCATAGGTGAAAAGAAAGCCGAGTTCCGTTTGCACCGACCAATCGAAGCCATTGTTTCTGACGCAAGGTCCGGACTGTCTCGGCTACAGAATCTGTTTGGTGATCAGTTACGCCCGATGTTTGTGCCACCTTGGAACCGGATTGATCCTGAAGTTACAGCTCATCTCCGAGGGCTGGGTTTTCGGATAGTATCGACCTCAACACCTCGGAAAACACCACTCGCCGCTCCTGGTCTCGAGCAGGTAAATACGCATCTCGATCCTATCGACTGGCGCGGAACTCGCGGCTTGGCTGACCCGGAAGAGCTGATTTCGCAAGTGGTCACACTGCTACAAGATCGACGCGCAGGACGGGCAGACAATGCTGAAGCATTTGGGGTGTTGACGCATCATCTGGTCCATGATCAGGACATCTGGACGTTTACGAAAGACCTGTTGCAAAGGCTGCTTGATGGGCCTGGTATTCCTTGGATTGCACCATGCAACAAAACGCTGGGAGAACCCGAATGAGTCGACTGGATTCCATGCTAAGACGCCTGACCGCGCAACGTGACGGGTTGAATTGGGCCGCTGAACAGATCGACGCCATGGACGGAGATGTTCTAGACTTGGGGCTGGGCAATGGACGTACCTATGACCATTTACGAGAGATCCTGCCTTTACGCCGAATTTGGGTAATGGATCGCGTGTTGCAATGCCACCCCGACAGCACGCCTCCTGCAGAAGATTTTCTGCAAGGCGAAGCGGAACCGATGTTACTGAAATTGGCGGAAGCTGGCCATACTATCGCACTAGCGCACTATGATTTTGGTCGCGGGATCAAGTCAGACGATGTTGCCGAAGCAGCCCGCCTGAGCCCTCTGGTCAAACAGGTGATGTGCCCCGGCGGCTTGCTGATATCAGGACAACCCCTGGTAGGTTTCACCCCGATACGGGGCCCTGAAACCATCGCACCTGATCGCTATCTGTTTTATCGCGCCTGATGCAACTTCATATGCTGCTCCAAGCGATCAATAAGCAATTTGGTCACCAAAATGAGCAAGTTTACTGTACTTTGGGGATGCTGGTAGCGGAAGAGACTGCCAAACTACCTTCTCATGTGATTTCTGAAATTCTTACTTCATTCTGTAAACAAAGAAAAATATCCAGCTTGTCGTCCTATCCTCTCTCATACCATCTCGCACGGTCTTAGTTTTTTTATCGATCAAATGATGGGACAGAAAAAACGGTGCCTTCTCTTACAGTATGAAAAGTTCAAAGCCTTGAAGAGCCGGGGATGTATCGCGATGGAGGCGGTCTGTATCAGCGCATTGGCAAAGCCGGGGGTAAGTCTTGGATACTTAGGACTGTCGTATACGGGAAAAGAGGAGACCTAGGGTTGGGCTCCGCCTCGTTGGTCAGGCTGTCCGAGGCCAGAGAGCTAGCGCGTGAGTAATGAAAAGTGGCTCGGTCTGGCAGCAAACCGGATACCGTCAGAAAACGGGAAACGCTGACGTGTCGCGAAGCCGCCCTGCGCACACACGCAAATCTGCTGCCAACGTGGCGTAGCAAACGGCATGGGGAAATTTGGCTTTTGGCGATTGAGAGATATGCCTTTCCTAGCTTGGGGGACCGACAAATTTAGACCATCGGGACATCTAGTCTGATGGCGGTGGTACAACCGATTAGTAAGGACGTATTCTCAGGAGAAGATGTAGAAAAAATGCAAGCGTTCACTAACGATGCTATGCGGTGGTTAGATAAGAGTCGTAGAGAGATTAAAGCCAAAGGGAAATCTTCACGGCATCTACGCCGGACTTCCGTCTCCTCATCGGTAGCCCGCCTAAACGCTCCAATTCAGACTATTACATCTCTATGTGGGCGACCTGTACTCTGATAGCGCTACACAGAACCACATCTGAAATGCTGGAGCGCTCTGAGATTTGTCGCCAGCGTAAACACTGGCTGCTCCGGCAAAATTGGTCCGGTCAGTCGTGAAATGGGCGGCCAGCGCCGCCCACTATGATTCTCAATTCCAGCTGTGTTACCGTCCTTCGAACCTATCAAGCGCCGAAGGATAGTTTCTATCGTCCCGCGAGCCTCCGTTTGTGCTCTTTGACGAACTTGTGCCGCCTGAGAAACTCCCTGCATTTGTGGTGTCGGCACCGTTGCCCCAGCCGTTGTCCCCTTTCTTCGTTTGGGTGGGCGGGTCAGGGTCATCAGGTACGTCCTCGGCGTAAACAGGCACAGAGAAAGCCATGGTCGCCGCTAATAAGCTGATGATAGTAAGTTTGGATTTTGACATAATATTCCCCCAAAAATAGTCGGATAAACACTTGGCCAAAATTGAGGCAAGCAATACCAATTTACTTGAACGAGATTGAACCAAATTTGAATGCATCGTTCACGCTACGTTAACATTCTCTAATGCCCTCAAAACTGGGAAACCCTGAAGCAAAAAGGGCTCAGTGGCAGGTAGCCATTTGATAATGGTGGAAAATGGAGCGCTGGGCATGGAATCACACACATGGGCTTCCTGCCACAATTGGCAAGATCAGACATCAGCCCTTGACCAATGTATAAGCACCAGAAAGAAAGGCGTTCTTTAAATAGACCGGCAGCTTCTCGGGATACTCTTTCACTTCCTTCGTGGCGAAATTGGACAAAGCCACCGGATTAACGAACCTAGTGTGACATCCTTCTGTAAGTTGGATCAGAGTCTCGATTTTGAAAGAGACCGCACCGCCTGCCATACGGCCTTTCTTTGCGCGCGTTTTGATCGCAAATGTTCCAACCTCGTTTTCGCGAGCAAACTCATCTAGCGCGGCCATGAATGAACGCAAATCTGCCTCGGATGTATCATCCTCGAGTTCAATCCTTGTGGTCTTCGGTCGGAGCATCTCCGCCTTGCCCTCGTCATCCAGGTCGACAACTGCAAGCCGAACTTCTTGTGCCGATATCTCGCAACCGCATACTCTCATCTGTCATTCCTTTGTGTGACAGTTCCTCACTAACATCTTTCGGACCAGAATATATGCCAACTATACCGATGTGCGCGCGTTATCGCGGTCAACAAGCTTAGTTTTTACGATCCTAAACGCTAGGCATAAGACAAGACGGTAGAAGGCGGTCATGCCGCGCCAGAGAGCCCAAAAAGTCCACCCAAGTCTCTCTGTGAGGTTTTCCGTAGGCACCGAAAGGAATTTCTGAATTGTGAGTTTTGATCTTGCTTAGCTCAACAAATCGGACATTCGCTTGGCTCACGTCGAACAACCGCTGTGCGGACAAAACCGAACTTGAGCACAATGGGCGCAAATTCCGCGTTCAGATCAAGCTTGATCTACTTCGTTCTCGCTTGTCGGGACTTAGCGGATGCAGCAACGCATTTAACCGATGCATCTGCTGCTTAAGAAATATGGAAAGTAGCCTCTTATTGTGGCCGCTGCGATTTTTCACCCCTTCGTCAATGATCAACGGACTTTTGAGCCCTCAGTAGAGATTATTTATGAAGAACTAGGGAGCCACTCGCAAAGTCACATTCACCTTTCATCATTATGAGAAAGCTGTTGAGATTAAATGACACGCGTGACTGAATGAAATGGGCGGCAGACATGAAAGGATCAAAGGTTGAAAGACAAAGAAAAGACAGCGTTTGGCGCGAAAACCAAGGGTGGTGCGACTAATTTCATTCTGACCAACCACAAAGTTTTGAAAGACAGCTTTCATCTCGTAGCATTTGGCGACGATGAGAAAGTTTCGGTACCAGGAAAAAAAATAACTCGCGGAAAGATCGTGACAAAAGGTAAAACGGTGATCCTTTGCGCAGAGGACCCAAACAAAATTAAAGGGAAGGTTCTCGACAAGTTAAACAAACAACTTAGCGGAATTTGCACTCTAAAGGTGGCTAATATTGACATGGCAGCTTCGTTGTCTGACGACCAAGATGCAGCCTCTGTTGTACCCCCGGTTCGCCAACCGACCCAAAAATTACCTAGCGCCGGTGCTTCAGGTACATCTACCGCTGACTATGGTAACGCCATATTAGCAGACGACGAAGACAACGATGACGACCGACAAAAACTTGTGCGATTGGTCATGGGTAAACTTGCACCGCTGGTTCGCGACCTCGGACCAAAAGGGCGTGCGCAAGCCGAGCCAGAGTTGGACGAAGTCGCCAAAGCAATAGATAAAGAAAACTTCGATGCCGATATCGCGAAGCGTTTAATCAAGTCGCTTACGGCCAAGCTTGCAAACGGAACGTTTTCAAAACTGGACCCACCGGCCCGAAAAAAGCCAACCCAACCACTACCATCGGCGAGTGCGGCGGCGGGTGCAGATGGAGTTGACTATAATACTTCGTCTGGCTCTGTTGGGGGTGGGTCGGACGGTGTCGACTACAATACCTCGTCTGGCTCTGTCGGGGGTGGGTCGGACGGTGTCGACTATAATACCTCGTCTGGCTCTGTTGAGGATGGTTCGGACGGCGTAGACTACAATACCTCGTCTGGCTCTGTTGGGGGTGGGTCGGACGGTGTCGACTATAATACCTCGTCTGGTGGACAAGGTGCGGATCAAATGCGCTTAAGGCTGCGGTCGTTGGTGTTTAAGAAATTGGCGCCAGAGATCAGAGGTCTCGGCCCCAAAGGAAAAGCCGCAGCGGCCGCAGAACTGGAAGCAGCTGTGAAATTTTTAGATCTGAAATCATACGATGAACAAGCTGCCAGGCGCCTGCTAAGCGTAATTAAAAACAAACTCGAAACAGGCATTTATGAAGCGATGGAAGACTAACCGCCGATTTAGCTCGCTGAAAGCGGACATTTAACCCCAGCGCAGCATCCGTCGATTTGGGCTCAGCACCGACCAACGCCGCACAGAGGACAAAGACCCGCATTGAAATGGCGAACGGCAGGACCGTCCGCCAAGTTAGCTCAGATATCGATGCGCTCAGCGATGCTCAGAGCATCTTCGAGTTCAACGCCAAGGTAGCGCACTGTGCTGTCCACCTTTGTGTGACCTAACAGCAGTTGCACTGCGCGGAGGTTGCCGGTCTTTCGGTAGATCTCCGCTGCCTTTGTCCGGCGGAGCGAATGGGTGCCATATCCACTTGGCTCCAACCCAATCGCCGCGACCCAATCACGAACAAGCCGTCCATACTGGCGGGTCGAGATGTGTGGGCGGTCATGGAAGCGGCTTGGGAACATAAATCGACATGCAAACATCTCAGGTGATTTGACCCATGCCAAGACGGTTTCACGCGTGTTTTCCATGAGTTCAAACTGGACAGGGCGCTTGGTCTTGCTTTGGATGACCGATACGCGTTCCCGGACGCGATCATCTTTGACGAGATCGGAAACGGCCAATTTGACCAGATCACAGCCACGCAGCTTGCTGTCGATGGCGACGTTGAACAAAGCCAGATCGCGTAGATAACCTGCCAGTTCGAGCCGCGCTCGGATCGCCCAGACTTGTTTGGGTAGCAAAGGCCGCTTTTGACCGATAATCCGCCCCTTGTTCCATGCTCGGCGTTTCGGGGTAGTTGCAGGAAGTTGGACTCTTGGCATGATATGCCTCCTATCCTCCCTCCAAGCCCAATCATCAGCACCGCGCCGACGAGACAAATCTACAGGCTCAATGAATGACCGGTGCCAGAGACGCCCGATGTCGGTCGTTGTCGCACAAGCATCGGGCGGCTCAGAGCCCAACTTGATCACTCGTCAGGACGCAACGAATGTCGGGGCTGGCACCCTGCTCATTACGGGGTGAGCCCTATGCCACTTAGTCGAGCGCGTTCAGTAAAGCCGGTTTCAATGCGTTCAGGAGGGTTTGATTTTATACGTCCCGCACTAACCTCATTTGCCCGAATTGGATGGTTTTTCGGGCAAACAAACGAACAGAGCACTTCCAAGCGTTACTGGGTAACGGCCACGACAGCCAGACAATCGCCCAGCTTGATCAGGCCGGGGAAATGTCGTGCTGCCAGGATCCCAGTCTCATTTGAAATCACCTTTGAAGGCTTTTTCCCAGACCCATCCAACGGCCAGATCCTTGCGATGGTGTCGCCCGCTGCCACTTCATCCGCGAGATCGAATAGCATCTCGAGCATTCCATCGCTGGGTGAAAAGTGAAAGCAATCGCCGCCCGTCGTATCGATCCGAGTGGTGCCAGTGCCAATTGGCTCACCTTCCAAGATCCCGGCGTGTCTCAGGATGTTTTCTGCGCCCCTGCGCGCTATGCCGGCTGAGCGTGCTGTGGCGGAGCCGCCACCGCCGAGCTCGGTGGAGACAAAAATCTTCCCTGCCTCCTCGACCGCTGTGTCATACATGCCGGTGGGGTCGATTTCCTTTAGCGTCATCGAGTATGGAGCGCCGAAAGCCTCCATCGCGGCGATGCAGGCCGCTTCTTGGGTTTTGTCCTCAAGCAAGTGGGCTGCAGCAAATGGAATGAAGTCCAGAGACTTGCCACCGGAATGATAGTCGAGAACGATATCTGCCAAGGGGATGAGCCGGTTCAGGAAATAATCTGCAATCTTTTCTGTCACCGTACCATTGGGTTTGCCGGGAAAGATGCGGTTCATGTTGAGCCCATCTACCGGCGAAATACGCTTCGCGGCCCGAAATGCGGGGTAGTTCATGTAGGGCACGATGATCACCCTGCCACGAATCTCTTCGGCGCTCAGATCATGTGCAAGCGACTGGAGAGCAATTGGGCCTTCGTATTCGTCCCCGTGGTTGGCCCCGGTAAGCAGCGCGGTTGGGCCATCCCCGTTTCGAAACACTGAAATCGGAATTTGTATAAGGCCCCATGCGCTGTCCTCGCGACTGTGCGGAAGAGATAGAAAGCCATGAAACTCTCCGTCCTGATCGAAGGGAACAGTGCTTGAGATCGGATTGGTTGCGGTCATGGTTTGATCATCAGTTTGCGTGGTACATTGGCGAGCAATTCTGGTTCACCGTCTCGAATGACAATGCTCTCGGTAATCTCAAAGCCCCATTCGTCCATCCAAAGACCCGTCATGAAGTGGAATGTCATGTTTGGCTCCAGAACCGTTTTGTCGCCCGCGCGCAGGCTCATGGTCCTTTCGCCCCAATCCGGGGGATAAGATAGCCCGATCGGATAGCCTGTTCGGTTATCTTTCTCGATACCGTGGCGGGACAAAACCGCAAAGAAGGCTTTGGCGATGTCCTCGCAGAGGTTTCCTGCACGGGCTACTTCAAGGCCGGCTTCCATCCCCTCTTGAACCGCTTTCTCGGCTTCAAGAAATGCTTTCGGCGGCTGACCAAGAAAGACCGTTCTCGACAGCGGGCAATGGTACCTACGATACACGCCCGCGATTTCGAAAAACGTACCTTCGCCGGTCTTCATGGGCTTGTCATCCCAGGTCAGGTGCGGCGCGGCGGCGTCCGCTCCGGAGGGCAAAAGCGGGACAAGCGCGGGATAGTCGCCCCCAGCACCAATCTGATTGTCATAGCGCAGACCGGCGTCATAAATCTCGGCCACGAGCGACGACTTTGGAAGACCAGGCTCAACCACTTCGAAGATGCGTTTGTGCATCTTTTCGACAAACCGCCCAGCTACGCGCATATAGTCAAGCTCGGTCTCGGACTTCACGGCGCGCTGCCAGTTCACCAGCGCCGTTGCATCGGAAAACGATGCGTCAGGCAGACCGCTGGTCAAGGCGGCATAGGCTTTGGCCGAGAACCAGTAGTTGTCCATCTCGACGCCGATGCGCTTGTTGCCCTGACCACGTTCAATCAAACGCGCGGCGAGATAGTCCATCGGATGGCGTTCGGTGGATTGAACATAGTGGTCGGGGTAGCCAATGATATCGGCTTCGGGCAGCCACGTGGTCCGCCGCGCGCCTGCAGCATCTTGTCCGCGTCCGAACCAGACAGGGTCAAAGTCAGTGCCAACGACGACAGCCTGATGCACATAGAAAGACCAGCCGTCATATCCGGTTAGCCACGCCATATTGGACGGGTCGGATATTACAAGCAGATCCAATCCCGCCGCCGCCATTGCGGTTCGGGTCTTGGCCAGCCGGTTTGCGAACTCATCGGGCGTGAAGTGGAGTGTAGGTGCGTTCATGGTGTTTTTCTTCAGCTGTTGAATGTAGTGCCCGCGCCTTTGGTCTCGGCGCGATGCCTTGCGAGCGTGGCGATGGCGGTGTCCTGCACGCCAGTGCCGGTCAGATCAGCGATGACAATATCGCTGTCCGACCGCCGACCAGACGCATTACCAGTGACGATGTCGCCCAGCTCTGAAAATTGCTGGTCGGGAGGAACAACACCGGCGGCAAGGGCATAGCGCAATTCACCTTTGACGGCGCATTGCGACTGACTGTCCGGCACATATAGCTCCGCGCGGGCCAGACAGGTTGGGTCCAGCTCAACCTTGTGTTCCTGATCTGACCCCATCGCGATGATCAGTTGCCCAGGTTGCAGCCAATCCGACAGGACAAGAGGCGTGGTGGAGGGGGTGGTCGTCACGACGATATCCGTCGAAGACACGGCTGCGGCCGCGCTCTCTTCCGGGCTTACGTCGATGCCCATCTCATCCCTCAGTTCCGTCGCCAGACCTTCGGCTTTTGCATTGTCGCGCGCCCAGATCACGGCGCTTGCGATTGGTCGCACAAGGGAAAGAGCTTTCAATTGCAATCTGGCCTGAACTCCGGCCCCGATCACGCAAACCGTGCTTGAGCCTTCTTTCGCAAGGTGGCGTGCCGCCACGGCTCCGGCAGCGGCGGTGCGCACATCCGTGAGATAGCCGTTGTCCAGAAGAAGGGCTTCGAGAATACCGGTCTTGGACGAGAACAGGACCATCAGTCCGGACGTGCTCGGCAGGCCCAATTTGGGATTGTCAAAAAATCCGGGGCTCATCTTCATGGCGAAACTGTCGATGCCGGGGACATAGGCGGATTTTACACAGACCTCGCCATTATGGTCCGGAACCATCAACGTCATGATCGGGGGCATCACGACGCTGCCTCCGGCCAGCACTGCGAACCCCTGTTCAACGCAGTCAATCGCGTCGGTGTCCAGCGGAACCAGCGTGCGAAGATCTGCCTCGGTCAGTATTTTGATTTCTGGCACCTCAACTCTCCTGCGCAACATCTACATCTTCACCGGAAATGATCCGATGATGCAGGTTCATATCGATATTCTGCCCCGAAACGACGGAGATGCACTTGCCGGGATCTTTGATTTTCCCCGACATCAGCGCGGCAATCCCCACGCTGCCAGATCCTTCGATCACCAGACGTTCTTGCCAATAAGCGTGGCGGATGGCTGTGGCGATCTCGGCCTCGCTCACCAGAACGATTTCATCGACAAAGCTGCGGGTCATCTCAAAGGTGTATTCGTTGTCCAACCCAACGCCACCACCGAGACTGTCGGCGAGGGTCGGAAGTTCGGGAATCATGATTGGCTTGCCCGCCTGTTGGCTTTCATACATAGCTGCGCCGCGTTCCATCGAAATCCCGATCACGCGGGTTGACGGGCTCAGCGCTTTGATGACCATGCCCACTCCGGAAATCAGCCCACCGCCGGACAAAGGAACCAGGACGGTATCCGGGTCCGGTGACTGTTCCAGCATCTCAAGCGCCAGCGTGCTTTGTCCTGCGATGATCTGAGGGTGATCAAACGGCGGCAACATTACCATGCCTTCGGCAACAAGCTTGTCGACTTCCAGCTGGGCATCATCCTGCGATCGTCCGACGATACGTACCTCGGCCCCTTCTGCCTTGATCCCGTCCACCTTGTTTTGCGGCACAAGCTCAGACATGCAGATGATGCACCGGACGTCCGCTTGTTTTGCCGCGTATGCCAGACCGCGACCGTGATTGCCGGTGGAGACACCGACTACGCCGTGCGCACGTTCGGCTTCGGTCAGCGACAACACAGCGTTGGTCGCGCCGCGAAGTTTGAAACTACCGGTTTTTTGTAACTGCTCAAGTTTGAGGTCAACGGTGCCGCCAATTGTTGCGCTCAGGCTGGGTGAGGCGATCATAGGCGTAGTTCGGATATGGCCACAAATGCGCTGCCGCGCCGCATGGCTGTCCTGAAGAGTGATTTCTGATTTCATTGTTTAGTCCGAGCACATTAAGTCTTAAACAGCAAGCCACCGCGTGGCACGTCCGAGGGTATCCCCAGATGCCTCATACACCGCCAGACCATTGCCTGATTGGACGTCACAACCGGCTTGCCCAGCCAATCTTCCAATTCCTCCACGCATCCGGCAGCCCGGACGGCGGTGCAGGAAATGAAAAGCGCATCCGCATCTTCGGCGCATGCCGCAACCCCGCCTTCGACAATGCTGTCTTTGGATATACGCGCCATTTCGCGATCGTCAGTCAGCCCGAAACAGGCGGCGTTCACGACGGTTGCGCTGCGTTGCGAGAAATAGGCGGCAAGGGAATCCGTTACATCTTGCGTGTAGGGGGTCAGAACACTGACCTTCTTGACCCCCAGAGCATCGAAGGCATCGAAGGCGGCGGAACTCGGGGTCACGCATGGCGCGCCGGGCTTGGCCTTGTTCATGTGTTCGGCAACCGTGTCGTTGCCAAGAACCACAGAGGCGGCGGTGCATCCGTACACCAGAACATCCAGCGCCTCACCCGGCAGAATGTCGGCCGCGGCATCAGTTAGACGCGGGCCGGTGCGCAGAAGGCTGTCATGAGTGGTCGGGTTTTCGAACGCAATGCGATTCACATAGACACCAACATCGTGACCTTGCAGCATCCGCGCAAAGTCCACTTCGGTGGTGTGGTCAGTGGCCAGGGCGACCAATCCGATACGCTTGGCAACGGGTCGGGCATCAAGGTGGGAAGCAACGGTTGAAACCGAAGACTGTGCTGCCAATTCCATTTCTACCTCAAACCACAAGTACAGGGCATTGAGCCAGGCTTGTCACCTTGTGCGAGACGCTTCCCAGCAAATACCCCTCGATTGACCCCAGACCACGGCTTCCCATGACAATCAGGTCGTTCTCATGTTCTTGCGAGAAGCCAACAATCGTGCGCGCGACAGGTCCCCCCTTTACGAACGCGCGAATGTTCTCGCACCCCGCATCCCGGGCGATTGACGCGCCGGTTTCCGCGATTTCCTTGGACCTTTCGCGCATGATTTCGTCAATGTTATCGGGCTGTTCTACGTCTGTGACATACATTGACCCTTCAAGCACCGAATGGTGCCGGTAAAGGGTTAAGATCGTAAGCTCCGCGCCCGACAGTTTTGCCAGCTCCGCCGCCTTTTTAACCGCCGCAACCGCGCCTTCGGACCCGTCAAAGGCCGCGAGTATCGATGTAAACATGTGCCAATCCCCTATTTGCCAAAGGCCACATCGCGCAGGAAAAGCGCCAGCTGTGGGAAGAAGATCAAAAGAACCGAGACGGTAAGAAGCATGAACACGAACGGTGGTGTTCCACGGATGACCTCAAGATAGGGCCGCTTGAAGACCGCCACTGCAGTAAAGATATCGCATCCAAAGGGCGGTGTGGCCGACCCGATTGCGGCCTGCAACGTGATCAATGTGCCAACCAGGATCGGATCAAGCCCGGTTTGCGCGACAACCGGTGCAAAGATTGGCACAAAGATCAGGATCACCACGATTGGGTCTACGAACATGCAGCCGATGAAGAATGCGATCGCAATTGTGAACAACACACCGATCTGACCCATCTGGTCGATCCCGAGTGCACCCAGTAACTGCTGTGGGATTTGTGCGAAGGACAGAACCCAGGCAAATGCGGCCCCGGCACCGACAAGGATAAAGACCACGGCGGTGACCATGCCGGTCGACAGGGCCGTTTGATAAAGGTCCGTGATTTTCATGGTTCTGAAAATCACCACTTCCAGAAACAGCGCATAGGCCACACTGATTGCAGCCGCCTCTGTCGGGCTGAAAATACCGAAGAAAATCCCGCCAATGATCAGCACGGGAAAACCCAATGGCCACAAGGCTCCGCGAATTGCGACCAACCGCTCACGCCAGGAGGCTTTCGGCTCGGTCGGGACATCGTTTAGCTTGGCGTAGATGACACTGTAGATCGAAAACATGATCAGGATCAGAATGCCCGGCCCCAGCCCGGCGATGAACAGTTCCGGAATGGATGCTTTCGCCACCACACCATAGATGATCATCCCGATGCTCGGCGGGATCAGAAATGCGATGTCGCTCGAATTCACGATCAGGGCGAGGATGAACGAATCCTTGTAACCCCCTTTGAGCATCCGGGGCCGCAAGGGCGTACCGACGGCGACAACGGTTGCTTGGGTGGAACCCGACACAGCGCCAAACAAGGCGCAGGCCGTCGCAGTGCTGACCGCCAGACCCCCTCGAATGTGGCGGACAAAGGCCATGACCATATCGATCAAACGGCCTGCGGATTGGCCCCGAGTCATGATGTCCGCTGCCAATATGAACATAGGCACGGCGATCAAAGACGCGGGTCGGATTCCCCCAAGCATCTGTTGAACCAGAAATTCGGTCTTATCGATGGAGCCGAACAATTGAACGACACCGATGAACGCCCCGGCAATCAGCGGAACCATCATCGGAAAGCCTAGCAGCAGAAGCACGACCATTACGGAAAACATCAACAGGGCCATATTAAAGCTCCAATTCCAGTTCCTGCGCATCCGCTTCGCGCAGATCCGTGGACAGATAGATGTCCGGCTCTTTGAGGTTTTGAAGGCAGGTCAATGCGTACTGAATGCCCGAGACGAGCAGCCCCACTGGGACCCAAAGAAAGCTGAGGTAAACAGGAAATCCAAGCGCAGGATAAACGCGCCCCTTCGATTGAATGCTTACGATGTATTGCACCGCATACCAGGCCAGAAGCAGCAGCAGTATCGAAGTGATCCCTGTGATGATGATCATCAGAATTTTCCGGATGCGTTTAGGCATAGCATCGGAAATGGCCGACATCCGAATATGGCGCCCGTGTCGGGCGGCGTAGCCAAGCCCCGCAAACGTCACCAACAAAATGAAAATGCTATTCAATTCTTCCGCGAAGATGATCGAGTGATTGAACAGGAACCGGCTGATGACATTGGCAATGGTATTCACGGCCATCAGGATCACGCCGATAGCCATGATCACTCGCTCCAGTGCGGCTATGCCGTTGTCCAAACTGTCGATCAGACCCGTGACGCCGCCTTTTTTGTCTGACGTGTCGTTCATTTTCTCTCCCCACTGCCAGCCGACCCGGCGCATCATTTTGATTTTTTTTGACGGCCTGCGGGCCCCGGAATTTTGGAAAGGGCCCGCAGTGCACCGCACCGTGAGAGGTTTTGGTTCTTCTGGTGCAGCCTATTGCCGCGCTGCTTCCAGATCTTTCTTCATCTGCTCAAGGATGGCCTCGCCTCGTGGCCCCGCCCGCTCGATGAATGCAGCTTCCACCAATGCAGCCCGTTCTTTGAACGCTTCGCGTTCTTCTTCCGTCAGGCGCACGATCTTGTAATCAGGATTGGATTCCTGGATCTTTTTCAGGCCGATGGCGTCCAGCTCGACCGCCACATCCAGAATGTAGTCCAGAGCTTCCTGCGATGCCTTTTGAACAAGGGCTTTGTCCTCGTCGCTCAACCCGTCATAGAATTCGGCGTTTGCCATAACGGCTGTCGTATATTGCCCGTGACCGGTATAGGTCATGACCTTGGTGAGATTGTCCAAGTCATAGGCTTCAATCCAGACCGTGGGGTTTTCCTGCCCGTCAACCATGTTGGTTTTTAGGGCCCCGATCAGTTCGCCCCATGGCATAGCAATCGGAGACGCACCAAAGGCCTTGTATGTCTCCAGAAGCAATGGTGAGGTCATGGTGCGGATTTTCATCCCCTCCATATCTTCTGGCGTTCGGAATTCTTCCATTGTGGTCACGACCATCTCGCCCTCGGGGAACATGGCCAAAAGCTCCAGACCCTGTTCGCGATAGCTGTCGTGGAACATCTCGTTGACGGCGACGCCTTCCTTGAAGAACTTGCGCACTTCCTGCGGATCTGTCGGCTGAACATAGGGTACCAGAAACGCTTCGGCCTCGGGGATCATTGCGCCTGTAAAGCCCGGCGACTGATCAATGAACTGAAGCAATCCGGCCTGTGCCTGTTCCATGGCATCAGCGGATTCCCCAAGCGAGCCGATGGGGAAGATCTGAACGGTATGATCGGAATTGGCTTCGATCACCTCTTTGAACTTCAACGCATACATGCCCTGCGGATCCGTCAGCGCCTCTTCCATGGCATAGCGCCAGTTGTCGGCGCTGGCCGAGGTCGCTCCGACCAACATTGCAAGTGCAGACGCCGCTGCAGCAAATTTCTTAATTGTCATGTTTGACTCCCTGTTTCATTGGCACGTCTCAGGTTGGCCCTGATTGGCCGCTGGTAACTTCGAGGGCGCATGACACAGCATCCGGCCCTGACGCGGCCAATGTTTTTGTGGAAATTAAAATCATGTCAATTTAATTATTAAATCATGACAATTTTATCCAGTGTTTCTCAACAAACTCAAATTGCAAGAAGCGCCGGTTCCGGCGAATTGCCTGCCAAACGGGCGATAATACTCAATCCTTTTGCAAGCTCTTGTTCTGTCCCGATTCCGACACATACGCGGACGGCTTCCGGCGCGGCCTCTTCTCCGGTCCGAAAATTCGAGGACGCCGCAACCGCGACACCTTCGTTGCGCGCATGTTCGACAAAATCCCGCGCTTTCCACGGCTCGGGCAGCGGAAGCCAGACGTGCATTCCATATGGCGAAGAGGCAAAATCAAGCGGGCCGAACTTGGATCTCACGATCGCGTTTCTGTGGTCGAGATTTTTCCTTTGCCACTTCAAAAGGGTTTGCGCCGTTCCATCTATGATCCAGCGCGTGGCGATCTCGGCCATAAGGGGTGTCGCCATCCAGTTCGTGACAAGATGCCGGTTCCGCGCGGCCGATATCATCGAGTCCGGAACCACCAGCCAGCCAAGCCGTAACCCGGGCAGCAGGCATTTGGTCACCCCGGTAAAGTAGAAGGTTTGATCCGGCGCCAGTTCAGCAAATGCCGGGGATCTTGCCGGGTTGATCGGACCCCAGGCATCGCTTTCGATGATCCAGACACCATACTTATTTGCGATGTCACACAAGGCCTGCCTACGCTCAGTCCCCGCGAAGGCGCAAGTCGGGCCGAGGCCGGATGGCATTAAAAACAAAGCTTTGACAGCTTCACCTATGCAGGCTGCTTCAAACGCCTCGGGCACGACACCTTCTGCGTCAATGGACAAACCCTGCAGGCGCAGACCCAGCGTTGAGGTCAGCGATTTGAGCGTATGGTGGCCCAGCGTTTCAGTGACAACCAGCTCGCCCGGCAAGGCGGCCGTCTGCAGTGCGACGCTCATGGCCGCGGTATTGCCATTTGTCGGAATAACGCGCTCGGGGTCGACCGGCACCCCGCCCGATGTGATCCAGCGCGCGGCCTCGGTGACATGTCGTTCCAGTGTCGAGCGCGGTCGAAACGAAACGAGCGTGCTTTGCGGCAAGTCCTTGGACAGCTCGCTCAGCGTCCGGGCCATACATTCTGCGTGTATGTCACCGGTGACAGGGGCGAGCATCGAGAGGTCAATAATGTCCAAACCACCCGACGTGCGATTCCACGGCACCTGAGCATCACCATCGCGCCCGCGCACAAAGCTGCCGCGTCCGACCTCTCCGCTGATGAAGCCCAAGCGGCTCAACTCGTCATAGGCACGGCTGACTGTCTGAACACTCAGCTCCAGCTCATACGACAGCGCCCGATGGGTCGGAAGCTGCGTTCCGGCGGGCAAGTCGCCGCTCTCAATCGCCTCAACCAGCTTTCTCGCCAGCGAGCGGTAAGCCGGGCGCACCAGATCTTGTTTTTGTATCGGCCATTTTGTCATGATATTATCCTGAATAATACCAATACAATTGACAAGTACATTCCGATTTCGGATTGGTTTCATATGAGCATGCAACTTGACAATCGGGACCTCGAAATCCTGCGCATCCTGAGCCGCGAGGGTCGGATATCGAAAACCGAGCTCGCCAAGCGCGTGAACCTCTCTCCGACACCCTGTTGGGAGCGTTTGAAACGATTGGAGAATTCAGGGCTGATCCGGGGCTACCGCGCAGATATCGAGCTTTCGGCGCTCGGACCCAGCGTCACAATATTCGTTACTGTCGAATTGGAACGACACAGGGTGCAGGATTTTCGCGCCTTCGAAGACACGGTTATCCAGCGCGATGAGGTCACCGCCTGCTGGGCATTAGGTGGTGGGTTTGACTACATCCTGCAAGTTGTGACGAAAGACGTAGACACTTATCAACGCTTCATAGACACGCTTCTGCACGCCGATCTCGGGCTGGCGCGATACTTCACTTACATCGTCACATCGACCGTCAAGGCCAGCGCACCCCCGTTTGCCGTCCTCGATGGCACACAGAAAAAGTGATGCCTTTCCCCGGCTGATTTCAGAGAAATCGTCTACCCAAAGCCCCACAATCAGAAACACCCTCTGCGGCGTCTCGCGCTAACAAGGGTGCAGCCTTTGTCCAGGAGTTGCACCCATGCTTGCAGAAACTGACCTTACTCACGCTCCAACGGTTGATCTGGCTGATGCGTCACTGCTCAGGCATTTCGCCTATGTCGGAAATCAGTGGATTGCCGGACGCCGCCGAGAAGAATTTGGCGTCACCGATCCGGCCACAGGACATGTGCTGGGCCAGGTCGCCGCGATTGATGGCGAAGACAGCGCAGGCGCGGTCAATGTAGCCCATCGCGCCTTCACGTCCTGGGCAAAATCGCTGCCGCAGGACCGGGCAAAGGTGCTGCGCAAATGGCATGATCTGATTGTGGCCAACCGAGAGGACCTCGCGCAAATCATGACTGCCGAGCAGGGCAAGCCAATCTCGGAGGCGCGCGGCGAAATCGACTATGCTGCATCATTTGTTGAATTCTACGCAGAAGAAACCCGCCGACCCAATATCGAAGGGGTCACGTCGCATCTGAACACAGCCGAAGTCGAACTTTGGCGCGAACCGGTCGGTGTTGCGGCCCTGATCACACCGTGGAATTTCCCCTGCGCGATGATCACCCGAAAGGCGGCAGCAGCCATCGCTGCGGGCTGCAGCGTGCTTGTCCACCCGTCGAAAGAGACACCTTTTTCCGCGCTGGCCCTCGCCGAGCTGGCTGATCGTGCGGGTTTTCCGGACGGTGTCTTCAATGTTGTCACCGGAGACCCTGCGACAATCGTCGAGCCCTGGCTGACCGACACCCGGGTTCGGGCGCTGTCCTTCACCGGCAGCACCGAAATTGGGCGGATGCTTTATGCCCGGTCGGCGGAAACCGTTAAACGGCTGGTCCTGGAACTTGGTGGGCACGCCCCCTTCATCGTTTTCGAAGATGCCGATCTGGACGTCGCTGTGCGCGAAGCCATCAACGCGAAATTCGCGACAACTGGGCAGGATTGCCTCGGCGCCAACCGGTTCCTTGTTGCTCGACCGATCTATGATGAATTCGTCGAACGATTCGTCAAAGCCACCGCGGCGCTTTCGATGGATGCGGGGATCAACGATCCAGACCTCGGCCCACTGATGAACGCGGCAGCTGTCGCGAAGCAAGTCGAACAGGTCGAAGACGCCGTCGCGCAAGGCGCTCACTGCCTGCTCGGCGGCAAGGTATCGGACAAAGGCCCTCTGTTCTTTGAGGCCACTGTTCTTAGCAACGTGCCGAAAAGCGCAAAGATCTTCCACGAAGAGACATTTGGCCCGGTGGCAGCGATCACGCCCTTCGATACCGAGGAGGAGGCGGTCGAGATCGCAAATGCGACGGAATACGGGCTGGTTGCGTATGTCCACACACAGGACCCGCGTCGGATTTATCGAACAAGCCGGGCCTTGCAATTCGGCATGGTTGCCGTGAACCGGACCAAAATTACCGGCGCGCCGATCCCGTTCGGCGGCGTCAAACAGTCCGGGCTTGGGCGCGAAGGCGCCAGACAAGGGCTCGAGGCTTTCACAGAAATCAAATATGTCTGCCGCGACTGGGCGTGACAAAGGCGAGGAACAAAACAATGCTGACAAATGATCAACTGGCCGCATGGGATCGCGAGAATTTCTTTCACCCCTCAACACATCTGGCCAACCATGCGCGCGGCGACACGCCGTCTCGAGTCATCACGGGCGGGGAAGGTGTGTATATCGAAGACCGCGATGGCAAGCGTATGCTGGACGCGTTTGCCGGGCTCTATTGCGTCAACGTCGGCTATGGACGACAGGAAATAGCCGACGCAATTGCCGAACAAGCCAAAGAGCTGGCTTACTATCACGCCTATGTCGGCCATGGTACAGAGGCGTCGATCACGCTAGCCAAACTGATTCTGGATCGCGCGCCGGATCATATGTCCAAGGTATACTTCGGACTGGGCGGCTCCGATGCGAATGAGACCAACATCAAGCTTGTCTGGTACTACAACAACATCCTCGGCCGCCCTGAAAAGAAGAAGATCATCAGCCGGTGGCGGGGGTATCACGGATCAGGCCTAATGACCGGTTCACTCACCGGGTTAGAACTCTTCCACAAGAAATTCGATCTGCCGCTGGCGCAGGTCATTCATACCGAAGCGCCGTATTACCTGCGCCGCCCCGAGGCGGGCATGAGCGAACAGGAATTTTCCAAATGGTGCGCCGCGCGCCTCGACGACCTGATCCTCGCCGAAGGGCCCGACACGATTGCTGCGTTCATTGGAGAACCCATTCTTGGAACCGGCGGGATCGTCCCGCCGCCTGAAGGGTATTGGGCGGCCATTCAGGAAGTGCTGAACAAATACGATATTCTGCTGATCGCAGATGAAGTGGTCACCGGCTTCGGACGGCTCGGCAGCATGTTCGGCTCGACGCACTATGGATTGCAGCCGGATATCATCACAATCGCCAAAGGCCTGACCTCGGCCTACGCGCCGCTATCCGGTTCGATCATGTCCGAAAAGATGTGGTCTGTTCTGGAACAGGGGACAGATGAAAACGGCCCCATCGGTCATGGATGGACATATTCCGCCCATCCCATCGGGGCCGCCGCCGGTATTGCCAATCTGCAGCTAATAGACTCGCTGGATCTGGTAAGTAACGCAGGTACCACCGGCGCCTATCTGAATGCCGAGATGCAAAAAGCCTTGGGTAACCATCCAAACGTCGTTGAAATACGCGGCGAGGGTATGCTCTGCGCCGTCGAATTCGCGCGTGATCCTTCATCCCGGTCGTTCTTCGAGCCCGGCAAAGGAATCGGTGCAAAGGTTGCTGGAGCACTCTTGGCAGAAGGCGTCATCGCACGAGCCATGCCGCAAGGCGACATTCTGGGCTTCGCCCCTCCATTATGCCTCACGCGCGACGAGGCCGACCGGATCGTCGAAGCAACACGCCGAGCGGTTGCTTCCACCGACTTTGCATAGGCTCATCTTTTCGTTGCCACACCGCAGAGTCTTAAGTCGAACGTGCTGGGGCACCAGGGCCAATTGAAACTCGACGCATCGGTAGCTTTTGGGTTCACTTTGAACCGCAATTGCTACCGTCGACGTGTTTGAAAGGACGCGCGCCCTGTAGCCTTTTGTGCTGATATTGTTGTGCTCTCCTCAACAGTGGTTCTGAACCAGGCTCCATAAAGCGGTCGTTGGACCAATGGCCGGTCTGTCCGCAACTGGATCTTTGAGGGCGTGGTGTCCGCGGCGGCTTGCATGAATGGCCGGTCTTCCCGCCGCACAGCAGCATCGAGATTGACGCGGTTGCAGCGATTTCTACGCTGCGTGCGCACGCAGCACAAAACTCGAATTCACAGGGTGGGCTCCGAGTAGTCTTTCGCTGCGGTGTGCATCAATGTCCGCTTGCAAAAAAACCAGGTGCAAAGCTCGTCAGCTGTCACCCAAAATGTCACCCAGAACCAAAATGTCACCCAGAACAAGGAGTCATCGCTACTAGTGATGCCAGAATGCATCCAGTATTCTGATATTGTTAAGGGAATTTGGTAGCGGAGGAGGGACTTGAACCCCCGACACGCGGATTATGATTCCGCTGCTCTAACCAACTGAGCTACTCCGCCACGAGTGAGAGGCGATGTAAGCGACGGACCGGAGAGGGTCAAGAGGGAAATGAGGGTCTGATGGGATTCTTTATGTGCGCTTTCAGTGAGGGTTTTGTTTTGCCATGTCGGCGTGGGCCATGCCGGCGATTTGGCGGATGAAACGTGCGCAGATATCAGGCTCAGTGATCAGGATCATGTGACCTCGGTGTTCCAGTTTTTCGAAGGTGAGGCCGAATTTCGTCATTGATGCACCGTGTGTCTCAGCCGACAGGATCGGATCTTCGGTGCCGAACAGGATGCCTCCGGGCGTTTTCAGATCACTGTATCGTTGGGCTAATTCACCCATGCTGCTTTCTACGCCGATGACGTCTTGCGACGCGGTTATGAAGGCCGAAGGTCGCAGGCCCAGAGCGCCCCCTGCGCGGTTTAGAAAATCGGCAGGCGCGGGTTCGGGGGCGAAGACATCTTTCAGGACCAGCGGTGCTGTTTTACGGGCCATCGGGACGGCGATGGTGTTTCCGATCAGGCTACGCAACCAATCCGTGCGGATTTCCAGTGGCTTAAAGACGGCAGGCGGTTCGGGCATCTGCTGCGTGAGAGGGGCCAGAAGTGCCAGTGCCGAGATAGTGTCGGGATAGTCCAATGCCATTGCCAGCGATAGCGCTCCGCCAAGCGAATGGCCAACCAGTATCGCCTGGTCGACGTTCTTGGTTTCCAGAAACGCGTGGATCATCCGGGCCTGTTCAGGCAGGGCGGCCAGCGCAGCGGTATCACGGGTTGAGTAACCGCAGCCTGGTCGGTCGACCGCGAGAACGTGATAGTCCTCTGCCAGATCATCCATCAATGCGTATGTAAAGTGCTGCAATTGGCCCGAGAGGCCGTGGATCATGACAATGGTCGGGTTGGCGGGGTCGCCCTTTTCGACATAGTGGATGCTACCGCCTCGAACGGGCACGATTTGCCCCAATTGTGGCACCATCTCGATCCCTTGACGGGTCAGGCGGCGCGTCCAGAGGTTCATGCACAGCAGGAAAGCCGCCAGCAGCAGGACAATCGTCAGCAGGATCGACATCATGGGTCTCCGATTGTTTCTCTTACAGAATGGTATTGTTCGAGCCCGGATCGCGCCATGCGTTTTCTGAACTCGGACACAGTGCCCGGCCAAAGCGTTGTATTGCGCCCCTCAGCGTCCTGATACCATGAGGTGCAGCCACCTGATTGCCAGACGCTTTCGAGGTGACGGTCCTGCATCTCTTTCGTAAACGCCGCCTGTTTGTCGGTTTTCGGGGTGATGGTACGAAGACCACCCTCCTGCATTTCTGTTAGAACACGACCTATATGAGCCACCTGTGCTTCGATCATAAGCACGACAGAGTTGTGCCCCAGCCCGGTATGCGGGCCGAGTAACATGAAGAAATTAGGAAACCCGGCAATTGCGGTGCCAAAGTTGGCCTGCATACCCCCTGACCAGGCCTGTTTCAGTGTCCGATCATTGGTTCCAGTTATGTCGAGATTATCGACCACATCAGTGACATGGAATCCAGTTCCCCAGACCAGAACATCAGCGATGAACTCGCGGCCGTCACCCGCGATGATGTGATCACCTTCGACCCTGGAGACGGCATGCGGCACCACATCCACGTTGTTTCGTGCCAGTGCCGGATACCAGTCATTTGAGCTGAGGATGCGTTTACATCCAATTGTGTAGTCAGGCGTCAGCGCGGCTTTCAGGTCTGGATCGGTGATCGCGCCGTCCAAGGCCTGGCGCCACATTTTCATTGCAAAATCGACAGCCCGCGGTTCGCCCCGAAACACGCGATGACGAAACTCAAACAGCATATAGATCAGTTGGCGCCGGATGCGGGGCAGCACTGGGAAGTACCGATACAAGCGGCGCACCCATGGTGCAATCGGGCCGTCCGGGCGAGGCAGAACATAGGGCGCGCTGCGTTGGAAGATGGTGACCTGCGCCGCAGTTTTAGCGATCTCGGGGACGAACTGAACGGCTGAAGCTCCAGTACCGATCACAGCCACTCTTTTACCAGCAAGCGAAACATCGTGATCCCATTCTGCGGAATGGAAGCTAGGGCCGGGAAAGCTATCAGCGCCGGGGATTTGCGGGATGCGCGGCACGTGCAGCGCGCCGATAGCCGAGACCAGAAACCGCGCTGAACAATGGTGACCGTCCGCTGTCTCGACCTGCCATCGCGCACCATCCCACCGCGCAGATTTGAGTTTCCGATGAAATTGACAGAGTTCGTACAGCCCCTCATCCCGCGCGATTTTCTGTAAATAGGATTGGATTTCGGCACCACCTGCATAGGCGCGGCTCCAATCCGGGTTCAGATGTGTCGCCATCGAGTAGAGATGCGAGGGGATATCGCAGGCGACGCCAGGATAAGTATTTTCTCGCCATGTACCGCCGATGTCGGCTGCTTTCTCCAATATGACAATATCTGCGATGCCGCGCTTTCGCGCCTCAATTGCCATAATTAACCCGGAAAAACCTGCGCCGATGATAAGCATATCTGTTTGCTTCGTCATCCTTCGGCCTCCTCCGTATGCGCTCCACTCGGCTTATCAGATGATAAAGGTGGCAAACGCATTTTGAACAGAGTGCCGTTTGGTCAACCACTCCCGCTTAGAATGGCAGCTGAGGGCCGTGGAAGCAGATCAAGCATGCGAATAATGCTGTTTCGACAGGCAGGGCCGACCCAATCCGGTGGGTAAAAGGCTGCGGGCAGGTCCGGTTGGCGCAGCACCACACGCCGCCATCGATGCACCAGCAGAGTCCGTAATGTGGCGCTCTGCAATGGTGTTGGTGTCCATTCCTCGGGGTGAGTTTTTGCTGCGTTCTGGACTGCAGTTAGCAATGCCCGGCACGAAGCGCGCAGCTCGGGTGGGCATAACCGATCCTGAATCCACTTCGGGGCTGTTTGCGGCGAGATATCCAGCGCAAGTAATCCTTCCGCCTGAAGCGGAGCCGCACCTGCCCTCATTGCTATGTTGCGTCCGATTGGAATATAGTCATCGCTGAGCATTACATCGTCAAGCAACTGCGTACCCGTTCCGTCCTCTGCAATCAGCAGATGCCAATGTTCAACAGGCGCCGAGTCACGCGCATAAATGCGCGGTGTGACAGCCGCTGATTGGGTTCTGCCAAATTCCGAGAGGACATGGCGCGAGACGCGACCGATCCGGTCACTCTCGATCCAACCGTCCTTGCGCAATCGGTGGAGCGCCACCCGGATCGCTTCGGGTTTGATGCCCATCGGTTCAATGATCTGGGTCAGCGCGCCGCCTGAAATCTGCGCGCCCGGTTCCTGTGCCATATCTCCGAACAAAGAGACAATAATCGACCAGACCCGCTGGTCTTGCGGATCCACTAGATCGGCTACGGCCGTTTCGAACCATGAGCTTTGATTGGTCATGGGACCAGTTTAACCCATTAGGCCCAATAAGAAAAACAGGTTACGCTACCGAGTTAGCGGGCATTCATAGTCAAAAGTTCGTATTCTGCGACCGGCTCGTCATCCTGATTGGTCAGGGACACGTGCCAGCGAACCTCACCATAATCGTCATTGCGTGGGGTTTTCTGCTTGACCGTCAAACGCACTTTGATGCTGTCCCCGGCGACGACCGGCTTCATGAACCGCAACCCGTCCAACCCGGTATTGGCCAACACCGGCCCCTCGTTCGGTTCAACAAACAAGCCCGCCGCGAAGCTGAGCAAAAGATAGCCATGCGCCACACGACCGGGGAAGAACGGGTTTCGCGCCGCCGCGTCCTCGTCCATATGAGCGTAGAAGGTATCACCGGTGAAATTGGCGAAGTGTTCGATTTCCTCCAGCGTGATTACGCGCGAGGCGGTGTGCAGCGACTCTCCGACCTGCAACTCACCGAATTTACGAGTGAACGGATGTGCCGGACCTTGGATTTCAGGCGCCCCAGGCACCCATTTGGTGCTGATACCACTGAGCATGCGCGGCGAGCCCTGAATGGCGGTGCGTTGCATAAAGTGTTTCACACCGCGCACGCCGCCCATTTCCTCACCGCCGCCCGCGCGGCCCGGCCCGCCATGCACCATATGCGGAAGAGGAGAGCCGTGGCCGGTCGATTCTGCCATCGAGTCGCGGTCGTTGATGTAAATCCGCCCGTTATAGGCCGCGGCCCCCATCACCACATCCCGCGCAACCTCAGTGTCGTGGGTAATCAGTGAGGTGACCAGAGACCCCTGCCCGCGATTGGCCAGTGCCACCGCATGATCCAGATCGCGGTAACCCATCAAGGTTGAGACCGGGCCGAACGCCTCGGTATCGTGCACGCGCTGCGCCTTGTCGGGGTCAGCGCAGTGAAACAGCATTGGGGGAACGAAGGCCCCAGTTTCGGGGCCGTTCAGGTCGAACGCGTCGGGGTTTCCATAAACCCGCTCAGCCTCTTGCCCGATCAGGTTGGCCTTTTCCAAAACGTCTACTTTTTGTCCGTTCGACACAAGTGCGCCCATGCGCGTGGTCTCGGCCCGCGGATCGCCGATGGTGATCTTCGCCAACCGCTCCGAGAGCGCGGAAATCACGGCGTCGACCTGACTATCGGGCGCAATGATGCGTCGGATAGCGGTGCATTTCTGGCCCGCCTTGGTGGTCATTTCACGAGAGACTTCCTTAACGAACAGATCGAATTCCGGCGTGCCGGGCTCTGCATCCCGGCCGAGGATTGAAGCATTCAAGCTATCCTGCTCAGCAACGAACCGGACTGAGTTCTGCAAGATCGCAGGTGTCTGGCGTAGCTTCAACGCGGTGTTCGCCGAACCGGTGAAGCTGACCACATCCTGACAGCTTAAGTGATCGAGCATATCTCCCAACCCGCCTGACACCAATTGCAGCGCACCGGCGGGCAGGATGCCACTGTCCAGAATTATCCGCACGGCCAGTTCGGTGACATAACAACTATTGGTGGCTGGTTTCACGATGGCAGGAACGCCCGCCAAAAGTGTTGGAGCGAGTTTCTCCAACATGCCCCATACCGGGAAATTGAACGCGTTGATGTGGACCGCAACACCCTGCAGAGGGGTGCAGATATGTTGCCCCAGAAACGTGCCGTTGCGCGACAGTTGCTCGATATCTCCATCCAGGTAGACCTGCGCGTCGGGCATCTCGCGCCTACCCTTGGAGGCGAAGACAAACATCGTGCCGATGCCACCGTCTATATCGATCAGGTGGTCCTTCTGCGTGGCCCCGGTTTCGAAACTCAGGTCGTAAAGGGCTTGTTTGTGCGCTGACAGCTCTTGCGCCAGTGCCTTGAGCATCCGGGCACGATCATGAAACGTGAGTTTGCGTAGGGCTGGGCCACCGGTGTTGCGTGCATAATCAAGCATCGCCTGCACGTCGAGCGCCGCGTTGCCAGCGCTGGCAAACGGTGCGCCGGTGATGGCGGATGCGATGGTGCGTGCGCCTTCTCCGGGCGCGACCCAAGTGCCAGCGGCAAAGCTGGAAATCTGATGCAGGGACATGATGTTCTCCTGTTTGATGAGGCGGGGCTCAGTGCCCCAGCGCGCCCATTTGCTCCGGCAGATACAGCACCACGATGGGCACCAGCACGATCAGCGCGAGGCGGAAGATATCGGCTACCCAGAACGGAGTGACGCCGCGAAAGATGGTTCCTGTCGAGACGTCGCCCACAACGCCTTTCAGAATGAAAACGTTCAGACCAACGGGTGGGGTGATTAGCGAGATTTCGGTAACAACCACAACGACGATGCCGAACCAGATTGGGTCATAGCCCAGAGACGTGACCAGCGGGAAGAAGATCGGAACGGTCAGCAACAGCATCGAGAGGGATTCGAAGACGCAACCCAGAATGATATAGATACCAAGGATCATCAGGATCACGACAAACGGTGCCACATCATAGGCCGTGACCATCGCGATCAATGCCTCGGGTAAGCCAGCCAGATTGATGAAGTTCGAAAATATTTGAGCGCCGATCAGTACTGCAAACAAGGCAGACGCGGTAAAGCAAGTCTCTTTCAGCACCTCAAAGGTCGAGCCCACAGTAAGACCGCCTCGAAACAGGGCGATCAGGAAGGCCCCGGCGGCGCCCATGCCTGCAGCCTCGGTCGGTGAGAAGGTTAGGTTCAGCGGCTCAAAGTCGAAAGCTCCGTACAGCCCGCCGATCACCAGAAAGAACAACAGCAGCACGGCCCAGACCGAGCCCAGCGCGCGGATGCGTTCGGACCAGGTGGCGCGTTCCCCGGCTGGTCCGGCCTCGGGGTTGCGCCAGACGGTCCAGCGCACGGCGAAGAGGTAAAAGAGGATCCCGAGGATGCCAGGGATGATTCCCGCCATGAACAGTTTCCCGATCGAGGTTTCGGTCAACAGCCCGTAAATGACCAGAATGACCGATGGGGGGATCAGAATGCCCAACGTACCACCGGCGGCAATCGACGCGGTCGAGAGTTCATCGGAGTAGCCATAGCGGCGCATCTGCGGCATCGCGACCTTTGACATGGTCGCGGCGGTGGCCAGAGACGAGCCGCAAATGGCCGAGAACCCGCCGCAGGCTGCGACCGTGGCCATAGCGATTCCGCCGCGCATGTGGCCCAAGAAAGCGTTGGACACCGCATAAAGCTCGCGCGCCATGCCACCCTTGTTCACGAACAGGCCCATCAAGATGAAAAGCGGAACAACGGATAGACCATAATCCTGAGCAGTATCAGTGATCTGGCGGCCCACCATGGACATGGCAGCCTTCAACCCGCGCTCATCAAAGATCGATCCGCCACGTTCGTAGGCGAAGCCCAATGTGCCGACCAGTCCCATGGCAAAGACGATGGGCAGGCGCACCAGCACCAAGATCAATACAATCGCAAATCCGATCAGCGCTGCGGTCATTACATAGGCTCCGACAGTGTATCTGGGGCAAAGGCCTTTAGCAGGCCGGTAGCAATCATCACTAGTGCGGTGACGGCAACTGACAGGGTAATGAACCAGCCGATCAGGTAGGTGGGGATTGAAAGATATTCGGTCACATCCCCATAATCCCGCGCCCGCTCGGCCAAGACCCAGACGCGTTGGACCGGCCAGAACAGCATGATGCCGCTGACCACATAGATCACCACGTCCCGCGCGCGCGACAGGTGCAGACGGTGGAAGAACCCGTCGGTCAGATCGACCGCGATATGGCCGTTGGTAGTGGAGACAATCGGTAGGACTGAAAACACCAGAATGGCCATCAGAATCCGCGTCAGTTCGGTTGCGGCCTCAATGGGCGCATTGAAGACCGAACGCAGGGTCACGTCGCAAAAAGTCATTGCCATCAGGATGAACAGGGCGATGCACGCCACGATCACGGGAAGGGCGCTGGCGCGTCGCACAAGCTGGATTATCGGGGTCATGGGAAACTCGCGCAGGGTAAGTCAGGGCGGCGCAAAGGCCGCCCTGAAGTTGGATCAGTTCGAGGACATTTCCGATTTGATCATGTCATAGGCGGCCTGAGCGTCGACACCTGTTGCGTCAACCTCGGCGATGACCTTGCCGCGGATGTCTTCGGCAATGGCCGAGAACTTCTCCATATCGGCGTCTGTGGCAGCGTTGATGGCATTACCTTCTGCCGCCTCGGTTGCCTCGCGACCTGTGGCGTCAATCTCATCCCAGATCTTGCCGATCTCACGGCTCAACGGTTCACCGAATACGTTTTCTTCCAGCGCCGCCTGCAGCTCGGCTGGCAGATCTGCGAAGGTGTCTTCGTTCATGATGAAGGCAAACGAGCCACGATAAAGGCCACCGGGCATCTCGTAGACATTCTGTGCAACTTCGGTCAGCTTGAAACCCTTACGCGATTCCAACGGCATGACGACACCGTCAGCGGCTTTCGACGCCAGTGTCTCATAGACCTTCGGGGCCGGAACCTGGATGCCGGTCGCGCCCAGCGCGGCACCAACGTCACCGCCAACACCGCCCGGGATACGTACTTTCAGGCCCGAAACTTCATCCAGAGTGGTGACCGGCGCGCTGGAATGCAGCTGCGCGGGTCCATGTGTGTGCAGGGCGATGACTTTGACACCACGGTGCTCGTCAGCAGCTTTCAGATGCTGGTCATAGGCGCGCCAGTAAGCAACCGAAGCGTCCTCGGCCGAGCCTTCATAGCCTGGCAGTTCGATCAGCTTGGTGGTGACAAAACGCCCGGGCTGATAGCCGTGGAAAATAATCGAGGCATCGGCGGCGCCGTCCATGATCAGATCCATCTGAGCGGGTGGAGGGGCGATACCCAGCTTGAGCTCTGCAGTAACCTGCCCGTCAGTGGCCTCTTCCACCATCTCGACGAACTTGGGCCACATCTTCGCGTTGATGCCGTGGGTGGGTGGGGCCCAGCTGGAAATTGTCAGGGTGTAGTCAGCCGCAAAAGCAATGGTGCCTGACACCGCCAATGTTGCCGAAGCCAGCAGCGTGGTGAGCTTGGTGATTTTCATGACCGGGTCTCCTCCTCAAAAGCGCAAGTCGTGAATGTGTTAATGGTACGTTTTGTAACTATCAACGACGAGAAAAGCAGTTCAGCGCGTAGGCCAGTGGGCATTTCTGATCGCCGAGTCACAAACGGCTATAGAATTTATTGACCAACCGTTCGGTTTATGCAAGAAGTTTGTTGTAACTTATGAAAAGCGAACCGGGCATGTCTGATACGATTATTTCGCAGAATATGGGGCAATGGGTTGAAATCACACTCAATCGCCCAGATCGCCTGAACAGTTTCACGGATGAGATGCACTATGCCTTGCGCGCCTCGCTTGAGGCCGCGCGTGATGGTGGAACCCGCGCTGTGTTGCTGACTGGGGCCGGACGCGGGTTCTGTGCCGGGCAGGATTTGGGGGATCGAAACCCTGCAACGATGGAGGGCCCGCCAGACCTGGGCAACACGGTGCGCACGTTTTATGCACCTCTGGTGCGCCTAATCCGGTCGCTGAATTTCCCCGTCGTCTGCGCCGTCAATGGTGTTGCGGCAGGCGCGGGTGCCAATATCGCCTTGGCATGTGACCTGGTACTGGCCGCCGAATCTGCCAAGTTCATACAGTCGTTTTCCAAAGTGGGACTGATCCCCGATACCGGGGGCAGTTGGCATCTGCCCCACCTGCTAGGTGAGGCACGGGCCAAAGGGCTGGCTTTGACCGGGCAGACATTGCCCGCGCAACAGGCTGCGGATTGGGGACTGATCTGGAAGGCCATCCCTGACGCTGACCTGATGACTGAGGCGCGAGCGATGACGGAACAGTTCGCCAATGGTCCAACGCTGGGACTTGGCTTGACGAAACAGACGATTCAGGCAGCAGCCATGAATTCCCTGACCGACCATCTGGAGGTTGAAGCAGACGCGATGAAAACCTGCGGTGAAAGCGCGGACTATGCTGAAGGTGTCACAGCGTTTCTGGAAAAACGCGCGCCGGTCTTTCGGGGAGAATAAGATGACGCCAAAGGAGCGCGCCCAAAAAGCCGCGGCCGAAATGTGGGGGCGAGACAATGCCTCGAAATGGGCGGGCATGGAATTGGGCGAAGTTGACGAAGGGACCGCGATCCTGATGCTCGCCGTTCAGGACCATCACTGCAATGGGCACGGTATTTGCCATGGCGGTGTAACCTTCATGCTGGCCGACAGTGCCTTTGCCTTTGCCTGCAACAGCCGCAACCAATCGACAGTCGCGCAGCACAATGTGATCAGCTACGTCGCGCCCGCGCGATCCGGTGACTTGCTGACGGCCCGCGCAACGGAACTGAGCCTGACCGGGCGCAGCGGCATCTATGACGTAACCGTAACCAACCAGACCGGCCAGAAGATCGCTGAATTTCGGGGCTTTTCCCGCGCGGTCAAAGGCCCGGTGTTTGACGAGACCTGAGATGAGGGGGATGGCATGAAGGATCTTACTCCGAACAAGGCGGATCTTGATCCGATCGAGATCGCCTCGGTTGATGAAATTCGCAGCTTACAGTTGGATCGGCTTAAATGGTCGCTGCGCCATGCCTACGACAACGTACCTATGTACCGGCAGCGGTTTGATGAGGCCGGGGTGCATCCTGATGACCTGCAATCTCTCAGTGATCTCGCGCGTTTTCCGTTTACCTACAAAAACGATCTGAGGGAAAACTATCCTTTCGGTCTGTTTGCCGTACCGCGTGAGCGGATCATCCGTGTTCACGCTTCGTCAGGAACCACGGGCAAGCCAACCGTGGTGGGCTATACGCAAGGCGATATCGATAATTGGGCCGATCTGGTCGCAAGGTCACTACGTGCCAGCGGGTTGCGCCGGGGTGACATGGTACATAACGCCTATGGCTATGGCCTGTTCACCGGTGGTCTGGGCGCGCACTACGGGATTGAGCGTCTGGGGGCCACAGTTGTGCCGATGAGCGGCGGGCAGACTGCCAAACAGGTTGATCTGATCACCGATTTCAAACCAGACGGGATCATGGTTACGCCATCCTATATGCTAAATATTCTTGAACAGTATCATAAGGTTGGCCTAGATCCGCGCGAATGCTCTCTGGCTGTCGGCGTCTTTGGCGCCGAACCTTGGACAGATTCCATGCGCTCCGAGGTTGAACAGGCCTTCGACATGCACGCTGTCGATATCTACGGCCTGTCCGAGATCATGGGACCAGGCGTCGCCAATGAGTGCGTCGAAACCAAAGACGGACCGGTGATCTGGGAAGATCACTTCTATCCAGAAATCATCGACCCCCAAACCGGTGAGGTCATGCCCGACGGTGAGATCGGTGAACTGGTCTTCACCACGCTGACCAAAGAGGGCCTTCCGATGATCCGCTATCGTACCCGCGACCTGACGCGGCTGTTACCCGGTACGGCGCGGTCGATGCGACGGATGGAAAAGATCACCGGCCGCTCGGACGATATGATCATCCTACGCGGCGTAAACGTCTTCCCCAGCCAGATCGAAGAGCAGGTTTTGGCAACCGGCGGTCTAGCACCCTATTACCAGATCGAACTTTACAAAGCCGGACGGATGGACGCGATGCGCGTACATGTAGAGGCAACGCCGGATGCGGCGGATGAACTGAGCAAAACCGCTGCCGCCCGGATGTTGTCGCGACGGATCAAAGAGGTGGTTGGAATCTCGACCGAGATCGATATAGGCGAGCCGGGCGAGGTCGAACGCTCGCAGGGCAAGGCGCGGCGCGTGATCGACAATCGGGATAGTTAAACAAGAGACGGAGGGTCGGCCCTTGGCGCGGACGATAGCAAAAGACCACGACGATAAGCGGGCTCGTATCCTGAAATCCGCCGCCCGCGTCTTCGCGCAGGAAGGGTTTGACCGGGCGTCGATGTCTCAACTGGCGCGCGAGTGTGGAATATCCAAGGCCAATATCTATCACTATTATGACAGCAAGGACGCGATCCTGTTTGACATACTCGACAGCTATCTACGACAGTTACGCGACCAAATTTGCGGCCTTGATCTTGAGAGGCAGGCCCCTGCGGACCGCCTGAGACGGGTGCTGCAGGAAATCCTGCTGGCCTATCAGGGCGTGGATGATGAGCATCGTGTGCAAACCAGCGGCATGTCCGCCTTGCCCGAGGAGCAGCAGAAACTGCTGCGTGGCTATCAGCGGGATCTGGTGGAGTTTGTCAGCGACATCATCGCCGGCGTTGCGCCCCAAACTTTCACGAACGACACCGCCAAGCTTCGGGCGACCACGATGTCCGTTTTCGGGATGTTGAACTGGTTCTATATGTGGAACGCAGGCGCAGATGCCGAGGCGCGTAGTGACTACGCTGCGCTGGTAAGCAATCTGACTTTGTTCGGCGTTGACGGTCTCTGACGCTCGGCTGGCACAGAGTTGATTTGGCTCAGTCACTCAAATGGGTTTGAATGGGGGCGGAGGTCGCCCATGCAACGCCCTGATCGTTTCGACAAATTCTATTTCGCCAAAGTGGGTTTGGGCGAAGCCTGTGGTTGCGCCGAACGCGTGATTGATGTGTTTGAATTCAACCGGAAGGCTGGCGCGCAGACACAATCAGCGAAGAAGGACCGACGCAAACGGCGATCTCTGCGTGGGTTGGCCGTGAAATACGGATTGCTCAGCCGCAAGCGTCAGCCCTGAAGGTCAGGGCGCTTTTAGCCCCAGATTCGCTACCTGCTCAGTCGCCTTCGCCACCCACTGATCTTTCATCTCGGCTCCGGTCAGTTGTCGTAGCCCCAGCTTGCGCAGCGTCTCGATTTTCTCCGCACCCCCGGCCCCAAAACTGGCCGCCACGCGGGGCCACCAATAGTCAATTGACGCCTGCATCTCGGCAGCCTTCCCCTGTTCGATCAGCTTGAGCGCGCCTTCAAGGGCCAGTTCTCCATGGCGCGCCTCGATCGGAGCGATATCCCGGAAGGCTTCGGCTAGAGGTTGATAAGATATCTGAGAGAATTGAGCGAGTTGAACTGCAACCGCCTGGCTCATCAGCAGGTTCATCACCACAGCGTCCTCCCACCCTTCGATGGGATAGTTGAACACCGCAAGTCGCATATCATGTTCAGACCGGGTGGCCCCAATATCTGCATCGCGATCCAGACGCGTGGTCCAGGGGTGATGGTTTGCATAGCGATCAGTGTTAGCCCCGAACTCGCCCATGATTTTCAGCACACGATCCGCATTGTCGGTCTTTTCCAACACAATCTTTGCAGCCGCGATGCGTTCCTTGATGCCGGGTCCCTGATTGATGATGTCGGCAAAACCCGCAGCACCTGCCAGCTCACTATCCACGAAGGTCGCCATTAACTTCATAAGTTCTGCGCGATAGCGTGGCGGAACATTGGTTGGATTGCTCAGGACGCCACCGGCGGCCAGATAGCTCTCGATTGTCATGTCTTCAGCCATCATTCCCTCCGTCTACTGATCGTAGTCCACGACCACGGTGTCGGTCAGCGGATAAGCCTGACAGCTCAGGACGTATCCTTTTTCGACCTCGTAATCTTCCAATGCGTGATTGGCGACCATCTCAACATCGCCCTCGAGCACACGGCAACGACAGGTCGAGCACACCCCAGCTTTGCAGGCGTAAGGCGCGTCCATCGCATTCTCTAACGCGGCATCAAGAATCGATTGATCCTTGGGCATGGTGATTGACTGCGTTGCCCCGTCCATTGTGATCGAGGCCTTGGTCTGGTTGGCCTGAGACGCCGTGTCCGCACCACTTACCTTGCGCTTGGCCCGACCGGGTTGGGCGCTGGCGAAAAGCTCGAATTTGATTTGTCCATCATCCAGCCCATGTGCACGCAGGGCAGAAGCGATGCCCAGCATCATGGGCTCGGGGCCGCAAATAAAGGCTGTGTCGACATTCTTGATGTCGATCCAGTGTTCGAACAGGTCGGCACATTTCTCTTGCGTGACCAAACCGGTGAACAACTCGATTTCCTGCGCATCCGTTTCCAGAATGTGGATCACGTTCAAGCGCCCCATATAGAGGTTCTTGAGATCCTCAAGTTCCTCTCGGAACATGATCGTGTTTACGCCCTTGTTGGCATAGACCAATGTGAAGCGTGAATGCGGCTCCCGGGCGAGCGTGGTTTTCAGGATCGACAGAACCGGGGTGATACCTGACCCACCAGCAAAGCCCAGATACTGCTTTTCGGCGGACGGATCGATCGCGGTGTGAAAGCTACCCATCGGCGGCATCGCCTGAACCGTGTCGCCCACCTTCAGGTCAGTGTTGGCCCAGGTTGAGAACGCGCCGCCATCGACGCGCTTGATGCCGACCTGCAGAATGCCTTCATCCTTACCAGCGCAGATGGAGTATGATCGGCGCAACTCTTCCCCGTCGAAATCGCGACGGAAGGTCAGGTATTGGCCTTGGGTGAAATCGAATTCCTCAGCCGAGCCGTTCACCGGTTTCAACGTCACCACCACCGCGTCGCGGATGGTTTTGTGAATGTCGGTGACTTCCAGATCGTGAAAGCGTGCCATCCGGTGATCCTCCCTCAGATGCACTTGAAATAGTCAAAAGGTTCCAAACAGTCGGTACAGCGCCAATGGGCCTTACACGGGGTCGAGCCGAATTGGCTGACCTTCTCGACCGCTTTGCTGCCACAAAGTGGGCAACGTTCGGGTCCGCCAGCGGGCTGGGGCGGAGCGATGCCGTATTCCTCAAGCCGAGCACGGCCCTTGTCGCTGAGCCAATCGGTGGTCCACGCGGGCGCAATGCTTGTTTCGATCCGCAAATCGTCAATCCCGTGATCACGCAACGCGGTTTCGATATCCATGCTGATCACCGAAGTCGCCGGGCAGCCCGAATAAGTCGGGGTAACTGTGACCAACAACGTGTCATCGTCCCACTGCACATCACGCACAATGCCCAGATCGACGACCGAGATCACTGGGATCTCGGGGTCGGGAACAGCGTCCAGCCACTCCCATACCTGATCAGTCGAGGCCCTCATGCGCTCTTACCAAGAGGCGCCGGGATAGGCGCGTTGAAGCCACTGCATCTGTGTCAGTAAATGGCCCAGATGTTCGGTATGCATACGCCCGTCACGCCCACCTTTATGGGCAAAGCGGCTTTCGGGAATGGTCAGCGTTGCCTCGCTCAGAACCCGCATGATCAGAGCGTCATATTCTGCTCGCAGAGATGCCGGGTTCGGAGCAATCCCCGCCGCAACCATCTCAGCATCAACATCATCGCTGGCAAACATCTCGCCTACATAGGGCCAGAGATAATCCAGCGCCTCCTGCATCCGGGTGTGGCTTTCCTCGGTTCCATCGCCGAGCCCCACAACCGTATCGCCAGAGCGTTCGAGGTGATAGGTGACCTCTTTGCTGGCCTTGGCAGCAATCGCCGCGACCCGCTCGTCGGATGATTTCATTAATCGCCCCAGCATGATCGAATGCCACGCATCGAACAGGAACTGGCGCATCAGAGTGCGCCCGAAATCGCCATTCGGGACCTCGACCAGCAACACATTACGAAAGTCCCATGCGTCGCGCAAAAAGGCCAGGTCATCGGCGCTTTTGCCGCCGTCGATCTCACCGGCGAGGCCCAACCACATCTGGGTCTGACCGATCAGGTCCAACGCAGTGTTGGCCAGAGCGATATCCTCCTCCAGCACCGGCGCGTGGCCGCACCATTCGCTAACGCGATGGCCGAGGATCAGGGTATTATCCCCCATCCGCAGCAGAAACTGCAGGAATGCTTCGTCCCGGGTCATCACATTGCCCCCACTTCATCGGGAATGTCGAAAAAGGTCGGGTGGCGGTACACTTTGCTCTCACTGGGCTCGTAAAGCGGGCCTTTGTCGCTAGGCGAAGAGGCCGAAATGTTGTTGGCCTCGACCACCCAGATCGACACGCCTTCGTTGCGGCGGGTATAGACGTCGCGCGCATTCTTGATTGCCATCTCCGCGTCAGGCGCATGCAGCGAGCCGACGTGACGGTGGCTCATCCCATGCTGACCACGGATGAAGATTTCCCACAGGGGCCATTCATTGTTCATTTGGTATCCTCCTTGGGTTTACTCTGCGGCCAGATTTCGTGTTCGTTTCTTGCGGGCATGGGCCAAAAACCCGTCGCGCACCCATTTTCCATCGTCCCACGCCTTGTTACGCGCGGCCAAACGATCGACATTGCAGGGGCCGTTGCCTTTGATCACATCGAAGAATTCGGACCAGTCCGGGTCGGTGTAGTCGTAGTGGCCCCGCTCTTCGTTCCACTTCAGGTCGGGGTCGGGAATGCTCAGGCCGAGATACTCGGCCTGCGGCACGGTCTGATCCACGAATTTCTGGCGCAGCTCGTCATTGGTATTGATCTTGATCTTCCAAGCCATAGATTGCGCTGAATGCACGCTTTCCTTGTCGGAAGGTCCAAACATCATCAGCGACGGATACCAGAGCCGGTTCAATGCATCCTGCGCCATCTTGCGCTGTTCTGGCGTGCCTTCTGCCATCTTGCGGATCGCATCATAGCCCTGACGCTGGTGAAAACTCTCTTCCTTGCAGATGCGGATCATAGCGCGCGAATAGGGGCCAAAAGACGTCCGCTGCAGCGGAACCTGGTTCATGATCGCCGCACCATCGACCAGCCATCCGACCGCGCCGATATCGGCCCAGTTCAATGTCGGGTAGTTGAAGATCGACGAATACTTCATGCGGCCATCCAACAGCATCTCGGTGATCTCGTCCCGGCTGACGCCCAGCGTTTCGGCCGCACAATAGAGATACAGCCCATGCCCGGCCTCATCCTGCACTTTGGCCAATAGGATCGCCTTACGCTCCAGCGTTGGAGCGCGCGTGATCCAGTTGCCTTCGGGTAACTGGCCGACAATCTCGGAATGCGCGTGCTGGCCAATCTGACGGATAAGGGTCGCGCGATAGTCATCGGGCATCCAGTCTTTGGGCTCGATTTTGATATCGGCGTCAATCTTGTCCTGAAAGGTGCGCTCCTGCTCGGTCATCTCCTCGCGGGATTTCACGCCTGTTCCGGCTGTCTTGATCATCTGAGCGTACATGTGAGGTCTCCTCCCTTACACGCGTTCAAGAATAAGTGCGGCACCCTGCCCTACCCCGACGCACATGGTACACAGCGCATAGCGCCCGCCCGTGCGGCGCAGTTGATAAGCAGCGGTCATAACCAACCTTGCGCCGCTCATCCCAAGCGGATGCCCGATCGCAATGGCGCCTCCGTTCGGATTTACATGGGGCGCATCATCGGGCACCCCCAGTTCACGAAGCGTGGCAAGGCCTTGCGAGGCAAATGCCTCATTCAATTCTATCACATCCATCTGATCGATGCTGAGACCCGCGCGGGCCAGTACCTTGCGGCTGGCTGGAACAGGGCCGATGCCCATCACGCGCGGTTCGACCCCGGCAACGGACATTCCGACAACGCGGGCAATTGGGGTCAGATCGTTCTTCGCCGCTGCGGATTCATTCGCCATCAAGATCGCCGCCGCGCCGTCGTTTACGCCCGAAGCGTTCCCAGCCGTGACGGTCTTATCCAACCCGTTGATGCCCTTCAGGCCCGACAGTTTCTCGGCTGTGGTTCCAGGACGCGGATGTTCATCCGTGTCGACCACCACAGGATCGCCCTTACGTTGCGGGATTGTGACCGGGGTGATCTCCTCCTGAAACACCCCGGTCTGGTGCGCCGCGGCCCAGCGGGCCTGGCTGCGTTCGGCAAACGCATCCTGATCGGAGCGGTTGATACCGTAAGCTTCCGCTACGTTATCTGCTGTTTCGGGCATCGAGTCGATACCAAATTCCTGCTTCATCTTGGGATTCACAAAACGCCAGCCGATCGTTGTGTCGTAGACTGAATTCGCGCGCGAGAAGGCGGACGTCGCTTTGGGCATCACAAATGGTGCGCGCGACATGCTTTCAACACCCCCGGCGATGGCCATGTCATAGTCCCCGGCGCGGATCGCGCGGGCCGCCATACCCACGGCATCCATCCCAGAAGCACAAAGTCGGTTGATGGTCGTTCCAGGCACATCCACCGGCAGCCCCGCCAGCAACGCCGCCATGCGCGCCACGTTGCGGTTGCTTTCCCCAGCCTGATTGGCGTCGCCGTAGATCACGTCGTCTATGCCTGTCCAATCAACCTGAGGGTTTCGCGCTATCAGCGCAGCAATCGGGATCGCTGCCAAATCATCCGTGCGAACTTGGCTGAGGCTGCCGCCATACCGTCCGATTGGTGTGCGCTGCGCGTCGCAGATAAAGGCGTCCATTGGGCGAGGGCTCCGAGAATTATATCGCGTGATTAAGTGACCGATAGGTCGGTTAATAAGCAACACCGCGATTCGCAGCAAGTAAAATGTAACATGATTTTAAGTTTTAGAGGATAATGGTAACATATTAGGGCTCCTAAATTATTAAAGCCCGCAGATTTGCGGGCTTCAATAATTGGCATGAATGACGACGAAATTCAGACCATCGCAAATATGCGGGCCGGACCGCCAGACCCCCCGCGATGAGCTGGCGCACCCACAATCAATGTCGCTCCACTGGCTGGCACTTTGTCCAGGTTTGCAAGATTTTCGATGCCATACCTGTTCGTAGGTAGCCACGCGTAGTGAGTAGCAAAATCGGCTGATGGTCCGTGATCGAGGGATAGGGAATCCACCGCCAAGGCAACAGCGCCTGTGCCATCCATCAGCATCTGTGCGGCTTCGACATGGAAACCCGGAAAGTGCATTTTGCCTTCGGCGTCTGCGTTGCGGAAGTCTGGCGTTGCGGATTTAGCTCCCCACCCTGAATGCATCGCGACGCAAGCGCCGTCTGGGATCGGACCGTTTGCAGAAATCCAGGCCTCAAGATCGTCAGGCGTAACCTGAGCATCCGCATCCTCTGCTGCCCGCGCAGCGATATCAATTACGCAAAGTGGACATACCAGATTGGATACAGGAATTTCATCAACCGACTGACCATCGGCCGAGAAATGTAGCGGCGCATCGATATGCGTGCCTGTGTGTTCGTTTACAGCGAGATTGAACAGATTGAAACCGTGGTCCTTGAAGTTGAAGGCTTGAGTTGCCTCGATTCCGGGTTCACCAAAATAGGTCGGAAAATCGGCATCATATATATGTGTCATGTCTACGACTTCGCCATGGCCCATCGCCATTGCAGGTGTCGTCGCAGCTGAGCTTAGTGCGGTTCCAGCCGCCATTGCAGCCCCGGCTTTGAAGAAAGAACGCCGAGATAGCATCCGATCTTTTACCGCATTCATTACGCAAACATCACACATCTTGTAGCTCCCTTATTAAATGACACCGACAGCGGAATACTGCCCGACATGCTTGACTGAGTCCAATTCAGCCCCCTTGAGTTCAGTTTAGCCCAACGCTGATGATGTGCGTTTCACATGTTCGTAACGCTGCGACCGTAGCACAAAAACCGAACGGTTGGTCGATTATAGGGTTGAATACTGTCTCAGTACGGTTCAGTCTCTGGCTGCGTGGCAAATCGGGTTGACTGGACCACAACGCATATCTTTTCGGGAGGCAGGAACAAATGTCCCAGGTTATTGGCTATGAAAAAGTAGGCGACATCGCGGTTTTGTCGGCGAATAACCCGCCGGTAAATGCTCTGGGTGCAGAAGTACGCCAAGGCCTCCTGTCAGGGATCGAGCGTGCTGAAGCTGATGGCGTACGGGCCGTTTTGATTTACGGTAAAGGGCGGACCTATTTTGCCGGCGCTGATATTCGCGAATTCGGCAGGCCACCACAGGATCCTTGGTTACCCGCGCTCTGCGATCGCATTGAAGCATCACCGCTTCTGGTGGTTTCATCTTTACACGGAACAGCCCTTGGCGGCGGGCTTGAGGTTGCCCTGTCCTGTCACTACCGTATTGCGACCCCATTAACAAAAGTCGGACTGCCCGAGGTCAACCTTGGCATCATCCCCGGCGCGGGTGGAACCCAACGATTGCCACGGGTCGCTGGCGTCGAGGCCGCATTGGAAATGATAACGACGGGCCGCCATGTGCAGGCCTCTGAAGCGTTACAGATGGGCGTGCTGGACAAGGTGCTGGACGGAGATCCGCGCGAGATTGGGTTGGCCTTCGTACGAAATCTACTTGAAACGGGCGCACCGCGCCGACCTGTCTGCGAAATGGCTAAACCAACGCCGATCGACTTTGACGCGACCTATGATGCCGTATTGAAGAAAGGACGGGGGCAGCTGTCGCCTGCGATTGCCGTGCGTGCTGTGCAAGCCAGCTGTGAAGCCCATGATTTTGCAGCAGGACAGGCTCGCGAACGGGAACTGTTCACCGAGCTGATGGCGTCAGATCAGCGTAAAGGACTGATCCATGCCTTCTTTGCTGAGCGCGCTGTCTCCAAACTCCCGGAACTGCAAGGGATCAACCCCCGCGAGCTTCATCAGATAGGTGTTGTCGGAGGGGGTACGATGGGCGCAGGCATCGCCACATCCGCTCTGCTGGCGGGGCTTTCGGTTGTATTGCTTGAAATGTCGGTGGACGCAGCCAAGGCTGCAAAAGACCGGATCGCAGCAAATCTGGCGGGTGCTGTGAAACGGGGAAAGCTGAGCCCAGACGCGCAAGTGGAAATTCTGGAGAACAGGATAACCCTGTCCACGGACTATGATGGGCTGAGTGGCGTTGATTTGGTGATAGAAGCCGTTTTTGAGGATATGGAGATCAAGAAACAGGTTTTTGCAAAACTGGATGCGACCTGTAAATCCGGTGCCGTGCTGGCAACAAATACCTCATATCTCGACCTGAACGAAATTGCAGCATCCACAGGCAGGTCCAGTGACGTGATCGGTCTGCACTTTTTCTCACCTGCACATGTGATGAAACTGCTTGAGATCGTTGTTGCGGACCACACTGCGCCCGAAGTTATTGCGACAGGATTTGCTTTGGGCAAACGGTTAGGGAAAGTGTCCGTCAGGGCTGGCGTATGCGACGGTTTCATCGGTAACCGTATTCTCAACGCCTACCGAACCTGCGCGGATCACATGGTTCTGGATGGGGCAAGCCCTTTTCAGATTGATGCCGCGTTGACCGGATTTGGATTTGCAATGGGGCCATTTGCGGTATCCGACCTTGCCGGGCTAGACATCGGTTGGGCCGCGCGCAAACGCAAACGGGCTGCGGGCCTGGATCCGCGTGTGCGTGACAGCTTCTATGCCGATAAACTATGCGAAGCAGGGCATTTTGGTCAAAAGACCGGCAAAGGTTATTATGCCTACGAGCAGGGGAATCGAAACAGAAGGCCCAACCCTGAAGTCATGCCTTTGATCGAAGCCGAGCGTGCCGCCAAAGGTATCTCTCCACGAGAGTTCACCGACGAAGAGATCGTGCGTCGTTATATGATCGCGATGGTGAATGAGGCGGCAAAGGTAGTTGGTGAGGGGATCGCCCGCAGACCACTGGATGTGGATATCACGCTGCTTTATGGTTATGGATTTCCACGATATTGGGGCGGACCATTGAAATGGGCAGACATGCAGGGACTGTCAAACGTGGTGGATGACATTCGCCGATGGTGTGGAGAAGATCCATATTATTGGCAGCCCGCGCCTTTGCTTGAACAACTGGCAACCGAAGGTCGTTGTTTTGACGATCTCAACAAAGCAAGTTGAGATCCAGGCCTCCTTGCCCGCCAGATATTGAAATTGCCAATGTTGCCGGGCGGAGCAAGAGAAGGCGTTTCCAAAGAAACGCCAATACCTGACAGGTGCGTTTGGGATTAGTTCAGTACACCTTCAGCAGCTGCGCGAACTGCACGAATATTGTCGCCATAAACAGACGGATTTGAAACTGACCCGCCCTTGAAAACAGCCGAGCCAGCGACCAGCACATCTGCACCGGCGGCTGCAACCAGAGGTGCGGTGCTGGGATCGACACCACCATCTATTTCGATATGCACCGGGCGGTCACCAATCATCTGACGCAAACGGCGCACCTTGGCGGTCATATCAATGAACTTTTGCCCGCCAAAACCGGGGTTGACGGTCATAACACAAACCAGATCGGTCAAATCCAGCAGATGCTCTACCGCCTCAGCAGGTGTTCCCGGGTTCAAGGCAATACCTGCTTTCATCCCGGCGGCGCGAGTGGCCTGTAACGTGCGATGCGAGTGCGGCCCGGCCTCAACATGGGCTGTGAGCACATCAGCCCCAGCATCGGCATAAGCCTGAATGTATGGATCGACCGGTGAGATCATCAGATGCACATCCATAACCGTCTTCACATGTGGTCGGAATGCTTTGACCGCCGGGGGGCCAAATGTGAGGTTGGGCACAAAATGCCCATCCATAACATCCACATGAACCCAATCGGCGCCTTGCGTTTCAATGGCCTGAATCTCTTGTCCGAAGTTTGCGAAATCTGCCGACAGGATCGACGGTGCGATCTTGATGGAACGGTCAAAGTTCATGGCGGGCCTCATGTGGATATGCAGTTGCGAGGGGATATATCTGTGATGGGCAAGGAGCGGTAGACCCGAGATACGAAAATCTTACCAGTCTCCCCTAACCTACCGCCGCTCATCCAAGCCTCGGTACAAGTATCTTATTTATCGAGAGCGCGAGTGGGATTTCATACCTGAAAGTGAAAGCTATATGCGACTCAAATGTCGGTCGTCCTTCCGTTCAGGTATCAGTATTTCGCAACCAAGACCGCCGAGGCGTTCCGAAACGCCAAGTTTAAGCGTACCACCATAAGCCTTCAGCAGATCGACAGTAATAGCCAATCCCAAACCAGTCCCGCTGACAGAGGTATCCAGGCGCTCGCCAGATCGTAGCACGGCTGATTGCGCCTCTTCTGGAATGCCGGGTCCATCATCCTCAATACAGATTTTTATGTTGCGCCCATCACGATGTGCCGAGATATGAATTGTCGTTCGGCACCACTTGAGGGCATTGTCGAGAAGGTTACCCAACACCTCTTCAATGTCCTGAGTGTCGATGCTGACCCAAAGACCGGCTTGGTAGTCTGAAGTTAGAGATTTGCCTTCGCGCTCTGCCATAATTGAAAAAAATTTAGACAGCCTCTCGACCGAATTCGAGATATCCGTTCGCGAATGGGTCAATTCGGCGGTATTTGACGCACGCATGCGTGCAAGCGCTCGACCAAGTTGGGAATCTATACGTGCCAGCGCCTCTTCCGCGGGCCCGGTATCGGATCCGGATTCCGACAAGTTCAACAACTCGTTTCGGAGAATCGATGTTGGCGTCTTAAGTGCATGGGCCAGATCTGCGGCCTGACGTCGAGAACTCGAAACGATCTCGCGATTTCGGTGTAACAGCTGATTGAGGTCTTCCACAAGCGGCGATACTTCTTCAGGATAATCATCCGGCTTCAGGTCGTCTCCGTTATCCCAGCGATGGGCAACATCAGCACGCAATTTCCTGAGCGGGCCAATGACCGCAGACATCAACAAAAGAGAGCCCGCAACACCAATCAGCCCAACCAGCCCAAAGACTGGAAGCAGGTTTGATTGTGCAGCCCGGCGTTCGCTTAGCAGTTCAAGCCTACTTTCCGCAACGCTCACGCCCCATTCCGTTCCGTCTTCAAAGGTGATTTTCTGATAAATGCTGCGAATAGCTTCATCGTCTGGTCCCAGCGTGTTCCAAATGGTTGCTTCGTTGCCAGTACGCGTGGGCTCTGCGATCGTTTCGTCGAACAATGAGGCCGATGTATAGATGTCGCCTTTGTTATTCGTCACCTGCCAATATCTGCCTGAATAAGGCGTACCATATGCGGGGTCGAATATCAGCTCTCTCAGGACATCCGGAGTGTCGGTGGTGACACTTAGTCCGACAACTAACTGAGTGTGACGGTCGCGTAACGTTTCATCAAACTGCTGGAGCACCCTCGTATTAATGTAGGAGAAAACGACCAACGTTCCGACACCTACCGACACTGTGGCAGACGCCAGCCCACTAAGTAGGGCGCGATGGCGCAGCGATAGCATCAGGCGGAATCGATCATATAGCCGCGTCCTCTGACCGTAGTGATGAGATCAGGCCCCAATTTCTTGCGTAGCCGGGTAATGAATACGGCGATAGTGTTGGAATCTCGGTCACCGTCGTATTCGTATATATGTTCCGATAATTCGGTTCTGGAAACCATGCGCCCCAAGTTGTGTGCAAGGTAGGTGAGAACCGCGATCTCCTGCGCGGTTAGATCAACCGGAATCCCCGCGACACTGACCCGCCCGTTCCTGGTATCCAGCGAGACGTCTCCCATTTCGATAACCGGATTGAGCTGACCACTCTGCCTGCGCAGAATTGCCCGCACACGCGCGGCCAGTTCCGGCATGTGAAACGGTTTGGTCATGTAATCGTCCGCGCCCGCATCAAGACCATCGACACGCTCGCTCCAACCGTCACGGGCCGTCAGTATCAATACCGGTGTCTTAACACCTGAGCTGCGCCATTCACGCAAAACGGAAATTCCATCCCGTTCAGGCAACCCAATGTCGAGTATGATCATGTCATATGGTTCGGTCGCGCCCATATGAAGAGCGTCCGTTCCGTTATGGGCCACATCCACCACATGACCCTCGACCCCCAGAAGTTTTTTAATCTGTTCGCAGAGCTGGGGTTCGTCTTCAGCCAGAAGTATTCTCATATCTTAAAACTACAGGCACATTCGCGTTGGTTTAAGCCCTAATTTCTGCCATTCCCGTTCCCACCGGAATTGCCGCCGCCATTTCCACCGCCGTTCCCGCCAGCATTACCTCCGCCGTTTCCGCCAGAATTACCACCGCTGTTATCGCCGCTGTTACCGCCGCTGTTTCCACCCGCATTTCCGCCGCCTCCGGGACCATTTCCATTGCCACCAGCATTCCCTTTACTGCGATTTGCAGCTGATCCGGCCCCATTGCGGTTACCACGATTGCTATTGGCTTTGGTCGAATTGGAACGCGCAGCATTCGAAATCTGGTTACCCACCCCAGACCGGTTGGACACAACAACTCCCGTCTGCGCATTCACAATCACGCTAAAGATTTTTCCATCCGGCTTTTTTACAAGAATTCGATAATAGATCTCACCCGCCTGAAACGCGCGGGCATCTACCGGGGTGCCTCCGTAGGTTTTTGCGACGCCTTTGATGACCCGTGCAAGCCGAATCGTATTGCCCGATAGGGTCGCCCTGCGCAGTTCGCTCTGTTTGAGTTCACGGACGTCGGCGGCTGCTTCCCTAACGGGTAAAGCAACAAGCAAACTTACCACCGTCAATAAAACCGCTACACGCATCTACTTCCTCACACTTGCCGGTCAGAGAATACGCCAATCGACGTGAACCGGTGATGAACAAGCAGTTAGCCCTGCGTTCAATCGCTCTCAAGTTAAATGATTGAGAGATCAGATGATTCGCACGTGGATTGCAGCATTCGAACACAGCACGCCATTTCATAGAAGAAAGCGCGCTGCTGTTCCATCAAGGAGACCGATATGAAAACCTCTATCCTCAGCCCTATTAAAGCTTCTGCGGTGGCTATTGCTTTGCTGGGATCGACCGCCGTTATTGTTACAGTCGCAATGCCAGATGTTGCAATTGCCAAAGAAGGAAAAGGCAACGGCGGGGGTAATGGCGGCGGCCAGAGTGGCGGAAAAGGTGGTGGAAACGGGAACAGCGGGAACAATGGTGGTGCCGACAAAGGCGATCGCGATTCAGCCAGTAACAATAAGAAAGGGTCTGACGGAAACCGCAAAGTTGGAAAATCCGGGAGGTCCATTTTCGGCGGTTCAAAAAGCAAGTCTTCGCGTTCCACTTCAGAGAACCGCGGTCGATTTTCACTAAAAGATCTTTTTAATGGAGGCGGCAAAGCAAAAGGCGCTGTAAATTCCAGAACGCGCACGACCACCAGCGGTGGAAAGCAATTATCCAAGACCAACAAGCAGACTACAGAAAATTTGATTGTCGACGAACCTGTTCGCCCCGCAGTTCGGCCCACGGGTAACAGGGTGGCGGCGCTTCTTGGTGCCCACCCTTCTGAACTGGGTGCGCTTAATGCTGCGAACGCAAGTGCGACGGCCTTGGCCAATGCTTCACCTAATTCACGTGTCGGAAGAATAGCGACATATCGTGACACGGTGCTGGCCGGAGAACCCTTGCGGGAGGATCTTGCAGAACAGTTGGAAGAGCTTACCGGGCTGGAGCCACCAGAGCGCACTGTCGCGGAGATCGAAGAAGATTTAGAAGTCGCATTGGATGATGTTCAAACCAATCAAGAGCTTGTTGACGAACTTGAACAGGCTTTGGAGGATGCCGGTGGAACGGACCCTGTGATCGAAGAGCAACTCGATCAAGCGCAGATGGATCTGGAAGGTTCAATTGAGGAGGCGCGGGACCTCAATGAGGAACGTCAGGCAGCATTAGAATATGAAGAAGCGACAGAAGAGGTTCGGGAACTGGTTGAACTTGTTGAAGAACAAGAATTAGCCGAGCGCGAAGCCTTGGAAGCGGCGGCCAACAAACCTGTTACCGATGCCGTGGAAGAAGAGGTCAAGTCGCTTCTGGGTCTGTAATCGAAACCTCAAATCTCAGGTATAACTTCCTAACGGTGCAGACAACTCACGGAAGCACCATAAGCCGGGGCGGTCATTTACTTCATCAGAAGCGGAATGGCCGCCCCTTGGTTTACTGGCATTGAACTATGCTTTGTGAGCTACAAGCCACGATTTCATTAGCACCAAACGAAAGAATCCCGCCTAAGTTAGGCGGGATTCTGTTGTCAATTCCGTTGTTTAGGACGAGTATCAGGAATTGAACAAGGGTCGACTGAACTACCTTCAGACGTTGGTTAGCGCCTCAGAAAGTCGCTTGTTTTTTACAATTTCTGTTAGTGCATTTTCGATAGGAGGGAAGCGACCGCTGATTGTAGGGCGTTTGGTTGGCAACTTGTCCGCAGCGATACCGCCAGAGGTTTGCATCACAGCAACAGTGTCGGACTCTTCGGTCTTAAAGGCAGACTTGATCATGCGTTTCCCCTCATTTGCAATTGAACAATAACTCGCTCGTTCAACTCTATAGAGCACTATGCCTCATCTCGGTTGAACGTCGCGAAAATACATTGTTCATGTTCAGTTAATGTTGTCCCCAAAACGAAAACAATGGGATAGTACGGCCATTTGCCGGGGTTTGTTGCGCAGATCAGGGCATGCCTTTGCTTCACTGCGATCTGTCAATGATCTTATTAGGCTATGCTAAATTGCTTGTTTGACCCTCGTTTGCCTCAGCTCTCTCGAATTGTCGGCCTCCGGGATCGTCTAGTTGTGTTCAGCGCCCTGAGAGTGGTCCTTTGTTCAAGCCTACAGTGTTACTTATTGGCCCGCACTTCTAGGGGGACCTCTTGATTGGGGTCGTAGACACTAGAAACCGCTTAAGCGCTCGATAAGCCAGTACATTGAAACCGATCCGATGCCATAGGCGGTGAGTACGACCGGTCCTCGACCAGTCGGCGAGGCAACCAAGCGCCAAATCGCAGTGAAGACGGCCAGCGCGGCGATGAAACTCAGCTGACCAGCCTCGACACCGAGGTTAAATGCCAACAACGCTGCCGGAATATCGTTTGGTGGTAGTCCAATTTCTGCCAGGGCACCTGCAAAACCAAGGCCGTGCAAAAGGCCAAACCCAAAGCAAACAATCCACGGTTTTTGCTTGGAAAGTCGGAAGCGACCTTCGCCACCTTTGACAATCTCCATCGCCAGAAACACGATTGAAAGCGCTATTACTGCCTCGACCGGTGGCCCAGGAACATTCAAAATACCAAAGGTCGCCAGCGCCAGAGTTATTGAATGCGCTAGTGTAAAAGCTGTTACGGCTCCTACCAGTCTCCAGACATCTCGGACCAGAATAAACAGCGCGAACACGAATAAAAGGTGATCCCAACCTTCCAGTATGTGTTCAAATCCCAATTGAAAATAGGATATGAAAACTGACCATGTCGTCTGTTCAGGAGGTATGGTTTGGATTGCTGTATCTGAGGTGAGACGAAGGGTCGTCGGTGCTGCCTCTAAGGGGTGCAAGCGCACCAAAACATCGTTTCTTTGTGCCTCCAAGCCTTCAATCGCAATGGATTTCCCCGCAATATCTTCACGACACTCCATGACCCATGATGAAACCCAGGCCCGACTGTCACGTGTTGCTTCCGGACCACGTGACGGAGCGCAACCATTTGGCAGCACTGCATCAATCGCCATTGGCTGACCATTCACATCGGGCTTTCGCCAATGAACGCTCCATGTGTTTGATGCGATTTGACGGATTTCCAAATATCCCGGATCAAGCGCATGTGCGTTGGCGTCGCCTTCGGGCCACACGAACAACAACGCAATTAACATACAGACCAAATGTCTCATTTGGTTGGTCCCGCGATATCGGGCACCACAATCTCATAGGCATCAGCAAGCGCCTCATATTGCGCTTGCGCCAGATCTGCACTCATGGTGCGACGCCAATCCTGTAGGACCGCATTGCGTATCTCTGATAACGGCGGTGTTTGAGCAGGCTCGATAGCGACCACTTGAACAAGATGAACACCGTAACCTGATTGGATCGGCCCTCCCCAGTGACCTGGTTCGAGTTCAGTTAGACCGTTCGAAAACCCGGCGCCAAACACCGAGTCGACAACCCGAGTTGCGGTCAAAGGCATTGAGGCAGGCAGTAATGTTGAACGCCCAAATTCAGGAAGCTCTTGTTCCTCACGCACCGTGCTCAACGCGTTTGCGATCGCAGCGTCACCTGGCGCTTCGCCAAGAAAGATCTGATTGAAGGCTACCTTTTTGGACGTCGCGTATCTTTCGCGGTTCTTCTGAAGATAGGCCTCCAAATCTTCGTCTTCAGGGGTAACTGATGCAGCAATCGCTTCAGTAAGAAAATCCATCTTTTGGCTTAGCCGCGATCTGATCACGCTATCTCCGCGATCCAGCCCAAGCTTTCTTGCTTCTCTGACCAAAACTTCTTCACGAATTGATGCATCGATCAAAGCTTGCAGTTCAGCTTCGTTTGGTTGGCGTTTCCACCTGGCCTCAAATTGAGTAACCAGAAGCGCGACATCATCTTTGTCGATTGATATTGTCACGAGATTTTCGGTGGTCTCATTTTCCGGCGCGACGATATGGAACCAAATGAATATAGCCGCCCCAATCAGGAAGAAATGGAACAAAGGTTCTTTCAATAGGCGCATGCAGGCTCCTGCGTGAAATGCATCAGGTTCTACGTACCAATGCTGACATCAGCGAGTTAGTTTTTGCAATAAAGTGGGCTCTTGTCGCGCTGCAGAAGTATAGGCATCTGCCGAGGTAACAATCGCCACCTCGACTTATACTAATGTGATTAATGCTGATCACTCTGCCGGCGTGTACCAAATCGGTGATGAATACGCGCGTTCCTGATGCGTCAGCACCGCATCCTCGGGCAAGTCGATGCCATATCTCAGCTTGTCATACAGTATCCAACGCGGAGTCGGAATTTCCAATGCGCGTACATAATAAAATGCCCGTGCATTTGGGTCGAATTCAGGGTCGGACCAAACGGTCACAAGCTCGGAGGCACCGATTGTGTTGGCCCAACTGGCGGCTTCAACATCCACTGTATTTCCCACAGCAGGAACCTTTCCGCTGTCATCGGCTACACGACCATCCGACCACGCAACGTCGTAGACCTTTTCTTGCAGGGCGCCTTCAGAATCAAGCCAGCCTTTAATCACCTGCACACGATCCAAATTGGCACCTACTGGGTCGCGCAGCGCAGCGATCAGGAATGAAGGTGCACCATCTCCCTCGCGTGGGCGCATGTCCGAACCCATTGGAACGCCTTTGGTATAACCAACATTAGCAAGAAAACGGGTCTCAACATCAGCTTCACTGAAATCCCAACCACCAAAAAACCTCAGGCCGATCCGAGGACCTGTTGTCGCGTATGTCTCACGTCGTTTGAACGCGTCGAAGATCGCAGCACGCGTATTGTCGGTGGCCCAAACGGCCGTGTATCCGGATGCCACCAAAAGGTCGCCCGGAATTTCGCCAAGATCATTCGCAATAAAGGGATGCTTGATCCGCGAGGCCGACGGTTCAACGCTGACCGACTTGCCAAAGAAGTTGTCTTCTTCGGCAGTGGCCAAAGACGTATGGCTGTCCGTCGCGCCCCCCATGCCAAATTTATAGGGATTCACGCCAAACTTTTCTTCCAGCAGCAATCCTCGTTTCAGAGCTTCTCGGGCGTACTCGCCTGCCAGCATGTCATCGGTCTTCAGCTCGGTTATGTCGAGATTGCCGACGTCCCAGTTCTCGTAATCCGCAAATTCGTCGTCTGGGCTCAGGAACGGATGCGCTTCTCCGTCACCCTTGATTTGAGTGACTTCATAGTGAGGCTCCCATTTTGCGCGGGCGGCTACGTAATCCGCGTCGACCTTGCCACCGTGATAGGTATCTTCGGTTGGGAACATCCACCCGTTTGAAAGGTTGCCGTTATGCGCAAACGCAACTGCGCGTCCTCCGGTTTTCTCCTGATATTCTTCAAGCCAAGCATATAGCGCTTTTGGGTCGGTATCGCCGTAGGGTGGTTGTGTGACCGGTGGCACCATCTGCAAGGCACGGATCGGCCCATCGCGCAGCATGACGTTCCGGTGCAGGTTGAAACCCTTAGGCACCGAAGTCCATTCGAACCCGATAAATGCAGTAAAATTACCCGGGTCGTTGTGCCGCTCGGCCGCAAGCACAATATGTTCCCAGGTAAAGGCAAAAGCGTCGGCACCGGGGCTGTAAGACTCCAACAGAATTTCTGGCAGGGTCATTTGCGAGAAATTGGTTATTATGTCGAAGGCTGCTTTCCCGGCCTCTTCGCCACCTGCTTTGTAGCCTTCGTACCATTCCAGCCCTTTTGGATCAGCCAGAACACCGGGTTTCCCAGCCTGCAAATCCGGAGCAAAGCCCATGAGGTCCGTATGATCTGTCAGAACCATCCAATCCAATGGTCTGGCCAGCCTTACGGGCTGCCCTGTGGAGGAAATGACCTGCTCTCCCTTTGCAAAACGCCAAGCTTCATCGGGTAGCAGGGTATTTCCAAATGCTCCCGCATCTAATGACAGCCCGGTATGTAGATGTGTATCACCCCAAAGCGGGCGTTCGGGGAAAGAACGCTGTGCGTACGGCGAATATGGTTGATTGGAAAACAGCCCTTCGACTGCCTGTTCACTTGGAACCGCGTCAGAAAGCACAACGGTCGGCGCAAGAATAAGAGATAGAAAACAAGCAGAAATTCGATACATAGTGCCTCCCAAAAAGCAAAAAATACTCAGCGAGTTCCCAGAGTCTTTTGTGACTCCAATATATTCGATTTTTATGATATCATATCTGACGGGCTCGTGGAAAAAATTTTGCTGCTAAGTCTTTGAGCTAATTGTATTCGAGGCGGTCGGCTCCTCGTTCCCGGATCAAAAATGCTGTCTTTCGCGCTTGAATACGTGTCCAACAGTCCGGGGGAGCACCGGAGCGGACCGCTAAACGATTGCTTTAGTGATCGGCCAAATTTCATGTTGAACTCAGGGGTTTTCCCACCAATCGGTCGGCTTGGCGCGTTTGCCGCGGTTACGGTCAAGCCAAAGGGCAAATCTACGCAAGGGTGAAAGCGCCAGTGCCAACCAGAAACGATGACGCCATAGCGTAAAATCGCGGTTGAACGGACAGACGCGCATGCAAATTGCGCAGTCGGAAGACAGTTTGGCCCAGAACCCAAAGCACCTAGCCGCGTCGGAAGTCCACTTGCGCACACCCTTTATGGCCGAGGGATCCTCCGTTGTCTCCGGCGCTCCGTAAGGGAGCGCTTTGACCGGGCAGGCATCTGCGCATTTGGTGCAAATGCTACAGAAAGCACGTACACCCAAAGGCCTGGGGGGATCATGTGCCAGTGGAAGATTGGTGAATATCTTGGAGAACCGCAATCGCGGACCATATTCAGGTGTTATCACCATCTGGTTGCGGGCATATTCACCCAAGCCCGCCTTGATCGCATAAGGGATCACGAGACCGGTGTCATTCATAGAGGCTGTGGCCTCATAGCCCAGATTACGGATGTAGGCTGCAAGCTGCATCACGATACTGGCCTCATGGGAGTATTCGCGTCCAGTGGCAGCCCCCGCGAGAGCAGACGGATAGGTAGCCACAAGGTCTTCATCCATCTGATGGCCCATCACGATGACGGATGTCATGCCTTCCGGCAGGTCGTTGGGCGCATCAGAGAAGTCGCGAGTGTCAACTCGGGCCGCGTAAAGCCAACGGTCATCCATATCGGTGATGCCACAGAGATCGGCCCCAAAGAATTTCGCAATTCGTTTGACCTCCCTTGCCATCGCGACAGGGTCGTCTATCGGGTGCTGTGTCGGAGCCACAGGTGTGTCATTGTTGATGGGGGCTTGGAAGCCCTCGCGCCTGCCGGTCTCGCCTCCTCTTTCGGAGATCAAGTCTGAAATCAACCAAGCCGCGTTTCTAAGCGCAAAGTCGCGTTGGGTGAAACCATCCCCACGACGCGGAATGGCTTCCATGCGGTACGAGGCAAAGAAGGCGTCGGTCTGATTGCTGCGGATACGCTCATCCCAGAAAGCGCGGGTAAATATATCATTACGCTGATTGAAGCGCTCAAAGTCATCGGTGACATCAATGCCTGCGGCAGCATCGTCGGGTCGTTGGGGGTGGTTGGAGGGATAGCCCATTGCGAGACGATGCCGCGCGATAGGTCAGTTGTCAAAGGGGAGCAGATGCAACGCTTACATTTGCCCGTCTGAGTTTCCGGTTATGGTGCTGAGGAGGATTGATCGTGAAGCAAGCAGTTTGGTGGACTGTTTGTAGATCGAACGGGTTGTTTGGAATTTGGTTGCGGGAGTAGGATTTGGCCTTTGCCGAACAGCAACGAAACTTTTCACCTAACAAGCTATCTATATGTAGCCCTTGGGCGTTCGTGCAGGGCCATAAAGAAGGAACTCTAGAAGTTGATTGATTGAAGCGGTCGACAGATGTCCACTCCGCTTGGGTAAATTCAAGACCAAGGTTGTCCCGGAGACCAACGCCGTGCAACCCCTGCAATGAAATGGCCGAGGTGACCGACCATTGTGTCCGCATGGCAGACATCAGGCTGAAATCACTGAACATCCGCTTCGAGCCCAAAGTTACCGGGTGCTGCGGTCCGCGCTAAGGACGGCAATGCGCAGGAAAGCGGATTTTGCAAATTCTAGCTATCGGACAAACCAAATGACAGGCTGGAAACGATCAACAGGCGTTTTCTACCCAAGGCTGCCGTTTTACAGGCCGGAGTTCTCTGGTAGCGTCGGCTATCTGCCAAAAAACCTAAAGCTGCGAACCAATTGGTAAAATACTTAGAAATCCAGCAACTATGTGATCCCAGGCCGATCCCGTCGGCTCGGATTGGTACTCAATTACGGTGCCATCATCGCCTCTTGTCGTCCATTTAAGCTGACCAGCTTTCTCGAGCGTCACGTTATATGTGTATGCAGGTAACGCGTCGTCCAAGGCACCCATGGTCTGTGTAGCCAATGCTGGCGAGTCAATCAGAATTCCCATCTCGGTGTTGATGTTGACAGATCGCGGGTCCCAGTTGAACGACCCTACGAACAAGTATCGGTCATCAACTGCAAACGCCTTGGAATGTAGACCTGACCTGGATTGAGCCCAGTTAATACCCCGGCGTTGGACCTGATAGGCGTCGGGTCGCAGCTCATAGAGTTCTACCCCACCGCGCAGAAGTGCTCGGCGTTTCTTGGCGTAGTGCGCGTAAACGGGTGCGACGTCGTTAGATGCAAGTGAATTGGTTACAACCTTTACTTCGACCCCACGGTTCTCGAGTTCGGTCAGCCATTTCACACCCTTGTTGCGCGGCACGAAATAGGCGGAGACGATGTTCACCTCACGGCTGGCATTCTCAAAGTACGGAAGCAATTGAGATGCCAGAACGGGACCTGAGTTCTCGAGACCAGCGGCTTTCGACGGAGGATCAGCATAAAGCTTCGCAGGCAGCCAATCCAATGACAGAGCTCCATCCGCGAAGTTCTCTTGTGCTGACTTTCTGAGAGCCGCGCCATACTGCGTTTGCTTCGCTTCATCGACCAGTTCGTTCAACCTGACTCGCGCATCACCAAGGTCAAATTCCTGAGGTTCTCCAACAACCACCCGAGCTGGAACGGCAAACTCGCTGTTCCAGTAAGAGTCAAAGCTACGCGACACCTCCCGTACAACGGGGCCTGCGGCCAACACATCCAGATCAGCATAGTTCATTTCTTCCCGAGCGAGAAAGTACTCGGCACCGATGTTTCTCCCACCCACAATCGTGAACACGTTGTCTGCCGTCATTGACTTGTTGTGCATTCTGCGATTGATTCGTTTGAAGTCCGTCAGCCCCGCGATCAACAGGCTTTGATCTCGCCAAAATGGATTGAACAACCTGATCTCAATATTTTTGTGATTGTCCAACGCGGCCGTCATCGCGTCATAACTGGACGTATCCATGTCATCCAGTAGCAATCGGATGCGAACACCCCGATCTGCCGCCTGCAAAAGACTGGCTGCAAAAAGGTGGCCCGTTGGGTCGTTGTGCAGAAGGTAGTATTGCGCGTCTATCGTTTGCTCAGCCGCAGCCGCTAACAGCAAACGTGAAACAAGCGCTTCTTCGCCGTCACTGATCAGCTTGACCCCCGACCGACCGTCTTTGGGATCGCCAAGCCGGTTGGCTGCCTGACTAAGAGCTGTGCGCGAGTTTGCTGGAAGCGAGGCCGATACCGTCTTTTCATAGGTGCGAGTTTTTGGAGCGCAAGCGACAAGAGTCAGCGCACACCAAACACAAACCACAAACTTCCATCGCGTCATCAGCTTCCTCCATCCCCGTATCCTAGGTGACTACGCCGAGACGGGTGATTGCAAGTTTGTTCTGTGAAGCATGAAGTTGTTTCGCTTGTCGTTGTTGATTTGGTGAAACCCGCAACTGCCCCATGCAGGTATGTGATTTTGACGCAACCTCAATTCAAACGTACTCTACCAGCAGCCAAGCGCAAACGAGGACCATGTCTGATCCCGAACACAGAAATGACTCTGCCGCGGAACCTTCGCCGCGTGTTGTGGACGACGGTATCGGCGTGGCAACAGAGGAGTTCAGAATTTCGATGCCAATCGGGATCGGGGCTGTCTTGGCTGCTCTGGCTTCTTTGGCCACGTGCTATTCCGGGATTTTGCTGACCTATTTGGTTGGCTACGAAGCGCTTTCCATAAACCCACATGCGCAAGCGGTGCTCATGTGGGTGTTTGCATTGTTGGCGGTTAGTTTCTTATGGAGAGACCGGAAACGGCATGCCAAGGAGCTTCCACTCGTCCTCGGAGGGATTGCTGCCGTCATCCTGATTGTCACGCTGTACTTCGGCTATGACGAACGTGTCGAAGCGCTCGCCTATGTGTTTTTGGTGATCGCTGCTTTGCTAAACCAGAATTTTATACTCGATGCTTTGAACCACACGGTTCGCAACCAGACACATGAAATAGAGGCATTGAACGAAAGACTGACCGAGAAGGTAAAGCGCCAGGAAGGCGAGATTGACAGGCTAGCGCGACTCAAACAATTCCTTGCTCCTCAGGTTGCGGAGCTTGTCGTAGAAGAAAACTCTGACGAGCTTCTTAAAACTCATCGTCAATACATCGCTTGCCTATTCTGCGACATCCGCAATTTCACGGCGATTTCCGAGGCGATTGAGCCAGAAGATGTCATCACCCTTCTCCAGCATTTCCACGATGAAGTCGGTCATTTAGTTGCCCAACACAAGGGAACAATCGGATACCGAGCTGGAGACGGATTGATGGTGTTCTTCAATGATCCGGTTCCCTGCGATCAGCCCGTTCTGCAAGCCGTGCGGCTGGCTAAAGAAATAAGCGAAGCCTTCGAGGTAATACGAGCACCCTGGCAGAAACTCGGGCACGCGATGGGTTTGGGTATTGGGATCAGTAGTGGTTACGCGACGCTTGGGCTTATCGGGTTTCATGGTCGCGCCGACTACACCGCAATTGGTGGAGTTGTGAACACCGCATCCAGGCTTTGCGACTTTGCCAGCGACGGGCAGATCCTTTTGAACCAACGGGCGCTTCTAGACATAGAACAACATGTGGAGACCGAAGAACTGGGGGAACGGGAACTGAAGGGCATCGGTAGCCCTGTGCAGATTTTTCGCGTTATCAGTCTCTTTGATCAAGCAAAGTGATGCTCTCTCTTGTTAGGACTTCAATCGTTCTTTGCATTTTTGAAGGTCCGCTTAGGGCTGCGAGCGGTCAATCTTGCTCGTCGCGGAAAATGGCAGCGTTGAGCCCAAAGCCGATCTTTTTCAAAGGATAATATTCAAAGTCAGCAAGTTAAGTCGGCCTCTTTGTGCGACATTCCGACGCGCCGTTTGCTTCAGGCAAGTTTATCTATGATACTAATATTTCCATAATTGAATTTTTCTTAGCTGAGCGAGATAGCTATGTCAGACCAATCCGTCAGCAGCTCGAGAGGCGCAGCCAGACGCGAATGGCTGTCCTTCTTGTTTATTACTTTGATATTATTGCCAGGCATTACAGTCCTGGGAGTAGGAGCTTACGGTTTTACCGTTTGGATTCTGCAAATGATCTACGGCCCACCAACTGGATCTCTATAAGCCCAGAACATGAACCGAGGAGCACGTTCTCATGTCTCTGAAGTCCACATTGTCATCATTTTGGAATACGGTTTCGCGCCCAGCTACGACGATCAGTCTTGGTGTAATTAGCCTCGGCGGCTTCATTACAGGGATAATTTTCTGGGGCGGCTTCAATACCGCGATGGAGCTTACCAACACAGAGGAATTCTGCGTTTCCTGCCATGCAATGCGCGATAATGTCTACGTGGAACTTCAGTCCACTGTCCACTGGGAGAACCGTACGGGTGTGCGTGCAACATGTCCGGATTGTCATGTGCCACACGAGTGGACCAATAAGGTTGCCAGGAAAATGCAAGCCTCGAAGGAGGTCTGGGCAGCTGTATTTGGAACCATTAACACCCGTGAAAAGTTTGAAGAGCGCCGTGCAGAATTGGCAAAACACGAATGGGCTCGACTGGAGGCAAACAACTCTCTCGAATGCCGTAATTGTCATGATTATGACAGCATGGATTGGGACGCTATGTCGGCCGAAGCGCGGTTTTACATGGAACCTGCAGCAGCACTAAATACCGGCTGCATCGAGTGTCACAAAGGCATAGCCCATCACTTGCCAGACAACGTTGCGGTCGGAAGCCCGGCCATGGCCAAATTGGAAAACAAGGCAAATTCTGGAAGTGTATCCGTCGGTGAAGACTACTTCGCCATTCGGGATATTCCCGTTTACGACAGCGCAGAGTCGACGGAACCAGTGGGCAACCTAACCCTCGGTGCCGCCGTCGAAATTCTGGATGAAAGCGGCGACCGTATTCAGTTTGCACTGAAAGCGTGGCGAAAAGATAAAGGGTTTGGCCGCGTCATATTTGACGAGTTTGGGCACAATATTCGGGTTGCGGTTCTGTCCAAGGACACCGCGCAAGACGCACAGTTGGTTGAGGCTTCTGCGCCCCAAACGGATGAGGCGACAGGGCTCGATTGGGCCCCTGTTACAGTGACCCTCTGGTCAGACAAACAGGGATACGTGGACGAGATAGATGAGCTTTGGACTGTGGCAGAGGAAAGTTATGCTTCAAATTGCTCGACTTGCCACGCACAACCGGACCCAGATCACTTTGGCACCAATTCCTGGCCAGCACAGTTCAACGGTATGGTCGGCTTTACCAACATGGATGAAGCTCAGGCCAATTTGGTGCTGACCTATTTGCAAAAACATTCCGCTGATTATGGCGGCTCTCATTGAGGAGAAACCAATGTCCACGCGCCGTGATTTTCTTAAAGGCACCGGGGCAGCAGGATTATCTGCTCTATTAGGCCCCAGCTTGCTCCAGCCAGCCGCTGCTCGAGCTGAGCAACTAACGTCTGCGGGCGTTTGGAAAACATCAGGTTCTCACTGGGGCGCTATTGAAGCTCTGGTAAAAGGCGGACAAGTTGCCGAAGTCCGTCCTCTCGCCGACGATCCGCATCCGACAGACATGGTGAACGGCATCCAGGGCCTGATCTATTCACCGTCCCGCGTCCGCTATCCCATGGCTCGTGCAGAATGGCTCGATAAACGCAAGGATGCTGATCGGACGTCTAGGGGCGACAACCGGTTCGTTCGTCTAACCTGGGACGAGGCTTTGGATCTGTTCTTTGAAGAGATGGAGCGAGTTCAGGTTTCGCACGGGCCTTCGGGGCTCTATGCTGGTGCGACCGGGTGGCGGCAGACGGGTCAGTTCCACTCGTGCATCAATCACATGAACCGGGCCGTATCCATGTATGGTGGATATGTGAAAAAAGCGGGCGACTATTCAACTGGCGCCGGTCAAACTATTCTTCCATATGTGCTGGGTTCCACTGAAGTGTACTCTCAGGGAACTAGTTGGCCGCTGATCTTGGACAACGCCAAGACCATCGTATTCTGGGCAAATGACCCGCTGAAAAACCTGCAAGTCGGCTGGACGTGCGAAACACACGAACCTTTTGAGTATTTTGATCAGTTGCGGGACAAGATCGCTTCTGGAGAAATCCGGTCCATCAGCGTGGATCCAGTGCGCACAAAAACGCAAAAACACATCGGAGCGGAGCAGCTCTATATCAATCCGATGACGGATGTACCTTTCATGTTAGCGTTGGCACACACACTTCACACCGAAGGCCTGCACGACCAAGAGTTCCTGAGTGTCTACACGCTCGGTTATGAACCTTTCATCGCCTACGTCATGGGTGAAGCTGAAGACGGAGTTGAAAAAACGCCCGAATGGGCTGCACCAATTTGTGGCGTGCCGGTTGATACGATTAAGGAGTTCGCTCGACTTCTTGCTTCAGACCGAACTCAATTGATCTTCGGTTGGTCTGTCCAGCGGCAACAGCACGGCGAACAGCCGTATTGGATGGGAGCGATCATAGCGGCTATGCTGGGGCAAATCGGGCTGCCAGGTGGTGGTATTAGCTACTCTCACCATTATAGCGGTATCGGTGTAGCACCTTCCGGCGCCAGCATGCCTGGGGCGTTTCCCCTTAACTTGGATATTGGTGTCGATCCTGTGCGAACGGACGACAACTTCCTGGGAGCAAGCAGTACGATCCCCGTCGCCAGATGGATTGATTGCCTGATGAACCCCGGTGGGGCAGTCGAACACAACGGTCATACGGTTACTTATCCGGACATCCGAATGGCAATCTTCACTGGTTGCAATCCCTTCCATCATCATCAGGACCACAACAAAATGCGTGTGGCCATCCAAAAACTGGAGACCATTGTTGCAATAGACTATGCGTGGACTGCCACATGCAGACACGCCGATTTGGTACTGCCCGCGTGCACTCAGTTTGAGCGAAATGATATCGATAGCTACGGTTCCTATTCACGCTCCGGTGTGATCGCGATGAAGAAACTGGTCGATCCGTTGTTCCACTCCAAAACCGATTTTGAGATATTCTCGCTATTCTGCAAACGCTTCGATCGCGAAGAAGAATACACACGCGGTTGGGATGAAATGGAATGGGTCAAAAGCCTTTATGAAACGACCCGCAGCGCAAACGAGGGAAGCTATGAGATGCCGTCCTTCGACGAGTTTTGGGAAAAAGGCATCGTTCGGTTTGAGAGGGGTGAACCCTGGGTCAGGCACGCCGATTTCCGCGACGACCCGGAAATAAACGCTCTTGGAACGCCTTCAGGTTTTATTGAAATCTCCAGCCGTACTATCGGCAACTATGGGTACGATGATTGCGGAGAGCATCCTAAGTGGATGGAAAAAATCGAACGTTCTCATGGGGGGCCGGGGTCAGAGAAGTTTCCGCTGTGGCTACAATCCTGTCACCCTGATCAGCGACTTCATTCTCAAATGTGCGAGAGCGATCCATACCGCGCGACGTACGCGGTTAAGGATCGAGAGCCAGTATACGTCAACCCGGAAGACGCGGCCGAACGAGGTATAGAAGACGGGGATATCGTGCGCGTTTTTAATGATCGCGGTCAACTTTTGGCGGGTGCAGTTCTGAGTGAAGATTATCCGAGAGGAGTAATTCGCATTCATGAAGGTGCTTGGTACGGTCCAGTCGATGCATCGCCAAACGCTTTAGACACTTATGGTGATCCAAACACCGTCACTTTGGATGTGGGGGCCTCAAAACTTTCTCAAGCTACTTCAGCCAATACCTGTATAGTTGAGATGGAGAAGTTTGAAGGAGAAGTTCCGCAAGTAACGGCTTTTGGCGGGCCGACTAGTGTATGAAAGAAGTTTCCCCGGAACTGATACGCTTTCTATCGAATGCATTCGCGCGTGAACTTGACTTGGCAACAATTGCGGCATGCTACAACGGGGTCGCAGACGAGCTTTTGCGTGGTGCTGCTGGAACAGATCAATTGATCCAGGAAATGAAAACGTGGTCCAATGCTCAGGAAACGCAAAGAAGGCTCGCAATCAGTTACGGAAGTGTGTTTCTGGCAGGAGGAAGGGAAGCGGCGCCACTATATGCTTCCGCCTGGCAAGGAAACGGGACACTCATGTCCACCCCACATTACAGAATGCTGTCACTTCTGAAGCAAGCCGGAAAAGAAGTTGCCAATAGCTACTCTGAACCAGCCGATCACTTGGCAATAATGCTCGAGTATCTCGCGATTTGTTTGGAAGGGCATCACGCCGCACCAGACGCCGCACAATTTGCTTCCAGTGACATATCGCCATGGTACCGAGGTTTTTCAAAAAAGGTCCATCGCCATAGCGAGTCCGATCCTTTTTACTTGTCGCTTGTGAAGATTACTGAAGCCGTGGTGGAGGACCTAAAAACGAGTATAGTCAAAGTGGAATAAGCGTTTTGTGAACAGATTATTGCTAGGCTAACGGGACATCTTGGTTTGCGTAGAAGAAGATCAGTCCGCATCTCAGAACCACATGGCGGCGAATGACAACTTTGTCCCGCGAGGTGGACGTTCAGATCATTGCGCATTGCCGCACAGCAGCGAACGGCCAATTTGTCCGCAAAGCGGATGCTCATACCGAGTGCAGTGAATGACCGCCATGAGCCCAGAGCAGAAATTGCATTTCGGAAGCAAAGTCTGCCTTTCTGAACTTTAGATTTGACTTTAACTGATCGCCTCCGCCACTATTGCAGTTGTAAAATATCCGGAACGCAAAGTTTTCTTTTTACCGGCATTTTGTCCGCACCATCCGATCGTTTCAGTCTTTTAGGCCCGTCTTTGACCTTAACCTTCGGCTTAGCCAGCGGGCCCTTTAAAGTCACTGGCCAGGGGCTTTTCGAAAGAGGTTCTCCGATTTTACGGGGTTGTAGATTTAAGTCCAAGGCCTTGCCAGTCAAATCAACAGCGCCAAAGACGACAACCTGGACGTGATCTGTTTCCAATGTGGTTTGTTTCGTCGAGAGGTTTCCATTAGAAATAATAATCGGCGCTCGCAAACATACAATTGGAGCTACCTTTTGTTTGTCCTTGGTAAACACCCAAGGTAGCACCCCAAGCCCCGCCAGATCTAAAAGCTGAGTCTCAATCGAGCCATCACGCAGTGAGACTGTGGCATTGCCGCTCATGCTGTTAGCAAAATGCTTGGGTGAATCGGTTCCGCCTGTAACCGAAAAATCTGCATAGACTGTACCGCTTGCGCCCTTTTTGAAGTTCAGGTTGTGAAGAATATCATCCAGCTGCCAGCCACCTGCGTTGCCGGTCAAAGTGAGTAGATGCGCGTCGTTTGATAGATCCATTTGCCCGCTAACGTCGAAGCTTGCGCCTCCGTATTCAAACTTCAAAGGCCCAGCCTTAAGCTCGTTTTTGTTGAGCGTCAGTTCGCTCTGCAAACTGCTGATGCCTTTCGCACCCTCTATGTGACGAAGGTCTACGTCGACATCCATATCCATACCGGACAAGAGAATTGAACGTCCGATAGGTTTAAGCGTTACATCTCTCAACGCACCTTGATCGCCTTCGTCTTCTTGCTTAGACCCTTTCTCCTCTGGCTCTGAACCGCCTATTTTCCGCAACTGTGCAGCGGCCTGTACGATAGTTCGGATCTGATCTATCTTTATCAGGTCACTCTCAATGGAACCCCGCAGCACCGGCTCACTTGTTGCATCATCTAGATCGGCCAATATCTGTAAGACAGAGTCGGCGACCTCAACATTGGCACTAGCGTTCCAATCGGTGCCTTCGCTAACAAGGTCGATTTCAAGGCGTGCCTGTCCGGTTTCGACGCGTTCAAGCGACAAGGCTTCCAAAAGGTCCGCTCCGGATGGGACTGAGACATCAATTCCCAAATCCAGGTCCTCGAATTTGAGTACATTCTTGACAGTGCCATGCACTTCAAGGTTCCAGACGTCCGTATCGCTTGTCTTCCCATCCAAATTCGTCAGCGAAAGCTGATTGATGTCACCGTTCAAGTGGAAGTCACCGGAAAACCTGCCAAGCTGGTCGTCTGGTCCCAACAATTCTGGCGAGATCAAACTGCTTGCCGGTATATCGATTAGGCCTTCTGCTGATATGCCTTGCAACTGAAGCGCGTCATCGACCGAACCGTTCAAAATGATAAACGGATCGGCGGGGTTTCCAATTCTCAGGTTGATGTTTCCGACCTTTAAGGCGCCTTCTGGTGTTTTGGAAAGCTCGGAGAACTTAATCGGTGGCGGGCCTTCGCCGGACGTGTCCAACGTGAAGCCGTTGGTCTTAATGACCATTTGTCGCTGCGGCACCTGCCCGGGTACGCTGTCAATAACCATGTCGACCGCGATAAGTTTAAGATCATATCGCGAGGCGGCTGGCGCTGGTTCCGCATCTTCTGGGTACAACCTAATTCGGGTTGTCAGCGATACGTCTTCCGGGTTGCCCAGTTCCCCGATCTGCCCCGTCAGCGAAAGGCTTTGCCCGCCATCCAACTCAGCCAATACAGATAGGCCGTCAATCCGTGCTACGCCGTCGACTGAATTGAACGTTGCACCAATATTCCCCGTACCGTCCAAAACTCGGTTAAGCTTCAGGATATCGAGAAGTTGGCCAAGTTCTGCAATCTCTATGCTCGTCTTCACTTGTAGGCCGTTTTCTTGAGGGACTTCATCTGCGGCAATCGCAATCTGTTCAAAGTTCAACGCCACTTGAAACGGGTCTTTCGCGGGAAATGTCGCGTTCAGTTCAAACCTCTCTCCGTTTAGCGAACCGGCCCCGACTGCAGTCGCAACATCGGTTTCCGTATCACGCTTTAAGAGCAGCTCAGGAAGCTGCAGATCCAACTCAAGTCCGTTCAAATCGTTCTGATAAAAAATGGCGATATCAGTCAGATCAATTTTGCGGTCCGTCAGAATTCCGGCTAACGGCGGCATCGGGGAATTTGCAGGTTTCCCGGCTTCAGCTTCGGTTTGGGAAATGGACTGCCAGTTTCCGAAGCCGTCTTTGTCTGTGATTAGGTTCAGACGAAAACCTGAGAGCGAAAGACCACTTAGTGACAGTTTACTGTTCCAAAGGTCGCGCGCGGAAACTTCAAACTCGATCTCATCGATTGCTGCAAGTTTCACATCAGCATTCTGAGAACTGGGTAGTTCCAGCCCTGTCGCTGACACCTGCAATTGCCAACCAAGTCCCAGACGCACTTCATCTTCAATTCTAACGTCTTGGCCAAGTTTCTTAGAGATCAGATTTTCGACGAAAGTAGTCCTGATCGAAGAAAACAACGCTGAAGACAGAAAAAGCCAAGCTGCCAACATAGCGACACACGCGACAACGAAACAAATCAATACACCTTTTGCAACGTATCGCACGTACTTCTCCTAAATTTCCGATTCATCCAGTGGACAGCCTAGACCATTTAATCATTAAGTTAATGGAGTATATGGTCAGTAAAGGATCTGAAATCTGAATGATCTTGACTATATAGCCGATATTCTCGCCTATTTAGTCGAACCGCTAAGAAGCGGGTAATCGATAGACGTTCGACTAGTGCTTCACGCCCGGTTTCTAAACGACAGGCTTGAGCGTTGCATGAGTGCTGACTAAATCGGTCCGACTATCCCTCCAACCGAGAGAAAGCAGGGTTCTTTCGATACCTTTCATTTATTCAGTAACTGCTACAAATGAATTCATAAAACAATGATGACACGACGAGCTCACTAGCCAGAAAACAAGAGGGTCAGGCTGCGTTTTGTTCCAGAGCCGGGGCCGTTACTAGACAGATTGTTCACATTGTCCGGCTCCTTAGTCGGAGTCAATATCGGTCTATTGCATCTCTTGGGTGGGGCCGATGGATCAAAGAGCGCTTTATGAGGCCTTGCGTTGGAAATGCTTACCGTGTTGCTGCAGCTTGGCTTGGTGCCGTGTCATCACTAATGCGGGCACTTGGCCTATCAGCTATAAATCTGCCTACGTGAACAAAATAACTCCCTCCCGCTTAGGATCGGGTGCCCCAGCATGGGAAGAGTTGGCAATTCGCCGCTCGGGGCAGTTTGCGTCAACAAGTGAAGTTCGACTGAATGCTAGCTTTGCCACCAGCGCGGCGGATGCACTCGAGCACATAGTCGTCATGGCGCAATCCAAACGGAGTGGCGAGTGCCTCCGTTTCGTCCTTCGATATTGGCGCGAGATCAATAGTGGTAAGTGACGCTGGCCGATCTCTGTCCCGCCAAGTCCGGTCCAGCGGATCGCTGTCGATGCGTGTTGTCAACAAGATCAGCACGCGATCTGTCGAAAGTTGAGCGGCGAGGTCGGCCAATGCGTCCATTGTAATCACATCTGCCCAATGGAGATCTTCGACTACTAGGACAAGCGAACGCTCCTTGCAGCGATCCCGTGCAAGAGCGCCGAGGATCGCTCGTTTTCCTGTGTTTCGGGCGCTGTAGCCCATGGCTTGATATAGGTCGCTCAACATGCGCGGCTGGGGCAAATCAAGCAGATCGGTAAGAAACACCTCTTGATCTTCGGGTAGCCATTTTTGGAGACTCGAAGTCATCGTGGTCTCGCCGTCCCGTCTTGCTCCACCCTATTCAAGCAGTGGCTACCATCGTAGCGGGAAAAGCTAACATTCGGGCGCAGTCATTTTAGAGACTTGATCTTACGTCAGGTCTGCGAACAAAACCGCCTGTCGATCAAACGTATTCAATGACCGCTTCGCGCCCCATAGCGAACGACGCTTAGGTTGCCATCAACGTCAGTGATGCGCAGAAAGCGGACTTTGCAAAGTTTGGCGTGCAGCCCACAACTGTCGTTGGACAAGTTCTCTGGATGCCGTCGGCGTTGGCTCAACATTCCATAAATCGAATGGTTGTATTTGATTAATCCAGCGCGATACTCTGAATGCAGCTTTATATCTTCGGAACAAGTGTGGGGCATCGAATGAACAAGTTGGCGCTGACAGCAATAGCATTGATCTCCACCGGCGCGGTGTGGGCCGCGGGTATGGAACGATGGGGTGAATCCGGGGACTGGACAATCCTGATTGATCCCGAAAAGGGCAATGGTTGTCTCGCGTGGAAGCCCTTTGAAAATGAAATGACCGTTGAAATTGGCGCGGTGCCCAATCAGGCAGGTGGTTTTTTTGCCGCCTACAATCCGGCCTGGGTGCAGATCGAGGACGGCGCGACTGGCATCGTAAAGTTCGACTTTGGTGACGCAAAATTCGAAGGTGAAGCGGTTGGTATCTTCAAGAATGGAGTTCCCGGTGGCTACGCTTTTTTCGACAACCCGGCGTTTGTAACCGAGTTTGGAAAACGCCAAAGTGTTACGATTATTGGCGAAAGTGGGGCCGAGGTTGAACTCGACCTCAGCGGGTCCGCAAAAGCCATTGAAGCCGTTCTGACGTGTCAGGCCGAACAACCGGAACCACTGAAGAACTAGGTCGCGTCCGATTACTGCAATTGATTGATGTCCGGCACACAGGGTTGCCTTTCTGCGGGCATCTCATCGGCACCATCCGACGCTTGGTTTCTCGACCCACCCACATCCAGCTTGAACTTTGGCGACGAAAGCTGGCCCGTCACATCAAAGGGCCAGGCGCTTCTGGATAGGGGTTTACCTACGCGACGAGGCTCTGCTCTTAATGCGATGCGATCGTTCAGCCAGTCTACTTGCCCCCTGGCTACCAATTGAACCGATCCTGTTTCGATAACGATCGAGTTTGAACTGACCCGCCCGGCCTGGATATCGACCGGGGCAACCACGCAAGTGATGTCGGTGTAACCCTGCCGAAACTCCTCTGAAAACAGCCAAGGGAAGATGCCCAGCCCCGCCAGTTCCAAGAGGCTGGTGCTGATATAGCCCTGCGACATCGACATAGACGCTTTGCCGCGCATCGAGTTGATGAAGGCCTTGCCCGAGGTGGTATTGCCCGAAACGTTGAACTCACCGCTTAAACGTCCATAGGCCTCAATATCAATGCCCAACTCATCCAAGATTTCGCCGAATTCCCATCCGGAGGTCGATCCCGACAATGAAAGCCAATCAGGTGAGTCAATCAAATCCATCACCGCCCGCAGGCTGAAGTTTCCGCTGCCATAGGCCATTTGAAGAGGTCCGAAATCCACGGTTCCTTCTTTGGCAGACAATTGGCTGGAAACTGATGTTACGCCTTGCTGGCCTACAATCTCTTTGAATTCGATCTGCACCTCGACGTCAGCTTCTCGCAGCACGCGCTGCACATCCAGAAGATCGGCAGGTTTCCCTTTTTCCTTTGGCAACAATAAGGGCTGGACGTCTGTCTCCTTCGGTAAAACCAAAGGTTGAACCTCGGCTTCAGGTTCCTTTGTGGTCTCGCCTACCAAGCTTTTCAGTTGGTCCAGCACGGCAGTCAGGTTCTTCAGGTCGTTGAGATCGAGCCTTTCGCTCGTGATGTTGCCCCGAACAACAGTAGCGCCCTCGGGGAAATCAGCGTCTAAAGCCGCAAGAAGTTGCGAAGACCCGGCTTCAAACTGGATCGCGGCATCAAAGTCCTCGCCCTGTTTGGAGGTTTCAGCATCGATAGCTAGTGCTCCGATCTCGACAGGTTGCAGATTCACTGCGGTTAGAAACTCGGCGCTGTCGTCGACGTCCAATTTCACGTCGAAATCGAGACCGGCAAGCCCTTTTAGCTCGTTGACAGATAGTGCGAGATCGAGCGCCAAGAGATCGGTCCCGTAGGTGGTCGCGTTAAACCTGTTGAGTGAAACCGGCCCACCCGCATTGGTTATGTTGAAATCGGCTTTGATGCCGCCGAACTCGTCGACATAGTCTTCATCGAGGTTGGGCAGAATCAACTTTGCGGGCCCGTCGAGCACACCATCGAATGTTACGTCCTGAAGCTGAAGCAGATCGAGAATTTCCCCTTCGGCTTTCAGGATCGGTTCCTCAGTTGGCCCAGCTTGCAGCGCGATGCCCAGCATGGCCAAGCGGCCATCTGGCATGCGGCGAATGCTTTCGATAGAGGCTGGACCGATTACGTCTAACCCCTGGTCAAATGCATTGGTTTGGAACAGCAACTTCTCAAATTCGAAGGAAGCCAGGGATCCGACCATATGCATTTCAAAGCCCGTGAACTTCAATTCCTGGATACTTTTGGCTGCTGGCGGCGGCTGTCCTTCCGGATGTAGTCGCGCGTTGAAAAGCAGATCGACGCCCTGAGCGGTGTAGAGGTCATCTATTGAACCTTCGGCTTCGAGTCTCTGTCCATCCTCCAGGCTTACCGTGGTTGTAAACGCTTCGATCTTCAGGGCGTCCTGAGACACGAGTTCAGCCTGCAACTGGCCATTGCCTTCCAAAACGCGTTCCAATCCGATGACATCTAGAAAATCGCCGAATTCACCGGTGTCCATCTCCAATACTGCTCGATAGCCACCACCTTCGTCCTCCGAGAAAGGCTCACCATCGTAGTTTACGGTCATTTCCCCGAAACTGGCGCGTGTCGTAAACGGTGCGGCGTGTGGGTAGTCGCCTTCGATTTGGAAACCCTGACCGTTGACGGAGCCGGAACCAGAGACCTTCGTTCTTTTTTCATTATCCGCTTGTTCAAGAGCGAGTGACTTTAGGTCAAACACAAACGAGAAGCCTGAGACCTTGTCGTCGATGTTTAACCCGATTGACGTGAAACTGACGTTCTTGTCGCTCAGGAAGTTCAGGATCCCACTGCTTTCGGTGTCGCTTTCATCGATACTATCAGCGCTAGCGACGTCTTTTTGATCATCCGCTGATACAGATTCCTCGGACACGGGCCTGGGTGTTGGCCTATCTATTCGCCAACTTGTGGTGCCGTCTGCGGCTGTAAGAATATTCGCTTGGAGGCCTTCCACTACCAGATTGTCAAAATGCAGACGCCCGCTGGTCAAAGCGGCAATGTCCAACTCAAGTTCCAGCAGGTTCAATTTTACAAGTGGTGAATCCGGCATTGTCTGGCTCGGGATGACCACCCCACCGACGTAGATGTGACTAATACGTCCAAGCGCGACGCTTACATCATCGTTGACAAGAAGTGGCCGACCAATTTGTTCCGAAAGAACTCTTTCCACAAGGTCGCGCCGCATGTCCGAGAACATCGGAGCAGCAAACAACAACCAAACAAACGCGACTGCTGCGAATGCGAGAAGTGCGACAAGCCCAATTATCCTAAATAGCCAAACCCTCATGCGCCCCCCCCTATCGCCGCTTTCGCCCTTCAGACTCTGACAAGCAGATATTCGGCCCACCTAACTGAACGCTCGTTCTGAACCATATTCAGGTCAATTGGGCTGTGTCACTAATCGTCTCTGGTAGCCCCGCCAGTCGCTTTTGTTCTTCCCATATGTACACTTGCCCTATTGGTTGTAGCCTCTTCGGACGTCTGGATTGGTCCAAAAGTCTGAACGTCATCGACCTATTGGACGCGCGTTGCTGAAAAGGTAGTAAGCGCAAAATGTACAAGAAGGGCTTTTTTCATCGCCAGGTCCAGTGTCCGGGTTTTCAACTTGGGCCGGGGTTCACAGAAAGATCGCCCCGGCCAGCGTCAGGACAAACGAGGTAGTTCTTGCCCTGAAACATCGTAATTTCGTCTAGTTGAGAAGATCACCGACGATGCCGACCGCATCGACTACGGTAGACAGGTCATTCGTAACTTCGAGGACTTCGCCATCGACCTGAATGTAGCGGTTTCCTTTGCCCGGCTCCTTCAGCTTCCATTTGGAAAGGTCCCCAATATCCTCGAACTCCAGATCAGATGGGAGCTTGGCACCGCGCGTGTAGCGTTTGATCTGACCAGGTGGGATAGTCTTTGGGCCTTTGCCGGGTTTGTCTTCAATCTGAATACTGACATCACCGTCCTTGCCCCCCTTGTTGGGCTTTTTACCCTTGTTGTCTTTGGCATGGGCATCGCTGCCTCCAAGGGTGAAAAACACAACTGATAAGGCTGCGAGAATTCCGTATACGATCTTCATAGACTTTTCCTTTGCTTCCTAACTTCATTCAACCGGAGTTGAAAATTCCGGCACGCGCTTCAGGGCTTCGATCATGTCCGCGCTCGTCATCAGTTCGATGAATGTGTAGTATTTCAGAACCCCTTGGCTCAGACGCGAAGAATACATGGCCTGCACTATCCGAAGAGCGAGCCAGTGCTGCGCAGCCGTTTTCAGCTACGCAGCAGACAGGTCACAATGCGCCTTCGTCGCCCAGGAATTCGATACCAGCTGTCGCGCCATCAGTGTAAGCAATGCAATTCCAAGGAGCACGATCCTCGCCAACACCGACAGTGACTTGTGTTCCAGCTTCGCTAAACGCAGACGACAGCACAACGACTTGCGAATTGTTCGTTGTGTTAGCTACATCTCGCAAACACGCCCGCTGAGCGGGCGTGAGCTCGGCGGATGCGCTTGATGTACTCGTATCGTCGCAGGCTGCAAGCAGTGCGAAACATGTCGCGCCTGCAATCATCATCACTTTGTTAGTCATTTTCTTCTCCCTCTGGGTTCGTTGATCTTGATGGAATTGGAGGCGACTTTTTGAAGCTCTCGCGTCTATGCAGCCAATAGAACATACCTCGATCCGGTGCCTACCTTTCCCAAATACTTGCTGTGGAGGGCTTCGGCGGCAGAACGAAATTAAGTTGATTACCGGGGCCGCCAACAACGCGTGACGACCAAGTAATATCACCGGCAAAAGCCAGAGCGAACTTTGGAGCGAGGGCCAGAACCTTAAGTTTGAGCATTG
>NZ_JBQFON010000008.1:0-224689 GCF_056533505.1 Ruegeria sp. G2 | reverse complement strand
GCCCCGAGATGGTGCCGGGTGACTGGATCAAGGAAGGCGCGACCGTAATCGACGTGGGCATCAACCGGATCGAACGTGACGGCAAGAACAAGCTGGTCGGTGATGTGGACTATGCCAGCGCGGCCGAACGCGCAGGTGCAATCACTCCGGTACCCGGTGGCGTAGGCCCGATGACGATCGCCTGCCTGCTGGCCAATACACTGACCGCCGCGTGCCGGGCGAATGGCCTGCCAGAACCCGAAGGCCTGACAGCATAATACCCGACACAAAGACCTATTTGGGTATGATCTGATTAGCCGGAGAGCCTGCGCGCTCTCCGGTTTTTTGTTCTCCAGGAATTATTAGTAGGTATGGGGATTTGTTAACTTGACCCCGCGTTAACCCGTGATAAGCCTTCTAATCCAAGTGGTTGTGAGGTTAGACTACCTTCCGTTTTATGTTTTTGGTGCAGGCTAAGAAGGTGTGTTGCTTGGTATGAAGTCCAAACTAAGTCCGATCATCTCGTTTTGCAGTCTTCAACGTGTAGTGGCCGGCCTAGTTTTTGTTCCATTGCTTGCCTATTCGTTCGCACCATTTCGAGACATGACACTTTCATATTCACAGCGGTTGTTGTTCTGGACTGGTGTAATGCTACTGGCACTGGTTGCAACATGGGCTGCGGGGCAACTTGTGCGCACAAAACTGAGTTTATCGGGATCGTTGTTCCGGGATTTTGCTTTTGCTGCGCTGATCCTGTTGTTGTTTGCCCCATCTTTGTGGTTTCTGACGTGGATTCTGTTCTCATTGAATGGACGGATGGCTCCAGACCTGTTGAAGGTCGTCCCTTATGGGCTTCTGTTTGCAACGGGGCTATTACTTGTTCGTCAATGGGGCGATCCAGATGAAGCAGTGGAAGAACCTCGACCACGGCTCTGCCATCGATTGCCATCTGGTTTCGAGGGGGAGATCTACCGGCTGACCGTGCGTGATCACAGCGTTGATGTCGTGACCTCAGAAGGGATATTTACCATCCGCTCGCGATTTACAGATGCGATAGCTGAGATGGAGCCGGTTCCTGGGCATTGCACACATCGATCACATTGGGTGGTGGATTCCACAATTGTTGGGGTAAAGAAAGAGGCGGGGAAAACCTACCTGCGTTTGAGGAACGGCGACCAAGTACCTGTTAGCCGGAAATACAAGCAGCATCTTGTGGATGACGGGCTGTTATAAGGGTCATCGCGGCATTGGAATTTTCTGGGGCTGATTCCCAGTCAAGATTGCCCGGGCATCGGAGCCCATGATCCTTGTCAGTGTTTGGTCTGTGCTGCGCAACCCGCCGGTATAGGTCCCATAGGCGGGCAGGATTAGTCGGGCATGATCCAAAAGGAACGCAGGCCGAGAGATCGAGCGCCCCCGAATATTCAAACTTGCCTTGGGATGATAGTGGCCGGAAATCTCAGCCATTGCATCTGGTTGGGCTATATGGCGAAAAGTGAGGCCGCTGCAAATCCATTCGGATAGATGCGTACCACCAATTTCAACCGGACCGGGGTCATGATTGCCTTCGATCCAGATCCAGTTCCGACCTGCTTGCAACGTCGTAATCCGAAGCCTGTCCTCAGCTGTCAATGCGGTTGACGCGTCCAAGTCATCAAAGCTGTCTCCCAGACAAATTACTGACGTGGCCTTTGTATATGACAAGTCACCTTCCAGCCGTGTCAAAGTCTCGCGTGTATCGTAAGGGGGGAGCGAAGAACCGCCCCTTCGGGCGATGCGTTCCGACTTGCCCAGATGCAGATCAGATACGCAAAGCAGGCGTTGATCGGGCCACCAAAGCGCCCCGGAACCTAGTGCGCGCAGTTGGTGACCCGCAAAGGAAAACTCGACGTTGTTCATGGTCCGTTCTTTGCTTGTTTCGACGGACGGCGCAAGAGGTTTCACGGTGATTGCATCCCTGCAGCTTGCAGCAAGCGGGCACTCTCTTCGGCCAGAAGGCGTTCTTCTGCCTCACCTTTGACTGGCACTTTTCCCATTTCCAAAAAGAGCGGCGCAGCCAATGGAGAAACGCGATCCAGCCGCAGAAGATCGATGCGGTCATTGATCCGCGCGACCATCGCTTCGATCCGCCCGAAATCAACCAATCCGCGCATGGCTTCTTCGCGGGTGATCTGCATCAAAAGATGGTCGGGGTCGTATTTCAGCAGAGTGTCATACAAGATGTCTGACGAAAACGTCGCTTGCCGTCCGCTTTTGCGCTGCCCTCCGGCATTGCGTTCGATCAGACCTGCGATTGTGGCCGAGGCGCGGAACGTGCGCTTCATCACGGCATTGCTTGACAACCACGTTTCCAGCCCTTCGCGCAGCGCATCAATCTGAAACAATGGGCGTGGATCGGTTACCGCATCCAGGCCCCAGATCAAGGTGGCATAGTCGGTAGCGACAAAGCCCAGTGGGGCAAGGCCGGTCTCTTCCATACGTTTGGTTAGTAACAAGCCTAGGGTCTGCTGCGCATTTCGGCCTGCAAAGCCATAGACACAGATATGTTCACGCCCATTGTCGGGGAAGCTTTCGATCAATAGTCGATCGCGCTGCGGTAGGCGCGAGACCTCGCGTTGCAACGCCAGCCAATCGGCGGTGTGGGCGGGCAAGTGTGGCCAGTCAGATTGCGCGAACATACGCAGAATGCGATCGCTAAGCTGAGTGGAGGTGGCGAATTTTGTGCCAGAGAAGGTCGCTATCTTGGGTTTTTTGTCGGCACGGCGGCTGACCTCAACCACCATTTCACGCAGCCCTTCGTAACGGACGATCTGGCCGCCGATCAGAAATGTGTCACCGGGGGTGAGCGAGGCAGCAAACCCTTCTTCCACCTCGCCAAGTGGCTTGCCACCGCGATTTCGTTTCAACCGTACCTTCAGCGTGTCAGTGTCCTGAATTGTGCCTAGATTCATCCGGATACGCTGCGCTGCTCGTGGATCACGCAATTGCCAGCGCCCATCTGATCGCTGCTGCAACCGCTGCCAGCGGTCATAGGCGCGTAGGGCGTACCCGCCGGTGGCGCAGAAATCCAGACAGGAATCAAATTCGGGTCTGCTGAGGCCGGCATAGGGCCCCGCCGAGGTCAGCGCGGTGTAGAGCACATCGGTCTCGAACGGTCCCGCTGCAGCGGCGATCAGGATATGCTGGCAGAGCACATCCCGAGGGCCCGCACCACGAGGATCACCATCGAGGTCATGTTCTTGCACGGCCTGCAGAGCAGCCACACATTCGACCACTTCAAACCGGTTGGCAGGGACCAGCAACGCCTTCGAGGGGGCATAATAACGATGGTTTGCCCGTCCGATCCGCTGCACCAGCCGTTTGACGTTCTTTGGCGCGCCAATTTGGATCACCAGATCCACATCCCCCCAATCGATTCCCAGATCGAGGCTGCCCGTGCAGACGATGGCCCGCAGATCACCGCGTACCATTGCGGCCTCAACCCTTTCGCGTTGCTGCCGGTCCAGACTGCCGTGATGGATACCGATTGGCAGACTTTCATCATTTGCCAGCCAGAGATTATGAAAGAATATTTCGGCCTGAGCGCGCGTGTTGTGGAAGATCAGTGTGGTTCTATGCTGCCGAACCTGCTCCAGCACCGCCGGAATGGCATAGGCGGCGCCTCCACCAGACCAGGGGGGCATTTCTTTGGTTTCAAGCATCGCGATATCGGGATCTGGGCCGGGATCGGCCTGAATTATTCTGCAAGGATCAGGATGCCGGGCCAGAAACTGCGCGATGCCTTCTGGGTCTTCCACAGTCGCAGACAGGCCGACACGGCGCAAATCGGGGCAGAGCGCTTGCAACTGTGCCAGTGCAAGCATCAATTGATCGCCCCGTTTGCTTTCCGCCAAAGCATGAATCTCATCAACGATGATGCGCTGGACTCCTGCAAACATACGGGGCGCGTCTTCGTAGGAGGTGAGTAACGCCAAGCTTTCTGGTGTGGTCAGTAGGATATGTGGAGGATCTACACGCTGGCGTTTCTTTTGCGTGGCCGACGTATCGCCAGTGCGGTCTTCGATCCGTATAGGCAAGCCGATCTCTTCCACCGGGGCACGCAGATTGCGGCGGATATCAGCGGCCAGCGCCTTGAGTGGTGAGACATAGATCGTATGCAGCCCATCATGCGCGCCGTCGGCCAGTTCGGACAGGGACGGCATGAACCCGGCCATCGTCTTGCCCCCGCCTGTCGGGGCAATCAACAGCGTCGCCGGCTCCTGTGCCTGGTCGAACATGTCTTGTTGATGCGGGTGGATCGACCAGCCTTTGGCGGCGAACCAATCGCTAATCCGGGCGGGAATCTGCGTCATGGCCGCAGATTAACCGCCCGGGTTCAGAAGGACAGGGGGTTAGTGAACGATCTTTTCTTCCTTGACGAACATGTTCGCCCAGGCACGGTCGATCAAGTCGGGGCTCATCTGATAGGGGATGCCTTCGAATTCGCAGATCGAGATCATCTGGTCGATCAGGAAGATCGGTTGATAATTCGCGTAGATGTTCTGGATCGTCGGGTATTTGACCTTCAGCAAATGTACCAGAGCGGCTTCGTCCAGGGGCATCCCGCGCTTGCGGGCGACCATGGCGAAGATCTTGAGGAAGTTCTCTTGGTTCGGACCATCAATTTTGATCTTGAAGAATATCCGGCGCAGAGCCGCTTGGTCAAAGATTTCATTCGGATGGAAGTTGGTTGAAAAGATGACCAGAGTATCGAAGGGCACTTCGAACTTCTCACCTGATTGCAGGCCGAGGATATCCTTGCTTTCTTCCAGCGGAACGATCCAGCGGTTGATCAGGGCCTGAGGGGGTTCGGCCTGACGCCCAAGGTCGTCCACGATGAAAATGCCTCCGGTCGATTTCAACTGCAGCGGTGCCTGATAAGTCCGGGCAGTGGGGTTGTAAACGAGGTCCAACATGCTCAGCGACAGTTCACCGCCTGTTACCACGGTCGGGCGCTCGCATTGCACATAACGCGTATCGAACCGTTTCCGGCGGCGCAAACTGTTGGGATCGTCCTCTTCCTGTTCAATCGCGGTGTGAACAATCGGATCGTATACGGTGATCACCTGTCCCGAATATTCGATGGCGCGCGGGACATAGACATTGTCACCCAGCGCGTCCCGAATTCCGTTCGAGATTGAGGACTTACCATTGCCCGGAGGGCCATACATCAGGATCGACCGGCCAGCGCTAACCGCGGGGCCCAAGTGGTCCAGCAGGCTGTCGGGTAGAACCAGATGACCCATAGCACCAGTCAATTGATCACGGGTGACCTGAATGTTGCGGATCGACTGACGCTTGACCTGTTCGCGATAGACGTCCAGTGGCACCGGCATCGCGCCGAAATACTCCGATTGGCTAAGCGCGTCCAATGCACGGGCCTTTCCTGCATCGGTTAACTGATACCCCATCTCGTTGCCCGAGTTGGCGTTCAGTGTGCCTGTCGCCTCCATCAGTTTCTGTTCCCGTGCGATATCGATCAGTTCCTGCGTCACCGAGCCGGGCAGGCATACCGCCGCGGCAACCTCGCTTACCGTATCCACGTTCTTGCGAAAGATCGTTTTCAGCAGAATGTCACGCATCATCACCAGCGGAAGCTGCATTTCAGCCAACCCCTTAGGGGCAGGGGGGGCCATAACGGAGGACGTCTGCATGTTCATAAGCGGGACTCGTCTGTCAATTATCACACCAAAGGCCCCATGCAGGGCCGTTTAGGGAAAATTTGACGCGTCTTTGTGGCAGGACCAAGGCGCGGGCAAGGCGCGGTCATGATTGTTCACGAACCGTGGATTATGCCCAAAATCAGGTAAGCCACGAGGCTACCTGCAAGCGTCAGACCCATTGGAAACTGTTTACCGCGATCCCAACTGTCCCAATGCGGAGCTATCTGGCGCAGTCGGGTGTGTTTCGCTAACCGGTGGGAACAAAAAGCCCCTAGCAGCGTGGCAGACAGAATTATGAATACCCACATGAAATCACTGGCCCAGACAAAAGCAGCGGCGGCAGCGCAGAATTTGGCGTCACCAGCTCCCATAATTCCAGCAGCGTTCAATACGATGCCGACGATCAGAACAACGACTATGTGAAGCAGCTGCCAGGCGTATAAAGGCAGCTTGACAGTGACCGGACCAAAAGTGCCGGGTAGCCATTCGCCCGACCATGGCGGCAAAACGAAAAGGCCGACAACGAGAAAAACCACCAACAGTGCCATGACCGCATGGTTCTTGATCCGCATCTCACGCATATCGGTGAAGGCAACGTAGAAACAGATCGGCAGGACAAATGGTAAGAACCACGCTGCCGCTGCCGCTGGTATGTGCATGGATCAGGCGTCCTCGAGTGCCCGAAGCGAACGAACGGCTTCGTCATAATGCTGGGGATGCGTGGCGATTGCCTCGCGATACAGGTTCTTGGCGAGGTTTACATCGCCTTGTTTAACTGCCGAAATAGCCATCGTATTCAGCAACATCGCCCGTTCGGTCTGAGACATCGGGACAACCGGAACGCTGTAATTGCCTTGTGCACTGCGCGCCAGAACCAGATTGTTCTTCGCGGTAAATAGCGCGTTGTCCTGTTGAATGGCTTCGGTGAACAGACGTTCAGCTTCGGCATATTGCCCGCGTGCCATTTTGGAGTAGCCCCAGTTATTCATGACACCCGCCGGTCGCGTAGTCAGGCCAACGGCGGTTTCATAATAATGGTCTGAGCGTTTCCAGTCTTTTCTGGAGTCTGCCACCAGCGCCTCAAGCCGATAGCGCTTGAACGTCTCATAGGTGGGCGGGATTTTGTCGAGTGTTGCCTTTGCACCGTCCCAATTTCCGCTTCGCACTTGCGCATCTGCATATTCAACCCGGTCGGCGTTGTTTGCACCTTTCATCCCGAGCACACGTTTCCATGCCGCTGATGCCTCGGTGTTGCGCTTGGCGCGGGTCAGGGTAATCGCAAGACCACGCTGAAGATCGATCCGGTCCGGGTTCTTGGCGGCCGCACCCTGAAAATAAGTGACGGCTTCATTTGGATCAGCTGCATTCAGCATCACGTCATTCAGGTTGGTCTCGTCAATAACGTTTACTTCCTGAAATGTACGTTCGACTTTTTCCTCTTCGGTTTCTTTTGCGCAAGCGGTCAAAACCAGCCCGCACGCAAGCATCGTTGGAATCAAAAAGGGATGGCGCATTTTTGCGTCCTTTACTGCTCTGCCTCTATTGCCGGGTTTTTGCGCAGAACGAATTGCCCGTCGCCGCGCTGCTCCAGCTCAAATTCTTGTTCTTGTGGGGTATTATTAGCAGGATTTTCTATTTTTGCGAGTGCTAACCGCAAATTGTCACGGATTGCGTCACTTTCGCCATTGTCTAACGCAAAAGCACGGCGGAAAACCTGTACTGCTTCGGCGTATTCGCCCGTCTCCATCAGGAATACACCAAGATTATTCCAGGCGACCGGCCAATCGGGATCATCCTCCACTGCTCGGCGTAGCAGGGGTTCGGCTTGTCCGATCCGGCGTAAGCCCAGATTGGCGGTGCCGAGCGAAGTCAGGATCTCGGGAGTCATTCCCTCTGTCAGCGCCGCCCGGGTGAAGGATTCCATCGCAAGCTCGTACTCGCCTGCCGCCATCAGGCGATTGCCGATAGCGATTTCATCCACAGCCGGGCCATCGGGGTCAATCCCAGGCGCAAATGGATCATCCGGAGAACGCGTATCAGTGCAAGAGGCCACCATGGCAATAACCATGGCGGCCCTAAAGAGATGACGCAGGTGCAAACCGAAAGGCTTGAGAACCTTATCACGCAGAAGGTGAGCGTTATTGGCTTCCAAACTCCATGATACCTTTTGCCGAAGGGCCAACAAGAATGACCAGAAGGGGGGGGACGGTCAACATCATTGTGGCGAGTGTCATTTTGGTTGGCAACTTGTTCGCGGCTTCTTCGGCGCGCATAACGCGCTTGTCGCGCATTTCGTCGGCGTAAACCCGCAGAGCTTCCGCGATCGATGTACCAAAGGTGGCTGACTGGATCATAACAGTCACAAATGCGCTAACGTCCTGAACTCCGCAACGCCTGGCAAAATCGCGCAGGACCGTATCCTTTTCTTTACCAGCCTTCATTTCATAGGCGACGACTTCAAATTCAAGCGCAATGTCGGGATAGGAGGCTTTCATTTCCGCTGCGACCCGAACGATGGCTTGATCAAGCGATTGGCCGGCTTCGACGCAAACAAGCATCAGGTCAAGCGTGTCCGGGAAACCGTTGACGATGGCCTCCTTCCGTTCCTCTACGCGTCGTGTGATCCAGTACTTGGGTATGAAGTATCCGACCAGTCCAGGCCCCAAAACGCGAATTAGGAGTTGAGTAGAGTCAAACTCCTGATCACCTGCAAAAACCGTGACCAGTGAGATACCGATCAGAATTCCGACAATCCCCAACGCAAACTGCGAAAAGTGATAGAATCGGACGGCATCTTTTGACTGATAGCCCGCTTGGCGCAGCTTGAGCTGAACGGCCGAATATTCTTCCTCGTCCTTGGGTTCGAGGAAATTGGCAAATTTTTCAAGCTGCTCGTTGCGGCTGGCGTTTCTCAGGCGTTCTTTCTTTTCTTTCTTACTTTTCTTAGGCGCCGCGTTTGAACGTTGTAGCTTCTTAAGTGGATCCTCAGGCTGATTCAGCATCAAAGGGACGGTGATCAGGATCATAAACAAACCCAGAATACCAACGACAATCAGCGGGCCAAATTCGCCTAAATGAGTTTTCAGCAGCTCATTGATCTGGCTCAGAATTTCCATGGCGGCACCTCTAAACCTTAATATCAGTCAGGATTTTCATGACGATCAGGTTCAATGTCAGCATGATGCCAACAAAGAAACAGGCTGGAATAAACAGCGGATGATCCATCACCGAATCGTAGTAATGCGGATCCTTGACCAGAATGAACATGAGGCATGCAAGAGGGAAGCCGGACAGGAACTTTCCTGACCATTTTGCCTCAGCGGTAATCGCATTCACCCGACGGAACAAACGGAACCGGGCCCGGATCACTTTCGCAAGGCCCGCGAGAATATCAGCAAGGTTACCCCCCGACTGCTGCTGAATGGAAACCGCCACTGCTAGGAAGCGCAAATCCTGCATATCCAGCCGTTCTGCCATGTCCTTAAGCGCTTCACCCACTTCCCGGCCATAAGCAGATTCATCCGAGATGATGCCAAATTCCGTCGCAAGTGGGTCCTCAACTTCGCTGGCAACGATCTGGATCGATGAAACAAACGGGTTGCCGACCCGAAGCGATCGCACCATCAGTTCAACCGCATCCGGTAATTGTTCTTCGATCAAAGCCATGCGTTTCTTGGCCTTGTTGCTGACCCAAGTGTAGACAGCACCAATACCGATGGCACCCGAAAGCGCGATCCGCAATGTCATTTCGGTCGCCGTGGCCACGCTGAGGGCCATGAAGACCAAACCAGAAACCAGCGCCATGATCATGATCAGCTGTCTGGGCGAGAAGGCGATTGCGGCTTTTTGGGCTTTGTCTGCAAGAAGCGAATAGAGCGGGATGCTCTGCGACTTCATATGCTGCTGCATTTCCTTGCGCAGTTGTTCCAGCACCTGTTCGCGACCGACACCCTTGTCGATCATATCCAGCCTGCGATTGACACGGCTGTTCAGACTGATCGATTTTCCAAAGGCGACAAGATAGATACCTTCGACCAGGGCAAAAACCCCGACGAAAATCACGACATAGATGAGCGCCTCGACAGGCAGTTGCATATCTTGGTTCTCCTACATCGTGGTCGGGTCGTAGATCGAAGCGGGTAGATCGAAACCCCACAGGCGGAACCGCTCTGAAAAGTTGCTCCGAACGCCTGTCGCAGTGAAATGGCCGATGATTTTGTTATCAGGGGTCAAGCCAACACGTTGAAATTTAAAGAGTTCCTGTAGGGAAATCACGTCACCTTCCATCCCAGTAATCTCAGTGATGGAAGTCATGCGACGTGAACCGTCCTGTAGACGGCTGGCTTGAACAATCAGGTTCACAGCCGATGAGATCTGGCTGCGGACGGCTTTGATCGGCATTTCGATTCCAGCCATCGCGATCATGTTCTCAAGACGTGAGATACCGTCGCGGGCAGAGTTGGCGTGGATCGTGGTCATTGATCCGTCGTGGCCTGTGTTCATGGCCTGCAACATGTCGATCACCTCGGCACCACGCGTCTCGCCCACGATGATGCGGTCGGGGCGCATACGTAGGGCGTTTTTCAGACAGTCCCGCGGGCTGACCTCACCCTTGCCTTCCACGTTGGGCGGGCGGCTTTCCATCCGGCCCACATGGGTCTGTTGTAGCTGAAGTTCCGCCGTATCCTCGATGGTTAGGATGCGTTCGGCGTCGTCGATAAAGCTGGAAAGCGCGTTGAGCGTTGTCGTCTTACCGGAACCCGTACCACCCGAAACGATGATATTCAGGCGCGTTGAAACCGCGGCCTGCAAATAGGCGGCCATTTCTTCCGTGAAGGCGCCAAAATTGACAAGATCGTCAATGCCCAGCTTGTCCTTCTTGAACTTACGAATCGAAACCAGCGAGCCATCAACTGCAATCGGCGGCACCATTGCGTTGAAACGCGAGCCGTCTGCCAAACGGGCGTCAACGTAAGGGTTGGATTCATCGACACGACGGCCAACAGCAGACACGATCTTGTCGATGATCCGCATCAGGTGCTTTTCATCCTTGAAAGTGATGTCGCTGATTTCCAGTTTGCCCGCTCGCTCGACGAAAATCTGCTGAGGGCCGTTTACCAGAATATCGTTGACCGTATCGTCCTGCAGCAAGGTTTCCAGCGGCCCCAGGCCGGTGACTTCATCATAAAGTTCCTTGTTGAGCTGAGTGCGGTCCTCACGGTTCAATACAATATTGCGCGATTCCAGAACTTCGCTTGAAATTGCACTGATCTCAGCCCGTAACTCGGCCTCTGCTGCTTTCTCAAGCGCCGCAAGGTTTAGGTTTTCAAGCAGTTCACGGTGCAGTTCCAGCTTGATCTCACCCAAACGCTCTTTGCGCTTGCGCTCTTTGTCGTTGACGGTGACCTCCGCCGCCTTTTTTTGCACCGGCTTGCGTACGACATTGGTCGAGGCCGCCGCCGCGGCTGGCGTTGCGGTCTCAGCTTTTTCAGGCGCCGGGGTTTGAACCGGCTGCGCCGAAGGCTGTTTCTTATATCTTGAAAACACGGCAGCTCCCCTTTGAATTATGCGGCTTCAGCGTCGCTGCTGCCTAGGCTATGAAGCGATTGAGCAAGTTTGGCGATCTCGCGACGTAGCGGATTCTTGGCCGCCGAATTTGCCAATGGCAGGCCGTGATCACCGCTTTGCATGACTGCCTTGCCACCATCAGGTAGAAGCAAGTCGATCGAAATGCCCAGGCTTTCGCCCATACGTTTGACCCGGCCTTTTCCGTTGAGGTCGGTGAATTTCGGTGCCCTGTTCATGGCAAACCGCAACTTGTTAAAAGGCAGTTCTTCGGCCTGCAAAGCCCGTTTCAAGCGCAACGCGTTCTGAGCCGATCGCATATCGAGTTCGATCAAAGCAAAATAGACATGCGCCGCCTGCAGCACCGTTTCGGACCAGTGAACCAGTGTTTTGGGCATGTCGATCACGACGTAGTCGAAGTGGCTGCGTGCTGTATCGATCACCCGCTGGATATCCTCAGGGTTGATAATATCCAGTGGAACCATATCGGACGGAGCGGTTAGGACCTGCAGCTTGTCTTCGAATGTTTGCAGGGCTTGCCCGAAGGATTCCTCGTCCATGGAATCAGTGTCCGAGAGCATTTCGAATACGGCCTCGTGACGCGGCAGGTCCAAAAACGTAGAAACGCTGCCATATTGAAGATCCAGATCGATCAGGCACACTTTGGGTGCTTCCTTGGCTGAAACTGTAGCCAGTTCCCACGCAAGGTTTACGGCCATCGTCGTAGAGCCGACCCCGCCTGCGAGCCCCTGGACCACGAACAGCGCGCCCTCTTTCGACGCACCATTGGCCAGCGGCACTGCTGCGGCTTGTGGTGCTGTGACCGGGTCGGGCTTGTTCATCCGATCAATCGCTTCCTGAAGTTCGTTTTCGGGAAGCGGGTAGGGGACAAACTCATCAGCACCCTTACGCAAAAGTTGATGCAGGGAAGCCGGAGTCACATCTTCTGCGATCAAAACAACCTTTATGCCCTTTTCCTTGGCACGCGTGATGATTTCACCCATCATGGTCAGGTTGTCTTCGTCATCACCATCCAGTGCCAGGGCAACAAACTGAAGCGATTCTGCTTCGGGCTGGCTAAAGAACGCGAGTGCCTCGGCAAACCCCAGATCCCCCCAGCGTTCTCCTAGCGCGGCTTCCATATCTTCGATCAACAGATCGAAATTCTGGACATCACGGCTAATCGTGCAGGCCAGAATGGCGTCGTTTTCATCTTGCGGCGTCGCGCTCGTCATAAACACAATCCTCGTCGAGAGGGCTGAGCAAACCTGATGAACGCGTGAAAGGTCAGTTCTAGCTTGCTGTCGCCCGATGCGGTCAATTTTGGCCGCAGGTCACCCTATTGTTCACAATGTTGCTTGGAAGTGGGGCGAGAATTGGGCGCAAAAGAACCAATTGTAGGGAAATGGGCGACAATGCCGCCCATTTCTTAGGTATTATTATTCACCGGATTCGCCTTCACCGATTTGGATGAAGCTGACCGGGGCCGCGCTTGAGATATACTCGCGGTAGATAACGTCAGCGTATTTCCCATCCAGGATATTCTTGTGACTATCAACAAATCCTGAAACCTCGGTAACCGTCCTACGGTTACGACGATCCCGATCCGGAGTCGCCACAAGAGGGCGGGATTTCCCAAACGAAACAACAGCTTCCAGTCGTGATCGCGAGATCCCTTGCCGCGTTAGGAATGCCACCGCCGCATTGGCACGGCGTTGCCCCAGACGGTTGTTATAAGCAGTTGAACCTACAGCGTCGGTGTGACCGTAAACACGGAACCGCGCTTCGGGGAACTGTTTGATCCATGCGGCTTGCTGCAGCAGAATCTTCTGCGCTGATGCATCCAGCTGTGCGCTATCAAACGCAAAGTTGATCTGCGTCGGAACCTCTGCGGCGAATCTCTGAGCCAGGATCTGGCCATACGTCAACTCGCCATTCATGACCTGAATGTTATTCAGCGTCGCGTTTCCGAAAGTGCCCTGATCGATTTCATACCCAGCTTCGCGAGTACAGCCAGCGACAGCAACCGAAAGGCCCAGTGTCAAGATCCACTTTTCCATTGGTCCTATCCTCCTATCAATCCAGAACATAGCCATAGGAGGCGCCAAAGTCCTGCTTGGCCACTTCCGATGCAGCACCGCTTCCGGCTCGTTCAGTCCGGGCGACTTTGCCATTCACGAACAGATCGAACTCGCTGGGTGGTTTGACCCGGTCAGTTGGCAGGGCAAGCGCCTCACCACGAGTGGGCGAAACCAGATGTGCGGTAACAATAATGATCAGCTCGCTTTGTTCGCGCTGATATTGAGCGCTGCGGAAAAGAGCGCCCAGAACCGGCACATCACCCAACCACGGAACCTGACTGTTCAGATCTGTGAAGTCATCCTGGATCAAACCAGCAATCGCAAAGCTTTCACCATCATTCAACTCGATCGTCGTGCGTGTGGTACGCGTGATGAAGCTCGGGACGTTGTCGCCGTTGATCGTGAAATCGGAACTCTGATCGATTGACGATACGGATGCGCCCATTTCCAGATTGATGCGGTCGCCGTCCACAACACGAGGAACGAACAAGAGCTGAACGCCGAAGGCCCGATACTCGATCGCAACCACGCCGTCACCTTGCGGAACAGGGATCGGCACTTCGCCACCGGCCAAAAATTCAGCCTCTTGTCCGGATAGTGCCGAAAGGTTCGGTTCGGCCAAACTGCGGACTAAGCCTTTGGTTTCAAGTGCTTCCAACAGAAGGCGAACCTGCGTTGAACCTGCGCCGAACCCAAACAAGATAGCACCCGTATTGGTTTGCACGAACGGGATGTTATTCGCCAACGCGTTGTTAAGTGATGCTTGGTTGTTCAAGCTGTTGAAGCCGCCGGTCGCGTCTCCACCGCCAAAGCCCAGAGATGCCGACAGGTTCTTCGCTACCGAACGGTTCATTTCGGCGAATCGCACTTTCAGCATGACTTGCTGTACGCCACCAACATTCATCAAGTTCGATACGCGCTCAGGCGCGTAGCGCTCGGCGAGTTCAAGAGCACGTGCCAGTCTTGCACTGCTTGATACCGTACCGGATAGAACAATACCGTCATTTGCGGTCCGTACTTCGATCGGCTCATTTGGCAGAATCTGACGCAGCCGCTCTTTGAACTCAGAGACATCTGGCGAAACGCGCACACGCACGTTTGTGATCAGATTTCCACCGCCATCGAACATCGTCAGCGTGGTTATGCCGGGTGCGCGACCCAATACATATATTGTCCGGTCGGACAGAGTAGAAATGTCTGCAATGCCTGCGTTGGCAATGCTGATATCGGCAAAGGGTTGTTCACTCTCCACCACAATTGCGCGGTTAACAGGAACATCCAGCGATTCAGCTGTCCCCTTTTTCACCACGCGAAGATTTTGGGCCCACGCGGCATCGCCGATTGGGCTCACAACAAGCGACAACCCCAGCAGGGTTGCGCTGATCCAGGAACGTATTGTCATGTGACCTGCCTCTCCGATCACCACTCGATTTTTTATGGGTCTAATGCCCTATGATCTGAACCCTGCGCCAATTCCGGATTTATTGCAATAATCAATGGTTTCCGGAATTTTCCTTATGTGGGTTTCTCGCAACAACACCATGAAAAAGACCGCGCAAAATGCGCGGTCTGTGGGTCGTTAACGGTTTGAATTTTCGTTAGTTTGTACAGGGAATTGGTGTCTCGACAGTTTCGCCGCCGCGACGGGTTCGGATTGTACAAACCTTCTTTTCAACCACTACTGGTGCGGGTGCTCGTTCTTGAATTCCCAATAGTGATTGCTGGTCTACTTCAACCACTTCGGCGACTTCATCATCCTGCGCGCCCACTAGTGCCAGAGACATACGGCCAGTGTTTTGTGCCTGTGCCAAAGCCGCAATTTGTTGTGAGGTCGCCGCTACGGTTACAGTGCGGGCAATCGTGGTCCCTGTGACATCTGAACCCGCAATCTGGTCAACTGCGACCAGTTCAATATTTGTCAGAACCAGTCGGGTAATCTCGCCGCGTCCAGCATCAGTAGTACCGCGCAGCGATCCGGTCCAATAGACGTCCACTGTGTCACCAGGGCGCAAGAAGCCCGAAACGCCGGAGGCAACATCGACGCTGATTGCAAAGGCACGCATGCCCTTGGGCAACTGCGACCTCAAGCCCGCTGTTTCGCCCGGATTGGTAACTTTGACCTCCATGATGGCTTCGTCTTTTTCCATCGACCGAAGCACATATCGTTCGTTATTCTTGATATCGGGGAACAATACCGCAGCATCGATGAATGCACCCTCGGGGATTGCGGTTTCAGGCCACTGGACAACGCGAATATCTTCTTGGTTCAGTCGCTCACCATATTTGAGAGACCGGTTTGAAACCAGAACTCCGACTGTTGGCACAACGCCTGCTTTTGCATTTGCCAGTGCCTCTTCACGCAGCTTTCGTTCCTGCGCAAGTTTGGCCTGGTTTTCGGTAATATATTCGCGTGCCATATAGACAGCACCACCGGCCAAGGCGATCCCGATGATAAGAACAAGTCCAAAAACAGCTCGCATTTGTCCCTCGTCATGTTTCGTTCAAGTAAGTCTCGCGGCTAACTTTGTCGCGATGGTTCAGCGGCTACCCTAGGAGGTAATTGTGTCCAAAAATGGGACAATCCCCACATTTTTCGGAGCAGTATCAAGATCCGTCAAGGAAGCCAGTATATTGGTTTAGTCAAAACTAATTTGCTGGACCTGAATCGACGAGAGGGCTTGCCCGGTTTGCTCGTCGACACTTTGGATGCCTTCGTTCAGGAGCACGTACATCATCCCGGCAATGCCTACGATCGCGGCCGTTAGTACAACCCAATCTACCGTAACAGCGCCGTCTTCTTCGCTAATAAAAATTTTGATTGTGCTAAACATTGTACGTTACCGAGGTAAGGAACTTTTGCAAAAGGGGCCACGTCTTTTGATAAGACATGGCCCCCACATTACACACCAGAGTGTGATGCTAATTAGTTGGTGTTTGGCGTAGTAACGGTAATACCGCTCAGCGCGCTGTCGATGTTGCCCGCCAGTGTGCTGGCACCGCTACTAACCTGATTGTAAGCGATGGCTGCCAGAGCAACAACAGCTGCGGTCAGAACGACCCAGTCTACAGTTACGGCGCCGTCTTCGTCTTTGCGGAAGTTCTTGATGAACTTGATCATGTTACGTCCCTCCTAAAGGATCAAATAAGCAATTAACCTCGGCGTCTTCCAGAGCATTCTCTCTCGGTCCGCTCCCGATCGTCTCGGCATGGGTTTATGTTTGACCTTTGCGCGTGGCAGGAATTGGGCCAAACCAATATTTTTTGGATAAATGCTTAAGATTTTATTCGTATTTCTTGTAACATATTGATTATTAATGGAAATAAATTCACCTTTTTCCGCACATAGAGGATTGGGCGATGCAAAATAGCGGCAAATGAGGCGAAATTGCCCCATTTCGCTTTGTTTTTCTGGCGTTGCAGGCCGTTATAGGGTTCAAAATGCTTCAAAAGATAAGAAATCGAGGCAGGCAAATGTATTTCCGGGACGCAATCTTTTGCGCAGGTGCAGTCGCATTCCTATTGACGGGTGCAATTTCGGTATCCGCGACTGAGATCGAGCCGCGCGGGGTTTATAAGCGTATCAAAGCCCCCAAACCTGGCACGCGTCCGCGTGTGACCATTCAAATTACCCCAGAACAACACGCGGCGTCGCCTTCGGCACCCAGCACTGGGGCAAAGCTGGATGTGCCCGAAGTTGCGACCCCTGCACCCGTTCCGCCGTCGAATCCTCCGAAGATCGCAGGAACGACCGAGCCGGTAGGGACCTATGAGGCTTTCTGGAGCCGAATCTCACCCGAACTGCAACAGGCAAGCGCAGGAAGGCTCGCAGAAGCTGTTCAGGCATTGTCTGCGACCGACGTCGCGGCCCCGCGCCTTCAAACGCTTCAGGATATCGCAGACGCGCGCGGCGTGGACATCCTGCGCTCGACTGTGGGCACAAATGTCTCGCCTGCGCTTGTGCTGGCGGTAATCTCGGTGGAATCGGCCGGGAAAACACAAGCCGTTAGTTCCGCCGGCGCTCAGGGGTTGATGCAACTCATGCCAGCCACAGCCGAACGCTTCGGTGTCGAAGACAGCCTCAAGCCGGAACAGAACATAGAAGGTGGGGTCAAATACCTTCACTGGCTGATGGAGGAATTCGATAACGACCCGATCCTCGTTCTCGCGGGTTATAATGCAGGCGAGGGGGCCGTGCATAAACACAGCGGAGTGCCACCTTATGCTGAAACCAGAGATTACGTGCCCAAGGTCCTTGCCGCGTTTCAGGTCGCAAGCGCGCTGTGCACGTCAGCACCGCAGTTCGTATCGGACCCCTGCGTCTTTCAGGCAGCCAATTAAAAAAAGGCCCGCGTCATTGCGGGCCTTTCGCTTTTTGGAGGAGCGAGTCAGTCGACGATCGTTGCTTGGGTCGCCGCCCTCATATCCGCATCGCTGACACCATCGGCAAGTTCAACGATCTTCAGGCCACCTTCGACCACATCAAGGACACCCAGATTGGTGATGATCCGATCCACAACGCCCTGGCCGGTTAATGGCAAAGTACATTCCTTTAGCACTTTAGAATCACCATGCTTGTTGGTGTGGTCCATCACAACGATAACGCGGCCTACACCGGCCACCAGATCCATCGCTCCGCCCATGCCTTTGACCAGCTTGCCGGGAATCATCCAGTTGGCCAGATCGCCTTTCTCGTCGACTTCCATCGCACCCAGGATCGCAGCGGCAATTTTGCCACCTCGGATCATCGCGAACGAAGTCGCGCTATCGAAGTATGAGGTGCGGGACAGTTCGGTGATCGTCTGCTTGCCTGCGTTTATCAGGTCGGCGTCTTCCTCGCCCTCAAACGGGAAGGGGCCCATACCCAGCATACCGTTTTCGGACTGCAGGGTGATGTCCTTGTCGCCCACATAGTTCGCCACCAGCGTCGGAATACCGATGCCGAGGTTCACATACATGCCGTCTTCCAGCTCTTCTGCCGCGCGTGCGGCCATCTGATTGCGGTCCCAGGGCATTATGCGTCCTCCTTCTTGCGGGTGGTGCGCTGTTCGATGCGCTTTTCGTGGCTGCCTTGGATGATACGGTGCACATAGATGCCGGGCAGGTGGATGCTGTCAGGGTCTAGCGAGCCGCGCGGAACGATTTCTTCAACCTCAGCCACACAAATCTTACCGCATGTTGCGGCGGGCACGTTGAAGTTGCGGGCGGTCTTGCGGAACACCAGATTTCCGGTGTCATCTGCTTTCCACGCCTTTACGATCGCGAGGTCGGCGAAGATGCCTTCCTCCATGATATAGGTCTCACCGTTGAAGTCTTTGTGCTCTTTGCCATCCGCGATCACCGTTCCCACGCCTGTTTTGGTGTAGAACCCGGGGATGCCCGCACCACCGGCGCGCATCCGTTCGGCCAACGTGCCCTGTGGGTTGAATTCAAGCTCTAGCTCACCGCTCAAATACTGTCGCATGAACTCCGCGTTTTCACCGACATATGAGCTGATCATTTTCTTGACCTGCTTGGTTTGCAGCAGGATGCCGATGCCGAAATCATCAACGCCTGCGTTGTTCGAAGCAAAGGTCAGGTCCTTCGCGCCCGACGCTTTGATCGCCTCAAGCAGCATCTCTGGGATACCGCACAGACCAAAGCCGCCCGCCGCGATCAACATGCCATCCGAGATCACCCCATCGAGCGCCTCTTCGGCATTGGTATAGATTTTCTTCATGGAAAACTCCCCCAATGACATGGTGTTGGGCCGAGTTGTGCCGCCACGTCACGGGGAAGTCAACGAATCCAAGGGGCAGGTGGTATTTCTACCTAACCTGCCTTTTTGGTGGTTTTCTTGGCAGCTGCTTTCTTCTTGGGCGCCGCCTTCTTCTTAGTACCCTTCTTGGCCGCACGCTCGTTGACCAGTTCAATGGCCATTTCCTGCGTCACATCCTCGGGCTTTATGTCCTTGGGGATTGTCGCGTTGACCTTTTCCCATTTCACGTAAGGCCCGTAGCGCCCGTCCAGAATCTGCATCACGCCACCATCCGGATGTTCGCCCACTTCTTTCAGCGGTTTTGCGGCCTGTCCGCGCCGTCCCGGATTAGCCCGTTTTTCGGCCAGCATTTCGACCGCCCGGTTCATGCCGATTTCAAACACGTCATTTGGGTCTTTGACATTGACGTAGACGGGTTTGGCCTCCTCCGGCAGCTGGTGCATGATATATGGGCCAAACCGTCCAAAGTTCGAGCTGATCATGCCACCCTCGGGATGTTCGCCGATCTGGCGCGGCAAAGACAACAAAGTCAGCGCCTTTTCCAGATCCATGTCATCTTTGTTCCAGCCACGGGGCAGGGATGCACGCGGAGGTTTCTTGTTTTCGGGCGTGGGCTCTCCGCGCTGTACATAAGGGCCAAAGCGACCGGATTTCAGCCAGATTTCATCGCCCACATCTTCGCCCAGCAAACGTTCGTCACCTTCAGCACCTTCGCCAGCGATCGGACGGGTATAGGTACACTCCGGGTAGTTGCCGCAGCCCACGAATCCACCGGTACGCGACGTTTTGAGGTGCAACTGCCCCACGCCGCATTTCGGACAAACACGCGGATCGGATCCGTCTTCTCGCGGGGGATACAGCTGGGGCGCCAACGCCTCATCCAGCTTGTCCAGCACTTCTGATATGCGCAGTTCCGAAGTCTCACCAATTGCAGCCGAGAAATCTCGCCAGAACTTACCGAGCAGATCCTTGTAGTCACGGTCCCCAGCGCTGACGTCATCGAGCTCTTCTTCGAGGTTGGCCGTAAACTCATAGCCCACATACTGGCGGAAGAAGTTCAGCAGAAAGATCGTGACGATCCGCCCCTTTTCTTCGGGGATCAGGCGGTTCTTGTCTTTGCGTACATATTCCCGATCCTGAATCGTGGTGACGATCGAAGCATAGGTCGATGGCCGTCCGATCCCCAATTCTTCCATCCGCTTGACAAGCGTCGCCTCGGTATAGCGTGGCGGTGGTTGAGTGTGGTGTTGCAGCGCGAGCACGGCTTCGTTGTCGGACAGAATCGCGGCTTTGTCCGAGTCGCTGGTGGCCTTGGTAAACTGATCCCGCAATGATGTCTTGGCAAAGCGCGCCGGATCACCTTGCATGATCTGAGGCAGGCGCTTGTCATCGTCATCAACAACGTCATCGCGGCCTTCTTCATAGACGCGCATGAAACCGTCAAACAAGACGACTTGGCCGGTGGCGCGCAAGCCGACTTGGCCGTCATCACTGCCGATTTCGACTGTCGTGCGCTCCAGTCGTGCCGCAGCCATCTGACAGGCAATGGTGCGCTTCCAGATCAGGTCGTACAGTTTGCGTTGATCTTCATCCGTTACTTTCAGCACTTTGGCATCACGCGACATATCCGTCGGACGGATACACTCGTGGGCTTCCTGCGCGTTTTTGGCCTTGTTTTTATACATGCGCGGGCTGTCCGGCACATATTCGGGGCCATATCGATCCGAGATGGTATCACGGGTGGCCGTAACAGCTTCGGGCGCCATGTCGATACCGTCAGTCCGCATATAGGTAATGTAGCCCGCCTCATACAGCCGTTGCGCCACCTGCATTGCGTGGCGCGCGCCCATTCCGAATTTACGACTGGCTTCCTGCTGCAGGGTTGAGGTCATGAACGGGGCGCTTGGGTTGCGTGCGGCAGGCTTGGCCTCGACTGAGGTGACACTCAGCGCCCGGCTGGTAATCGCCTGTACAGCCAGCTCGGCCTGCGTGGCATTAGTCAGATCGTGTTTGTCGAGCTTTTTGCCGGCCAGAGTAACAAGACGGGCTTCATAGGTCTGGCCGCGTGGTGTTTCGAACAAGGCCCTTACGGACCAGTATTCAACAGGCTTGAATGCCTCAATCTCCATCTCGCGTTCCACGATCAGGCGCAGACAGACCGACTGTACGCGGCCAGCAGACTTTGCGCCCGGCAGTTTGCGCCATAAAACGGGCGATAAGTTGAAGCCCACCAGATAATCCAGCGCACGGCGGGCCAGATAGGCCTCGACCAGCGGCATATCGACCTCACGCGGGTTCTGCATCGCCTCGGTCACGGCGTCTTTGGTGATCGCGTTGAACGTCACGCGGCTCACCGGTGTGTCTTTCTTGATCGAACGCCGCTTGGTCAGCGCCTCTTGCAGGTGCCAGCTGATCGCTTCGCCTTCGCGATCAGGGTCGGTCGCGAGGATCAGTGCGTTGTCTTCTTTCAGCGCGTCGGCAATGGCTTTGACATGCTTGCGGCTGTCATTGCCGACCTCCCATTTCATGGAAAATTCATGCTCGGGATCGACCGACCCATCCTTCGGCGGCAGGTCACGGACGTGGCCATATGAGGCCAAAACAGTGTAGTCGGGGCCAAGATACTTGTTGATCGTTTTCGCTTTGGCCGGAGATTCTACAACAACTACGGGCATTTAAGGGGAAACCTCGCTCGACGGATTTTGCGCTTTGTATGACCGTGCAAAATGTGTGGGGCAAGATCGAATTGTCAATGCGTTGGTTTTCCGCGCCCAAAGCCCCTGATTTTCAAGCCGATTCTGGCAGTTTGCACCGTGTCATAGGTAGCTGGTCCTAAATCTCAGCTTATCGGATATTAGGCGCTAAGGGCCAAAAGCCCGCCCGGTTGCCGCTGAATCTTACCATCAAGTTCCAGATCGACCAGCACTGGGCCAATTTCGCCAGCGGATGCGTCGACATCCCGGATCAACTGGTCCTCGGCGATTGGAGATGGACCAAGGCAACTGAGAATCACGTCGTGTAGTGCGCGTGGGGCATTTTCGGATTGTGCCGTCTCCAGTCGGATAGGCGGGATTTGTTGGGGCAGTATCTGATGCTGCGGCGTCGGCAATGCGTCAATCACATCTTCAGCGGTGCGTACCAATGTCGCGCCGTCCCGGATCAGCAGGTTGCATCCCGCCGCCCTTGCGTCGAACGGGTGACCAGGGACGGCCAGAACTTCTCGTCCCTGGTCTAGCGCGTCTCGTGCGGTGATCAGGCTGCCCGATTTGGCGGCAGCTTCGACCACGACAACAGCCTGTGCCAGACCTGAAATAATGCGATTGCGGCGCGGGAAATGCCGGGCCTGTGGCGTAGTGCCCATCGGTTGCTCGGACAGGCGCAGGCCGGTTTTTGCGATGTCGCGCGCCAGATCAGAATTCTCGGCTGGATAAATCACATCGACCCCACCAGCCATCACCGCCACAGTTCCTGTCTCCAAAGTGGCAATATGGGCCGAAGTATCAATACCGCGGGCCAGTCCCGAGACGACGATGTAGTCTTCTTTACCCAACTCAGAGGCCAACGCCCGTGCCATGCGGGCACCCAGTGAAGAACAGTTCCGTGCCCCGACCATAGCGATCGCCTGTCGATTCAGAATAGTCGGATCACCAATCGCCCATAACATTGGAGGTGCGTCAGAAATGTCGATCAGCGCATCGGGATAGTCAGCGGCCCCAAGGCACAAAAGCCGCGCTTCGGCTGCTTTTGCGGCCTTGAGCTCCGCCTCGATCACGCCGGGGGGGCAGATTTCGTACCCTTCAATTCCGGCAGCGCGCGCCATTTCCGGCAGCGCGGCCAGCGCATTCTGCGCCGAGCCATGTTCGCGCAACAGGCGCCGAAACGTCGCCGGTCCAACTTTGCGCGAACGCAACAGACGGAGCCACGAAAACCGGTCCTCTTCCGTGGTGGGTGGGAGTGGGGGGTGATTGGAAGAAAGCTGCTCTTCGGTCATCCGATGCTCCGCCTGATTGCAAAACTGGTTTACGGTGCAGCGGGTTAACAGCCTGTAAATCTTGGATAATTAGAACTGAATTATTCGGATTTTGAAGTTAGATATCATGCTATGCATTTGAAAATATAGAAAAAATTTGCATGAATTTTTCTTTGCGCAAGCTACCGTTGATCGGCAATTTCTTAAACCGATGAGGCGCAGCGTTAACCCTGCGCCTCATTCCTCACACTGAATCCCGACTCAAGCAGCAGAGCCGCCAACCGTAAGTCCGTCCATCAGGACGGTTGGTTGCCCCACTCCCACCGGCACCCATTGCCCGTCCTTGCCGCAGGTGCCCATGCCCGGATCAAGCGCCATATCGTTCCCCAGGCCCCGAATACGCTTTAGCGCCGAGGGACCGTCACCAATGAGTGTCGCGCCTTTGACCGGAGCACCAATCTTACCATTCTCGACGCGATAGGCCTCGGTGCAGGAAAAGACGAACTTGCCATTGGTGATATCAACCTGACCACCGCCAAAACCGACGGCCCAGATGCCGTCTTTGATGTCTGATACCAGCGAGGCTGGGTCTGAATCACCGCCCAACATGATCGTATTGGTCATACGAGGCATGGGTTTGTGGGCATAGCTCTGTCGCCGCCCGTTGCCGGTGGGTGAAACCCCCATCAGACGTGCGTTTTGGCGGTCCTGCATATATCCAGTCAGTATACCGTCTTCGATCAGGACCGTGCGCGAACTGGGGGTACCTTCGTCATCCACCGAAATCGAGCCGCGACGGTCCGCTATCGTGCCGTCATCAACGACGGTCACGCCTTTTGAGGCGATCTGCTGTCCCATCAGCCCGGCGAAGGCCGAGCTGCCCTTGCGGTTGAAATCGCCTTCCAGACCGTGCCCAATGGCCTCGTGCAACAGAATTCCGGGCCAGCCAGGTCCCAATGCAACCTCCATCACGCCGGCAGGGGCAGGGATGGCATCCAGATTAACCAGAGCGATCCGCAGCGCTTCGCGTGCTTTGTCCTGCCAGTCGGTGGGGTCAATCAAACCGTCCAGCCCCACGCGACCGCCCCCCCCGGCTGAGCCGCTTTCGCGCCGTCCGTTCTGTTCTACGATGACCGAGACGTTCAGGCGGGTCATCGGGCGCACATCGCGCACCTGGACGCCGTCGGGGCGCAGAATCTCGATCTCCTGCACTGCGGCGGCAATCGTGGCGCTGACTTGCACGACCCGAGGGTCCAGATCGCGAGCAAAGGCGTCAATCTCGCGCAGGGTCTCGATCTTGACCGGAAAACTGGCGGATTCGATCGGGTCCTCATCGGTATAAAGCCGTGTGTTGGTGGCCTGTGGCGGTCCGGCCAGCGTCCCTCCACCATCACCGACGGCCAGCCGTGCGGTTTCAGCGGCTCGTTTAAGTGAGGGAATCGAAACATCCGTCGAGTGTGCGTATCCCGCAACTTCGCACTGCACTGCACGCAGGCCGAATCCCTCGGATGCATCGTAGGAAGCCGTCCGCAGACGACCGTCATCGAACACCAGTGACTCGGACTTTCGCCGCTCGACAAACAGCTCTCCGTCCTCCGCGCCATTGGTTGCGGCCTGCAGCACAGCAAGCGCCTCGTCCTTCGGAAGAACGCTTTCAAAGGGGCGAAATGGGGCCTGAGACATAGGTTGCGACCTTTCGGGTTTGATCCAGATCAAAAATAGCGTCTGTTTGACGCAAGCATTTTGCTTTATCTACCCGACGGAATATGGTTTTTAACGCGGCCAAAGACAACGGGAGAGGTGCGACCGATTCACACCTTTTCGCCAGAGACGCAAAGATCAAACGATCAGGACAGAAAATGAAGAATGCTTTGATGCTTTCCGGGCTTGCAACAGCCCTCTCCAGCCTTCCCGCCATGGCTCAGGAGCTTGAGATTATTGGCAAGCCGGTGGCAGGCGGCGTTGGTTTCCAGCCTGCGACCACCAGTCTTGCCGAAGGAATTCAGAGTCTCGACAATATGATTCTGGTGATCATCACGGTCATCTGCCTGTTTGTCGCCGGTCTGCTGCTCTACTGCATCGTGCGATACAATCGGCGTGCGAATCCTGAGCCTGCCCGGTTTTCCCACTATACCCCGGTTGAGATTGCGTGGACCCTTGGGCCAATCCTAATTCTGGTTTTCATTGGCGCATTCTCGCTGCCGGTTCTGTTCAAGCAACAAGAGATCCCAGAGGGCGACATCACCATCAAGGTCGTGGGTAACCAGTGGTACTGGACTTACGAATATGTCGATCACGATTTCGCATTCGACAGCTACTTGCTGGGCCACCCGGCCACTTTGGATGAGGGCGCGCGCCCTGCGGATGCAGATGTAACGCCATTTGTGCTGGATGACGCGATGCGCGCCAAGCTGGCCGATGCGGGCTACAGCCAGGATGAGTGGCTGCTCGCGACGGACACGGCGGTAGTTGTTCCAGTTGGTAAGATCATTGTCATGCAGGTTACTGCGTCTGACGTGATCCATTCGTGGACCATCCCGTCATTCGGCGTAAAGCAGGACGGCGTACCAGGTCGTTTGGCCGAACTGTGGTTCCAGGCTGATAAGGAAGGCGTCTATTTCGGCCAGTGCTCGGAACTGTGCGGCAAAGACCATGCCTATATGCCGATCACCGTCAAAGTGGTCAGCGAAGAGGCATATGAGCAGTGGCTGCAGGGCGCTCTGGAAGAGTATGCAGGTAAGCCTGTTTCCTATCAGGTGGCCTCGAACTAAGCCGACTGAGGCCTAGGTAAACATGTGCGGGCTGCGCGGGTTTCGCGCAGCTTTTGCCCCGAAAAGGACCAAAGATGAGCGACGCAAGCTTCAATGCCAGCACCGTTTCCGCGCAGACCCGCGCGGACGAGGCCAGCTTTGGCGATTATTTTACCCTGCTGAAGCCACGCGTGATGTCGCTGGTGGTGTTTACGGCTTTGGTTGGATTGCTTGCGGCCCCGGTTCCAGTACATCCGTTTGTAGGATTCTGCGCCATCCTGTTTATCGCGATCGGTGGTGGTGCGTCTGGCGCGCTGAACATGTGGTGGGACGCGGATATCGACCGCGTGATGAAGCGCACCAAAGGCCGCCCGATCCCGTCCGGCAAGGTCGAGGAAGGCGAGGCATTGGCATTGGGACTGGCTCTGTCTGGCCTGTCCGTCATCATGCTGGGTCTGGCAACCAACTGGTTCGCCGGCGCGTTTCTGGCCTTTACCATCTTCTTCTATGTCGTCGTCTACACGATCTGGCTAAAGCGTTCGACACCGCAGAATATCGTGATCGGTGGTGCCGCAGGGGCGTTCCCGCCGGTGATCGGATGGGTCGCGGCCACAGGTTCGATGACGCTTGAGCCGTGGTTGATGTTCGCCCTGACCTTTATGTGGACGCCGCCGCATTTCTGGGCCTTGGCGCTGTTTATGCGCTCGGACTATGACGACGCAGGCGTGCCGATGCTGACCGTTACGCACGGCCGCCGCGCCACACGCTGGCACATTCTGGTCTATACCGCGCTGCTTGCGGTGCTGGCGGTGGGCACCGCGTTCTCGGATATCGGAGGCCCGATCTATCTGGTGGTCGCACTGGTTCTGAACGGCTTGTTCCTGCGGGGCGCCTGGCAGATTTCCCGCCGAAACGAAGACGATTCCGAAGCCGACAATTTCAAGGTCGAGCGCAGCTTCTTCAAGCTGTCGTTGCTGTATCTCTTCCTGCATTTTGGCGCGATTCTGGCTGAGGCGCTGCTGAAACCGTATGGGCTGGGAGGCTGGTCATGAGCCTGCGCAAAAGCCATGAGCTGCATCAGCGTCGGTTCAGCCGCAATCTGGGCGTGGGCCTAACACTGGCCGCGTTCATCGTGATCATCTTTGGACTGACGATCGTGAAGGTCTCGGGCACTGATTTCAACATGGCACCACAAGAGGTGCAGAACTGATGGCGTTGACCGGTCCTCAGAAAACCGTTGCACAAACGGTTGGTGTGGTTGTCCTGATGGGCAGCCTCGCTTGGGCAGCTGTGCCGTTTTATGACTGGTTTTGCCGGGTCACCGGCTTTGGTGGGACCACCGGCGTGGCCGAAGTGGCACCAGACGAGATTCTGGACCGCACCGTCACCGTGCGTTTTGACGCGTCAAAAGCCAAAGACATGGCCTGGGAATTCAAGCCGGTCGAGCGCGAGATGGAAGTCCGCATTGGTGAGACCGGGCTGGCCTTCTACGAAGCCTATAACCCAACTGATCGCCCGATTGCGGGACAGGCGTCATACAATGTCGCCCCGTATTCTGCCGGTGGATATTTTCAGAAGATTGCCTGTTTCTGCTTTGAAGAGCAGGTTCTGCAACCCGGAGAGCGGGTTGAGATGCCGGTGACTTTCTTCGTCGATCCAGAGATGGTCGAAGATTTAGAAGCCAAGTATGTGCATACGATTACTCTGTCGTATACATTCTACGAAATTGACCTGCCCGAGGGCTATGCCGCCCTTGACGTGCAGGCTGAGACAAACAAGAACTAACGCCTGTAGGTGAGGGACGCTGATGGCACACGCAAAAGACCATGATTATCACATTCTGAACCCGTCGATCTGGCCACTGATCGGCGCGGTATCTGGCTTTGTGATGCTATTCGGGGCTGTTCTGTGGATGCACGGGATTACCCCGTGGATCTTCTGGATGGGACTGATCGGCGTTCTTTACACCATGTTCGCATGGTGGTCCGAAGTGGTGGTCGAAAGCCGTCAGGGCGACCATACGCCGGTTGTGCGTATTGGTCTGCGCTATGGCTTCATCCTGTTCGTGATGTCCGAAGTGATGTTCTTTTTTGCCTGGTTCTGGTCGTTCTTCAAGCATCGCATGTACCCGATGTACGACTATGCTGGCACCGAGTACATCCAGCCCGACATTCACGCGGTTGACCCGTTCCACCTGCCGCTGATCAACACTCTGGTGCTGCTACTGTCGGGTTGTGCGATCACTTGGGCACACCATGCTCTGGTGCATGACAATGACCGCAAGGCACTGATCAATGGCCTAGCCATTGGCATCGTTCTGGGTATCGCGTTTACTGCATTGCAGGGCTTTGAGTACTACGAGCTGCTGGCCCACGAAGGCTGGAAGTTTGGCGATGACCAGTTCTACTCGAACTTCTTCATGGCAACTGGTTTCCACGGTTTCCACGTCATCATTGGAACCATCTTCCTGTCGGTCTGCTTGATCCGCGCCCTGAAAGGCGATTTCACGCCCGAGAAACACGTCGGGTTCGAAGCGGCAGCTTGGTACTGGCACTTCGTTGACGTCGTCTGGCTGTTCCTGTTCTTCGCCGTTTACATTTGGGGTCAAGCTCCGCTGATGTGACGCCGGTCAGGTGATCCAATTGCAAAAGCCGCCCCAAGGGGCGGCTTTTTCTCTATCAGGTGCGCAAGATTGCGCCCCATACAATTGCGTGGTTGCAATTAGACCAACACGCGCCGTAACAAGACGCCGATTTCTGCAACAAGGTTTGGCCCCGCCATGCGCCGTATTCTGTTTCTGCTGATTTTCGGCCTCGCGGGTTTGGGCGTGCTGATATCGCTCGGCGTGTGGCAAATGCAGCGTCAGTCTTGGAAACAGGGCATTTTGGCCGAGATCGAAGCGCGCATTGCGGCTGATGCGGTTGTTCTCCCCGAGACCGTTACGGAAGCAGATGACAAGTATCTTCCTGTCACACTCTCCGGAGATATGAAGCCAGAGGAAATCCACGTTCTGGTCTCGGTTAAGCAGGTTGGGGCTGGGTACCGGATCATTCAGCCCTTCAGCACCGCTGGTCGCACTATTCTTGTGGATCGGGGCTTTGTACCGACGACCGCCAAGCAGGCCGATCGTGTGATTGGCCCGATGGAGGTCTCAGGCAATCTGCACTGGCCTGATGAAATCGACAGCTATACGCCCGAGCCAGATATCGATGGCAACATCTGGTTTGCGCGTGACGTGCCCACTCTGGCTGCGGCACTAGGTACAGAGCCTGTGTTGTTGATCGCCCGGTCCAAAACGGACCCTGACATAACACCTCTTCCGGTGGACACGGCGGGTATCCCGAACGACCACCTTCAATATGCAATCACATGGTTTGGTTTGGCTCTGGTTTGGGCCGCAATGACCGGATACTTCCTTTGGCGCAACCGCGCCCCTTCTGAGAGAGAAGAGCAATGAGATATATCTCGACCCGTGGCCAAGCGCCGGAACTAAGCTTTGAAGAAGCGATGCTGACCGGGCTGGCACGTGATGGTGGCCTGTACCTTCCCGCCGAGATCCCTGTGATGTCGCAGGACGAAATTGCTGCGTTGGCTGGCTTGCCCTACGAAGAAATCGCATTCCGCGTCATGTGGCCCTATGTCAATGAGTCATTCGCCGAGGATGAGTTCAAGGCTATCATCGCCCGCGCTTACGATGGTTTTGGACACGACGCCCGCGCGCCGTTGAAGCAGCTGAACGAGAACCATTTTCTGCTGGAGCTGTTTCACGGACCCACGCTGGCCTTCAAAGATTTCGCCATGCAGCTAATCGGCCAGCTGTTTCAGGTAGCGCTGAAACGGCGCGGTGATCGCGTAACTATCGTCGGTGCGACAAGCGGCGATACTGGTTCAGCTGCCATTGAGGCGTTTCGAGGGCTGGACGCGGTGGACGTGTTCATCCTGTTCCCGCATGGCCGTGTTTCGGAAGTGCAGCGCCGTCAGATGACGGCGCCCGCCGACAGCAATGTGCACGCTTTGGCCGTGGATGGCGACTTCGACGACTGTCAGGCCGCGCTCAAGGATATGTTCAACGATTTTGACTTCCGTGATGGGGTGAAACTGGCCGGTGTGAACTCGATCAACTTTGCGCGCGTCCTGGCACAGATCGTGTATTATTTCTCTGCCGCCGTCAGCCTTGGCGCGCCGCATCGCAAGGTCAGCTTTACCGTCCCCACAGGCAACTTTGGCGACATCTTCGCAGGCTATCTGGCCAAGCGTATGGGATTGCCCATCGACCGTCTGGTCGTGGCAACCAACCAGAACGACATTTTGCATCGCTGTCTGTCGGGCGAGGGGTATTTCAAGGGTGACACGATCCCTTCGATCAGCCCGTCGATGGATATTCAGGTCAGTTCCAACTTTGAGCGCGCACTGTACTTTGCCTATGGTGAGGATGGTGGTGCCGTTGCGCAATTGATGGATGAACTGAAGAACGGTGGCTTCAACGTCAGCCAAGGCGCGATGGAAGCGCTACGGGAAAGCTTCGACTCGGGTCGTGTATCTGAGGATGAGACACTGGCCACAATCAAGCACACTCTGACCCACAGCGCCGAACTGGTTTGTCCGCATACTGCCGTTGGTATCAAGGTCGCTGAAGAACATCGCTCCGCTGATGTGCCGATGATCACGCTGGCCACTGCCCACCCGGCGAAATTCCCGGCAGCGGTTGAGAAGGCAAGCGGCGAACATCCGCCTCTTCCATCCCGCATGTCTGATCTGTATGAACGTCCGGAACGGGTGACACGGATTGCCAACGATCTGGGTGCCCTTGAGGATCATATCAGAAGGCATATTGCTGAGTGACAGTCAGACAGGACCAACTGAAGAACGGCTTTCGTATCGTCAGTGAACATATGCCGGGGCTGCAATCTGCAGCCATTGGCATCTGGGTAACCGCCGGTGGGCGGCATGAGCGGATCGAACAGAACGGCATCGCGCATTTCCTTGAACATATGGCGTTCAAGGGAACCGAGCGGCGATCCGCGCTGCAAATCGCCGAGGCGATCGAGGATGTGGGCGGATATATAAACGCCTACACATCGCGAGAAGTTACGGCCTATTACGCGCGTGTTTTGAAGGACGATGTGACGCTGGCGATGGACGTGATCGGCGACATCGTTCTGAACCCAGTGTTTGATCCGCGCGAGATCGAGGTCGAGCGTGGTGTAATCCTGCAGGAAATCGGTCAGGCTTATGACACGCCCGATGATGTTATCTTCGATTGGCTGCAAGAGCAGAGCTATCACGATCAGCCGCTGGGCCGCACCATTCTTGGCCCGACCGAGCGGGTAAGTGCATTCTCGCGTGAAGACCTGTCGGGTTTCGTGGCTGAGCATTACGGGCCGGAACAGATGATCCTGTCGGCCGCTGGCGCTGTGGATCATGACGCCCTGATGAAGATGGTGGAAGAAATGTTCGGCCATCTGCAGCCGCGCAAAGGTCTGACCCCTGAAATTGCCCGCTTTACCGGTGGTGAGGCACGGCAGGAAAAAGATCTGGAACAGGCCCATTTCGCGCTGGCCATGGAGAGCCCAGGCTATCGCGATGATGCGATCTATACCGCACAGATTTATTCGACGGCTTTGGGCGGCGGCATGTCTTCGCGCCTGTTTCAGGAAGTGCGCGAAACGCGTGGTCTCTGCTACACGATATTTGCACAGACGGGCGCCTATGCCGACACCGGCACGACCACGATCTATGCGGGCACCTCCGCCGATCAAGTTGCCGAACTGGCCACGATCACCATCGACGAGATGAAGCGCGCCGCCGGCGATATGAATGACGAAGAAGTGGCCCGTGCCCGCGCACAGATGAAGGCCGGAATGCTGATGGGGCTGGAAAGCCCCTCGAACCGGGCCGAACGTCTGGCGCGTCTGGTGCAGATTTGGGGGCGGGTACCCTCGCTCGAGGATACGGTCGCCAAGATCGATGCCGTCAGTACCGAGGATGTACGCGCCTTTGCTGAACAGATGGCCATGCAGGCCCCGGCGGCGTTGGCGCTGTACGGGCCGGTTTCGGGTGCGCCAACGCTGGCTGAGCTACAGGAGAGGCGTGCGGCGTGATGCTACTGGGCAGACGCAAGCTGAAACTCGAAACCGAGCGGCTGAGCCTGCGCCCGCCTGTCCATTCCGATTTCAATGATTGGGCGGCACTGCGTCGCGCGTCAAAAGAATACCTGACTCCGTGGGAGCCGGTCTGGGCGAAGGATCACCTGAGTCGCAAATCATTTACCAACCGGGTCTACTGGGCACAGCGCTCGGTTGCCGGCGGTACGGCGATTCCGCTATTTCTGTTTCGCCGTACGGATAATGTCCTGCTGGGGGCCATCACGCTGGATAATATCCGCCGTGGCCCAGCGCAGGCCGGAACGCTGGGATACTGGACCGGGCAATCCTTTGCCCGTCAGGGCTTCATGCGCGAAGCGATTGGAGCGGTGGTTCATCACGCTTTTACCCGTCTGGACCTCAGCCGGATCGAAGCCGCCTGTTTGCCGGAAAACAAGGCCTCGCGCGGGTTACTGGAAAGCTCGGGCTTCAAATATGAAGGCGTGGCGCAGTCCTATCTGCAGATCAACGGGCGGTGGCGGACCCATGTTCTGTATGCGTCTTTGCGGTCTGATCGGCGCGGGAAGACCGACGTAGGTTAGGGGGCGCTGCCCCGTCGCGGCGGGCCGCGACTCTCCCTGGAGTATTTTGGACCAGATGGACAAGGGGCATGACTTGCGGGCGTTCTGCGCTACACTCGGGGTATGTGGCGGGTTGTTGCGGTATTGATGATGATCTCGGGCGGGGCTGTGGCGCAGGAGCGGCGGCCTAGTCACTGTATCGCTATTGCAGATGCAGCGCCGGGGATTGAATATCTTCACAAAGCGGCCTGGCAGGATCCCGTGCCAGAGTTTTCGGTTCGGATCAGCTATGTCGCGCATGCATCGTTTTTGATCCAGACACAGGGTGGATTGAACGCGGTGACTGATTTCACCGGCTTTATCGGCGGCGCAGCGCTGATTCCAGACGTAGTCACGATGAACCATGCGCACAGCACCCACTGGACCGCCCATCCCGATCCGGCCATCCCGTACGTCCTGCCTGGCTGGGGTGAGTTCGGGCAGGGCATTGAACATCATCTCGATCTGGGAGAGCTGCTTGTGCGTAATGTGTCGACCGATATTCGATCGGCCTACAGTGGGGTGGAAGAGCGCGGGAACTCGATCTTTGTGTTCGAAGTAGAGGGGTTGTGCATCGGTCATCTGGGACATCTGCATCATATACCCTCGGACGAACAATTCGCGGCATTGGGTCGGCTTGATGTGGTCATGGCCGCAGTGGATGGTGGGACGACCATGCCTCTGCCCGAAATGATCCAAGTTCTGAAGCGGCTGAAAAGCTCGATCATTATTCCAATGCACTGGTTCTCGGACTTCTCACTTGAGCGATTTCTAGTGGATATACGCGAGGATTTTCCGGTTGAACGAGATGGAGTTTCGGAACTCATCGTCTCATTGCGGACTTTGCCAGACCGACCGACGGTCGTCGTGTTGGAACCCCAGTATCTGATTGAGCAGGAATAGGGCTTGCCGCTGCCGTTGGCCTTTGGCAGGGAGTGGGTATGACTCTGTACCCCGCCGATGACCGCTTTGCCGAAGCAGTACGCGCCCAGCTGGGCGATGATGTACTGAGGCCCGTTTCCGAACGCTATCTTGAAGAGCCACGTCAGCGGTTTGTGGGGCAGGGCGGGTTGCTGGCCTTGCCTAAGACCGTAGAAGAGGTATCGGCCCTGGTCCGGTTGGCTGCTGACGCGTGCGTGCCCGTTGTTCCATATGGCGGCGGCACCGGTCTGGTGGGTGGGCAGGTTGCGCCGGATGGCCCTACGCCGTTGATCATCTCGCTAGAGCGGATGTCAGCAATCCGTGCGATCTACCCGACCGAAAACATTCTCGTTGCTGAAGCGGGTGCCATTCTGGCTGATGTACAGGCGGCAGCCGAGGATGCCGAACGGTTGTTTCCTCTGTCGCTGGCGGCACAGGGGTCTTGTCGGATCGGGGGCAATCTGGCCACCAATGCCGGCGGCGTGAATGTGCTGCGCTATGGTAATGCACGCGATCTATGTTTGGGGCTTGAGGTGGTATTGCCAAGCGGTGATATCTGGCATGGGCTTAGTCGTTTGCGCAAAGACAACACCGGTTATGATCTGCGCAACCTGATGATCGGGTCCGAAGGGACGCTGGGGATCATCACGGCGGCGGCACTGAAGCTGTTCCCGCAACCCAAAGGGGTCGGAACGGCGATGTTAGAGGTTGCCTCGCCTGAGGCAGCAATTGATCTGTTATCATTGGCGCGGGATCAGGTGGGCGAGGCGATCAGCACGTTTGAGCTAATCCACAGGCAAGGGCTGCAGTTTCTGACCGAGGTTCTGCCAGATATTCGGCAACCCTTTGCGAAGCCACCGGAATGGAGCGTCCTGATCGAGTTGGGCCTGTCCGCTGGGCAAGATCCTTCGGACATGCTCGAGGCAATCTATGTGGCGGCCGAAGAACGCGGTCTGGTGGGGGATGCCGTCATTGCTCAGAGCGAGGCTCAAAGAGCCGAGTTGTGGGCAGTGCGCGAGCAGATTCCCGAGGCCAACCGCTTGGTTGGGTCTGTCTCAAGTCATGATATCTCGGTTCCGATCTCCCGAATCCCCGAATTTATTCAGCGCGGCGCGCGTGTGGTTGCCAAACAGGGACCGTTCCGGGTGAATTGCTTTGGCCATTTGGGTGATGGGAACCTGCACTACAACGTGTTTCCACCTGCCGGTCACGACAAGGCCGAGTTTGATGCACAACGCAGTGCCGTCAAACGTGCCGTGCATGATTTGGTACATGAATTTGAAGGATCGGTAAGTGCGGAACATGGTGTTGGTAGGCTCAAGACTGACGATCTTGAAGACTATGGCGATCCGGTAAGATTGCAGGCCATGCGTGCCATCAAGATGGCGCTTGATCCAAAGGGGATCATGAACCCCGGTGCGGTTCTTAAAAACTAAGCGCGACCCGGTCGACTACCGGGCCGCGCCACAAGTTCATGACGCAGGCAGAATAACTTTGTCGATCACATGGATCACGCCGTTCTCGGCCTCAATATCGGCTTGCACCACGTTGGCATCATTCACCATGACGCCATTGTCCAGATCGATAGTAATATCCCCGCCTTGTACGGTTGCGGCGGTCATGTCATCGGACAAATCACCCGACATCACTTTGCCAGGCACAACATGATAGGTAAGGATCGCGACAAGTTGGTCTTTGTTTTCCGGCTTTAGCAGATTTTCTACCGTGCCTTCGGGCAGCGCTGCAAACGCCTCATCCGTGGGCGCGAACACAGTGAACGGCCCGTCACCCTTTAACGTTTCAACCAGTTCGGCGGCCTGTACCGCAGCGACGAGCGTTGCGAAGCTGCCCGCACCCACTGCAGTATCGACGATATCTTTAGAGTGCCCATCTGCCAGGACAGAAGTCGTCAACAGAAGACTTGCAACTCCAGCAACAGCGAATTTGCGAAACATGACGTGATTTCCCTTGTTGAAAATGCCTCAGGTGGCATCATTCGGGGTACGCAGTATGTTCACAAACAGATCAGAGATATAAAGCGCCGCAGTTTCTTGAAATTCGCCTTACCCGGGCTAAGCTTGAGGGTTGCACGAATTCCAGTCACGAGTCCGTGAATTGTGTGATGGTCAGAGCCCTTCGAACTCGCACAGAACGTGCACATCCATACCCAGATCTTCCAGTGCTTTGCGACCGCCTAGTTCGGGCAAGTCGATGATGAATGCGCAAGAGATAATCTCGCCCCCCAGTCGTTCGATCAACTTGATGCCAGCGGCAGCGGTGCCGCCTGTAGCGAGCAGGTCGTCAACGACCAGAATTTTTTCACCCGGCTGGATGGCATCATCATGAATCTCAACGATGGCTTCGCCATATTCCAGCTTATAGTCTTGGCTGATCGTAGTGCCGGGCAGCTTGCCTTTCTTGCGAATTGGCACAAATCCAACGCTCAACTGATGTGCTATGGCACCGCCCAGAATGAAGCCGCGTGCCTCAAGACCCACGACCTTATCGATCCGCTCGCCCGCATAGGGGTGCAGCATCTGGTCGATTGCCATACGAAACCCGCGTGGATCAGCAAATAGGGTGGTGACATCCCGGAACATGATCCCCTCATGCGGGAAATCGACAATGGTCCGAATGTAATCCTTGACCGTTTTGTTTCTGGACATGGGCCACCCCTTTGGCATCAAACACGCGGGGGTGTTTGACCCATCAGGGTCGGTCATGCAAGAAAACTTTGGTGCCTGCGGCTACTTGCGGCGGCGGCCGATGGCGTTTGGCAGGTCATAGTAACGAAACTGAGCATTCGGGAGCCACGAGTTGCGCGGTTTACGTCAGCCACGCGCGAAATCCACCGGTTCATCCGAGGATTCATGAAGGAAAATGCCAAAGACTGACCTCAGGCAGGGCGGCGCAATACAGCTGTAGCGACGCCCATTCCGATCAGAGTCAGCCCTCCGAACCGGGTCATGGCAGTGATGACGTTTGTACGTCCGATCATGCGGCGCAGCCGATCCGCCAGTAGCGCATAGGCGAGTGCGTTTAGCCCGGCGAGACCGACGAAGGTGGCGATCAGTATTGCAAATTGCGGCCCCAGCGGATCAGTCGGGCGCAGGAACTGCGGTACAAACGCAATGAAGAAAACGATTGATTTCGGGTTCAGCGCGGTGACGGCGGCGGCATGGCCAAAGACGCTGCGGGCGGTGACATTTCGTTCATTCTCAATAGCCTGTAAACCACCAGAAGGCGCGCTGCGAAGAAGTTTGATGCCCAGCCAAATCAGATATACAGCACCCACCCATTTCAGCACAGTGAACAGGGTAGCCGAGGCCAATACCAGCGCGCCCAGCCCCAACAGCGATGCAGTCATCGCCACCAGATCGCCCAAAGCCACACCAGTTGCCGAGGCAACCGCAACGCTGCGCCCTTTCGACAGCGCATAGCTGAGAACCAGCAGAACCGTCGGCCCTGGGATCAGCAGCAGAGCGGTCGATGCGGCCACAAAGGCGAGCCAGAGTTCAAGTGACATTGGAAATCCTGTCGATGCGTCGCTCACACCAAGCCTCGCCGCGACAGCGAGGTCAAGCCTTTGCGTGTTCTGTTAGGCGGCGCATCACCGTCTCTAATGGTCCGTGCTTGAATTTACTGAACCAAAGTAGGGCAAATAGTGACGACAAGACACAGAAGAACAGGGCGTACATCGCGATTTGCGGCGCGCTCAGCGATCCGTTTAGCAGTCCAAGGTCTTCCAGCAGCCCCATTCCAATCAGGATATGGGCCATATAAAGCGTCAGGCTTTGTCGTCCCGGCGCGGTCAGAAACGTCGCGATCCCACTCCGTTCGATCATTGGCCAGAGCTTCAATAACAACCCGATCACCATACAGGCGGTCCCAGTCCCCGCCATTATGTAGAATGGCCCGGGCGGGATCGACTCGGTCCCCAAATAGACTGCCAATTCCGGGTCTGATGTTAACATCTGCGGAAACAGAGCCAGCACCGCTGCGCCAAAGCCCCACATGATCAACCGATGCTGAATGCAAAGGGTATGAATGTCGGACCGCCCGATCGCCATTCCGATCAATAGGAATGCTGCCCACGGCAAGACCGGATGCCAGCCGTTGAAAAGTGCGTTGCGAATAAATCCGGGCAAGCTCCAGATATCGGTATACACCAGCGTTTCCCAATCCCAGCCCTGATCATAGTTGAAGATCAGGTTGGCGAATACTGTGAGGATCAGGATTCCCAGCGCTCCCAGCCAGAGCCCGCGTTTCGAAGCCGTCAGAAACACGGCACCGACTACAAAGTAAAGCGCATAGAAATGCAGGATATCGGCGTCGAATATGGTCATATTTATGAGACCGATCACAAACAGAAACGCAGCTCTGCGTAGCAATAATCCTGCTGAGATACGTGACAATCCGATACCAATCCCGGCGAGAACTACGAATAAAGCAGCTGCGCGCCCTTCCAGCGCATCAATCAAAACAGAGGCCCAATCAGTGCCCGGAGCGACTTCGGCTGCGATACGGAAGTTAACCAACACCATACCGCAAAAGGCTAAAAAGCGGGCAGCATCCAGCGCGTCCAATCGTTTCATAACGCCTCTCTATGCTCGGGCTGGGTTGGCTATGTGTATGCCTTTACATCGATAATTGGCTTCAACATGGCGTAGCATCAGGGCATTTCAACTGCCGCTATCTCAAACGCTAGGGGTTCTTGCATTGCGGCAACAGATTTAAGATTGGATGAAGCTTGGCTCATGCATCTTGAAACGCGCTTAAGACTTCCCACACTCGCAGTGCGACCAAAGGAGGGGGTAATGGTTCAAACACAACATGCAGATACTAAGGCAGGTTCCAGCCACTTTGGCGTTGAGCGCGTAAAAAACATTCTGGTTGGGCTGCTGCTGACCGGTGCGATCATCTATGCAGGCATCGCCGGTTACATGTTTCTTAACCAGCAATCCCTGCTTTACAAACCCGATGGTGAATTGCCCGACCCGTCCAGCGTTGGATTGGCAGATGTTGAGATGCAATCGGTCCCGATGACCGATGGCACAGTACTGACAGTCTGGTCCGCGCCGGCTGCGGTGCAGGATGCACCGACAGTCCTGTTTTTCCACGGCCAAAGCGGCAATCTGGGTGATCGCGCTGATCGTTTGCGCGAAATTCTCAACTCAGGCTATGGCTTGCTGGCCCCCAGCTATCGTGGCTTTCCGGGCAGCGAGGGTGAGCCTTCGGAACCGGCGCTGATCTCTGATGGCGTGCAACTTTTTGACCGGCTGATCGGAAAGGGTGAAGCCGTTGTTTTGCACGGACAAAGCCTCGGAACCGGCATCGCGGCCGCCGTTGCTGCTGAGCGCCCCGAGGCGGAATTGCTTGTGCTCGAAGCCCCATTCACTGCAACCGTCGATGTCGCTGCGGAACGCTATCCGTTTCTTCCTGTCTCAGTCCTGATGAAGGATCAGTTTGCCACCCGCGACCTGATCGAACAGATCACGGTGCCGACGTTGATCTTTCACGGCACCGAGGATGAAACCATCCCCCTGCACCACGGACAGGCTCTGGCCGAGATGTCTGATAGCGCGCAGCTTTACGTGATCCCGGACGGAACCCACAACAATCTGTGGTCATATGGCCTGTGGGACGAGGTGCAAAAGAACCTGTCTCAGAACTGAGATCATAGGACCCGCCCAGCCACCGCATCCAGCTTGGCCAGCAGCGCCGGGTCTCTCTTTTCTGGCGCAGTCAGGATGGCATATTCCAGCGCCCGGTCGCAGCCATGCGGGCAGGGCACACGTTCGGCCCCCAATAAGGCGGGCAGGCCTTTGACCAGCGCCCGGCCTTTCTCGGCGTTGCCGGTCAGCGTGGCGATGATTGCGGTTACGTCGACCTCGCCGTGGTCCGGGTGCCAGCTGTCATAATCGGTGACCATGGCGATCGAGGCATAACAAAGCTCGGCCTCGCGGGCGAGTTTCGCTTCCGGCATGTTGGTCATGCCGATCACATCACAGCCCCAGTGCTCGCGATACATCTTTGATTCCGCCAGAGAGGAAAACTGCGGCCCCTCCATCGCCAGATAAGTGCCGCCCCGATGGATATTGATGCCTGCGGCTTTGCCAGCTGTCTCGCAGGCATCCGACAGGCGTGGGCAAGTTGGATAGGCAACGCTCACATGAGCGACGCAGCCGGTTCCGAAAAAGCTCTTTTCGCGGGCAAATGTCCGGTCGATGAACTGATCCACGATCACGAAATCACCCGGCGCCATAGGTTCGCGGAATGACCCGCAGGCCGAAACCGAAATCACATCCGTTACGCCCAGCCGCTTCAACGCGTCGATATTGGCGCGATAGGGCACTTCGGTTGGTGAATGCACATGACCACGCCCGTGACGCGGCAGAAAGGCCATTTCGGTCCCATTCAGAGACCCGGTCAGGATCTGATCCGACGGCGTACCCCATGGCGTTTCCACAGTGACCCACTCGGCATTTTCCAGACCATCAATGTCATAAATGCCCGATCCTCCGATGATGGCGATTTTTGTTTGGGTCACGTTTGCTCTCCGTTGAAATTATCTTCTTGGTGAGTTCTGCGGGCCACGGCCTCTTTTGACAAGTGGGTTCAACGGTTTGTGTGCACCTGCGTCAAGCTATGCGTGGGGCGCATATCAGGGTCCCGCCTAGCGCGGTATCTCGAGGCCGGTTTGACCGCTAGAAGGCCCCTTTCGCGCGAACAAAACCGACCAACAGGACCGATCCATGCCCCGAGCCATGCTGGCAAGCTTTGCCAATCGTATAGCCAAACCCGATCTGCGCTGGGTCCCGGATGAGGGATTGACCTTTTCCCGCCTGCGGATCGAGTTGCTGTCCGGTCTCACCGTCGCCTTGGCGCTGGTCCCCGAAGCCGTGGCCTTTGCCTTTGTCGCCGGGGTGCACCCCCTGGTCGGGCTTTACGCGGCGTTTCTGGTCGGTCTGATCACTGCTTTGATCGGCGGTCGCCCCGGCATGATCTCGGGCGCAACCGGGGCGCTAGCGGTTGTCATGGTCGCACTGGTCGCGCAGCACGGGGTCGAATACCTGTTCGCAACGGTGGTGCTGATGGGGATCATGCAGATTATCGCAGGAGCAATGCACTGGGGCCGGTTCATCCGCCTTGTGCCGCATCCGGTGATGCTGGGCTTTGTGAACGGTCTGGCGATCGTGATCTTTCTGGCGCAGCTGGGGCAGTTCAAAGTGCCCGGAACCATGGAAAACACCGGCCACGGCATGGGTGGCGGCGAGTGGCTTTCAGGCATTCAGTTGTACACAATGCTGGGTCTGGTCGCTCTGACCATGGCTGTGATTTGGGTCATGCCCCGCATCACTCGCATCATTCCTGCACCTCTGGCCGGGATTTTTGTTGTCGCCGCTCTGGTCATTGGCATTGGGCTAGACGTCCCGCGTGTCGGCGATCTGGCATCGATCGAAGGCGGTTTGCCTAAATTCCATATCCCGATGGTTCCACTGAACTGGGAAACCTTTGAAATCATCCTGCCCTATGCGCTGATCCTTGCGGCAATCGGCCTGATCGAATCTCTGCTGACACTGAACCTTGTGGGTGAAATCACCGGCAAACGCGGCGGTGCTTCGCAGGAGTGCATCGCGCAAGGAAGCGCCAACGTGGTCACTGGCTTTTTTGGCGGTATGGGTGGCTGTGCCATGATCGGCCAGTCGATGATCAACGTGAAATCCGGCGGACGCACCCGGATCGCTGGCATCGCTGCGGCACTGTTCCTGTTGTTGTTCATCCTCGTCGGCTCTCCGCTGATTGAACAAATACCGCTGGCTGCACTGGTGGGCGTGATGTTCATGGTGGTGATCGGCACCTTCGCCTGGAACTCGCTGAAGATCATGCGCAAGGTGCCTTTGATGGACGCGTTCGTGATTGTACTGGTGACAGTCGTGACTGTGATGGAAGACCTTGCAGTGGCTGTTGTGGTCGGGGTGATCGTCTCGGCATTGGCGTACGCTTGGAATAACGCGAAACGCATCCATGCGGTCACGCGCGACTCGGAAACGGAAGAGGGCGCGAAGGTCTATGAGATTCAGGGCCCGCTGTTCTTTGGATCGTCCGAAGGATTCGTGGAACTGTTCGAGGTACAAAACGACCCCGAGACCGTCATTATCGATTTCGCCGCCAGCCGTGTGGTGGACCAATCCGCGCTGCAGGCCATCGAAAACATTGCTTCCAAATACGAGACGGCGGGCAAGCGGGTTATGCTGCGGCACCTCAGCCGCGACTGTCACACGCTACTGAACAAGGCCGGCCACCTGATGGTCGATAGCGATGATGACCCGGATTACGAACTGGCTGTCGATTATTCGGTTCGGACCGGAATTCTAGGTGGGCATTGAATACCGGAAAAGGCGGCCTGATTGGCCGCCTTATTTCTGCAAAGCGATCTTCTCCAATGCGTTGAATCACCCGAGAGCAGCGCTTCTTCGGCCTGTGCGATGGTATCAGCGGGCCAATCCCACCAGCGCAATGCTTGCAACCGCTCGATAACATGGCGATCAAAACGGAACCGTCGAACTTCCGCTGGATTACCGATAACAATCGCATAGGGTGGAACCTCACCGCGCACGACCGAGCCTGCGCCGATGATTGCGCCATTTCCGATCCGTGCGCCGGGCAGGATCAGCGCCCCGAAACCGATCCAGACATCGTGCCCAATAACCGTGTCACGTGTGTCAGGTTGGTAGCCTGTCATGCGATCCGGATTGAAGATTGGAAACGGAAAGCAGGTCAACCCATCGGTCGCGTGGTTTGCTGAAGCGGTGATAAACCTTACCCCATGAGCGATCTGGCAGAACTTGCCGAGCACCAGTTTTTCTTCCGAAAAGGGAAACAGATACGGTGCAAGCCGCTGCGCCCAGTCCTGCGGCGCATCAAAATCTGAAGCATACGTGTATGCTCCGGCCTCGAACCGGGGATGATCGACGGCCTGAGATAAGAATACCGTTCCTTTGAGGCTAGAGCCGTCGGGTAGAGAGATCGGATATCTGCGAAGAGGATCGGGCAGCGGCATCAGTCATCCGGTCGTGAAAGGCTGAACAAATCTGTCACTACAGAATAGTCCCGATATCCCAGCCGCGCGAGGGGATTGAACGAGGTCACATCAAACTTGCCATCGCGAATATGGTCGTCCTGCAGGTGAATGCCGGTGACCTCTCCGAATACCACTCGATTTGCCTCACCCGGTAGGGTCACGATCCGCGTCAGTTTGCATTCCAGCGCTGCGGGTGCGCCTTCGACGCGCGAGCAGGCGATCGTTTCGCATTCAATCGGGGTCAGCCCGGCATGGGCGAACTCGTCAATGTGCTTTGCCAGACCTTCCGAGCTGGCATTCATCTCGTCACGATGCGCATGGGCTACGACGTTCACGCAGAACACGCCGGTTGCCTCGATATTGGCGATGCTGTCCTTGCCGCCGTCCTGATCGTGCTTTGTGCCCGTTGTGGCAAACATCACCTGGGGCGGCGTGTAGGCGACGCCGTTAAAGAAGGAATAGGGGGCCAGATTGTTAATTCCATCCGCATCGCGCGTTGAAATCCAGCCAATCGGGCGCGGCGTGATGATGGCGTTGAAGGGATTGTGCGGCAGGCCGTGGCCGTCTTCGGGGCGATAGAACATAAGATCTCCAAGCGTTTGCCCAAGGCGTATCGAAGTGCTAGGGCGAATTCCAGCAAGGAAAAGAGGACGCGCGTGCAGCAATTCAGGATCAGGCCGGAAGAGCCAGAGGACTGGTGGGAGGTCGAGGCACTATATGACCTGTGCTTTGCACCGGGGCGCGAGGCACTGTCGTCCTATCGGCTGCGCGATGACGTGCCTCCGGTTGCCGGGCTATCGCAGGTTGCGCGCGATGGGCAGGGTATTCTGGCGGGCGCGATCCGGTTTTGGCCCGTACACATAGAAGATCACGACGCATTGCTGCTAGGTCCGGTGGCCGTGCATCCAACCCATCAGGGAGAGGGGCTGGGCGGCTATCTGATCCACCAGGGCGTTGAAGCCGGGCGCGCCAAAGGCTGGGATCGTGTCATGTTGGTGGGTGATGCGCCCTATTATGCGCGATTTGGTTTCAATCGGCTCACCGGTGTTGAGATGCCCCCACCCACCAACCCGGATCGCGTGCTTGGGTTAGAGCTAATCCCCGGAGTTTGGTCTGGAATCCAAGGAGTTGTCACCCGCTGGACGCGCTGACCCATTGAAAACCCGCCGCAAAGTGCCGATGTTTTCAGAACAGGAGGGCACAGATGCAGGACGTTGTTCTTGTCGAAAAACTCGATCCCGAGGCCGAACTTGACCGGCTGGCGCAACTTTATGGCTCGGCAGGTGGTGCGGGGGTAAACCTTTTGAACAAATTGGGTGGGTCTGCAGAATCCCTGCTGGATCAGCTGCCAAAACCGGTGCGGGAAGGCCTGACCGAAACCACCGAACAGGCGCTTTGGCTGGCCATGCATGCCGCCGAGGGCACGCGCCGGGCGGTGCCGGATCAGAAACCTTGGGTCAATACGGCGCTGACTACCGCAATGGGCGCAGCCGGAGGCCTGGGCGGCGTGTCAACAGCTTTGGTTGAACTGCCCGCGACCACAGCAATGATGCTACGTGCCATCCAAGGCGCGGCAGCACGCGAAGGGTTCGATCCGAAGGCTGAAAACGTGAAATTCGACTCGATCCGGGTGCTGTCAGCCGCAGGACCGCTGGCCGAGGATGATGGGGCTGATCTGGGCTTTTTCTCGATGCGTTTGACCCTGACGGGGCCAACCATGCAGCGCCTGATTGCGCTGGTTGCTCCGCGATTGTCGGTCGTGCTGGGCCAGAAGCTCGCGGCGCAGTCCGTACCGCTGCTTGGTGCGCTTGCCGGGGGTGGCACGAACTTTATTTATACCCGCTACTATCAGCAGATCGCGCAGGTGCATTTCGGGCTCCGTCGATTGGCAATTGACGCCGACATCCCTCATGACGAGTTGGTGCGCCGATTGTCGGGACGGATGGACCTTAGGCAAGGAACTTTCCCGTAATGCTTGGCAGATTCCACCAGATATGATAAATATCACTTTATAAACCGCAACATAAGCGGAGCGAGCAGTAGGTATGAACCGTGTTTGACGGGCGCAGTGGCGTGGCTAGCAGGCTTTCGGCAGAGGGGCTTTCTCTGTCCGGGGCGCTGCCTGTGTTTACCCAATCTGCTGCACTTTGTTATCGCATCAAATGTGGTGCGCCTGAAATTTTGTTGATCACGACCCGTCGGGCGCAACGCTGGATCATTCCAAAAGGGTGGCTCATCAACGGGCTATCTGCGCCAGAAACTGCCGCGCGGGAGGCCTGGGAAGAGGCGGGCGTGCTTGGAAAATGTGGAACTGAAAGTCTGGGCCGATTTGCATACGTAAAGAAGCGATCTAACAATGCTTCTGCGTTGTGTCTGGTCGATGTTTTTCCGCTGTATGTACAGCAAATGGAAACTCGTTTCCCCGAGGCCGGTAAACGCAGAAGGAAGTGGTATTCGCCTGAAAAAGCATCGGCGAAGGTGTCATTCCCTGAGCTTGCTGCACTTTTGGACGGATTCGGCGGCCATTCGCACTAGTGGGTCAAGATCAAGACTTGATATTGCCATGTTGGTCGGTATCTATTCGCCAACCGTAAACTGGAAACACCATGATTCAATACGCATTGAAATGTAGCCAAGGCCACAGCTTTGATAGCTGGTTCCAATCAGCCGCTGCGTTTGACAAGTTGGCAAACACCGGGTTGGTCACCTGCGCCGTTTGTGGTTGCGATCAGGTGGAAAAGGCGATCATGACACCGCGGGTTCGGCCTGCACGAGATACCGTTGCCAATACAACTCCGGCGCCGACGCCAGCGCCAACAGATGAGATCAATATGGCAAAACCTTCGCCCGAGATCCAAGAAGTGTTGAGCGAACTGCGTCGCAAGGTCGAAGAAAACTCTGACTATGTAGGCAAGGATTTCGCCAGCGAGGCGCGCAAAATACATTTGGGTGATGCGCCCGAGCGCGCCATCTATGGTGAGGCACAGCCCGAAGAGGCGCAGTCACTGATTGAAGATGGCGTGCCCGTCGCGCCACTGCCGTTTGTCCCCAGCCGTAAGACCAACTGACAAATGCATATCGTTATTACTGGCGCGAACCGGGGGATCGGAAAAACCCTGGCGGATCAATACCGTGCAGCAGGCCAAGATGTGATAGGGACGTCGCGAGACGGTAGTGCCGACATCGTATTAGATGTCACAGATCCGGCCCATCACGCGGCGATGGCCGAGCAATTACAAGGTCGCCCGATCGATCTTCTGATCTGCAATGCGGGTGTGTATTTGGATAAAGGTCACGACCTTAACGGTTATCCCGCTGAGATGTGGGCGCAGAGCTTCGCCACCAATGTGACCGGCGTGTTCCTGACTATTCAATCACTATTGCCGAACCTGCGTGCGGGGCGAGGCCGAATTGCGATTGTCTCTTCTCAGATGGCATCACATACGCGCGCACCCGGTGGCAGCTATATCTATCGCGCTTCAAAAGCAGCGGTTCTGAACCTGGGTCGCAACCTTGCGTCGGATCTAAAGGAAGATGGGATCGCGGTCGGAATCTATCATCCGGGCTGGGTGCAGACCGATATGGGCGGAACCAGCGCAGAGATCAGCGTAGATCAAGCGGCGGATGGCCTGATCGAGCGCTTTGCGGCGCTTTCGCTCGACACCACCGGTTGTTTTGAAACCTGGGACGGTCGCGCACACCCTTACTGAGTGTTCAAGGCCGCTTTGGGGAGTTCGTAGACTTCTCCGGGCTCGATGAAAATCACCATAATGTCGCCGCGTGTCTCATATGTCAGATTCGACGTCGAACTGCTGGAATCAGGCACGCCTTTGGTAAAATAGATCCGCCGCACCTCGCCGGTGTTCAACTGTACCGCCAGCGTCGCGGTTCCATCTTCACGCTTGCGCAATTCGGCAGGGCAGCTGGCCAGCGTGTCACCCGCCAAAGCCGCGCAAGGTACCGTGCCCAGTGAATTCTCACCATCCGTTCCCGACAGAGTGGCGACTTGGGCATTGGCAGCGGTTGAGATCAGAGTCAGGGCAAGGGCAAAGCGGAACATGGAAATCCTCTTGGAATAAGATGTTGAGGGAACGCTTACATCACGTGCGATCAAAGTAAAGCACTGCTGCGCAGACTTTGCCCACTTGCCCTTACGCCCCCCCTCGCATAAGACGCACGGGATCAGAAATTCAAGGCGCGGAGACTTTGGCCCCATGCCCGTACTCGTGATGAAATTCGGCGGCACGTCGGTCGCCAATCTGGACCGGATCCGCCGCGCTGCAAAACGGGTCGGTGTCGAGGTCGCCAAGGGCTATGACGTGATTGTCATCGTTTCGGCCATGTCGGGTAAAACCAACGAGCTGGTAGGTTGGGTCGATGAAATCTCGCCCCTCTATGATGCGCGAGAATACGATGCCGTTGTCTCTTCCGGTGAGAATGTTACCGCAGGCCTGATGGCGTTGACGCTGCAAGAAATGGAAATCCCGGCGCGCAGTTGGCAGGGCTGGCAGGTGCCTCTAATCACGAACGGCGCCCATTCGGCTGCCCGGATCGAAGAGATCCCGCCGGAAAACATCACTCAGAAGTTTGACGAAGGCATGCGTGTTGCGGTGGTGGCAGGCTTTCAGGGCATCAGCCCCGAAGGACGGATCACCACATTGGGTCGCGGTGGGTCTGATACCACCGCCGTGGCATTCGCTGCCGCGTTCGAGGCCGAGCGCTGCGATATCTACACAGATGTGGACGGCGTCTACACCACCGACCCGCGCATCTGTGAAAAGGCGCGCAAACTGGACAAGATCTCGTTCGAGGAAATGCTTGAACTGGCCTCGCTGGGGGCCAAAGTGCTGCAGACCCGCTCGGTCGAGTTGGCGATGCGTTACAAGGTGAAACTGCGCGTTCTCTCAAGCTTTGAGGAACAATCCGACGAGGCTGGTACGCTGGTCGTCGACGAGGAGGAAATCATGGAATCCAATGTAGTCTCGGGCGTGGCCTATTCACGGGATGAGGCAAAGATGACCGTTGTCTCGGTTGCCGACCGGCCCGGAATTGCCTCGATCATCTTCACTGCGCTCAGCGATGAAGGTATCAACGTTGACATGATCGTCCAGAATATCTCGGACGAAGGGCGTACCGACATGACGTTCTCCTGCCCGACCAATCAGGTTGCGCGTGCCGAAAAGGCCCTGCTGGCGATCAAGGAACAGGGTGAGCTGAACTATGCCGAACTGGTTGCTGACGAAGATGTCTGCAAGGTGTCGGTTGTGGGGATCGGCATGCGCTCGCAATCCGGTGTTGCGGCCAAGATGTTCAAGATTCTCTCGGATGAGGGGATCAACATCAAGGTCATTACAACCTCCGAGATAAAAATTTCCGTCCTGATCGACAGGAAATACATGGAACTTGCGGTTCAGGCACTGCATGATGCCTTTGAACTGGACAAGGCGGCCTGAGTTTTCAGCCACGTGTCCCGTCTGAAACCGTAACGTGGGTGGGCCATGGCGGAAGGCACGGAAACAGAATCTCGCAAGCTGCTGGGGCGGCTGCGCGAAGAAATGGCCAGCGAGGCCGCCGGTCAGGAACGTCTTGACCGGATCACGCATCTGATCGCAGACAGTACCGAACGCGAAGTGTGTTCGATCTATCTGTTCCGCGATGAAGATACGCTGGAGCTTTGCGCCACCGAAGGTTTATCACCCGAAGCCGTGCACCAGACCCGGATGCGCATGGGTGAGGGGCTGGTTGGGCGCGTCGCCAAGTACGGCAAGGTGGTCAACACCGCCGATGCGCCGTCAGCCAAGGGGTTCCGGTACATGCCGGAAACCGGCGAGGAACGTTATTCGTCGTTCCTGGGTGTCCCGGTGCAGCGCTTGGGCCAAAAGCTGGGCGTGTTGGTGGTGCAGTCACGGGACGCGCGTGAGTTTTCAGCGGATGAGGTCTATGCGCTGGAAGTGGTCGCGATGGTTCTGGCTGAAATGGCCGAACTGGGCGCGTTCGTGGGCGAAGGCGCAGCCTTGTCACCGCTTCATCAGCAGTCGGTGCAATTGAACGGGGGACCTGCGCAGGAAGGGTCTGCAGAAGGTCATGTCTGGCTGCACGAGCCCCGCGTCGTCGTCACCAACCCAATCGCCGAAGATCCGCATCGTGAGCGCGAGCGGCTGACCGAGGCCGTTGAAGAGCTACGCGTTGGCGTCGACAAGATGCTCGAGATTTCTCAGGGCGGCGACAAGGAGCAGTTGCAGGTTCTGGAAGCTTACCGGATGTTTGCCAACTCCAAGGGCTGGATGCGCCGGATGGAGGAAGACATCGCCCTTGGCCTCAGCGCCGAGGCGGCGGTTGAGAAAGAGCAATCCCAGGCCCGCGCCCGCATGGGGCAGGTCACCGATCCGTATTTGCGTGAACGGCTGGCAGATCTGGATGACCTCAGCAACCGGTTACTGCGGATTCTGACCGGTCAGGGCAATGGCAACGGGGCTGATCTACCGCCCGATCCGATTCTGATCGCCCGTAACATCGGCCCTGGAGACTTGCTGGAATATGGCCGATCGCTCAAAGGCATCGTGTTGGAAGAAGGCTCGGTTGGCAGCCATGCAACCATCGTGGCACGCGCTCTGGCGATCCCGCTGGTGGTGCATGTGGGCCGTATCACAACCGAAGCACTGAATGGTGATCACATTCTGGTTGATGGGGATAGCGGCGTAGTGCATCTGCGCCCCGAAGACACCGTGGTCAGTGCCTTCCGCGACAAGATCGCTATGGAGGCTAAAGCGCAGGAACGCTACGCGTCGATCCGCGAAACGCCGACAGTGACGCAGGATGGTGCGCGTATCAACATGGTGATGAACGCGGGTTTGATGGCTGATTTGCCATCACTGAATAACTCGGGTGCCGAAGGCGTGGGTCTGTTCCGCACCGAGCTGCAATTCCTGATCCGCAATCAGATGCCGAAACGATCCGAGCTTGTAACGCAATACAAACGGGTCCTGGATGCGGCGGGCGAAAAGCGAGTGGTGTTCCGAACACTGGATATCGGGTCGGACAAGGTTCTGCCCTACATGAAGCACGTGGAAGAACCGAATCCGGCGCTGGGCTGGCGCGCGATTCGCGTCGGACTGGACAAACGCGGCGTGATGCGGATGCAGCTACAGGCGCTGATCCGTGCCGCCGATGGACGACCCCTGACGGTCATGTTCCCGTTTGTCGCGCAGGCAGATGAATTCAGGGAAGCGCGCTGGGAGGTCAAGAAAACCATCGAACGTGAACGTCGGCTGGGTCACGTCTTGCCCGAAACACTCGAGGTTGGGGCGATGCTGGAAACGCCCTCGCTCGCCTTTGCGCCACAGAAGTTCTTTGACGAGGTGGGCTTTATCTCGATCGGTGGCAACGACTTGAAACAATTCTTCTTCGCCGCCGACCGCGAGAATGAGCTGGTGCGTCGTCGTTATGATACGTTGAACGTCAGCTTTCTGAGTTTTATCGAACGTATTGTGGAACGATGCGCGATTTCCGAAACTCCGCTTAGCTTCTGTGGTGAAGATGCCGGTCGCCCGGTCGAGGCGCTGTGCCTCGCTGCGATGGGTATTCGGACGCTGTCGATGCGCCCCGCTTCAATCGGGCCGGTCAAAAGCCTGATGCTGCGATCGAACCTTCAGGAAGTGCGCAAGATTATCGCCGATGCCCGCCATCGCGGCGAACAATCCGTGCGACCTGCGGTGATGGATTGGCTGCGGACACAATCCTGACCGGCCTTCTGCGATGTTGATTGTAAATCCGAGCTTGATTTTTGCGTTCGGGTTTCTTATTCAGCCGATGAATGTTAGCGATAACATGAATTATGACGCACATGCGTTAAGTCCCGGACTGAATCCTTGCCTAATCTGGCGGGGAAGTCGAAAGGAGCCTTGCAATGGTCTCACGCGTAATTCCGGTTGATCCGTTCGACCTTGTTTTGTTCGGCGCGACGGGCGATCTGGCGCAACGCAAGATCCTGCCGGGCCTGTATCACCGGTTCGAGGTCGGCCAGATGCCGGAGGATGCGCGCATCATCGGAACCGCCCGATCCGACATGGACAGTGATGGATTCCGCGAACAGCTGCGTACTTCGATGCAAGAGTTTGCGCCAGGATTCAAAAAAGACACGCTTGATCGCTTTCTCTCTCGCGTCGATTATGTTCCGGTTGATGCACTGGGTGATGCGGGTTGGCCCGATTTGGCTAAGGCACTGCGTCCGGATGTGGTGCGCGCATTTTATTTGTCCGTCGGCCCAAGTCTCTTCTCAGGTATCGCACAACGTCTGAACGATAACGGACTGGCCACGCTGGACAGTCGTATCGTAGTCGAGAAACCTTTTGGTCACGATCTTGCGTCAGCCAAAGCATTGAATGAGGGCCTGCGCGCCTGTTTCGAAGAGCATCAGATTTACCGTATCGACCATTATCTGGGTAAGGAAACCGTGCAGAACCTGATGGCCCTGCGCTTTGCCAACTCTCTATTCGAACCGCTCTGGAACGCCACCCATGTCGATCACGTCCAGATCACCGTGGCCGAAACCGTAGGCGTCGAAGGGCGCGGTGCTTATTACGATCAGTCCGGAGCAATGCGGGACATGATCCAGAACCATCTGGTTCAATTGCTGTGCCTGACGGCGATGGAGCCGCCTTCGAAATTCTCACCCAACGCTGTGCGCGATGAGAAGGTCAAAGTGATCGAAGCGCTGGAGCCGGTGGAACCCAAGGATATCGCTCGTGGCCAATACCGCACCGAAAAAGGGGGCGATGGGTACCTTGATCACGTTGGTAATCCTGCCAGCCGTACCGAAAGCTTTATTGCGCTCAAGGCCCATATTGGCAATTGGCGTTGGGCCGGAGTGCCATTCTATCTGCGCACGGGTAAACGACTGCGGGCGCGCGAATCCGAGATCGCGGTGTTCTTCCGCGACCCACCGCACACGATCTTCCCGAATGTTGGCCCTTTGCACGGCAACGTGCTGGTAATCCGCCTGCAACCGGACGAGGGCATAACTCTGCGCACCACGATCAAAGAACCGGGGCAGGGTGGGTTCCGCCTGTCCGATGTGGCGCTGGACATGAGCTTTGCCGACGCTTTGGGCGACGATGGCCAATCCCCTGACGCCTATGAGCGCCTGATCATGGATGTGATCCGAGGTGACCAGACACTATTCATGCGGGGTGACGAGGCCGAGGCCGCCTGGGCCTGGGTTGATCCCATCATTCACGGCTGGGAAGAGCGTGGCGACAAGCCCGCGAAATACGATCAGGGCAGCTCGGGGCCTGAAGAAGCATTGATGCTGATGCATCGTGACGGGCGTCGCTGGCGTCAGATCGGAGGATAATCATGGTCAACACAGTTATATCCGACGTCACCAAACGCATCATCGACCGCAGCGCTGACCTGCGCGGCCCGCATCTTGAGAGGATGGAACAGGCCCGGTCAAAAGGCCCGGCGCGGGCGCACCTGTCCTGTAGCGGTCAGGCCCACGCCTATGCGGGGGCGGGTGAGGATCAGCAATCGATGGCTACCGGCACGGCGGGCAATCTGGGCATCGTAACCGCCTACAACGATATGCTCTCGGCGCATCAGCCATTCGAACGTTACCCCGGCTTGATCCGTGACGCGATCCGCGCGGCGGGTGGCACTGCGCAGGTTGCAGGTGGGGTGCCTGCCATGTGTGACGGCGTCACTCAGGGTGAGGCGGGGATGGAGCTGTCCCTCTTCTCGCGCGATGTGATTGCGCTGGCGACGGGCGTGTCGCTGAGCCACAACACTTATGACGCCGCCGTTTTTCTCGGTGTCTGCGACAAGATCGTACCCGGCCTGATCATCGGCGCGCAGGCGTTTGGCCATTTGCCAGCCGTCTTCCTACCCGCCGGTCCCATGACCAGCGGCCTGCCGAATGACGAAAAGGCCAAGATTCGCCAGAAATTCGCCGCCGGAGAAGTGGGCCGCGAGGAACTTATGAAGGCCGAAATGGCCGCCTATCACGGCCCTGGAACCTGTACGTTTTACGGCACCGCGAACACCAACCAGATGCTGATGGAGTTCATGGGCCTTCACCTGCCGGGCTCCAGCTTTATCAACCCCAACACGCCCCTGCGCGACGCGCTGACCGAAGAAGGCGCGCGCCGCGCCCTTTCCCTCAGTGCGTTGGGCAATCACTACACTCCCGTCTGCCAGATCCTTGATGAGCGCGCTTTCGTCAATGGCATCGTTGGCCTGATGGCCACCGGCGGTTCCACCAACCTACTGATCCACCTGATCGCCATGGCGCGTGCCGGTGGTATCGTGCTGGACTGGGAGGATTTTTCTGACATCTCCGCCGTCGTGCCTCTGGTCGCGCGGGTCTATCCCAACGGTTTGGCTGATGTGAACCATTTCCACGCCGCTGGCGGGTTGGGCTTTGCCATCGGCACTCTGTTGGAAGACGGCCTTCTACACCCCGACACGCTCACCGTCGCCGGTCAGGGCCTGCACAACTACACTAAGGAACCGAAGCTGAAGGACGGCGAGTTGATCTGGGAAGACGGCGCAGGCCACAGCCTGAACGAAAAGATCGTCCGCCCCGCCAACGACCCGTTCCAACCTACAGGCGGCCTCTCGCGCCTGACAGGCAATCTGGGCACGGGCGTCATGAAGGTTTCGGCCGTTGCACCCGAACATCAAGTGGTCGAAGCGCCCGTGCGTGTGTTCAATGATCAGAACGCCGTGAAAGCCGCGTTCAAAGCCGGAGAATTCACCGATGACGTCATCGTTGTTGTTCGCTTCCAAGGGCCAAAGGCCAATGGCATGCCTGAACTTCATTCTCTGACGCCGATCCTGTCGATCCTACAGGGCCGAGGCCAAAAGGTTGCTCTGGTCACCGATGGACGCATGTCGGGTGCATCCGGCAAGGTTCCCGCTGCCATCCATGTTTGCCCCGAGGCGCTGGACGGCGGAGCCATCGCCTATCTGCAGGACGGTGATCTTTTGCGCGTCAATGCGATCAAGGGCGAGTTGGAAATCCTGACCCCCGGCGTTCTCGACCGTGCACCTGCTACTGCAGACCTCACTGCAAACCAACACGGCGTTGGCCGTGACCTCTTCGGCGCATTCCGCCAGAATGTCGGCTCAGCCGACACCGGCGCCAGCATTTTCGGAGTTTGACCCAATGTCGAAAACCCAACGCACCCGCGAGATCTGTGCACTGGCCCCGATCGTTCCCGTATTGGTGGTCGATGACGCGGCCCGTGCCCGCCCTCTGGCCGAAGCTTTGGTCGCTGGTGGCCTCCCGGCGCTTGAAGTCACTCTGCGCACCCCCGCGGCGCTGGATGCCATCCGCGCGATGGCCGACGTCCCCGGTGGCGTAGTAGGTGCGGGTACATTGGTTACCCCCGACGATGTCCGCGCTGCTAAAGAGGCTGGCGCGCAATTCGGTGTTTCACCGGGCGCAACCGATGCCCTGATCGCCGCCTGCGAAGCCGAAGGCCTGCCCCTTCTTCCCGGCGCGGCTACCGCAAGTGAAGCCATGGCTCTGCTGGAGAAGGGCTATGACATGCTGAAATTCTTTCCTGCCGAAGCCTCGGGCGGAGCGCCCGCCCTGAAAGCCATCGGCGCGCCCTTGCCGCAGATCACCTTCTGCCCAACCGGTGGCGTATCGCCGTCAAATGCCCTCGATTACCTGTCTCTATCGAATGTTGCCTGCGCCGGAGGCAGCTGGGTCGCGCCCAAACAAATGGTACAAACTGGCGACTGGGCTGGAATCGAAACACTTGCGCGCGAGGCCGCCATCCTGGTGGATTGACGTCGCAGGGCGAAACGCTAGGGTAAGCCTCAATTCAGACAGGTTACCCTCATGACAAACCAAATCTCTCTCGCGCAGGGGCGCGAGTATCTGGCGATCCCTGGCCCCTCGGTCATGCCAGACGCGGTGCTACAGGCGATGCACCGTCCGTCGCCCAATATCTATGACGGCGAATTGATTGAGATGATGCCCGCGCTGACGCATGACCTTAAACGCGTTGCCGGAACCCAGCACAACGTCGCCATCTACATCGCCAACGGCCACGGCACGTGGGAGGCCGCGCTCTCAAACGTGATCGCGCCCGGCGAAACCGTGCTGGCCCCGGCCTCGGGCCGCTTCACCCACGGTTGGGCCGAGATGGCCGAGGGGATCGGCGCCAAGGTCGAATTGATTGATTTCGGCATGTCCTCTCCCTGGGATCTCGAGCGCATCGCCGAAGCATTGCGCGCCGACTCCAGCCACAAAATCAAGGCCGTGCTTGCGGTTCACGTCGATACCTCCACATCGATCCGCAACGATATCCCAGCCCTGCGCGCCTTGCTCGACGACCTCGACCACCCCGCTTTGCTGATGGCCGACTGCATTGCATCCATGGGCTGCGATCGGTTCGAGATGGATGCCTGGGGTGTCGACGTCACGGTGACTGCCTGCCAAAAGGGGCTGATGACCCCGGCAGGCACCGGCTTTGTCTTCTTCAATGACAAAGCGCAAGCCAAACGCGCTTCAATGCCCCGCGTCTCGCAATATTGGGACTGGCAGCCTCGCGCAAATCCCGATCTGTTCTACCAGTATTTCAACGGCACCGCGCCAACCCACCACCTCTACGGCCTGCGCGCCGCACTCGACCTGATCCACGGCGAAGGGATCAAACAGGTCTGGGCCCGCCACGAACACCTGGCAAAGGCCATCTGGGCCGCCTGTGAAATCTGGGCGCAAGGTGGCGCGTTGCAATTCAACGTCGCCGATCCGGGCCAGCGAAGCCACGCCGTCACTGCCCTCCGCCTGACTGAAGGGCGTGGCACGCGGCTGCGCAGCTATACCGAAACCCAACTGGGTCTGACGCTGGGCATCGGTCTGGGAATGGAAGACTGGGACGGGTGTTTCCGCCTTGGTCACATGGGCTACGTTAATGCCCAGATGGTCATGGCCATGCTGGGCGGCGTGGAAACCGCAATGGCTGCGCTCGATATCCCCCGTGGCAAAGGCGCGCTCGAAGCTGCAGCCGCCGCATTGGCGGCCTAAAACCCGATCCGCCTCTTCAACTGGCTAAAATATCCTCGCGCGGAATCAGGCTTGGGCGCGATGAGGGCAGACAGCCCCCTAAACAGACCGGGCTTTCGCCAAGGCCTTGGGCAAAGCAGCCTCAAAGGCCACCATCTCCCTCTCGCCCCCGCAGCTCACCCGAATGCAGCGGTTCTGGGGTGCCACGAACGGCATGCGCACAAACACCCCCTGTTCGACCAGCGAGTCCAGAACGGCCTTGGCAAACACCCCATCGTGCCCGCAGTCAATCGCCACGAAATTTGTGGCTGAGGGCAAAGGTTCCAACCCATTGGACCGTGCAATCTGCGCGATCCTGTCTCGAGCCTCGGCAATTTGATCCTGAACCTGCGCCAGCCAATCGCTGTCCTTAAGCGCGGCCAAAGCCCCGGCTTGGGCAGTCCGGTTCATACCGAAATGGTTGCGCACTTTGTTGAAGGCGGAAATCAACCCGGGCGCACCGATGGCATAGCCAACCCGAGCCCCGGCCATCCCATAGACCTTGGAAAACGTCCGCATTCGGATGACCCGCGGATCATCAGCAGAAACAGGCGCGACGGTGCCCTCCGGGGCGCATTCCACATACGCCTCGTCCAGAACCAGCAAACAGCCTTCTGGCAAAGCATCCATCGCGGCCACGATATCCGCGCCGGAATGCCAAGTGCCCATCGGGTTGTCAGGGTTGGCCAGATAGACCAGCTTTGCGTTCACCTCTGCTGCTTTGGTAAACAACGCCTCCGGGTCCTCGTGATCGTCGCGATAGGGAATCTTGTGCAAATCCCCTCCGAACCCCGCCACATGGTAGTTAAAAGTGGGATAGGCCCCGTCCGACGTCACAACCGCATCTCCAGGCCCGGCCAACAGCCGAACCAGATAGCCCAGCAAGCCATCAATACCTTCGCCGACAACGATATTCTCGGGCGCTACCCCATGATACGCGGCCAGCGCGTGGCGCAATTCGTAATTCTCAGGATCGCCATACATCCATATCTCACCCGCTGCCCGCTGCATTGCCTCTATGGCGCGCGGCGAGGGGCCAAACACGCTCTCATTTGCACCGATCCGGGCGATAAAGGGCGCGCCACGCTGACGCTCCTGCGTTTCGGGGCCGACAAATGGCACGGTTGCGGGCAGGGATTGGGCAAGCGGGGTGTAACGAGGACCGGTCATGGCGGCAGATAAGCGCAACCTCCGCAAAGGGGCAAGCCTTGCACGCAGATGCAATCACAGTCAGTGTGCTCGCAACCGCAGTTCGGAGGCGTTATGCGTTATATACTGGCACTTGTCCTTATCGGCCTTGCCTATCTCGTGTTCTGGCCGGTCCCGGTTGACCCGGTGGCCTACGAGCCACCCGAACCGCCCGGATTCACGGGCGATTTCATCGAAAACAACTATCTCGATACAGCACAGCTGATCTCGCTACCGGCGGGGGAGATTGGCCCAGAAGACATCGCAGTGATGCTAGACGGCGCAGTTTATACCACCGGCCAATCCGGCACCCTCTATCGCATCGACGGTGACCAGCCGGCCGAGATCGATCAACTTGGCGGCCGCCCCCTCGGTCTGCGGGCGGGGCCAGATGGCGCGCTCTATATCGCCGACAGCTTTCGAGGGCTGATGCGCTGGGCCGGGCCCGGAACGCTGGAAACACTGGTCTCCGAGATCGATGGCGCGCCTATCATCTATGCCAACAACCTGGACGTGGCACAGGACGGCACGGTCTATTTCTCGAACTCCTCAGACCGGTTCGATCCTGAAACCATGGGCGGCACCAAACCCACCTCGGTCATGACGATCTGGGAGCAATCGCCAACCGGCTATGTGGCACGTTATTCGCCTGACGGCACTGCCGAAAAGATCGCCGAAGGTTTCGTCTACACCAACGGCATTGCTCTTTCATCGGATGAAGATTTCTTGTTGATTGCCGAAACGGGTCGGGCAAGGGTGCACAAGCTGTGGCTGGTCGGCCCCAAAGCCGGAAAACAAGAGGTTCTTTTGGATAACCTGCCAGGCTATCCGGATAACATCAAAGCGCAAGGTGACGGCACCTATTGGATGGCATTCGCCAGCCCGCGCGTGCCTGCAGAAAAGCTGATGCCCTATCCCTTCCTACGCAAGATAATATGGCGGTTGGGACCCAAGGTGCGCCCCGCGCCGATCCACCGCGGTATGCTGGTACAGTTTGATGGTGACGGAACCATCCTGCGTACGCTGCAAGACCCCCAAGGGCGGCTGGGCATCACCACTGCGGGCCAGGCGGCTGGCGACCAGTTCTATGTAATGACTCTGGACTCTCCCTGGTTTGGTCGGATGCCGATCGCCGATTTGCCCTGACGTCGTTGTAGCACTGCTTGCCTCTTACTGGCATGCTTGACGCAACAAAGAACGCACCGGAGGTCCCATGTCCCGCGTATCCGTCGAATACAAAGATCACATCGCCCATGTCACGTTGACTCGCGGCGACAAGATGAACGCTTTGGACGATGCGATGATCAAGGCTATCCTCTCGGCGGGGCAAGAGGTCGCCGCCGCCGATATCCGGGCGGTGGTGCTGTCGGGAGAGGGCAAAAGCTTCTGCGCCGGGCTCGATATGGCTAGCTTTGCCAGCATGGCCCAAACAGACCCGACCGAATGGCTGATGACCCGCAGCCACGAAGATGCCAATGAGTTGCAGGAGATTGCCCTGATCTGGCGGCGTGTCCCGGTCCCGGTAATCTGCGCCATTCAGGGCGTGGCCTATGGCGGTGGCCTGCAGATCGCATTGGGTGCGGATATCCGCATCGCGCACCCCGAGGCCAAGCTGTCGGTGATGGAGATGAAATGGGGCCTCATTCCCGACATGGGCGGGATGGTGTTGCTGCCTGAGCTTGTTCGTTCGGACGTTCTGCGCCTTCTGACCTATACCGCCCGTCCGATCGGTGCGCCGCAGGCCGCAGATTGGGGGCTGGTGACGAAACTCTCGGATGACCCGCTGACCGAGGCACTTGCGCTGGCCGAGGATATCACGGGCAAAAGCCCCTCGGCCATCCGTGCCGCCAAGCGTCTGATCGATGTGGCCGAAACCCGAGACCGCGCACATGTGTTGATGGCCGAATCCTCAGAGCAGGTCGACCTGATTGGAAAGCCAGATCAGATGGAGGTTGTCATGGCGCAGATGCAGGGCCGCAAGCCCGAGTTCAAGTAGTCACCGCATAAAACTGCGCCGCGCATCGCGGGCCATATTGTATCGCATCTCCAGATCGGCGATGCGGGACATCGCCGACTTGCGCTCTTCGGGATCCGTCAGAACAGCGTAATCCTTGCGTGCCGCGTCGAGCTGTTTCTTGATGTTGAACTCTTCTGGCAGAACCCCGGCCTGCGCCATGATCCGGTGACCAGCGGCAATGGCAGGATCACCTTGCGCCTCACTTGAACGGTCAGGAAGCGGCGCACCTTCGCCTTCAAGCCCCTGTAACTGGCCCTCGGCCTGTGCCTTCTTAATCTGGCGTTCCACCAGTTTTCCAAGCGATCCGAACATGTCTGTATTCTACTGCCTGTGACGGTCGGGCGAAAGGGATTACCGCACTTTGTTTGTCACGACATACGCAATTCCGCCGGCCAAAAGCCCCCAGACCGCCGCACCCAATCCAAAGACCGTGATACCAGAGGCGGTGATGACCAAGGTCAGAATGGCCGCCTCGCGCTCGGCAGGGATATCCAACGCTGCATGCATGGCGTTGGCCATGACCCCGATTAGTGCAACCCCTGCCAGCGTACCCATCAGCAATGGGTCGGCATGGGCAGCAAAGCTTGTGATTGCCACCGCAAAGATGCCAAACAAGCAGTAAAACACACCACCCATTACAGCAGACCAGTACCGCTGCGCCGGGTCGGGATGGCTGTCCTCATTGGAACACATCGCGGCGGTGATTGCTGCCAGACAGGTCGCCGGCGCTCCAAAGGGGGCCGAGAGCATGCTTGCGCCACCGACGGATGAAAACAACCGGCCGGGAACTGGATCGAAGCCAAAGCTGCGCATCACAGCGACGCCGGGAATGTTCTGTGTCGCCATCGTGACGATAAACAGCGGTACGCCGATTCCGATGGCAGACGCGACCGAGAACGTGGGCATGGTCCAGACCGGAGCAGCGATCAGTCGGTCCGGCATTAATTGTGCATCTCCGGCGTTCAGCGACACAATGATAGCCGCCGCGACCACAGCTGCCGGAACCGCGATCAACCGATTGAAACGGCCCGCAATAAACCATGTTAGGATCACCGGCAACGCCTGCCATGGGATCTCGACCGCCGCTTTGAATGGTACAAGGCAAAGCGGCAAGAGCACGCCTGCCAGCATCGCTTGCGCCAGCGTAATTGGGATTGCTGCAGCCAACCGACCAAGCGGTTTCCACAGCCCTGCCAGAACGGTCAGGGCTCCGGCGCAAAGGAATGCGCCGATTGCGCCTGAAAACCCTTCGGTCGGTGTAGCAGACACAGCCAGCAGCGCGACACCTGGCGTGGACCAGGCAACGCTGATTGGTAGCTTGTGAAACAGGCTCAACACAATGGCGGCCAGCCCCATAGCGATGGCTGCACTCATCAGGCCCGAGGCGGCTTCGTGCGAAGAGGCTCCCATCGCGTTCAGCCCCTGCAACACAATTGGGAATGAGCTGAAGAACCCGACGATGGCCACGACCAGCCCGGTCGAAACGGTCTGCATTGGGGGAAATGCGCGTGTCATCCTGTCCTCGGCTATAACCACCCGCACTTGCTAACAATCTCAAGCTGCCGCGAACAAGGTGAAATACGTCATTGCACAGTAAAAACCCGCCGGGAGAACGGCGGGCTTTTGAACTTTGAGTGCTTATGAAAGTAGAGGATCAGGCGATCTCGGCCAAACGTGCAAGCGCCTCGTTCAGCTTGGCTTCTTCTTCCTCACGAGCTGCAAGATTCGCTTTGGCTTCAGCAACAACCTCTTCCGGGGCCGAAGCCACGAATTTGGGGTTGTTCAGTCGCCCGCGCAGACCACCAAGCTCTTTTGCGAGCTTGCCCATGGCTTTCTCCAGCCGTTCCTTTTCAGCGCCGATATCGATGATGTCTGCCAGCGGCAGGCCAAAACTCGCACCTGGGGCGGCAATCGAGATGGTCCCCTTGGGCAATTCATCGGCCTTGGTCAGGCTGTCGATCCGCGCAAGACGCTTGATCAGCGCTTCATTGCGGTCCCATGCAGCCTGCCCGTGGGCGTCGATCTCGGTCACCAGCATAGGGACATAAAGGCCGGCAGGAACACGCATCTGCGCGCGGGCTGAGCGGGTGTTTTCGATCACCGAGATCACCCAGTTCATCTCACGATCCGCATCGGCATCCACCAAGTCAGCGGCGGAATAGCTCGGCCAGTCGGCGTGAACGACCATCTTGGCGCGGCTGCCTGTCAGGCCCCACAGCTCTTCGGTGATGAAGGGCATGATCGGATGGAGCAGGACCATGCACTGATCCAGAACCCAACGCATGGTGGCGCGGGTTTCGGCCTGCGCTTCTGCATCGTCGCCTTGCAGCAGCGGCTTGGACAACTCCACATACCAGTCGCAGACCTTACCCCAGACAAAGGCATAAAGCGCGTTCGCCGCGTCGTTGAAGCGATAGCTTTCCAGCGCCGCGTCGACCTCTTCCCGTACGCGTGCGGTTTCGCCAATGATCCAGCGGTTTACGGCGGCTTTGGGTTTCAGATCAGCCACATCCAGTTGCGGGACGCTGTCGGAGAAGACCTCGTTCATCTCGGCAAAGCGGACGGCATTCCAAAGCTTGGTGCCGAAGTTGCGATAGCCGGTGATGCGCTCTTTGGAGAGTTTCAGCACTCCGCCGATGGCCGCCATCGAGGCATTGGTAAAGCGCAGCGCGTCGGCGCCAAATTCGTCCACGATCTCCAGCGGGTCGATGACGTTGCCGGTGGTCTTGGACATCTTCTTGCCCTTCTCGTCGCGGACGAGTTGGTGCAGGTAAACGGTGTGGAACGGGATTTGGTCGACCACGGCCAGTTGCATCATCATCATCCGGGCGACCCAGAAGAACAGGATGTCGAAGCCGGTGATCAGAACATCCGTGGGGAAGTAGCGCTCCAGCTCTTCGGTCTTCTCGGGCCAGCCCAGCGTGCCGATGGGCCAGAGGCCGGAGGAGAACCAGGTGTCAAGGACATCGGGATCGCGCCAGACCGGATACACCAGCTTGGTCGGGTCCTGTTCGACTGCGTACTGAGCAAGGCTTTCAGCGAATTGATGGATGGCCGCATGCTTGTCGGCGACCTCAATAACGGTCGCATGGCTCAGCGGGCTGGGGATATTGGCATTGTCGTCCAGGAATTTATCGACAACAGCATCAAAGTTGGGCGCACATTCCATGACGTTGCCACGGTGGAGCATGCCGCCTTCGTTCAGCAGACGTCCCAATTCGACTAGATCAAGGTCGCCGTCGTTTTCGTCGTCCTTGAAGTTCTCAGCCGATAGATCAAGGCCATACCAAACCGGAATCTGGTGCCCCCACCAGAGCTGGCGAGAGATGCACCACGGTTCGATATTTTCCAACCAATGGTAATACGTCTTTTCACCGGACTCGGGGATGATCTTGACGGTGCCGTCCTTGACCGCATCCAGTGCAGGGCCAACGACCTTTTCAGCATCGACGAACCACTGATCGGTCAGCATCGGCTCGATCACGACTTTTGAGCGGTCGCCGAATGGCTGCATGATTGGTTTGGATTCGACCAGCGGAACGGTTTTGTCCGCGCCTTCGTGGTCCGGCTTTAGCGCGGTCGATCCCAGACGCGGGTCATCAGCACGGGTCATGACAGCCAGACCTTCGCTGGTGATCTCGTCGATCACTTTGGCGCGCGCCTCGAACCGGTCCAATCCGCGCAGGTGGTCGGGAACTAGGTTGATCGCGTCGATCTCACCTTCGGTAAAGGACTGACCGCGTGCGTATTGACCGGCTTTGTACGCCTCGTTCGCGTAAGGTGCGCCATCGGCCCGCATGTGTCCGCTTGTATCCATCAGGCGATACAGCGGTATGCCACCACGTTTGGCGACCTGATAGTCGTTGAAGTCGTGCGCCCCAGTGATCTTCACCGCACCCGAACCGAAATCGGGATCGGGGTACTCATCGGTGATGATCGGGATCTGACGGCGGTGCTCTTTCGGACCAACCGGGATTTCGCAAAGCTTGCCGACGATGGGGGCGTACCGTTCGTCCGAGGGATGAACCGCAACCGCGCCATCACCCAGCATGGTTTCGGGGCGCGTCGTGGCGATCGAGATGTAATCGCGCTCTTCCTCAAGGACTACGTTCCCGTCTTCGTCCTTCTCGACGTAAGTGTATGTCGCGCCCCCGGCCAGCGGGTATTTGAAGTGCCACATGTGGCCGGCAACTTCGATATTCTCGACTTCCAAGTCCGAAATGGCAGTTTCGAAATGCGGATCCCAGTTGACCAGCCGCTTACCGCGATAGATCAGGCCCTTTTCGTACATGTCGACAAAGACCTTGATGACCGCGTCGTGAAAATTCGCAGAATTTTCGTGTCCGGTACGCGGATCGCGCGGCGCGCCAGCCATGGTGAAAGCATTGCGCGACCAATCACAGGACGACCCCAGTCGTTTCAACTGTTCGATGATCGTGCCGCCGTATTCGCCTTTCCATTCCCAGACCTTGTCCAGAAATGCCTCACGCCCCAGTTCGCGCCGACCAGGTTGCTGAGTGGCCGCCAGCATCTTTTCGACCTGCATCTGCGTGGCGATACCAGCGTGGTCCTGACCGGGCTGCCACAGAGTGTCGAAGCCGCGCATCCGGTGCCAACGGGTAAGAATATCCTGCAACGTGTTATTGAACGCATGGCCTACATGCAAGGCCCCCGTCACGTTGGGCGGCGGGATCATGATGGTAAAGCTCTCGTCGCGCGATTTGTTCGCGCCTGCCTTGAAGGCTCCGGCCTGTTCCCAGGCCTGATAGATGCGGGCCTCGGCCTCGGCCGCGTTGAATGTCTTTTCCATCGCCATGGGATGCGTCCTGCGTCAACAAATTCGGGTCAGCGCCTGCAATAGCGAATGGACGCGGGAAGGGGAAGGCCCTGCGCGGCAGTCGGGCCAGTCTCAGCCGGGATTCGACGGGGCCTGATCGTAAAGCTGCAGTTTCTCGCTGGCCCCCTGAGCCATCGCCTTGGCCTGATCGGCGCGAATGCGCGCATGAAGGTCCAGAGCGTCTTGTGCAAACAATTCCTTCGGCGCCGGGATGTGAATGAAATTCCCCACCCGGTCTTCGCCGCGCGCCACAATGGCGTAGTCACGGTCGGCGACCTTTTGCTGCGCGTTGGGGTTGAGATAGCGGATGGCCAGACCGATCCGACGATCATCCGACGCGTTTGGACCTGATCCGTGGATCGTCAGCCCGTGATGCAGTGACATCTGACCGGGCTGTAGCTCGATATGCGTCTTGTCCTCATCTGCAACGTCCACTGCAACTTCCTGCCCACGCGACAGCAGGTTGTTGTCGGAAAACGTATCATTATGCGGCAGGATCGGATTCTTGTGGCTGGCTTTCACAAAATCCATGCAACCGCTTTCGACTGTTGCCGGGGACAGGGCGATCCATGCGGTCAACTGGTCCGAGGTTTCACCCATCCCCCAATAGGTCAGGTCCTGATGCATGCCCACCACCTGCGTCGTACGCGGTTCCTTGATGAACAGTTCAGCCGACCACAGCAGCAGATCGGGACCCAGCACACCTTCGACCACGTCCAGAACGCGCGGGTCCAGAGCAATGCGCGTGGCCAGTGGCATCACCACATGCGCGTTGATGCGTTTGTACATGTTCAATGGCAGTGGCAGGTCCGCCTTGCGCCAATTGGCTTCGACATCTTCCAACTCGGCACGGAACCCAGCGGCTTCTGCGGCAGAGAACACAGGGATCGGATAGATAAACCCATCTTCCCAATAGGCCTCGGCGCTTTGGCTGCCCAATCGGCCATTCGTCAGCTTGATTTCTTTGGGCATGGAAACCTCCACTCGACTGAATTTGGGGTCAGCCTAGACGCGGCCAAGATCGGCGCACAACGCTGTTTCCAGACATGAATGTCGCTTTCAGACTGTGCGGAGTTAATTTTTTCAGCTACTGGACAAGGTCCTCCTTCACGCTAGGGTCGCGCATTCAGGCAGCCAGAGGATCATCCCATGGAAAAATTCGGCAAAAGCCAGCCCGTCAAACGAACCGAAGATCAGCGGTTTCTGACCGGGCAGGGGCGGTACATGGATGATGCGGTGCCCGAGAATGCCCTGTTTGCTGCTTTCTTTCGAAGCTCTGTGGCGCATGCCACGATAACTGCGCTGGACCTTGAAGAGGCGCGTGCGGCTGATGGGGTGCGTCTAGTCATGGCACTCGAGGATCTGACCGATGCCGGGATCGATACAGTGATGAACGCGACTACAGTCGCCAACCGCGACGGCACTCAAGGCGCTGCTTCCGAGCGGAACATGTTGGCCGAGGATCGCGTGCGTTTCGTCGGGGAACCCGTTGCGGTCGTCATTGCCGACTCATTGTTGCAGGCGCGTGATGCAGTCGAATTGATCTGGATGGAAACCGAAGACCTGCCGGTCAAGATGGATGTCGCTGCGGGTGGGGAACCTTTGCATCCACAATCCCCCGACAACCGCGCCTTTGACTGGGGCTTGGGTGATGAGAAGGCGACCAATGCGGCCTTTCAGTCTGCAGCGCGCACCGTCGCGCTGAACGTGCATGACAACCGGGTCATCGTGAGCTCGATCGAACCGCGTGGCTGTCAGGCCGATTGGTCGGGTAGCCGTTTGCATTTCTCCTATGGCGGGCAGGGCGTCTGGGGGATGAAAGCGCAACTGGCACATAAGCTGAAAATGGATCCCGAGGCGATCCGAGTTACTACGCCCGATGTCGGTGGCGGATTCGGTATGAAGGCGATGCCTTATCCCGAATATTTCACCGTTGCTGTTGCTGCTATGAAACTGGGCCAGCCCGTGCACTGGATGTCGGACCGGTCCGAAGCGATGTTGTCGGATCAACATGGCCGTGACCTGACCTCGCTGGCGGAACTCGCATTTGATGCGGATCACAAAATCACCGCTTACCGGGTCCACAGCAAGATCAACCTTGGTGCCTATAACAGCCACTTCGCGCAGGCCATCCAAACCCAATTGTTCAGCCGCGTTCTGATGGGCGTCTACGATGTGCAAACCACCTATTTGCGGGTCGAGGGCTTCTACACCAATACCACTCAGGTTGATGCCTACCGCGGCGCAGGTCGACCCGAGGCGATCTATGTGCTGGAACGCGCCATGGACCGTGCTGCGCGTGAGTTGGGCGTCGACCCGTGGGAACTGCGGCGCAAGAATTTCATCCGACCCGAAGCTTTCCCCTACAAGACCGCAACCGGTGAAACCTATGATGTGGGTGAGTTCGACATGGTCCTCAGCCGCGCCGCCGAGCAGACCACCGGCTTTGAGGCCCGCAAGGCGGCGGATGCCGAAAACGGCCTGATCCGGGGGCAGGGGCTTTGTTACTATATCGAAAGTATTTTGGGGGATCCTTCCGAGGGGGCAAAGGTCGAGTTTTGCGAGGATGGAACGGTGAACCTCTATGTCGGCACGCAGTCCAACGGGCAGGGGCATGAAACAGTCTATGCCGAGTTCCTGTCAGATCGGACGGGCATTCCGGCGCACCTGATCAATGTTGTGCAAGGCGATACGGACAGGCTGGCGCAAGGTGGCGGGACTGGCGGGTCACGCTCGGTCACGACCCAAAGCAACGCGACACTGGTGACGGTGGATACGATGATTGCCGCATTCACGCCCTATCTTGCGGATAAGATGGGGGTTGAGGAAAGCGATGTGACCTTCGACCATGAAACCTTCCGCGCGCCGGGGTCCAACCTGACCCCCACGCTGACCGAGGCGGCTGAGATGGCGCGCGCAGACGGGCGCACCGATCTGTTGCAACACGAGGCGCGCGCCAAGTTAGAGGCGCGCAGCTATCCTAACGGCGCACATGTTGCTGAAGTTGTTATTGATTCTTTCACTGGTGAAACATGGGTCGATCGCTACACGGTCGTGGATGATTTCGGTAACCTTATCAATCCGATGCTCGCCGAAGGGCAAGTGCATGGAGGAGTGGTGCAGGGCATCGGTCAGGCGCTGAATGAACATGTTGTGCATGATGCCGAGGGGCAACTGCTCACGGCATCGTTCATGGACTACGCCTTGCCCCGTGCGGCGGGGATACCCATGATAGAGTTTACCTCGGTGCCAATTCCATCAACCGCCAACCCGATGGGGATGAAAGGCTGTGGCGAGGCCGGCACCGTGGGCGCATTGGCCGCTGTGGCAAACGCGGTTCAGGATGCGCTCTGGGATCACGGGGTGCGGCAGGCGGATATGCCTTTCACACCTCATAGAGTTTGGGAATTGTTGACGCATGGTTCTGTCGCGGCTGAGTAGAAAGGTACTAGGATGGCTCGGACGGCCCTTGCGGTCCGAGCACTCGGCCGAAACTCGCCATCGCGAACCGATCAGCCATGTCATCATCCTTGATGGCACCATGTCGACACTTGAACCGGGCTATGAGACTCACGCCGGCCAGACCCTGCGTCTGTGCTGCGAGATGGGCAGCCAGGTTTCGGTTTTCTACGAATCCGGCGTGCAGTGGGAAAGCTGGAAGTCGACTATGGACGTGATGATGGGGCGGGGTATCAACCGTCAGATTCGTCGGGCCTATGGTTATTTGGCTTCGCGTTACAAACCCGGTGATAAGATCTTTTTCATCGGCTATTCACGCGGCGCATATGGGGTCCGCAGCCTTGCGGGCGTGATCGATGCTATCGGGTTGCTCAAGGCCGAACACGCCACTGTCCGCAATATCAAACAGGCCTATCGACACTATGAATGTAACGCCAATGGCGAAGCGGCGGCGGTCTTTCGTCGGGAGTTCTGTCACGAGGATGTCGCCATCGAGATGGTCGGCGTCTGGGACACGGTCAAGGCGCTGGGCCTGCGCCTTCCGCTGCTCTGGCGCTGGGCCGAGGAACGCCATGCCTTCCACAACCACCAGCTTGGCCCTGCCACCCGCCACGGCTATCACGCCATGGCGCTGGACGAGACCCGCGAGGTGTTCGAGCCGGTGCTGTGGAAATGCACGCCTGACTTCAAAGGCCATATCGAGCAGGTTTGGTTCCGCGGCACCCACGGCGATGTTGGCGGCCAGCTAAACGGGTTCGAAGAGGCCCGCCCCCTCAGCAACATCTCCCTGATCTGGATGCTGGACAAAGCCGAGCTACACGGCCTGCCCCTGCCCGAAGGCTGGCGCGACCGTTTCCCCACCGACCCGCACGCTCGCTCGGTTGGCACATGGCGCGGCTGGGGGAAGATCTTCCTGCTGCGCAAGCATCGGAAGGTGGGGCGCGACCGGTCAGAAAAGCTGCATGTCTCGGTCTCACCCGATGAACTGCCCGGCTGGGTGCCGATGCCGGATTTGCCGTCGCATCCGGCGCAGTGAAAGGCTAATCATATACCAGCGGTTCCAAGATCACCGACACTTCAATGTCAGGTTCGAGCCCTTCGCCACAAATGCTGCGAACGGAACGAATGGCTGCTATGAAGAGTTGGCTAGGATGCAGTATGAGGTTTACTAAAATCAATGTTCGAAAAGGTTCTGTGTCTTTGGGCGTGGGGATCACCTGAAACACCTATGCAGCGATTAGGTGCATTCTTGATGATGTTGGTGTCTGTTTTTGCCGCCGCAATCACTTTGGGTGCTGTTTCTCAGGCTTTCGACAAAACTTGGACCGTCTCAGGAGTAGCCGTAAGTGTATTTGGTGCCGGAGTGATGTCGCTCTTACTCCCTACCGGGCTGGCTCACGGTCTTGCGGCGGCTTTTCCTCTGATTTTTGATCGTTGGAAGCATAAGCGAAACATGCGATTGGGAGACTATGTGATGCTAAAGCTCGATGGTCTTAAGTTCTTTTATTCGCTTTTAGGTTGGACTAGCTCAATTGGATTGGTCGCACTTATTGCGTATCAGCTAATGTCCTGGGTCGCATAGCCCGTCGCGTTTCGTCAAACACTGCAGCCATTTGAGGGTTTGTCCCAAACGACCGCAAAGTCCGCACAGCCGACGCTCCAGTCTAAAACACCCTTGCAGTTTTCAGCGAGGGTGTTTTCTTTGTAAGAGCTCGTTACGTCTTGTGTCGTTCCCGACTATGCAGCGCTTCCGGTAAGAGGCGTGGCGAAACACCTGCGCCCTTTTCACGTTCCCTAGTAATGGTTTAGGTTCTTGTGTTCGCAATTACCGCCGACGGTCGCGACGCGAGCTCATTGGCTGGAACGCCACGCCCACATGCGCTTCGCAATAGGGTTTGCCCGCCTCAACCGGCAGGCCGCAGAACCAGAAATCCTCGGTCGCGGGGTCGCCGACGGGCCATTTGCAGGTTTTCTCGGTCAGCTCCATCAAGGTCAGCTTTTTGGCTTTCTTCTCAACCTCGTTGACCTTGGCCAGCGCCTCGGGACTGATTTCGTTGGCCGAGGGCTGCGGTGGCAGCGGCTGACCGGCAGGAATGATCTGGCGGCGGGCCGGGACGGCGGGTTTCGCTTCCGGGGCAGGCGCCGGGCGGGCCGGTTCTGTTTTGGGCGCGGGTTTGGGCTTGGCCTCGGCCTTTGGCGCGGGGGCCGGTTTTTCCTTGGGCTCGGCCTTGGCTGGGCTCGCACCGGTGGCGCGGTTCGACAGACCCAGACGGTGCACCTTGCCGATCACCGCGTTACGGGTCACGCCGCCCAGTTCCTTGGCGATCTGGCTGGCCGACTGGCCCTCGCCCCACATCTTTTTCAGCAGCTCTACACGCTCGTCAGTCCAGGACATCATTTGCCTTTCAAAAGCGGAAAGCGGCCCCGGATTCGGGCCGCCTTGGGAATTCGTCTCAGCCCCCTATTCTAAACACTGCGGCCCGAGTTACAAGCGGTCTTCGAATCAGGTATGGGGCAGACATGCAGAATCTCATGGATCAGGACGCGCACCGCTTTGGAGCGGTGAATTGGATGGGCCTCTATACGCTGGCGCAGCGCGAAACCCTGCGGTTTTTAGCGGTGTGGACGCAGACCTTACTGGCCCCGCTGGTGACTGCCGGTTTATTCCTGCTGATCTTCAACATAGCCATCGGCCCCAGCCGGTCGGACGTGATGGGGGTGCCGTTCCTGACCTTTCTAGCTCCCGGCATCATGATGATGACGGTGATCCAGAACGCCTTTGCCAATACTTCGTCCTCGATGGTGATCGCCAAGGTGCAGGGCAATATCGTGGATACGCTGATGCCACCGCTGTCGCCGCTGGAAATCCTGCTGGGTTATCTGGCTGGCGGCATCGTTCGCGGTATCCTGATCGCCCTTGTCGTTGCAACTGCAATGGCGCTGGTTCTGGGTATCGTGCCGAAAAACGCGTTGATCGCACTGACCTTCGTGGTACTGGGCGGGGCTTTCATGGGCGCTCTGGGCCTTTTTGCCGGCATATTTGCCAATAAGTTCGATCAGATGGCTGCGATTACTAACTTTATCGTCACGCCACTGGCCTTCCTGTCGGGCACTTTCTATTCGGTCGAGGCCCTGCCACCGGTGCTGAACCGGCTCAGCCATGTGAACCCGATCTTCTACCTGATCGACGGGTTGCGATATGGCATGATTGGTGTCTCTGACAGTTCGCCTTGGCTGGGGATGTCGATTTGCACGAGCGCGACCGTGCTGGTTGGCGCGTTGACCTGGCAGATGTTGCGTACAGGCTATCGGCTCAAGGCCTGACGCTGTCGCGCCTCACGCCAGACCAGGATTAGGCCACCAGTTAGGATGATGGCCGATCCGATCATGCTGACGCTGTCCGGGACAACCTGAAACACAGCGAAATCATAAAGCGCGGCGAATATCAGCGTGGCATAGCTGATCGGCGCCACAAAGGACGCATCCGCCCGCGCCATTCCGTTGACGAAACAGGCCTGAGCGCAGGCCATCAACACGCCGATCGCCGCCAAGGCCGCCCATTGCTGCGGGGTCGGCATTTCGAACACAAAGCTGACCGCGACCGTTGCAATGGTCAGCCCCATCGCATTGTTGACCAGCAAGATCTGAATTGGAAATTCGCGACCAGAGAGTTTCTTGATGAAAATCAGCTCCATCCCAATCACGGCTGCTGCGGTTAGGGCTAGCAAGGCGGCGGGTTGAAAACTTGCGGGTGTTGGGCGCAACAGTACCAGTGCACCGATCAGCGCTACAATGGCTGCCATCCAGCGCCACGGACCGACGCCTTCTTTAAGCAGCGGGATCGCCAGCACCATTGCAAAGACCGGGTTCAGGAAGGATATTGCCGTCGCATCCGCAATCGGGATGAACGCAACCGAGGCGAACATCAACGTAATCCCAAGCCAGCCAAAACTCGTCCGCCCGACATGCAGGCCCCAATGGACACGCCCGAGGCGCGGACGCAGGATTCCAACGGTCGTGACGATCACCAGAAATGCAAACAAGAACCGCCCGTGGCTGATCTGCATTGGATTCAGCGCAGGCCCAAGAACATCTGTGCCCAGCGCCTTGGCTAGTAATGTGGTGCCTGCCAGTATGGCGCTGGCCACAAGAATCAACAGGGCCGCAAGGGCAGGATTCTGACGTATCTGTGTCATAGCCCACCCGTGCGTTAGCGCAGGGCAAATGGCAAGCAGCAAATCCCAGTCTCAGAATGATTTTTTGCTTCATTCGCAAAAACGGGGTTTTCAGACTAAACGCACACCGCTATACGGCCCGCATGATCAAAACCGCACATATCCTGCGCCTCCGACGCCGACGCCAAACCGCGTAACCGGCCCGTTTGATCTAATTGCGCTGTGCAAATCCGCGCAAACTCCACCAAATCAGTTGACGACCATGGCCCCGGTGTATCACTCACAGGGCTCAAGCTATTCGAAAAGGATGATCCGATGATCCCGTCCGTTCTGCCGACCTATAATCGCGCGCCCCTGACTTTCGTGAAGGGCGATGGCGCCTGGCTGACCGAGGCGGATGGCCGACGTTTCCTGGACCTTGGCGCCGGTATCGCCGTGAACGCGCTGGGCCATGCCCATCCGGCGCTGGTGGCCGCGCTCACCGATCAGGCGCATGCGCTGTGGCATGTCTCGAACCTGTACAACATCCCGCAGCAACAGGCGCTGGCCGACAAGCTGGTCGAACATACCTTTGCCGACACGGTGTTCTTTACGAATTCCGGCACGGAATCCTGCGAACTGGCCGTGAAAATGGCGCGCAAGTATTTCTTTGACAAAGGTCAGCCCGAGAAGGTCGAGATCATCACTTTCGATGGCTCCTTCCATGGCCGTTCCTCGGCAGGTATCGCTGCCGCAGGGTCCGAGAAGATGACCAAAGGCTTTGGCCCGCTACTGCCCGGCTTCGTGCACCTGACATTCGGAGATCTCGATGGCGTCACCAATGCGATCAACGAGAATACTGCCGCGATCATGATCGAGCCGGTTCAGGGTGAAGGCGGCATTCGCCCAGTCCCCGACGCCGAGCTTAAGGCCCTGCGCCAGATTTGCGATGACAACGGCCTCTTGCTAATCCTCGACGAAGTTCAGTGTGGCGTGGGCCGCACCGGCAAGCTTTTCGCCCATGAATGGGCCGGTATCACACCGGATATCATGATGGTCGCCAAGGGTATCGGCGGTGGCTTCCCTCTGGGTGCTGTTCTCGCTACTGAAGAGGCTGCCAGCGGTATGACCGCAGGCACCCACGGCTCGACCTATGGCGGTAACCCGCTCGGCTGCGCCGTGGGCTGCGCGGTGATCGATCAGGTCGCGACACCCGCTTTCCTCGAAGGTGTCAACCGCAAGGCAGGCCTTCTGCGTCAGAAACTTGAAGGCCTGATCGCGGATCACCCCGAGGTGTTCGAAGAGGTGCGTGGATCAGGACTGATGCTTGGCCTCAAATGCAAGTCGACCAATATCGACGTGGTCAACGCAGGTTATGACAACGAAGTCATCACCGTTCCTGCTGCCGACAATGTGATCCGCCTGCTGCCCCCGCTAACCCTGACTGAGGATGATATCGCCCAGGCCATGATCCGCCTCGACAAGGCTGCGGCGCAAGTTGAAAACGCAATGGCTTCGGCCTGAATGTGCCTGATTGAAAAGTGAAATAAAATGAACCACTTCCTTGATATCCACAAAACCGACGCAACCGCCTTGCGGGGTATGATCAATCAGGCCGGTGCCATGAAACAGGCCCGCCTTGGCCGTTCCAAAGCCGCGCCGGATGATGAGCAGCCGCTGAAGGATCGCATGGTGGCTCTGATCTTCGAAAAGCCCTCAACCCGCACCCGCGTATCCTTTGATGTGGGCGTGCGCCAGATGGGCGGGCAGACCATGGTGCTGTCGGGCAAGGACATGCAGCTGGGTCACGGCGAAACCATCGCCGATACGGCCCGCGTGTTGTCGCGCTATGTCGACATGATCATGATCCGGACCTTCGATGAAACCATCCTGACCGAGATGGCGGAATATTCGGACGTGCCCGTCATCAACGGCCTGACCGACCGCACCCATCCGTGCCAGATCATGGCTGACGTACTGACGTTCGAGGAACATCGCGGTCCGATCAAAGGCAAAAAGGTCGTCTGGACCGGTGATGGCAACAATGTCTGCGCCTCTTTCCTGCATGCTGCCGGTCAATTCGGGTTTGATTTCACCTTCACCGGCCCGGCCCAGCTAGACCCGGAAGAAGAGTTCATGGGGCTCGCCCGCCAGCAGGGCTCGAAGGTCGTGATCGAACGGGACCCGCACAAAGCGGTTGAGGGCGCCGATCTGGTGGTCGCCGATACCTGGGTGTCGATGCACGACAGCCAGTCCGCCAAGGAGCGCCGCCACAACATGCTACGCCCTTATCAGGTCAACGCCGAGCTGATGGCGCATGCCAAACCCGACGCGCTGTTTATGCACTGTCTGCCCGCCCACCGCGAGGAAGAGGCCACGTCCGAGGTCATGGACGGCCCAAACTCGGTGATCTTCGATGAGGCCGAGAACCGTCTGCATGCGCAAAAGGCGGTCATGCGCTGGTGCCTGGGCGTCTGAGGTTCGCAAGCAAGTACCGAGAGAGCCACATGGCTCTCTTAATTCTCGGAGCTTCTCATGCCACACGTCACACTTGAATTCTCTGCTGGTCTTGAACAGTCTCATGATTTTCAAGCCATCTGCGAGCAGCTTTACTCGGTTCTCGCCGGGCATGAAGAGTTTGACCCGCCAACGCTCAAAATCCGCGCCACTCCGGTTCCGTTTTCTCGCATCGGAACCGAACCGCAGACTTTCGTCCATGCCACGCTTTTGCTGATGCAAGGCCGGGATGAGGCGACGCGAGCCGAGTTGAATGCCATCATCATGAATGTTCTGGCCGAGGCTGCGCCCACGGTCGGCAGCATCACCGTGCAGGATGTCGAATTGAACCGCGCCACATATGCCAAGCGCCTATCAGTCTGACGCATCCCCGGAACGCGCATGCGGCGTCTAGCCGCGCTGTTTCACATCCCAAACCCGCAATCTGACAAGCGTTGTGAGGCACGCCAGAACCACCAGAACGCACAATGCGAACTTGGTCATGATCTCCATCGTGCCCTCAATCAGCAGTGCGTGAATGACGCTACCCAGAATGGTCACTATGGCCAACCCTGCATGGCCCAGGCGCCAGACCCGAAACCGCAAGCTTAGGCGTTGCCGTAAAACCCCCATTGCCGCTGCCGCAAAACCCGCCCACATGGCGGTGACTCCCCATGTCGAAAAAGGTGTTGCAGACACAAAAAGCAATGCGTCCACGACGTCAGGCGGGCTTGTGATCCACAAGCCGATCACATGGATCACAATGCTTACGACAAGGGCCAAGCCACACCGCCTGTGCCAATGGCGACTGTTAACCGGAGAAAGCCCGGGCAACCAACGCCCGGCCAACAAGGGTTGCAGGAGAAGAAGGCACATCCCGATGATGCCCGCAAAACCGGCGAGGATGTAAATCGGCTCACGCCACGCCAGATACGGGCTGAAAGCCGCTGCTATGACCGGTATAAGAAGTGTGGCAACCAATGCCGCCCAGATCGCAGCTTGCCTTAACACCCGTCAGACAGGCTGCAAGACAAAATGTGCGGCAAGGGTCTTGTCCTTCGCGCTCGACATCACTGGGCGCAGGAATACCGTCTCAAATTCACCGCTGTCATAGGCCAAATGCCCGTGTGGTTGACCAAAGGCGGGCACAATCTGAGGCATTTCCAACCGGAACTCTCCGTTCGCATCGGTGAGTGTCGCCCCATGGCTGCGCTGATCGCGTTCATGCCCTTCGGTTGTATGGGCCCAGATCTGGATGCGTTGACCGGGCAGGGGGGCTCCGTCACCCGCACGCCGCACGGTGCCGGTCATCCAAAACCCGCCACCGCCGATGCGCTCCACGATCGGCGCGCCGGGTCGATAGTTGTTCGACCCGCCCCGCATCGACGGTGTCGGCGCAAGACCAGAGGCGTGCGCAGGTGTGATGACGCCGGTCAAACCGGCTACAATTGTGCCAACCCCTGTCGCAATAAACTTGCGGCGATTGATTTCGAGTCGGGTCATTGCATCCACTCCTGTCGGCTGAACCTCATCTTGGACCGGCTTCCCTGATCCGGCGACACCCGATTTCTAAGGATAGCACGATTGTTCATGATTCCGAGAGTCGGCGAAGGTGAGTATCAGGTGCTCCGTTCCACGCCTTGGTGAGTATCCGCAAGTCGTTCCAAGGACTTCACGATCATTGTGCGAAAATGCACTTTTCTTGCGATGTTTTCCCAATACATTCAGATTGGCAAACATGAACGCGTCTTATGGAACTGAAAAAATGGAGATCTGGAATGAGTTGGAACCCCACCCATAATCCCGAATGCGCCTCCGAAAAAGATGCTCTCGAAACCTTGATCATCCCACGTGCGCGAGATCTGGGCGGGTTCGAGGTGCGTCGCGCGCTGCCCTCGGTCAAGCGTCAGCTCGTTGGCCCATTCATCTTCTTTGATCAGATTGGCCCTGCCGAATTCATTACCGACAGTGGCATTGATGTGCGGCCGCATCCTCATATCGGGCTGGGCACCGTAACCTATCTGTATCAGGGAGAGTTCGAACATCGTGACAGCCTCGGTACTCACCAGATGATTCACCCCGGTGAGGTCAACTGGATGGTCGCGGGCCGTGGTGTAACACATTCCGAACGCACGAGCGCAGAAACGCGCGGCAAACGTCACAACCTGTTCGGCATCCAGACCTGGCTCGCGCTGCCAGAAGCCTATGAGGACATGGCCCCTGACTTCGAGCATCACAAGCAGGGCGCGCTGCCCCATATCGAAGACAAGGGTGTCAGCGCCCGCCTGATCCTTGGCGCCGCCTTTGGTGAAACCAGCCCGGTGACCATGTTGTCCGAGACCTTCTATGTCGACGTGCAACTGGACCCCGGCGCATCTTTTCCATTGCCTGACGATCACGAGGATCGGGGTGTTTATGTCACGCAAGGCTCGGTCGAGGTAGCCGGTGATACCTTTGACGAAGGGCGTATGATGGTGTTTCGGCCCGGTGACAAGCTCTCGATCAGGGCGGGGCCTTTGGGTGCGCGATTGATGCTGCTGGGCGGCGCAACCCTGAGCGAGGATCGCTACATCTGGTGGAATTTCGTCTCGTCCTCAAAGGAAAAGATCGAAACCGCTACGCGCGAATGGAACACCGCCGACTGGGCCAACGGTGCGTTCCATCTTCCGCCCGGGGACGATCAGGAATTCATTACCATCCCAGACGAGCTTGAACGTACCCGGCCACGGTTGGCGCGTGTATGACTTGACGTCACTCTGGCGCAGCTGAACCATCCCGGTGATCATTGGGCCACAGCGGAGGAGTTCAATGAGAATCGTCATCGCGGGCGCAGGCAGCATAGGCTGTTATTGCGGTGCATTGTTGGCAGATGCGGGCCACGCGGTCACGCTGCTGGGCCGCGCCCGCGTGCTGCAACCGATCCGCGAACAGGGACTGACCGTCACCGATTTCGCAGATCTGGACTGCCATGTGCCCACCGCGAAATTGACGCTCAGCGAAGATCCCGCCTGCTTAGAGGGCGCTGAATTGGTCATCGTCACGGTTAAATCTGGCGCAACAGCCGAGATGGCAGCGTTGATTGCGGCGCACGCGCCGGCGAATGCCCCGATTGTGTCCTGGCAAAACGGCCTGGAAAACACCCGCGCACTACGCGCGGTCCTTGACGGCCGCGACGTGCGGGCCGGAATGGTGCCCTTCAATGTGGTGCCAACCAATACTGCGTCCTATCATCGCGCCACTTCAGGCGACATCGTCATCGAACAAGGTCCGGGTGATCTCGCGCTGCATCTCAGTACCCCGGATTTGCCCGTCACCGAAAGCGACCGGATCGAGGCGGTGCAATGGGGCAAACTGGTGATCAATCTCAACAATGCACTGAACGCGTTATCAGGTCTGACCCTGCAAAACCAACTGCTTGATCGAAGCTGGCGTTGCTTGATGGCCGATCAAATGGCCGAGGCTTTGCGCGTTTTGAAAGCCGCGGGAATCGAAGTCGCCTCAACGACGCCACTGCCAGCATGGACGACCCCGCATCTACTGCGGTTGCCAACACCAATCTTTTCGCGGATTGCAGCAAAGATGCTTACCATCGACCCTAACGCGCGTACCTCGATGGCCTACGATCTGATGGAGGGTCGCCCGACCGAAATCGACAGTCTGCAAGGCGAAATCATCAAGCTCGGGCAAATTCACGCGATCCCAACTCCGATCAACAGCCACATCTGCGGCCTTATTCATCAAGCACCGCGCGGGCCACTTGCGGTCGATCAGGTAATACCCCCGATCAACCAAATGCGGTCAGCAGCCAGAAGATAACTGCCGACAGGGCTGCGGCTGCGGGAACTGTGATTACCCACGCTGCTACGATCGTCATAAAATGGGATCGCCGTACCAACTTGCGCCGCCGACGCTCTTCCCGTGCAAGACGCAGTTCAGCGGGTCGTTGAAGGTTCGAATATTTCCAGCGCCGTTCTGCATGCCATTCTCGATAGAACCCCACGCCAAACACGGCCCCAACTGCGATATGGGTTGAGCTGACGGGTAAGCCCAGCCAACTGGCTACGATAACTGTAATCGCTGCTGAAAGCGCAACACAGAACGCGCGCATGGGGTTCAATTTGGTGATCTGGCTGCCTACCATGCGGATCAGCTTGGGCCCAAACAGGAACAAACCGAAAGAGATGCCAAAGGCTCCGATTACCATGACCCATGTCGGGATTGACACTTTTGATGCAAAATCTCCGAATTCGGCAGTATGGACGATCGCGGCCAGCGGACCCACCGCATTGGCCACATCGTTTGCGCCATGGGCGAAGCTCAAAAACCCTGCGGAAATCACCAGTGGCAAACCAAACAGCGTTTTCAGCGACCGGGTTCTGTTCTCAAGGCCTTCGGATTTCCGTCGCACCCAAGGCACGGTCGCGGCCCAGATCAATCCGCCCGAGGCCAGCCCGATCAGCAGGGCGAACTCAATATCGATTTTGACGATGCGTTTCAGGCCCTTGACCGAAAGGTAGGTGGCAAAAGCCCCGGCCATCAAGGCGACCAGAATGGGAACCCAGCGACGTGCGGCTGCGATTTTATCGTCCTGGTACTGAATCTTGTGTTTGATCAGCGCCAGAAATCCCGCAGCGATCACGCCACCCAACACGGGTGAGATAACCCAGCTCGCGGCAATTGCGCTCATCGTGCCCCAGCTTACGGCACCAAGCCCGGCAGCAGCGATGCCGGCGCCCATAACGCCCCCTACGACCGAATGCGTGGTTGAAACAGGCGCGCCCACCCAGGTGGCTAAGTTTACCCACAACGCGGAAGATATCAGTGCAGCCATCATCGCCCAAATGAAGACATCACTGTTTTGCACCGACATTGGATCGATGATCCCTTTGGAGATGGTCGAAACCACGTCTCCACCCGCGAGCAGTGCGCCAGCACTTTCGGCAATTGCGGCGATCAGAATCGCGCCACCCATTGTCAGTGCATTTGCACCAACCGCCGGTCCCATATTGTTGGCGACGTCGTTGGCACCGATGTTGATCGCCATATAGGCCCCGAAGGCTGCAGCGGCGACAACGATTAATCCGCCATCGGCGCGACCAAACATAACTGCGGCGGCCAAACCTGCCAGAGCGATAAAGACGAGCGCGATACCGGGCGCCAGCAGCGGGCGCGCCACATGTGCATTGGCATACTCAAGACGAGAAATGCGGTGGAGGTCGCTGTCGAGCGCGTGCCAGCGAGCTTTGGGTGGTAGATCAGACATCGGTTTTCACAGGCCGTTCGATTTGACGCCCGCCGCTACCCTGTTCCGTCGATAGCGGCAACCTTTGTCATGAGAAATATACGTAATTGTTACATTTGCAGCAGCAGTTCGCGCAATTCAGGCTCCTGCACCCGTCCAGCCGCCACTTTGGGCGAAACCCAGCAGCGTTCGCGCTGATTGGCCTCAGGATAGTCGTCGGCCAGATTCGTCACCTGAACACGATATACGCTGGTGACCACATGCTGCGCCGTGCCGTCGTTCAATGTCTTGTCATAAGAGTATTGGCCGATCGGTTCCTTCGGTACATCCGTCGCCTGAACCCCAGCTTCCTCCCATGCTTCCTGCAACGCAGTCTCGGGGCCGTTAAGGCCATCAATGGGCCAGCCTTTTGGAATAATCCAACGTCCGGTTCCGCGGCTGGTGATCAGTAATACATCATCGCCAGACTCTGTGCCCCGCGTGCATAGCGCCGCAACCTGCACCCGGTTCGGGCGCCGGAATAACGGTCGCGCGACCTCTTCCCAGATGTTGCGTATCCATTTCGTCATGCTCGGCCTTCTTGGACGTTTAAATGGGCGTCACTCAATGTTGTCAGAGAAGATTACATAATTATGTACCGCAGATTAAACAATACGCCCCTACCTTGTTGAGCAATTTTGGCCGAATTGCAGTTCATTATGTGTGTTTTTTGCCGTTTTAAGGGGCGAATTCAGCATGGATTTTTGATTTCACATGAATTCCGAGTTCGACCTCAGGTCTTTCGGCGTTTCGCACGCAGAGTCGGGTCGGCCTGTGTTGGATCTTCAGGCCAGGGATGTTTGGGATATTGCGCCCGCATATCCTTGCGCACGTCCGCATAAGACCCAGCCCAGAACCCTGGTAGATCGCGGGTGATCTGTATCGGTCTCTGCGCCGGTGACAGTAGTGTGATCTTTAAGGGTTCACCACCGATCACCGGGTGTTGGGTCACACCGAACACCTCTTGCAATCGCACCGAAATCTCGGGCACCGCACCGCCATAGTCGATTGGCAGCTTGCGTCCCAGCGGAGTTACAAACGATCCTGGCGCGCGGCGGTCCAGCTCTTGCGTCTGTGCCCAATCCAGCCGGGCGCGCAGTGCTGGTAACAGGTCAAAACGCTTCCAGTCTTCGGCGCTGCGTACGCCCGAGAGCGTAGGCAGCAGCCAGTCCTCCAGCGCGTCCATAAGACCCCCTTCCGAACAATCGGGTAGGTCAACACCTGCAGCTCGAACCAACTCGACCCGCGCTGCCAACCTTGCCGAGGCCCCCTGAAGCCGTATTCCCAGATCACGCACCCCGACCAGCATTGCCTGAGCCACAGCGTCCTCGGGTACGTCTTTCCAAATTCGGTCATCCAGGGTGATCGCCCCGAAGCGTTCCTGCCGTCGGGCCACGACACGGCGTTCGCGCTTGGACCATTCGCAACTATCGAGCCATTCAATCTGATCGCCGAATAAATCGCGGATTTCGCCCTCGGAAATCTGCGCGGCCATGCGTACGCGGGCCTCGCGCGGGTTGCCGTCTGTGTCGGTGACCACCAGATAAGGAGCTGTTGCCAAGGTGTCGTCAGCCTCCAGCACCACGCCCTTACCGCCCGAGAGGACATAGCGGGGGGTATCGCCCCTGCGCCGCTGTGCGATGCGGTCCGGATAGGCCAGGGCTGCCGTCGCCGCAGGGCTCAGATCGCCAGAGCCCTGCGCTTGCGCACGCAATCGTTTTCCCTCGGTATTGATCCGGTCCAGCGCGCCCTCGTTGACTTGCCAGACGCGATTGTGCCGAAACTTGCGGATATCCCGCAACGCCTCGAGCCGCAACGACAGATCAACCGGCGCGCCACGCAGCGGATCTCGATCTGCCATCAGCGCCGCTAAGGGGGCGGCCTCGCGGCCCGCACGCACCAACATATGCGCGAGACGTGGATGCAGCGGCAACGCAGCCAACGCGCGCCCGTGTTCCGTAATCCGGCCCTTGCTGTCCAAGGCGTCGAGCATGGTTAGCAAGGATCGTGCCTCGGTCAATGCGCCCTCAGGTGGCGAAGTCAGGAACGCAAGATCACCCGGCTCCGCGCCCCAGAGCGCGAGCTCCAGCGCCATTCCGGTCAAGTCGGCGGCTTCGATTTCAGCAGGTGGGTATGCGAGCAGTGCGCCTTCTTCGCCCTTAGACCACAGCCGGTAGCACACGCCTTCGGCTACCCGGCCTGCACGGCCCGCACGTTGAGTGGCCTCGGCCCGTGTTACCCGCTCGGTCACCAGCCGCGACATGCCAGAACCTGGATCGAACCGTGCGCGCCGCGCTTGGCCCATATCCACCACCACGCGGATATCGGGTATGGTCAACGAGGTCTCAGCAATCGATGTCGTCAGCACGACCTTGCGGCCTGTCGTCACGGGTGCAATTGCTGCGCGTTGGGTGGCAAATGGCAGGGCACCAAAAAGAGGGTGTACCGTGCAGTCGTTGGGCAGTCGGCGTGTCAAAGCGACCTCGGCGCGCCTGATTTCCCGTTCGCCGGGCAGGAAAACCAGCACTCCACCTGTAGTTTCCCGCTCGGCCTGCACAACCAGATCAATAAGCGCATCCAAGCGTCGAGCCTGTGCACCCAGAGGTCGGTCAAGCCAACGGGTTTCAACCGGATAGCTGCGCCCCTCGGAAGTGATGAGCGGCGCATCCATCAACCGCCCCACCGGTTCGGCATCCAGTGTCGCAGACATTGCAAGCAGGATAAGATCGCCCCGAAGCGCTCCTGCCACCTCAAGGCATAAGGCCAGCCCCAGATCGGCGTTCAACGAACGCTCGTGGAATTCATCGAAAATTACTGCCCCCACGCCTGGTAAATCCGGTTCGGATTGCAGCATACGGGTCAAAATGCCCTCGGTCACAACCTCAATGCGCGTCGCCTTTGAAATTTTCACGTCCCCACGTACGCGGTAGCCGACGGTCTGACCCACAGGTTCACCCAAAGTCTCAGCCATGCGCTCTGCAGCGGCCCGCGCGGCCAGTCGACGTGGCTCAAGCATCACGATTCGACCATCGCCAAGGCCTGCATGCAGCATCTCAAGCGGCACGCGGGTCGTTTTACCCGCACCCGGAGGCGCCTGCAGCACCGCGCGCCCATGCGTTCGCAAGGCGTTCAGAAGATCGGGAATGGCGTCATCAATGGGCAACCGGGTCATATCGCCTTATCGCCAAAGCCTCGGCCAAGGTCCAGCATCGCCGCTCCGGGCCCGAGTTGGGGCTGGACAAACCGGGTCATCACCTCTCATCTATGGCAAATTCCAACCGGGGACCGACCGATGAACATTGCCGAGCTTGGCGACAGGATCTTGAACGGAGAGCGCAGGGCACTGGCCCGAGCGATCACGCTGGTCGAAAGCGGGCGTGATGACCACCGAGCGCAAGCCACGGCCTTGCTCGATCGGTTGGCTGGTGTCGGGCGGCAGGCGCTGCGAATTGGACTGTCTGGCACGCCAGGTGTCGGCAAATCGACCTTTATCGAAAGCTTCGGAATGATGCTGACGGGGCAGGGGCTACGTGTTGCGGTTCTGGCAGTTGATCCCAGTTCGGCCCGTTCGGGCGGCTCGATTCTGGGCGACAAGACCCGCATGGAGCGGCTGAGCCGCGAGAAAAACGCCTTTATCCGCCCGTCCCCCAGCCAGAGCCACCTTGGCGGCGTGGCGCGCCGCACGCGCGAAGCGATCGCACTCTGCGAGGCGGCGGGTTTTGACGTCGTGCTGATTGAAACTGTGGGTGTGGGCCAATCGGAAATCGTGGTGGCCGAGATGTCTGACCTGTTCCTGCTGCTGCTGGCCCCGGCGGGCGGTGATGAGTTGCAGGGCGTCAAGCGCGGCATCATGGAAATGGCCGACATGATTCTGATCAACAAGGCTGATGGCGACCTGAAAGCGACTGCCACCCGCACCTGCGCTGATTATGCGGGCGCGCTGCGTCTGCTGCGCAAACGCCCGCAAGACCCCGAAGGGTTCCCCAAGGCCATGACCGTTTCAGCTGTTGAAGAGCACGGGTTGGAACAGGCCTGGGACGAGATGCAGACCCTGACCACATGGCGGCGCGACGCCGGGCATTGGGCGTCGAACCGCGCCACACAGGCGCAATACTGGTTCAAACAAGAGGTGCGCCACGCCTTGCTGGCGCGACTCGAGACGCCACAGATGCGCGACCGGATGAGCGATCTGGGCACGCAGGTCAGTGCGGGCCGTCTCAGCCCGTCGGCGGCGGCCGAACAAATCCTCGCCGGGCTGTCCGACACGTAACACTCGGGCGATATGATGCTTGCGCGGCTGGTGCGCTGACCGCTAATTGTGTATTATCGTTGCATATATTGCTGTGTTAGAGTGTGAGTAGCTGCGTTTGAACCGGGTTGAGAAAGGGCTTAGTCAGCTCGGATCATGCCCGGATTCTCCGAGGAACGGGACACGTCAGAATGCCCAATATCAATGGCACCAACGGCGACGACAATATCGATGTCACAAATGACAACGGTACGTTGAATGGCACGCCGCAGGGGACCCCGATTGATAATATCCGGGGCCGTGGCGGCGATGACGATATCACCATCACCGATAGTACCATTGCCAACAACGTCCTGGGCAACGCAGGTATCGACACGATCACTGTCACCAACAGCACGGTCGGCGGGCGCATCGCCAGCGGGTCCGATGCGGACACGGTTGATGTCAGCGGGTCAACCGTGGGCAATATCCGGCTCGGCGGCGGCGATGACACGATAAATTTCATCAGCACCACGGTGACAGGCGACATTCGAGGCGGCAGCGGAACCGATACGCTGAACCTGCCCGAGGGCACTGTTATCACGGACGATACCTTCGGGGTGATTACGGTTGAAGATGGGGTCGGATACTCGATCTCAAGCGGCACATTCACCCTGCCATCCGGAATAACTGTCACCTATTCGGCGTTTGAGAACGGATCAGGCATGCCCTGTTTCACGCGCGATACATTGGTAACGACGCAGCACGGCCAGACTACGATCCAGTCGCTGCGCACCGGTGACCTGATCCCCACGCTGGGGCAGGGCCTGCACCCGATCCGCTGGATCGGACGGCGCGAATTTGACCGCCCCCAGCTTGAGGCCAACCCCAGACTCTGGCCTGTGCGCATTCTTGCAGGTGCATTGGGAGAGGGGCTGCCTCATCGTGATCTGCTGGTCTCGCGCCAGCACCGGATGCTGGTGCACTCAAAGATCGCCCAACGTATGTTCGGCACGAACGAGGTTTTGATTCCGGCCATCAAGCTCACTGCGATGCCGGATATCTACGTTGATCAAAGCGTCGAAAACGTTGAGTATTTTCACCTGCTGTTTGATCGCCATCAAGTGATTTTTGCTGAAAACACCCCGACCGAAAGCCTTTATACCGGCCGCGAAGCGTTAAAATCTCTTAGTGTTGCGGCGAGACGTGAAGTATTCGAAATCTTCCCGGAGTTGGCCGAACTAGATTATCGCACCGATCCGGCCCGCCTGATCCCGCGTGGGCGTTTGCAGACACAGTTGATCTCGCGCCATCTGAAGAACAACAAACCTCTATTGCAGCGGTCGGAAGCTGGCGCCACAATGGAAAACGACTTCGGGATAAAGATTTCGTCGCACCCGTCTTGACCCTTCGCGTGATTCCCACTACACGCATCCAACCAGTTTTCGGGCGCGACTTCGGGTTGCGCCCCTTGTGATTTGGCCGCGGGTCTTGTACCCGGCCTCCAGAAACAAAGGAAGAAACCATGTCGCGCCGTTGCGAACTGACCGGAAAAGGCCCGATGACTGGCAACAATGTCAGCCACGCCAAAAACAGAACTCGTCGTCGTTTTCTGCCCAACCTGAACGACGTTACCCTGCAGTCGGAAACCTTGGGCCGCGGCGTAAAGCTGCGCATCTCGGCGGCAGCCCTGCGCTCGGTAGACCACCGCGGTGGTCTGGATGCATTTCTGGCGAAAGCCAAGGATGACGAACTGTCGGCGAACGCCTTGAAAGTGAAGAAGGAAATCGCCAAAGCGCAAGCTTCGGCGTAAGTCTTACCGACACACAAATATTCAGCCCTGCATCCTTGGATGCGGGGCTTTTTTGTCGGTGATGATTGCAGTGGACCTGTCTTTTGTTTTCAAAAAGCCAACAAAGTGAGCCTCTCCGTGACTTTGTTCACAGAAGCCTTGATGAGATCAATATATGTTTATGCATATTGTTGATTCTGGGGGGTCATCATGCAGTTTCGAGTAACAAATTTATTGTCTTTTTTGCCAGCTTCACTTGCGGCGGCAGTGGTTCGATGCACGCGGATGCAACGTCGGGTGAATCGTCTACATACGAGTATGAACGCCGACCCGGCAAAACCACCCAAATCTTGAACCGGGCCATTCTGTCTCAGCCTGGCCTTCTCGCTTGAAGCGTATAGAAACTCAGGCGTATATCTCGGGCTAGGATGAAAGACATTTTCCGCCAGATACTGCCTTATGCGCTGTCCCTGCTCGTAATTGTCACGGGGCAGGGCCTTGCGGCATCGCGCGGCATTGATCGCGCGGTGGGGCAGATGGTTCTGTGCACCGGGACCGGGCCTGTGGTTGTGTATATGGATGACGAAGGTCAACCGACACGTGCGCCGCATTACTGTCCGGACTATGCGCTTAGCCTGCTGGGTGCTGTACACGACGCGCGCGCTGCCCTGCCTTTGGCTCCGTCCAGGGCGTTGCCCGCTCCACCACTACGCTCGGCGGATTTGATTTCGGCCCCCTTGCCACGGCATCCTGCCCGCGCTCCTCCGATCTCTGTCTGAATTAGACATCTAACAAAATCAGACATTTACGTAAGGAGAGTCGCAATGACCCTCAAATCCACTTTGCTCGCAACTTTGGCTGCGCTTTCATTCACCTCAGGCGCCATGGCTGCCGATGCTATCGTTGTTGACGATGCCTACGCGCGGTCCTCAGGTAAATCTGCCAAGGCCGGTGCCGCCTTCATGGTAATCGAAAACCACAGCGATACCAATGACCGCCTGATCGGCGTCAAATCGGATGTGGCAGGACGTGTTGAGCTTCACACCCACAAAGTTGATGAAAACGGCGTTGCCCAGATGATCCATGTCGAAGAAGGATTTGCCATACCGGCAGGTGAAACCCACCTGCTGAAACGTGGCGGTGACCATGTCATGTTCATGGGACTCAATGCGCCATTTGAACAGGGATCTTCTGTGGCGGTGACGCTGATTTTTGAACAGGCCGGAGAGGTTGTTGTAGAAATCCCGGTAGATTTGGAGCGGTAGGATCAGGGCGGGCACGGCTCACGCGACCACTCGCATTCGAACTAATCCGCCGTTTCATCAGCCATCATCAAGGCATTAGGCCGGACAATGCCCGGCCTATATTGCTAGCGGTTGACAGTTTTCATTCCCAACCGATCACCCGCATTTTTGAACCGTGCGGCCAGAAAGAACATCACGATGGCTGAGGTCAACGCAAAGAAAGCAATTGCCCAACCCAAAGCCACCATTCCGCTGCCGGGCCAGAATATAAGCACCAGCCCGATGATGAGGGCAAAGATACCTGAATTTCGCACCGTTGCACGCTCGGGATCCTGTGGGTGCATCTGAGGCAGGGCCATGAAGGAGCCTATGGCCACGAATAACGCCATCGCCCCCATCAGCGTAAAGGCCAGCCACGCCACTCCCTGCGGCCAGATCAATAGTATCAATCCGATCAGAGCAGCCCCGATGCCAAAGCCTCCAACCAGCCCACGTCGCCCAAACCCAAGCCAGGTGAGCGCACCATCCAAAATAAGCAGCGCCCCCACCAGCCGCAGCAATACTGAGATACTGCTGGTGGGCCAGAACAGCGCCGCAATCCCGATCAGACCGGCCAGAATTCCGCGCAGCAAGAAGGTCCACCACAGGTTGGCAAGATTCTCGCTTAAGGTGTCACGCGCGTTGATGCTGCTATCGTCAAGGATTTCTCCGTCTTTGGGTGGTAGATCTGTCATGAACTCACTCAGCATTATTGTTTTCAGCACCATAGACGCGAAAGCGCTGTTCTGTCTGCCCCTATCGCGTGCTGCCCCGTACCAACATTTCATTGACCCAACGCGGGATCACCTCGGTAGCAGGCCCGAGGTGTGTCTCATCAAAGACGGACGCCCCAGCGGAAGGTTCAAGGTTCAATTCTATCGTTCGCGCACCTCCGGCCCGTGCCTCTTGCGCAAAACCCGCCGCTGGATAAACCTGACCCGAAGTGCCGATAGAGGCGAACAGTGCGGCTTCAGCCAGGTGATCGTAAATTTCATCCATAAAATAGGGCATCTCACCAAACCACACCACATCGGGTCGGGCCGTCGGTTGAAAGCAGGCTGGGCAAGGCTCGTGTACCTCCATCTCGGGTGGCGAGGTCCAGCGGTGCCCGCAAACTCCACATAGGGCACCGGCCAGCGTGCCATGCATATGGAGCACCTGTGCAGCCCCGCCTGCCTCATGCAGGCTGTCGACATTCTGCGTGACGATGACCACTTCGCCGGGCCATCGCTTCTGCAGCCGGGCAAGCGCCCGATGTGCGGCATTGGGCTGTGCCTTGGCGGCCTGCACCCGGCGGGTATTGTAAAACCCATGCACCAGTGCCGGATTGCGGGCGAAGCCTTCGGGCGTTGCGACATCCTCGATCCGGTGCTGCGCCCACAGACCGCCTTCTTCGCGGAACGTGCCCAGCCCGCTTTCGGCGGAAATTCCGGCTCCAGTCAGAATGACGATCTTTTCCATGGCCGCCTCACGCGCTACACCCATTCCCATGACACACCGTATCCTTTTCGTCTGCCTGGGCAATATCTGCCGCTCTCCGGCAGCCGAGGGCGTTTTTCGCGCCCGCGCGGGCCATCACCAAACCGACAGCGCCGGAACATCGGGTTGGCATATCGGTGATCCGCCCTATGGCCCAATGCAAAAAGCCGCCCGCGCCCGCGATATTAACCTCAGCGACCTGCGCGCCCGCCAGTTCGTGGCCGAGGATTTCCACCGCTTCGATCTGATCATCGGTATGGATGCGGACAATATCGCCAATATCGAAGACCTGCGCCCCGATGGCAGCGATACTCCTGTCCGCCTGCTAACCGATTTCGCGCCACATTCCGGTGCCGATCACGTGCCCGATCCGTACTATACCCGCGATTTCGATGGAGCGCTGGACCTGATCGAGATTGCTGTTGATGGCTTGCAGGCGTACCTGAGCGCTGAGCTATAGAAGCTGACGTACGCCCTGCATTCAGGGCACTAAACGCCCCGATGCCTGCTCAGAGCTCATCTAGATCGATGCTGTACTGCGCACCAATGTCCGAACCGAGGTGAGCAACAAATATGGAGGGGCATGTACCCCTCCTTTTGAATCTTGGTTCTATTCGTCCGTGTGAAAGTGTACGTCCATTAGACCTTCCGCTTGAACCAACTGAATTGTTGGTTCGTCGGATATCAATCCCGGAGCAAAGAGGGGCCACACACCGGTATAGAATAGGACCACTATGTTTGAGTGATGCGGCGTTGTGGTGCGAGACCGCCAGTGTAAGGTTGAGCGCTCGCGCCTTCTAACTCTCCTCCAGCACCTTCTTGGCCACACGGAAGCACTCCAACGCCTGCGGCACGCCGCAATAAATTCCAATCACGTGAACAATTGCGCGGATTTCTTCTTTGGTGACGCCATTATTGATGGCCCCGCGGCAGTGGGTCTCCCATTCAGTCATTTTGCCTAGTGCGCCAATCATCGAGAGGTTCATCATCGACCGGGTCTTTGCGTCGATCACGTCATCCCCCCAGCCAAAGCCCCAACACCACGCGGTCATGGCCTCCTGAAACGGGCGAGTGAAATCATCTGCTGTAGCCAAGTTCTTTTCGACATATTCAGCCCCCAGCGTAGTTTTGCGCTGTTCGAGCCCTTTCAGAAACAGATCTTCGTCAAATACGCTCATGGTCTAGTCCTTCAGTTTGATGGCGACGTTTTTGGTTTGTACATAGTTCCACAAGGCTTCGCGCATCTTGGGGGGCGTCATTCGCGAACGCATTCAGGTCAGCATCATCATGCGCTATCGCAGCGGATTTCCGGCCAAGTTTCAGCACACTGGGGACGACGTTCTTGGCGGTGATGGTCGCAATGGCAATGCCCGTGGGGACGGGCCCTGTGAAGACGATCTGGTTCACCTGCGTGTGGGTCGACAAGGCACTACCGGACTCGTGGCCCAGCCCGTAAAGGATGTTCACCGCGCGCTCAGGCAGGCCTGCGGTCTCTGCAGCGGAGGCAAACCACGAGTTGCTGAACGGTGTCAGCTCTGGCGTTTTGATCACGCCGGCGTTGCTCGAGGCAAGTGCTGCTGACAGCGAACACGTCGTCATTTCGATCGGATTGCTCCAAGAGATTATCTGCGCCGAAACTCTGTAGGGTTCGTAGGTCGTGAAATTGAAATGGCCTTTCCCTATCGGGATCGAGCGGCCCTCGAAGGTTTCAGCCTGAGCGCTATAGTATTCGAAATACAGCGCGGCGTCCTCGACCTCGATCCGGGCTTCCCACAGCGGGTTGCCCTGTTCCAGCGTCAGGATCCCGGCGATTTCGTCAATTTGGGTCGGCATATAGTGACCCATGGCCTGTACCATGTGACCATGTTCGACTGGGCGCAGATCGGACAAGGCACCTGATAGATGCGCGCGTTTTGCAGCCGTATCGGCGCGGTCAACGTCGTCCGCATCCGTAAGCGCAGGCTCGGCCAGCTTTTCGTCACTGCCAGGGTTCAACGCATCGAACTGGCTGGCTCTGCCCTTGACTAACGCGCCATCAATGTAGCTTAGCCAATAGGCCTTCATCACAGATCGATCAATATGTTGGTGCATTGTGCGTTAATGTTCTTGACCATCTACAGCCTCGCGCATCCAGCGCTGCAATGCAGCGATGGAATGCTCTGAACTGACCCCGCAGTTGGGGTCCAGCACAAGGGGACCGGGGCGATAACCACGAGATTTCAGCCCTCGCTGCACGCTTTCCACGAGGTGGATGTCCTCTTTTACTGTTGTCTCGCGATCTTGAGCGGCAAGGCCCCGGATTACCTCACTTTCAGCACCTTCCGGCGTAAACCAGCCGCGCCAGACGGTGCAGTTTTCATGGCCGTGGGCACGCCAGTGGTAGGTGTTTAGAGCATTGCCCGGATAGCATTGGAATGAGAACATGGGCCACAGGAACCAGCTCTGATAATCCCCGGCATGGGGCACCGACATGTCCACGGGATAGGTCATCTTTTCCATTTGCTGACATTCGGTCGTATGGCGCAGAACATATCCGCCGTCCGCATCTGGTTGGATGTCATAGGTTTCCGGCTTGATTACACCCTCGGCGAAAGTCGCGTGGTTAATGGGACAGTGGTAGCACTCTGAGTAATTCTCGACCGAGACCTTCCAGTTGCAGTTCTCAGGCACCTCGACCCATTCCAGAGGGGCAAGCCTGACGACATTGGGAACGAATTCGGCGATCTCTTCACGGACACCGGGGAACCAATCGTCCATCGGCGCCGCATCGTCATCGAGGTTGACGAAAAGAAAGCCATGGAAATCTTCGGTCCGGACTTCGGTCAGGCAGATCTCAGAGCGGTCAAAGCCCGGAACAGATTTGATGTTCGGACCCGCGCGCAAATGTCCAGTCAGTTCGTAGGTCCAGGCGTGATAGGGGCAGACCACCACACGAGTGTTACCAGTCCCGGTGACCATTTCGTGGGCGCGGTGTTGGCAGACGTTATAGAAGGTGCGGATCACTTCGTCCCGGCCACGGATCGAGAATAGGCTTTGGCCCGCAATTTCAAAAGTGAAATAGTCACCGACATTGGGAAGCTGGCTGACATGGCCCGCGAATTGCCATGTCCGGGCAAGCAGGCCGGACATTTCTTGCGCATAAATATCGGGATCGGTGTAATAACGCGCGGCCAAAGACCTGATGGGTTCGGTCATGTCTTCTCCTCGTGATACAGTCCCAGCTGGTGGCGACGGTTGTGGAATTTCTCGACCCGTTCGACGATCTCGTCGCTGGCAACGGCGATGACGAATGACAAAAGCGTCTCAAGCAGCGCGATGATGCTGACCGAGGACGGGAAGAATTGCGGTGTATCGACCGATACCACGAAGTCATGATCGGCCAGACGCAGGATCGGGCTGGCGGGACTGTCGGACAGAGCGACGATGACCATGCCCTGTTCGCGCGCTATCTCGACGGCTTTGACCACCTCGGACCGGTAGGGTTTGCAGGTGATCGCGATCAGCACGTCACTTTCATCTGCCCACGCCAGATCATCGACAGGGGTCGAGCCCGGACGCGGGATGGCGTGAAACTCCTTCATACCGGTCGAGGCCAGATAGGTGAAATTGCGCGCGATCGAGTTGTTGACGCCCACGCCAAGGGTAAACACATTGCGCGAGGCCCAGATCGCCTCGGCCGCCGTCTTCAGGTCGTCGGTCAAGATACCCGCAAAGGTCTCTTCGACGTTGCGCAGCACGTCCTGCACTATGTCGGCATATAGCCCGCCCAGATCGTCCGATTTGCGAATGTCCTGAAGCCAGCGCGCGCGGTCCGGGAAGTCGGCGGCGCCGCGTCGGATGGCATCGCGGAAGGGCGCGCGGAAATCTTCGTAGCCTTCGAACCCGACCTGACGGGCCATACGCACGACGGTGTTGGGTTTGACATTCGCGGCCTCTGCGATTTCGCGCACCGTCGACACCCCCACATCACGGGGGTTTTCCAAGACATAAGTTGCCGCCTTGCGTGCCTCGGGCGTCAGCTCGGAAAGCTCATCGGCCAGACGCTCGAGAATCGTATTTGATACATTTGTCCCATTCATGATTGACGATGGTATTTTTGTTTGCTTAGCCTGTCGAGAGGAAAACGACTCGAAAAGGATGTTGTCGTGGCAAGTGAGTTTCCATCCCACGCGCGCGTGGTCATCGTCGGCGGCGGCATCATGGGCGTCGGGCTGGCCTATCATCTTGGGCATGAAGGCTGGGGTGAGGAAACGGTGCTGCTTGAAAAGGCCGAGCTGACCTCGGGCAGCACATGGCACGCCGCCGGACAGATCACACATTCGACCTCGTCCTTTGGGTTGGGGAAATGCGTAGACTATAATATCGGTCTCTATTCCGGTGGATTGGAAGCGGAAACAGGCCAGCCGGTGACATGGCACGGCTGCGGGTCGTTTCGCCTGGCCTATACGGAAGACGAAATGGACTGGTTGCGCCATACGCTATCGGTGGGTCGCTCGCTGGGTTTCAACATCGAACTGGTTGGGCCGGAAAAGGTGGCCGAGTTGCACCCGTTCTATAACCTCAGTGGTGTTCTGGGCGCACTTCACACGCCGGATGACGGTCACGTGGACCCGACGAATGTCACGATGGCGATGGCCGCTGGGGCCCGTCAAAAGGGCGTGCGGATCATCCGCCAATGCCGTGCTTCCAACATCAAGCAAGCTGACAATGGCGAATGGGTGGTTGAGACTGGGAAGGGCACAATCACCTGCGAGCATGTCGTCAATGCCGGCGGCACATATGCGCGGCAGATGGGCGAATGGTCGGGGCTGCAATTGCCCATGACCTCGATGACGCACCATTACTTCGTGACCGACGAGGTGCCCGAATTCCAGGGTCTCGACGTAGAACTGCCCGTCATTCGTGACGACAAGAAAGTTTCGGGCTATATCCGGATGGAGCAAAAGAAGGGCCTGATCGGGATTTACGAGAAAGAAAACCCGAACTCGGTCTGGCACGATGAATGCCCATGGCATTACGAGAATTGGCTGTTTGACGCGGATTATGACCGTGTCATGCCGTATTTGGAAGAAAGCTTGAACCGGATGCCGATCTTTGCCGATCTGGGCATTCAACGCGTCGTGCACGGCGCGATCAGCCATCCGCCAGACGGCAACCCGCTGATCGGCCCGGCACCCGCTGTGCGCAATTACTGGTGCTGCTGCGGCACTCAGATCGGCATTGGATGGGGGCCCGGCCTGACCCGCGAGCTGGCGCGCTGGATGGTGCATGGGGCGGCTGACATCTCGATGCGCGAATTCGACCCGCGCCGGTTTGGCAGTTATGCCACGAAGAACTGGCAGGTAGTGAAGGCCGAAGAGGATTACTGTCTGCGCCACGAAATCCCGTTCCCACATTTCAACCGTCTGGTCGGACGCCCGATCAAGCCGTCCCCCTTGCATGATCTGCTGAAAAGCAAAGGTGCCGTGCATGAAGAGGTCTATGGCTTTGAACGCCCACGCTTTTTCGCCAAGGGGATCGAACAGTGCGACCACTATTCCTTCAACCGTTCCCCCGTCGACGATATGGTAGCGGCCGAGGTGAAAGCGGTGCGCACCGGCGTCGGCATCATGGATGTTACCGCCTTCGCAAAGGTGCTGGTCGAAGGGCCGGATGCATACGCATTGCTGGACCGGCTGACCGCCAACCGAATGCCGCAGAAGATAGGCTCGATCACCCTGACCCACATGCTGAACCGCGCTGGCCGGATCGAGCTGGAAACGACGATTGTGCGGATGGCTGAAGACCGCTTCTATCTGGTCTGCGCCGCTTTCTTCGAACAACGCCTGCTGGACCACTTGAACCATCAACGCGCGGAGGAAGATGTGACGATAACGGCCCTGTCGTCCGAGTGGAGTGCCCTGTCCCTGAACGGTCCCAAGTCGCGGGACGTGTTGGCCGCCTGCACTGACGCCGACTTGTCCAACGCCGGGTTCCGCTGGCTGTCTGCGCGGGAAATCACGGTTGCAGGTCACAATGTCTGGACATTCCGTATGTCCTACGCGGGCGAGCTCGGCTGGGAATTCCACATGCCCAATGACGCCAGCCTTGATGTCTACACTACGCTGTGGGCTGCGGGTGAGATACACGGCATTGCCGATTACGGCAGCTTCGCGATGAATGCGATGCGTATGGAGAAGGGCTTCAAGGGGGCTGGCGAATTAACCAACGAGGTCACACTGGCCGAGGCTAATGTTTTGCGTTTTGCTCGGACGGACAAGGAGTATCTGGGCCGCGACAAAACTCTAAATACTGACCTGCCGTGGGTCTGCGCCTATCTGGAAATCGAGCCCGACGGAAAAGCGGACGGCCACGGCGGTGAGGCGGTGGTTTTGAACGGGCAGGTGGTCGGATCCACAGCGTCCGTGGCCTTTGGCCCAACAGTCGGGAAGATTTTGGCCTTTGCCTATGTCAAACCTCACGCCGCCACTCCCGGCACGGCGCTTGAAGTGGTGATCCACGGCATCCGCCGTGCAGCCCGTGTGCTGGGCGATCCCGCCTACGACCCCAAATCCAAAAAGCCCAGAACCGACGCAAGGGAGATCGCGTGACACAAGCACAGGTCTGGACGCACGCAGCAGCCGAGCTTGCCCGCTGCTTTCGTACCTACCCCACTCTTGCGGAGTTCAGTTCATTTCCGAATGATCTTGTGCCACAAAAGGTCACGACGCGGGCCTTGCCCCCGCTTGATTTGCTGGCAACTGACCAAGCCTTGCGGTCTGGGACAGTCTCGACTTTGCGTGACGCTGTGCTTGCGCTTGCCTGCGACGCGCACTGGCTCGAGCATTATCGAGATAGCGGGATAGGCGATGATTTCATGGGTCGGTTTGGCTGCTTCTGTCTGGTCGGCGATCAGGGCGGCTTTGCATCAGACCAACTCCGTGTCTGGCTGGTTTATATGCCGCCACATCTGCACTATCCGTGGCATCATCACCCAGCGGAAGAGCTTTATTTAGTGCTTGCCGGGCAGGCAGAGTTCCTACGTGCCGGACAAGCTAAGCGCTGGCTGAGCTCTGGCGACACTGCGTTCCACGCCTCTAACCAGCCTCACGCGATGACGACGGGCGCAGACTCGGTTCTATGTCTGGTATTCTGGCGCAATCAGTTCGAGTCCGGGCCGCAACTGACTGATGGAAATGACATATCATGAAAATCTCTCGCATTTCGTTATGGTCTGTCGATCTGACCAGCCATGAGACCTACTACATGGCCGAGGGCAAGACCTGCGACACGGTCAAAAGCCATGTCCTGTGTCTGGAGGCCGATAACGGAAAGAAAGGCTGGGGCGAGGTCTGCCCGATCCCGCATTACCTGCCCGCCTTCGCCAATGGTGTCCCCGGTGCGATCGAGGAAATGGCACCCGAAATCCTTGGAGTCGAACCGTTCGGCATTGATGCCCCAATGCGTAAACTGGATTCGTTCCTGCAAGGACATCTCTATGCGAAATCTATAGTCGACATGGCGTTGTGGGATCTGTTCGGCAAAGCGAGTGGGCAGCCCCTTTACGCGCTGCTTGGCGGCCGCACCCAAGCTGACATGCCGCTCTATCACTCGATCACCTGCATCGCGCCCGACGACATGGCGCGGATTGCCCGCGAAGCTTATGCGACGGGTATCCGACAGTTTCAGGTCAAGCTTGGGGCCGACGCCGACTGGCAAGCAGATGCCGAACGGTTGGCCAAGGTGCGCGAGGCCGTGGGCGACGGCCCACTGGTCTATGGCGACTGGAACTGCGGGGCGACAAAACTTCAGGCCACGCGGACGGGACGCGCTGTGGCACATCTGGATGTTATGCTGGAGCAGCCCTGCAAAACGCTGGAAGATTGTGCAGCTGTCAGACAGGCAACTGGCCTGCCTATGAAAATCGACGAAAATGCCTATGATCTGGCGTCGCTCATGCACGCGCATGAACTTGGCGTGCTGGACGCAGTCGCCTTGAAACTGTCGAAATTCGGAGGGCTGTCCGCGATGCGCCGCGCCCGTGATCTGACTGTGCATCTGGGGGCCGAGATCTGCGCGGAATGCACTTGGGGATCAGACATCGTCACCGCCGCATCGCTGCATTTCGCCGCCTCGACACCGCGAGATGCCCTACTGAACACCTGCGATCTGTCGTCCTATGTAGGGCCACGCATTGCGCCGGATTGTCCGTCCCGCAAGGATGGGCGTATTGCACCACCAGAAGGCCCCGGGCTTGGGGTGAGGCCCGATCCGGACATCCTTGGTACCCCAATTCTTGAACTGGACTGACCTATGCATAAACAGACCTCTCAAGCCGATTGGATCGCCCGTGCCCGCACCGTGTTGCCTGCCGGAGGCTTCGGCAATTTCGATCCCGGCATAGTCATCGCGCGCGGTGAAGGCAGCCGTGTCTGGGACGAGGATGGGAACGAATATGTCGACTATCTGATCGGCTCTGGCCCGATGCTTCTGGGGCATGGCCATCCTGAAGTCATAGAGGCCGTTCTTGAGCAACTCCCCAAGGGCATGACCTTCTTTGCTAACAATGCCAAGGGCATCGAACTGGCCGAGGCGATTGTTGAGGCGGTGCCGTGCTGCGAACAGGTCCGGTTTGTGGCCTCGGGTGGCGAGGCTGACATGTACGCCATCCGTCTTGCCCGCGCCTATACCGGTCGCGACAAGGTCCTGAAGTTCGAAGGCGGATACCACGGGATGAGCGCCGAAGCACAGATGAGCCTTGCGCCCGAAGTCCGCATCAAATTCCCCCAAGCTATTCCCGACAGCGCGGGCATCCCGCAAGGGGTCGCTGATCAGGTGTTGATCGCCCCGTTTAACGATCTGACCGCGGTCGAGGCGCTGCTGGCCGAAAACAAGGACGTTGCCGCGATTATCGTAGAGCCACTGCAGCGGATAATTCCCGCCTTGCCCGGCTATTTGCAAGGGCTGCGCGACCTGTGCGACAAATACAGTGTCCTCTTGATCTTTGACGAAATCGTTACGGGCTTCCGGCTGGCCTATGGCGGCGCGCAGGAACGCTATGGAGTAACTCCAGACATCTGCACCTTGGGTAAGATCATCGGCGGCGGTTTTCCTCTGGCCGCCATTGGGGCCAATACCGAGATCATGCAGCATTTCGACAAATCTATTGTCGGCGCGAACAAATGGCTAATGCAGCTTGGCACACTGTCAGGCAATCCGATCGCTGCCGCAGCCGGCCTTAAGACGATGGACATCCTACGCCGCGAGGGCAGCTATGAGCGCTTGCGCGCTATCGGAAAAAAGCTGCAAGACATGCAAAGTGAGGAGTTGAGCAAGGCTGATATTCCGCATCAAATCTGTGGTGATGAGACCTTGTTTGACATCTTTTTTACAGCCAGTGTTTGCAGAGACTATCGGACCGCCAAGCATGACGACCCAAAGCGTAACGAAGCCTATAATACGACGCTGCGACACCACGGCATCTTCAAGTCGGCCGGCAAACTCTATCCTTCACTGGCGATTTCCGAGATGGACCTTGAGCTGACAAAAAATGCAGTTCAGGCAGCGGTGCGATCCATTCGCGCTTGACTAACTTATCACCTTCAGCTGCCCGTCCAGCCACGGCAACTGCGCCAAAGCAGGGTCAACAATCTGACTCTGCATCAGTCGCTTAATCATATCCGCCACTTCCTGCGGCACCTGATCCGACCAGTCGGAGCGAGTAATCAGTGAGATTCTGCGCGCGAACTCGCCAAACGGGGCAGGGTGCGCCTCCAGCCCGTCATGAAACCGCGCGGCGCGCATATAGCCCAGCGGCGTGGTGATCGCCCAGCCCAAGCCCCGCGCCACCATCGCCATCAATGCCAGATGCGAGCCGATTTCGAACCGTTCTTCGAACTCCATTTGCTGCCGGGCCAGATGACCTTCGATCTGGCGGCTGATCAACTGTTCACGGGCGTAGCGCAGGAAGGGCAGATCTTGCATCGGCTGCTCTGCGCCCTTGGGCGCGACCAAAATGAAGGGGTCTTGGACCAGAGGGTATTCGATGACACCTTCCAATACTTCACCAGAATGGGCCGAGACAGCCATGTGTAACCGCTGTGCCTCCAGTGCTTCGAACAGATCTAGGCTCGACAGCGTGATCAGCTTGAATTTCGACCGAGTCAGACTATCGGCTAGCAGGGTGGCCAGCCTGGGCGTCAGATCATTGTCGAAATCGTCGATCAATCCGATGGACAGAGTGGTCAGATGCCCCAGATCCATGACCGCCAGTTCGCTCTGCGCCACTTGCAGCTCACCCAGCACCGCTTGAGTGCGCGCCAGGAAACTGCGCCCGGCCTGCGTCAGCCGCATCGGTCGCCGCCCGTGATCGACCAGATCGGTGCCCAAGGCCTTTTCCAGATTGCGCAATTGCTGAGACACCGACGGCTGGCTGAGCCCCGTGATCTCGGCCGCCTGCGCCACCGATCCGGTCCGTGCCAGCGCCTCGAACACCTCAAGGCCCCGCAGGGTCAGCCCTTTCATCACCATCGCACATACCTTTCGCTGCGCCTTTTCTGAGGCGCAGCGGGCATCAGGTCAAGGATTGCCTCTGGCTCAGCTGCAGATCGCCTGCGCCATCTGGCCAAAGTTCTGATACCGATCCCACAGCGCATCATCGCGCGCGGTCTGCGACATCTTCAACTCCTGCGCCTGATGGGGGTCCTCGAACCATTTGGCTACGGTCTTCTGATCGCCACGCGTCAACGCCTGATCTGCTACGCGCTGGATGCACGTACACCGCGCCCGCGTCGCCGCCTCACGGTCCGACGCCAAACACGCCCGTTTGATTTGGGCCGCGTCCACTGTGTGGGCCACCGCCGTCACCGATGCCGCACAGAATGCGATTAGGAGGAACTGTTTCATGCTCATGCCTCGTTTTTGCCTGCCCGGACGGGTCTTGTGCCCCTCTCGGTCTGCGGCGGAGTATGAATCAAACTGGATTTGGGATCAATCGTGTGGTGCGAAAAAGTGATTGCGTGCATGGTTGATGTCGCGTTTGCTGGCCTGACTTTGCCTAGAGTTCATTCGTGAGATCAATATGCTTAAGAAATACGGGCGTACATTCCACTTACCGCAATCTCCCGGTGCCACAAGCGATGACAAGATCATGTCCAGCGTTGAAGAGTTGGCCCTGGCTGACGAGGTCGTCTTTACTGAAAAGATGGACGGTGAAAATACGACAATTCACAGCCAAGGCTGTCATCCTCGCAGTATCGATGCACGCTATCACCCATCGCGAGATTGGATGAAAGCCTTCGCAGCCGGTATCGCGCCACAACTAGCCGAGGATGAACGCATTGTAGGTGAGTATCTGTTCGCGCGTCATTCCATCGAATATTCAGCTTTGCCGACCTATTTCCTTGGCTTTGCTTGGGTCAAGGCAGACCGCGTGCAGTCGTGGGACGCGACGCTTTCACGCTTTGTCGAGCTTGGGATTACCGCTGTTCCCGAACTTTATCGCGGGCGGTTCTCTGCGAAGGTTGTGGCGGATGTGATCGCAGACCTGAGCCTTGATACGCAAGAGGGGTTTGTCGTTCGCACAACAGCTGCCTTCAAGGAAGAAGACATGCCCACTCACCTCGCGAAATATGTGCGCGAGGGCCACGTGCAAAGTGAGACGCATTGGATGAACGCGGAGCTGGTCAAAAACAGGTTGCTCTGAACGGTCAGAGGCCTCGCAATCAAAGGGTTTCGTTGGGGTCTCGTCCCACCTTGACCACAGCCCAATTCCGACGCATATCCCCAACCCATGACAGACCTCGCTCATATCCGCAATTTCTCCATCGTCGCGCATATCGACCATGGCAAATCCACCCTTGCTGACCGGCTCATCCAAGAGACCGGAACGGTCAAGGATCGCGACATGAAGGAACAGCTGCTCGACAGCATGGATATCGAGCGGGAACGCGGCATCACCATCAAGGCCAACACGGTTCGCATCGACTATACCGCCGACAATGGCGAGGCATACGTGCTGAACCTGATCGACACGCCCGGCCACGTGGACTTTGCCTATGAGGTCAGCCGGTCGATGCGCGCGGTCGAAGGCTCGCTGCTGGTGGTGGACTCGACCCAAGGGGTCGAGGCGCAGACGCTCGCCAACGTGTACCAAGCCATCGACGCCGATCATGAGATTGTGCCGGTGCTGAACAAGATCGACCTGCCTGCGTCCGACTGTGATCGTGTGGCCGAGCAGATCGAGGATGTGATCGGCATCGACGCGACCGACGCGATTCAGGTTTCGGCCAAGACGGGGCAGGGCATCCACGAGACGCTTGAGGCCATCGTGCAGCAGCTGCCCGCGCCGCAGGGCAATCTGGACGCGCCGCTCAAGGCGATGCTGGTGGATTCGTGGTACGACGCCTATCTCGGCGTTATCGTTCTGGTCCGCATCATGGACGGCACGCTGAAAAAGGGCATGCGGGTCAAGTTCATGTCGAACAACACCCTGCACCATGTCGACCGCGTCGGTGTCTTCCGGCCTGAGATGGAGATGGTCGACAGCCTCGGCCCCGGTGAGATCGGCTTTCTCACCGCCTCGATCAAACAGGTCCGTGACACCCGCGTTGGCGACACGATCACCAATGACCGCAACGGCACCGAAGAGGCGCTGACAGGATTCAAACCCGCGCAGCCGGTGGTGTTCTGTGGCCTCTTCCCCGTCGACAGTTCCGAATTCGAAGACCTGCGCGACGCCATCGACAAACTGGCGCTGAACGACGCCAGCTTCAGCTTTGAAATGGAAACCTCGGCAGCACTTGGCTTTGGCTTCCGCTGCGGCTTCCTCGGGCTCTTGCACCTTGAGGTCATCCGCGACCGCATCGAACGCGAATATGATATCGAACTTATCACAACCGCCCCGTCGGTGATCTATCACGTCTACATGAAAGACGGTGAGATGATCGAGCTGCACAACCCCGCCGACATGCCCGACCCATCCAAAGTCGACCATATCGAAGAGCCGCGCATCAAGGCGACCATTCTGGTGCCGGATGAATACCTCGGCGACGTGCTGAAACTCTGCCAGGACCGCCGCGGCATCCAGCTGGACCTGACCTATGCGGGCACCCGCGCCATGGTCGTCTATGACCTGCCGTTGAACGAGGTCGTCTTTGACTTCTACGACCGCCTGAAATCGGTGACTAAGGGTTATGCCTCGTTCGACTATCAGATGACCGGTTATACCGAGGACAATCTGGTCAAGATGTCTGTGCTGGTGAATGACGAACCGGTTGATGCGCTGTCGACCATGGTTCACCGCGACCGGGCCGAGATGCGGGGCCGGGCGATGTGCGAAAAGCTCAAGGACCTGATCCCGCGCCACATGTTCAAAATCCCGATCCAGGCCGCCATCGGAGGCAAGGTCATCGCCCGCGAAACCCTCTCAGCCCTGCGCAAGGACGTGACCGCCAAATGCTACGGAGGCGACGCCACGCGGAAACGCAAACTGCTGGACAAGCAGAAGGCCGGTAAGAAGAAGATGCGCCAGTTCGGGAAGGTTGATATCCCGCAGGAGGCGTTTATTTCAGCGTTGAAGATGGACAGCTAAGGCTCTCCATCTTCAAGAGATTTGCTACGAAATCAAATGTCACTCGTGACCTGATTAGTTCTCGACCGCGCGTTGTATTGCCGGACCAATCTGACGTTTGCGGGAGATTACGTCCTCTGCTTCCAACATGTCATTCGCGATCTCTCCGCCGAATGCGGCAAGAACCAGGTCCTTGTCGGTGTCATCCCCCCACAGCATGTAGGATTTCTGATCGCGGGTATCGACAATCGCAAAGACCAGATGGTCCAGACCGCTCGCATTCTTTTGCGTTTCGATTGCGGCTTTTAACTCGTGCCGACGGTCGATCAGCTGCTGCGCTGTCAATGTCTCGGCAACCCCGATGCCGACATTCTTGCCGCCATACACGAAGTCCTTGTAGTCCAGCAGAACGATATCTTTAGCCGACAGCGCGCTTAGGTCGGATTTCGCCAGCAGCATGTTTTCCGCAAACGTATCGACATCCTCAATGCCGGCCTGCCGCGCCAGTTCCTGCACATAGTGGCGGTCGTAATCCGTGGTGGTTGGCAACGTCAGGTTGACGGTGTCGGACAGGATCGCAGCCATCCCGATGCAGGACAGAGGTGCAGGCAGTTCAACGCCAAGCATCTGCGCCTGATCGGCCAGTATTGTTGCTGTTGATCCCCATGGCCGCATCTCGATGCTGATGGCTTCAGACAGGTTGACCGGCGATCCCCCAAGCGCGTGATGGTCGATCAAGGCGACGATGTTTTCAGAGTCAATGCTGGGCGGAAGTTGTGTGCTTTGATTGAAGTCGACTAGCCCAACAGTCATTCCCGAGAAATCATCGATAGCCTTCGGTTCAACCGCGTTGCACTGTTCAATTGCGAACCGGGATTCTGGGTTGATCGAACCGGGAACTCCGGGCTGTCCGCCATAGATATGAGCTGCCAGCAAACTGGCACCAACCGAGTCGGTGTCTGGGTTGAGGTGTCCGGTCCAAACCAGCCCTTGTACGTTTGCCAGATCTTTTTGCAGATAGTCCAAAGCAGCCCCCTGCCGCTCGTTTGATTGCGCCCACGTCGCAGTTGCAACAAAACAGGTTGCCGCGATTGCGGTCACACGAATCCGATTGATGAGTGCCAATTTCGAGCGTGGGTCGGAATGGGTTTGTTTCGATGACATAAACTGCATCAGAGACCTCCGTCTGTTCGCTGATTGCCCGGCCTGTCGGTGCCAGAGACGGGCTTTGTGGTCGGCAAGTTTGGTCAGTGTTCAAGAGTTAGGTAAGAATTGACTCATAAGGCTCACATTAAACCAGCATGAACAATCCTTTAGGAATTTTTGGGTGCTTCAGTCGAAAACCAATGAGCCCTTATCGGACATACTGATTGGCGACTGTGAACCACCTCACAGCCTCGACTGTACCATCCTGCTACACTTGATCTCACGGCAATTCCGGCAGGAGGCGCAGATGTCCACATCCATGATCCCTATCATCGCCCTCGGGTCGGCGGGTCTCTATTCTGTGGCCATGATCGCGATGAAGTTCTGGTGGAAGCTCCCCGGCGTGGGTCTTGGCCTGCTGATCGTCGCGACCCTGCTGGCCGGGGCCACGCTGGAGCTTGCCGCTCTGCGCGAGGAGCGGCTGGGCATCATCTATACCGGCATTCTGGGGGCCGAGGTTGTTCTGATCGCCATCGCCTCGTTTTTCCTGTTCGGCGAGAATTTCTCGTATCGCGAGGCGGCAGGCATCGGCCTTGTCATCCTCGGCATCGCGCTGGCCTGGGCCTGACGCAAACATTACCGCTTTATGAAGTTTCCCTTAGGTAAGTTGTAACCGGCGCACCTCCGCCCAATCTGTAGGCCACAGCAAGGATGTTCGCATTTGAACTCCAAAGGGTCGCTTTCAGGAGGAGATCCCCATGACCAGATACATGACTGCCGGAGCAGCCGCTCTGGCCACCAGCCTCGCACTCGGAACCGCAGCACTGGCCGACACCACGCCGGACCTACGCGGCACTTGGGTCGGGTCTTATACGACCGTGCAGCCCAGCCATTATTACAAGGGCGATCAGCCCCGCTTTAATCAGGCCGAATGGATGCTCGACGTCCAGATGCAGGAAGACAATGTCTTCTGGGGGCCCAGCAAGTGGCGTCGCGAGGGCGATACCGAATGGAACGAATACGAAGCCACAGGGACCATCAGCCTCGATGGTACTGGCTCGATCGGCATCGTTGAAACCTCGCCTCTGGTGATTGGCGCGAATGCGTTGATCGATGCGCGGTACGAGGACGGCAAGATCTTTGCCGATTTCCGTAGCCTGCGGAACGGAACGACCTACAGCACCGTTCTGGAACGTCAGGTGAACTGAAGCGTTTCCGGCCCGATCGGATGTTAAAGGGGGTTAGTGCCGCTGAGATTTGTGACTGCGGCATGGAGTAATAGGTTCCCCGTTCAGGTCGGAGCGCTTCGCATCAACAATCGTCTCCACAGGGAGGAGACAGGCCGGGCGGCGATCTCGCCGCCCGCGACAGGGTCCAGACCCCGCGTTCGAGAATGCGGCGTTCCTCGACACGGGTCATCTGGATCTCGCGGACCTTCAGCGCGGCGTCGCACGCGGTGAGGTACCTGCCGTCCGGCCTTGAGAGTACCGCTTGATAGGAAGTGAAATTATCCACTGCAGGGTATCTGGGTAGCTGTCCCACTCCACTGGATCGCATTTTGGATGGGGCACATTGCCCGCCCTTTGGATTCTCAAGGTTGATAGCATGAGGCGCAAACTTAACAGGGGCAGCACTGTACAGCAAAAAATCATGGACCGCACCCCCGGAAGTGGCGTGGTCCATGATTTCCGCGATCAGCTGTTTTAGTGTCGTTTCAGCATTCGCCTTGCTGCGGCATCCATCCGCAGTGTATGCGTGCCGGGTTCCATCTCGACATTGGCTTCAAAGGTCTGTTCGGGCTGTATGCCAAGGAAGTTGTAAGTGTAGCAAAGCTTCTTGTTTTTGACCACGAGCGCATGACCGCCAAAGCGCGAACCACGTACAAAGATCATCCCTCCTGCATCGGTATCCTCGATCTCGACATTTGCAAGGATATTATAGGTGCAACCACGCTTCGGTCATCCAAAGGCAGGACCTTGTTCTTGGCGTCCTCTTCAAACCAGACCTAAATCAGCTCTTTTGGCTTTTCAGGTTCCTGTTCTACCAGCTTGTTGGCTTCTGAGCTATCAGCATCGACGTGAAACGGTTCCCAGACATCACTGTCGAAATTGCTGGTTCCGGTCAGTGTGGCATGGACAGCGACGGCTTCCCAGCCATCTTTCCAGATGCCTCGGTACCCAACGCGGTGTAATAATGCACCTCTTTCTGGGTGGGCTCTTCTGGCTTGGCTGTCAGTATATTCCGAATAACCGGCATAAACCTCGACCATTTGGGCAAACAACTTTTTTCGTCGTCATTCAGACTGTCCCATGGGCGAACCATATCGGCGGGATTGGCTACATTTTCAGGTGGGAAGGACAGCGCAGTGTTCACTGTCCCTTTGGGCACGTTACCCTTGTCGATCATGGCTTGAGAGATCTCTTCACGGTGGACGCCTTAGCCTTCGTCAGACACACCTTTGTACTTATCGGCCCATTCTGGTTCCGGGTGATGTGGTGTGTGGTTGGCACCGGGGTTGAACCACATATACCAAGTCTGGGACGGGTTGGTTGCGTTCTGATCCCGCAACATCTGGATTGCCTGATCAGCCAGATATTTGGACGGCAATACGTGGACCAGGCACCCAGGCCGGTATCATCGTATAGCACAATGAGGATATTCGGGGCACCTTCTGCGGCAGCCTTTGACGCGAACCGAGCCCAATAGGATCGAGCCCAATAGGATTAAGAATCCCTGACATTCAGTTCGATCGTGCCATTGAACCCGGGGGTAGCCCAAGGGCCTCTTCATTTCTGGCACGTCCTGCGCCAGCAACGGATAGTGCTCCGACGACTAAAATACGACTGATCATCAACAGAAGTTCCCTTGAAATGGATTATTCGTGAAGCCAAGAGTTCTTTCTGAAAAATATGGTACCAAATTGAACGTCTAAACCAACCTGTGCGTGTATGCCGGTGAAAGCCTTTGGCCTTATAGTCAACGATGTACCTCAGCCGGTTGTCGCTGCGCAAAATGCATGCTTTCGTCAAGGGAATGTTCCAGTAAGACCTGTCGCGCTTGCTTTTCGAATTCAGGTCTCGTCTATGCTACTTCTACGCACTAGGGGCGATTTCACAGCAATGACAATTCATTGATAGTGCTTTCGCTGAGGCCTTAGGACCGGATACCCTTGCCAATTGCTTCAACGCGCCCATCGGGAATTTCAATCACAAGATCGGCTGGCTGCGGTACTCGAGTTATTTGATATTTGCAGGGCTGCAGTCATGTAGCCTGGCGGCGAAACGGGTTAAGTCTCAAAGTGACTTTGTTCTTTGGCAACATTTTTGTGAATGCTGCATTTCGGTCTCTTTTCCGCCCATTTTTTCACTGATACATATGCAACATAAAAAGTTGGGCGAGTAAATGTACGGGCGGGTATATGGGAACCGGGTTTAACGGTCAGGTAGCGATATCTTGGTCGCAGACAGAGATTGACGGGCTTGAGGCGGCGCCTCTTGCACATATGGTTGTTGGTGCAGCTTGGTCTTGGCGGGGCCGCAGGATCGAATTGTCGGCAGATGCTGATGTTTATGTTCAGAACCATGCATACTCAAATGTTGTATCAGCGCTGGCGGCACGAGCAGATGTTGCTTTTAACCCGATTGCTGTAGCTCAGGGCTCGCTCGTCGAGCTGACAAACGGAGCGCAGAAATTTACTGCCGAGCTTGTCCAATTTGTCGGTGGTTCTTCTCTGATGTTGATTTTCAAGGACGGATGCCCCGAAGCGGATCAGGAGTTTTGGGTCAGTGAGGCGGCTGAAAATGTGGAGCCCGCCGATATTGGATTTATCGATGACAGTAAGGTGATTGCCTTCCCCGGTTCTGCGGCAGGAGTGATTGTAAATCCCGTAGATATGCCAAACATCGTAGGTGTTGCCGCTGAATAGCAGACCGCACCGCTGAAAATTGTATGAATAATACGGAAAACGGCCCGACTGTTCGGTTCGGCATGTTGACTCTGGTAAAACTGCAGATATAAGCGCGGCTTCATTGGTGTTGGTGGCCCCCGCAAGGGGATGCCTGTCATGGGGGAAACCTCAAGAGGACAACGCCCTTCATAGTGGCCAATGTGGCCTCGACCAAACGAAGGAGATCAGCCGTGACCAAACGCACGTCTGCCAAGTACAAAATCGACCGCCGGATGGGCGAAAACATCTGGGGTCGTCCGAAATCCCCGGTCAACCGTCGTGAATACGGCCCCGGCCAGCACGGTCAGCGCCGCAAGGGCAAACTGTCGGACTTCGGTCTGCAGCTGCGTGCCAAGCAGAAGCTGAAAGGCTATTATGGCGACCTGACCGAGAAGCAGTTCCGCCGCATCTACGCCGAAGCTGTTCGTGTGAACGGTGACACCGGTGAAAACCTGATCGGTCTGCTGGAACGTCGTCTGGACGCTGTTGTCTACCGTGCCAAGTTTGTTGCAACCGTGTTTGCCGCGCGTCAATTCGTGAACCACGGCCACGTCAAAGTGAACGGCAAGCGGGTCAACATCCCCAGCTACCGTGTCAAGGAAGGTGACGTGATCGAAGTGCGCGACAAGTCCAAGCAATTGGCCGTTGTTCTGGAAGCGGCTGCTCTGGCAGAGCGTGATGTCCCAGACTACATCGACGCGGATCACTCAAAAATGACCGCGACATTCGTGCGTGCGCCAGGCCTGAGCGATGTGCCTTACCCGGTAGTGATGGAACCGAACCTGGTCGTCGAATTCTACGCGAAGAACTAATCTTCGCCGACCTGTAGAGTTTAGGGGCCGCGCTTACAGCGCGGTCTTTTTTATTTTGGGGGTTCTGCCCCCGTCGCTTTGCGACTCCCCCGAGATATTTTGAGCCAGATGAAGAGGCGGATCCGAGGAGGCACCCATCGATGAGCGTCGCGATGGCGCAAAGGCGGGGCCGAGGATATCCGGGCATTTTATTCTGCTGAACCGGCGATGACCTGCTTCGAGGCGGTCCGAAGGAATTGCCGCTTTTCTCAATGCGATGAGAAGGGTAAGAGGGGCCACGTTATTGGAGCCCCTCATGAACCAGATCACCCCACAACCCGGCATTATGGACATCGCACTGTATCAGGGCGGGCAGTCACATGTTGAGGGCGTGGCGGAAGTCATCAAGCTAAGTTCCAATGAAAACCCTTTCGGACCAAGCCCCAGGGCAATCGAGGCCGTGCGCGATAGCGCAGCTTCGCTGCATCGTTATCCCAGCACCGATCACGCCGGCCTACGCAACTCGATTGCTGAAAAGCATGGGTTGAACCCGGACCGTATTATATGCGGCGTCGGTAGTGACGAGGTGCTGCAATTCGTGGCGCAGGCCTATGCCGGGCCGGGTGATGAGGTGATTTATACCGAGCATGGGTTTTCCATGTACCCAATCATCGCGCGCATGGCTGGGGCGACCCCAGTCATGGTTTCCGAGCGGGATCGTCGAGTGGACGTGGATAACATCCTCGCTGCGGTCACAGGCCGGACGCGGATTGTCTTTGTAACCAACCCAGGAAACCCGACTTCAACAATGGTTTCTGACGCAGAGTTGGAACGGTTGGCGCAGGGGTTGCCCACCGATTGCCTAATGGTGCTGGATGGCGCCTATGCAGAATTTGTCGACGGCTTCGATGGTGGGGCTTGGCTGGTTGACAAGTTTAGAAACGTCATCATGACCCGAACATTCTCCAAGGTGTACGGTCTTGGGGGCATGCGCGTTGGCTGGGGCTATGCAGCGAAAGAGATAATCGACGTGCTGAACCGCGTCCGGCAGCCCTTCAATCTGTCTTTGACCGCACTGGCAGCCGCAGAAGCCGCTGTAGGCGACGAAGAATATCTGCGGTTTTGCCAGTCAGAGAATGCGCGCCTTCGCATTTGGTTGTCCGAGGAACTGGCCAAGGTTGGAGTGGCTTCAGATTCCTCCTGCACCAATTTCGTCCTCGCCCGCTTTGCTGATCGGAACGAGGCTGAGGCTTGTGACGATTTCCTAAAAACTCAGGGTTTGATCGTTCGGCGGGTTGCGGGCTACAACCTGCCAAACGCTCTGCGGATTACCGTAGGTGACGAAAACGCCTGCCGCCGCGTGGTTGCAGCCATTACCGCGTTCAAAGGGGGCGCTGCATGACCCAGATATACGACCGTGTGGCGCTGATTGGGCTGGGCCTGATCGCTTCCTCCATGTTCTGGGCGATCAAACGCGCCGGGCTTGCAGGCGAAGTGACGGGTTATGCCCGATCTGAGGCGACACGTGAGACTGCGCGTCGTATCGGGCTTTGCGACCGGGTATGCGATACCGCGCAAGAGGCAGTCGAAGATGCTGACCTGGTGGTCCTTTGTGTTCCTGTTGGGGCGATGGGAGCCGTGGCAGAAGATATCGCACCAATTCTGAAGCCGGGTGCAACAGTTTCGGATGTCGGGTCGGTCAAGCGTCATGTGATCAAGGCTGTCTCGCCGCACATCCCCGATGGAGTCCATTTTATTCCTGCCCACCCTCTAGCCGGAACCGAACATTCCGGCCCCGAAGCTGGTTTCGCCGAGCTGTTTGACAACCGCTGGTGTCTGCTGGTGCCGGTAGAAGGTTCAGATATAGGCGCAATCGCGCAACTGCGCGCTTTCTGGGAAGGCATGGGTTCGAATGTCGATGAGATGGACGCTGATCACCATGATTTGGTTCTTGCCGTTACCTCGCATGCTCCGCACCTGATCGCCTACACGATGGTAGGTGTCGCAGATGATCTTCGGCGGGTTACAGACACGGAAGTCATCAAATACTCGGCCGCCGGTTTCCGCGACTTTACGCGAATCGCAGCCTCAGATCCGACCATGTGGCGCGATGTTTTTCTGACCAACAAGGACGCGACGCTGGAGATTCTAGGGCGTTTCACAGAAGAACTCTTTGCACTTCAACGGGCTATCCGCACAGGTGACGGAGAGCAATTGTTCGACTACTTTACGCGCACACGGGCGATCCGCCGAGGCATTATCGATGCTGGGCAGGACACGGATGCACCAGATTTTGGGCGGGGAAAGACATCGACATGAGAGGCTTGAGCAGCGGCTTATTGATAGGTTTTGCCGTATTGACGGCAACGACTTCACATTCCGCTGCGCCTGAAGCCTCTCTTGTGCCGCTGACACGCCCAGGGAACTCCGAGGTGGTTAAAACCGGTGTCACTTCCAACATCCGCCCCATCCTAAGGCCTGCTTCACCTCAGGTAACAGCCGCGGCGGCCCGACCGGTTGATCTCCCATTTTTGGGGCCAGAGAATTCGATCCGGCCATTTGTTCGACCAGAACAATTGGAACAGAAAGTTCTCTTCAAGAAACGCAAGCTGCGCAAAACCTCGGTGTGCGGTGACATCGACATACAGGGCAAGGCGGTCGGGCGCGTTAATGGCAAGATCAAAGCCTGTGGGATCAAGGACGCGGTTCAGATCAGGTCGGTTTCAGGGGTCAAATTAAGCCGCCCTTCAACGATGGATTGCGGAACAGCGCAGGCACTGAACAAATGGGTCGACAAAGCCGTTATACCCACGTTCAAACGGCGTGGTCCGGTGGTCGAACTGCAGGTCGCCGCGCACTATGCTTGTCGAACGCGGAACAACCGCAAAGGGGCGCGAATATCCGAACACGGCAAGGGGCGCGCCATCGACATATCGGGTTTCAAGATGGCGGATGGTGAGGTGGTGACAGTCCTGGATGGTTGGCGCAAGAATCCGTCCAAGAAACAACTAACCAAAGTCTGGCGCGGCGCTTGTGGGCCGTTTGGCACGGTTCTGGGGCCAAACTCGGATCGCTATCATCGGGATCATTTCCACCTTGATACTGCGCGGTATCGCAGCGGTACTTATTGCCGTTAACGGAGAACCAGCCGGGGTGCAGGGCCAAGCGGCAGCGGCCCCAAGGCGACAAATCCGTCACGGAAATTCAGTTGTAAATCCAGCGCATTCGGATTGCCGCCCAAACCGGCCATGAACCCCAAAGCGCGGGTCACCGCATCAACTGCCTGATCAGGAAGTGCGCCTGCAGCATTTGCCATCGCGATCATATCGCGCCAGTTTTCCGCCTTCATCGCAATTTCACCGGTCGGGATGCCTTGTTCGTCTACATACAATTCTCCGGTGGCGAACAGGCGCAACTCTCCCCATTTCACCTCTGCCAAACGCAGGTCGATCTCGACGGGTTGAGGGCGACGCTGCTCAAGCGCCGAGCGATCCCAAGGTTTGTCGAAAGTGACAAACATATCCAGCTCAAGTGTTTCGAACGATTGCGGTAGGGTCGAGGCTGAACGCATCAGACGCCTCAGATCATCACCAGGTGTAAATCCGTCGACATTTGCCGTAATCCCATAGCTTTCGGGTGCTCCGGATTGTTCCATCACAAGACCCAGCGTTTGACCACCAGCCTGCGGATCACCTTCGGTGGTCAGCAACCAGCGTTCAGAAGTCAGCGCCATTTTCTCGAGTACCAGTGCGACGCCAGGTTGGAGGTGCAGTTCGGCTTGTAGCTCCTCAGCCTGAACGGTTGTGGTCTGGTCGAAATAGGACAGGCGCTGTGGCGTGCTGGCAAAGCGCAGCATCTGACGGCCAGGCCAGATTGCTGGGCTTTGGAACTCGATCCAATCCGCGCTCCATGCCGTTCCGTTAACTGGATCGGCCAAAGCGGGGTTATCTAGGCGTGTGATGTGTTGAAACGGATATCCGGCTGTTGTCACGTCTGAGAAGTCAGCCTGCCAGCCCAATTCCTGCTGCCTGTCAAACCAACCAGTCAGTGCGTTGCGCAGCCCGTAACCGGCCACAAACCAATACGCGCTCCACGCAAGGGCGATAAATACAAAAACGCGTATCAGACGACGCATGATGAATGGCCCTTTTTCCTGCCTCGGATTTGATGTTTATAGGGCCAAACAGGCAAGGACCAGTGCAATGACGATGTGGGTATTCGGATATGGATCGCTGCTGTGGAATCCGGGTTTCCCGGTAGCCCGCAGTGAACGTGCCACTTTGCATGGCTATGCCCGGTCTTTCTGTATGCGTTCGATCCACCATCGCGGCACCGAAGAGGACCCCGGTCTGGTTCTGGCGCTAGACGAGCAGCCCGACGCGCTCTGCACTGGATTGGCTCTGGCCGTCGAAGCAGGACATGAAGATCGCACCTTGGCGGAGCTGCGCCAGCGCGAGCTGATCTCGTCAGCATATCTTGAACGAATGCTTGATGTGCATCTGGACTGCGGGACGATCGTGAACGCAGTGACTTACGTAATCGACGCGCATCATGTTCAGTATTGCGGTGGCCTGCCATTGGAAGAGCAGGCCCAGATCATCGCCCATGCGGTTGGCGGGCGCGGACCGAATACCGAGTATCTCTATAATACCGCGTCGCATCTGACCGATATAGGGCTGCACGACCCGGACCTTGAGTGGTTGTCGCAACGGGTGCGGACAATCAGTGCATAAACTCTTGGCGTCGCGGGACGAACTTCGTTAGGTTCAGCCCAGAGCAGACAATACCAGGAGCCACGCGCATGGCGCAGGCACATCAGGGCGTGAGACCGCATTTCTCACAACCGATCCGTCAAATCTTGATGATGCTGATTGCAATCGGGCTGTCGGGGCTAGGCGTGTTCATGGCGCTGCCCTATGTGCTGCCCGTCGTTCAAGCCAATCTGTATCTTAACGGATTCATCCTGCTGGTATTTGTCATCGGTGTTGCCGCCTGTTTTCTGCAAGTTACGCAGTTGATTGGCTCGGTTCGCTGGATCGAAGCTTTCATCGGCGGGGTCGAGCGGGACGATGTGCGCCCGCCGCAATTGTTGGCTCCACTGGCGTCGCTTCTACGTGAACGGGGTGCGCGGTCTCAGATCAGTTCCAGCTCAACCCGGTCAATCCTCGATTCCGTCGCCGAACGGGTGGAGGAGGAGCGTGAGATCACGCGTTATATCACCAACGTGCTGATCTACCTTGGTCTTTTGGGTACTTTCTTTGGACTGGCTACAACGGTTCCGGCCATCGTCGACACAATCCGCAGCCTGAACCCTCAGGAAGGCGAGGAGGGCTTGGCCGTCTTCAATCGTCTGATGACGGGACTGGAATCACAGCTGCAGGGAATGGGTGTTGCCTTTGGCTCGTCTCTGCTGGGCTTGGCTGGATCACTGATCGTCGGCTTGCTGGAATTATTTGCAGGTCATGGCCAGAACCGCTTTTACCGTGAGTTGGAGGAATGGCTGTCATCAATTACCCGCGTCGGATTTGCGGCGGGTGATGAAGGGGGCGCCGAACTGGCCGTACTGACACCGGTTCTTGATGCGATGTCCGAGCAGATGGATGCCCTGCAGGATATGTTCTCGGCGCAAGAAGTTGACCGGATCAATGTCTCAACCAAACTGGGTCAATTGGTAGATGTGATCGGGGAAATGAACCAACGGCAAGCCCAGACCGAAGGTGTTACGGCGGCATTGGAACGTGTGGCGCTGGGGCAAGATGCGCTGCTGGATCATATGCGCGAACACGGCGCGGGTGAGGGGATCGATGCCGAAAGCCGGATGCGCCTGCGATCGATGGATGTACAGCTACTGCGTATTCTCGAAGAGATTTCGGCCGGTCGTCAGGACAGCATGAACGAGCTGCGCAAGGATTTCGAGCTACTGGTCAAAGCGCTCACTCTTCCACGCGGCGCGGTGCGTAGCTCTCCGGAAGGAGAGTAACGGATGGCGCTGTCCCGCCGCACAGGTCAACGGTTCTCGGGTTCGGTCTGGCCCGGTTTCGTGGACGCAATGACCGGCTTGCTGATGGTTTTGACCTTTGTGTTGACCATCTTCATGGTTGTCCAGTTTGTGCTGCGCGAGACCATTTCAGGCCAAGAGGATGAACTGACCGCGCTGTCCGACGAAATCGCAGCACTGGCTGGGGCGTTGGGGCTGGAAGAGCGGGAAAACAGCCGTCTTCAAGCTCGATTGGGGACACTGAATACGACCCTGAATCGGGTCGAAGATGATTTGGCGCAAGCACAAGGACGCATCACCGACTTCGAGGCGCAGGTCGCCGCATTGCTTGCTGATCAGGAACGGGCACAGGGAGATATTACGGCGCTGGAAACTCAGCGTGATGAACTGCTGACTGAACAAGAGGCCCTCAATCAGGCGCTTGCCCAAAGTCGGCAGGAAATCGACGCGCAAACCGAAGCCGCGCGTCTGGCCGCTGCACGGCGCGAAGCGCTTGAGGCCTTGATTGCCGACCTTGAAACCAACAAAGATGCTCAAGCCCTTCAAATCACTGAGCTTGAGCAACAACTGACCGAAGAAGAAGCCGCGCGTCTGGCCGAGGCGGCTGCGGCGGAAACCTTGCGCAATCGTTTGCAGGATGCAGATGCCGAGCTGACCGCGATGACACTCGCATTAGAAGCACAACGCAAGGAGGCCGAAGAAACACTGACCTTGCTGGCCGCAGCGCGTGCCGCACAGGCAGAGTTGGAGCAGAAATTTGGCGAAATAAATGCCGAAGAGTTAAGAGCTCAGCTTCAGGCTGCGCTAGAGGCACAAACGCAAGCTCAGGCACAGGTCGACGAACAAAAGTCACTCGCAGACGAGCGCGCCGCGCTCTTGGCTTTGGCACAAGATACGCTTGCGTCAGAGAAAGAGATATCGGCAGAGGCGCAGCGGCAGACCGCCCTGTTAAATCAGCAGATGTCGGCGTTGCGCAGCCAGCTTGGATCATTGCAGGCGCTTTTGGATGATTATGAAGATCGAAATGCGGCAGCCGAAATTCAGATTCAGACACTGGGGCAGGATTTGAATGCGGCCCTCGCGCGTGCGGCCTCGGAAGAGCGCCGCCGAAGGTTGCTGGAAGAGGCCGAGCGTATCCGTCTTGAGGCCGAAGCCGAGGAACTCGCCGGTCAAAACCTGGAGCTGACAGCACAGGCGGAAGATCTGCAACGTTACCGCTCGGAGTTCTTCGGGCGATTGCGGGATGTGCTGGGCGATCAGGAAGGTGTTCGGATCGAGGGTGACAGATTCGTATTCTCGTCCGAGGTTCTTTTTGCCACAGGCTCGGCAGAGTTGTCCGTCGAAGGCCGCCAAGAGGTCGCCAAGGTCGCCAATATTCTGCGTAGTGTCGCCGCAGAAATCCCTGATGGATTGAACTGGGTCATCCGGGTCGATGGGCATACCGACAATGTACCGCTTGTGAGTACTGGACGGTATCGCGACAATTGGGAACTCAGCCAGGGCCGCGCTTTGTCTGTGGTGCGCTATATGGTTGATGCATTGGGTATTCCTCCGGATCGGCTTGCAGCAAACGGGTTCGGGGAATTCCAGCCCGTTAACCCAGCGGACACCCCCGAGGCCCGTGCGCAGAATCGCCGGATCGAGTTGAAACTGACCGAGCGGTAAGCAGCAAACGGGTATCAGACCAACCCGTGAATTTGGGCAAAGGGATCGTGGCTCTTGTCCTTGTGCCACGAATACTCGCACCACTTGGCAACTTCCTCGGCTCTGTCTTCTCCGTGCATCAAGGCGATAGCGCCCAGCGTCATGTCCATACCGGCAGAAACTCCGGATGATGTCAGGAAGGGGCCATCTTCGACCCATCGCGCCTGAGGCACCCAGTCGACATTTGGCCCCTGCGTGCGGACCCACGAATACGCAGCCTTATTCGTGGTGGCGCGCCGAGTGTCCAAAACACCAGCTTTGGCAAGAAGGGCGCTGCCGGTGCAAACACTCAGGGTGAACTCCACCTTCTCGGCGCTGATCGAGATCCAATCCAGCAGGCGGCGATTCCCGACTTCGCGGCGCGTTCCGGTGCCGCCGGGGACGAAGAGGATATCATAATGGGTATCGTCGCTGATCGAGTGTTCGGCGATCGCTTTCAGCCTTTGGTTGCTTTGAATTGGCCCTGGGGTTTCAGCGACAAGTTCCAATTGGAAATCGTCCTCCAGAAGGCCGAACATCTCCATCGGACCAAAGACATCCAGCAATTCAAACCCGGGAAATATCAACGCACCGATTCTACGCAATTCTGCACCTGTTCTCAGCCGACTTATGCAAATGAAAAACGCCTGCCAAATGAAGTTGGCAGGCGTTCAAGCAGGTTTCAAGATTAAGGTCAGTCTGCTGTCAGCAGCGGGGGCTTGTCACCGGGTATACGTGGCTGATCGGGCCCCAGGATTTCAAGGCTCAATTCGCCTTTTTTGACCGAAACACGGACCACGCCACCTTTGGCCAATTTACCGAACAGCAGCTCCTCGGCCAGAGGCTTCTTAATGTGCTCCTGAATGACACGTCCCAGCGGACGTGCACCCATCTTGTCATCATAGCCCTTGTCGGCCAGCCATTCGGCGGCACGGGGGGTCAGATCGATGGTCACGCCACGATCCAGCAATTGAGCTTCAAGCTGCAGGACGAACTTTTCGACGACCTGCAAGATGACCTCTTTCGGCAGCGGCGCAAATGAGATCACGGCGTCTAGGCGGTTGCGGAATTCCGGCGTGAACATGCGTTCGATCGCTGCAGTGTCCTCGCCTTCGCGACGGTCGCGGGCAAAGCCGATGGCGGCCTTGGCTTGTTCCTGAGCCCCTGCATTCGAGGTCATGATCAGCACGACGTTGCGGAAGTTCACCGTACGACCGTTGTGATCGGTCAACTCGCCATGATCCATCACCTGCAACAGAATGTTGAACACGTCCGGATGCGCCTTTTCGATTTCATCAAGCAACAGCACACAATGCGGATGCTGATCGACGCCATCGGTCAACAGACCGCCCTGATCAAACCCGACATAACCCGGAGGGGCACCAATCAGGCGGCTGACCGCGTGCTTCTCCATGTATTCCGACATGTCAAAGCGCAGCAGTTCCACACCCAGCGTATCCGCCAGTTGTTTCGCCACCTCGGTTTTACCCACACCGGTCGGACCGGCAAACAGATAGTTACCGATGGGTTTCTCTGGTTCCCGCAGACCGGCACGGGCCAGTTTGATGGCGCTGGACAGCGCTTCGATGGCTTCATCCTGACCAAACACCACGCGTTTCAGCGAGGTTTCGAGATCTTTCAGAACCTCGGCGTCATCCTTGGTAACGTTCTTGGGCGGGATACGCGCAATCTTTGCAACCACCGCCTCGATCTCTTTGACGCCAATGGTTTTGCGTCGTTTGCTCTCGGCCAGCAGATGCTGTGCCGCCCCGGCCTCATCGATCACGTCGATGGCCTTGTCGGGCAGTTTGCGGTCATTGATGTAGCGCGCCGACAGTTCGACAGCCGTCTTGATTGCGTCAGCAGTGTATTTGATCGAGTGATGCTCTTCAAAATACGGTTTCAGACCACGCAGAATCTTCACGCTGTCTTCGACCGAAGGCTCGTTTACGTCAATCTTCTGGAATCGGCGGCTAAGCGCACGGTCTTTTTCGAAATGCTGACGAAACTCCTTGTAAGTGGTCGAGCCCATGGTGCGCAGTTTGCCACCCTGCAGCGCCGGCTTCAGCAGGTTCGATGCATCCATGGCTCCACCCGAAGTCGCTCCAGCGCCGATTACGGTGTGAATTTCGTCGATGAAGAGAACCGCATCGGGGTGTTCTTCCAACTCGGTCACAACCGCTTTCAGCCGCTCTTCGAAGTCACCGCGATAGCGGGTCCCTGCGAGCAAGGCCCCCATGTCCAGCGAATAGATAGTGGTTTCCGCAAGAACGTCGGGAGCTTCTCCAGCCACGATCTTATGTGCCAAGCCTTCCGCGATGGCTGTTTTGCCAACACCGGGGTCCCCTACCAACAGGGGATTGTTTTTGCGGCGGCGACACAGCACCTGGATGCAGCGTTCAACCTCGTCCGAGCGTCCGATCAGCGGATCAACATCTCCCGCGCGCGATTTTGCGTTCAAATCGATGCAATACTTGCCAAGCGCGCTTTCCTTTTGATCGGCCTCGCCAGAGGTGGTCTGCGCTTCTTCTTCGGCTTCATCCGCACCAGTCACCGGCCGGTTTTCACCATAGGCCGGGTCCTTTGCGACACCGTGGGCGATAAAGTTCACCGCGTCATAGCGGGTCATGTCTTGCTCTTGCAGGAAATAGGCCGCGTTGCTTTCGCGTTCGGCGAAGATAGCGACCAGAACATTCGCCCCGGTCACTTCGGTGCGGCCAGAGCTTTGAACATGGATCGCTGCACGCTGGATGACACGTTGGAACGCAGCCGTTGGCACGGCCTCGGACCCGTCTATGTCGGTGACGAGGTTAGACAGGTCTTCGTCGATGAATTCGACCAAGGTGCTGCGCAACTCATCAAGATCAACGCTGCATGCTTTCATAACGCGTATCGCGTCGGGTTCTTCCAGCAGCGCCAGCAGCAAATGCTCTAGCGTTGCAAATTCATGTCGCCGTTCATTCGCCGCCGCAAGGGCCGCGTGGATGGCTTGTTCAAGTGTGCTCGAGAATGAAGGCACGCGGGTGCTCCTCTGTATTGGGCCGGAAGGGGGCCTTAGGCCGGATCCCCATCCCAACCATGTCCTCATACTATTAGAGTTTGGTTGATCGTGGCCCGGCTTCAAGGGTTTTCTTTCACTTGACAGTCACATTTGTTGTGACCGTGGCCGTGATAGGGGCTTGAAAGGCACTAATAGTGGTCTTTTCGGGCACGTATTTCGGCAAAAACCGACGCTGGGTCAGAATTTTTCATACCCAGATGGGCCTGAATCACAGGATCCGCAGCGCGCAGAAACGGATTTGTCGCCTTTTCCTGCCCCAAAACTGAGGGCACTGTGGGTTCTCCGGCAGCGCGGGCGCGGTTGATATCGGCCACGCGATCCAACAGGGCAGGGTTGTCAGGATCGATTGTCAGGGCGAATTTGGCGTTTGACTGCGTATACTCGTGGCCCGAGCACACGATTGTTTCGTCTGGCAGGGCCGCTAGCTTGCTGAGAGAGGCCCACATTTGTGCGGGCGTGCCCTCGAACAACCGACCGCATCCCAAAGCCATCAGGCTGTCCGCCGTAAAGACGGCGCTGGATTCCGGCATGTAGAATGCAATGTGCCCGACGGTATGACCCGGGACATCCAGAACTTCGACCGGTTCGCTGCCTATATAGAATGTGTCACCTTCAACAACTGCCTGGTCGAGTTTTGGTAGCCGGTGTTCATCCGCCTTTGCGCCGATCACGCGCGCAGGTTGTTTTTCCAGTATACCACTCAACCCATCCACATGGTCCCAATGGTGGTGAGTCAGCAACACGTGGCTTAATTGCCAGCCTCGCGCCTCAAGTTCCGCCAGTATCGGAGCGGATTCTGGCGCGTCAACCAATGCGGTCTCGCCACTAGCAGGATCGTGGGTGAGAAAGGCATAATTATCGCTCAGGCAGGGGACAGTTACGATCTCAAGAGGCATGGCCTTTTGCCCTTTCATTGCTAGACTGCGCCCAGCTAAGCCGATTGACCGGGTGTCCGCAATGCATCTTGATGTGCAGGATCTGAGGAATTTTTACTATCGCAGCACCCTAGGTCGCGCGGCCCAAGCGGCGATCCGTGGGCGACTGGTGGATCTTTGGCCCGAAGCCAAAGGGCAAACTGTAGTAGGTTTTGGTTTTGCTGTACCTTTGTTGCGGCCCTACCTCAAAGATGCACGTCGTGTGATCGGCTTGATGCCGGGGCCGCAGGGCGTAATGCCATGGCCAGCGGGAATGCCCAATGTCTCGGTTCTGACCGAAGAGACGATGTGGCCAATCGAAACTGGTCACGTTGATAAACTGGTGGTGATGCATGGTTTGGAAAACTCTAACCGGCCCAGCCAGTTGCTGGAAGAATGCTGGCGCGTGTTGGGACCCGGTGGGCGGGCACTATTTGTCGTACCGAACCGGGCCGGACTTTGGTCACGTTCAGACCGGACGCCGTTTGGCTTTGGGCAGCCCTATTCGACTACGCAGCTTGAGAACCAACTGCGCGCGCATCATTTTGTACCCGAAAGCCATTGCTCGGCGCTATATCTTCCGCCCTCGTTTCGTCGGTTTTGGCTGAAATCAGGTAGCCTGATCGAAAAAACTGGACAGCGGATTCCAACCGTCATGGCCGGAGGGGTACTGATGGTTGAGGCGACCAAACTTATCCGGCCACCCAGTGGAAACGTCACCAAAGACGCCGCGAAACGTCCGATCAAAGCGCTGGATGGTTTGTTGAAACCTGCGTGACAATCCGGGGCACTTCGAATGGAAATAATGCGGGAAAAAGGTCACAGGAATCGCAAAAACCTGCATATTCGTAACATTTTTCAACTGCCGCAATCGGTCCAAAGGGTCGCACTTGGCTTAAGTGTATGAAAAATATAGATTTGTGGATAAATCTGTTACCGCTATAGCGTATTGCTTGGTTGGAACACCTCTGCTACATCCCCGGTGATTTTGATCCCCGCCCTAAATGGACGGGGTTTCCTCACGCCCCAAGGTAGCGGCCGCTACTCGAAATCGGGGCCTCAAATATCGGAAGGGTGGACGTGTCCGAACCAGCTTCGATTTCCACAGGCATTGCCGAGCGCTATGCCACCGCGATCTTCGAGATCGCGAAAGAGAATAATGACCTCGCAGGTCTGGAAACCGGAATCAACGATCTGGCAGCAGCATTGGGCGACAGCGCCGAATTGCGCGACCTGATTGCATCGCCTCTGGTTTCGCGCGCCGAACAGGAAAGCGCAATCACCGCAGTTGCCGACAAGATGGGCCTGCATGCCATCCTGCGCAATACGCTGGGTCTGATGGCGCAGAAACGCCGCCTGTTTGTTGTACCGCAACTGGTACAGGTTCTGCGCGACATGCTGGCGGATGAGCGCGGCGAAGTGACTGCTGATGTCGCATCGGCCAAGGCACTGACCAAGACTCAAATGGATAAACTGTCCAAGACGCTGTCCGAGCGTGTGGGCAAGACCGTAACAATCAATGCGACCGTTGATGAAAGCCTCATCGGCGGTCTTGTCGTTAAAGTGGGCTCGAAAATGATCGATAGCTCGATCCGTTCGAAGCTCAACTCCCTACAGAATGCAATGAAAGAGGTCGGATAAATGGGAATCCAAGCTGCAGAGATTTCTGCAATCCTGAAGGACCAGATCAAGAATTTTGGTCAGGAAGCCGAAGTGGCCGAAATCGGCCGCGTGCTGAGCGTCGGTGACGGGATTGCCCGTGTATACGGCCTGGATAATGTGCAAGCCGGTGAGATGGTCGAATTCCCCGGTGGCATCATGGGCATGGCGCTGAACCTGGAAAGCGATAACGTCGGTGTCGTTATCTTCGGTTCTGACCGTGACATCAAAGAAGGTGACACTGTTAAGCGCACCAACTCGATCGTGGACGTTCCGATCGGTGACGAACTGCTGGGGCGCGTTGTGGACGGTCTGGGCAACCCGCTGGACGGCAAAGGCCCGATCAATGCCTCCAAACGTGGCGTTGCAGACGTTAAAGCCCCCGGCATCATCCCGCGTAAATCGGTGCACGAGCCGATGGCAACCGGCCTGAAATCGGTTGACGCGATGATCCCGATCGGCCGTGGTCAGCGGGAACTTATCATTGGTGACCGTCAGACCGGCAAAACTGCTGTGGCTCTGGACACCATTCTGAACCAGAAAGTGTATAACGACGCAGCAGGCGACGACGAGTCGAAGAAACTGTACTGCGTTTACGTTGCGGTTGGTCAGAAGCGTTCGACCGTTGCGCAGCTGGTGAAGAAACTGGAAGAGTCCGGCGCGATTGAATACTCGATTGTTGTGGCCGCGACTGCGTCCGACCCGGCACCGATGCAGTTCCTGGCGCCTTACGCCGCGACTGCGATGGCTGAATACTTCCGTGACAACGGCCGCCACGCGCTGATCATCTATGATGACCTGTCGAAACAGGCTGTATCGTATCGCCAGATGTCGCTGCTGCTGCGTCGTCCGCCCGGACGTGAAGCCTATCCTGGCGACGTTTTCTACCTCCACTCGCGTCTGCTGGAGCGTTCGGCGAAGCTGAACGAAGACTTCGGTGCAGGTTCGCTGACCGCTCTGCCGGTTATCGAAACTCAGGGTGGTGACGTTTCGGCGTTTATTCCGACCAACGTGATCTCGATCACCGACGGTCAGATCTTCCTGGAAACCGAACTGTTCTACCAAGGTATCCGTCCTGCTGTGAACACCGGTCTGTCGGTTTCGCGTGTGGGCTCCTCGGCTCAGACCGATGCGATGAAATCGGTTGCTGGTCCGGTTAAGCTGGAACTGGCTCAGTACCGCGAAATGGCTGCGTTTGCGCAGTTCGGTTCGGACCTCGACGCCGCAACTCAGCAGCTGCTGAACCGTGGTGCGCGTCTGACCGAGCTGATGAAACAGCCGCAGTACTCGCCGCTGACCAACGCCGAAATCGTCTGCGTCATCTTCGCAGGCACCAACGGCTACCTCGACAAGATCGACGTATCTGACGTTGGCCGCTATGAGGCTGGCCTGCTGGCGCACCTGCGCGGCAAGCACGCTGACCTGCTGAAGTGGATCACCGATGAAGATCCGAAGATCAAAGGTGACGCAGCAGACAAACTCAAGGCAGCGATCGACGAATACGCCGCGACCTTCGCTTGATAGGGGGTTCCGATGCCTAGTCTGAAGGACCTTAAAAACAGGATCGAGTCGGTCAAATCGACCCGCAAGATCACCAAGGCCATGCAGATGGTCGCGGCAGCAAAACTGCGCCGCGCCCAGGAATCTGCCGAAGCCTCGCGCCCTTATGCCGAACGGTTCAATGCCGTGATGGCGGGGCTGGCGGCGTCGGTCGGGGGCAGCGACAGCGCTCCCAAGTTGCTCCGTGGTACGGGCAGCGATGATGTCCATCTGCTGGTTGTGATGACAGCTGAACGCGGCCTGTGTGGCGGCTTCAACGCGAACATCGCCAAGCTTGCCCGCGCCAAAGCGGACGAGCTGCGCGGCAAAGGCAAGACGGTCAAGGTTTTGACCGTCGGCAAGAAAGGCCGCGATGCGCTCAAGCGCGATTTTGGCGATCTGTTCGTTGGGCATATCGACCTGAGTGAGGTCAAGCGCATTGGCTACAACAACGCGCAAGACATCGCCAAGGACGTCCTTTCACGTTTCGACGGGGGTGAGTTCGACGTTGCCACGATCTTCTACTCGAAGTTCGTCAACGTTGTGACCCAGATCCCGACGGCACAGCAGGTCATCCCCGCCTCGTTCGAGGAAACCGAGGATGACGACAGCGGTGCCGTGTTCGATTACGAGCCCAGCGAAGAGGCCATTCTGGCCGACCTGCTGCCCAAGGGGGTCGCGACCGCGATCTTCTCGGCTCTGCTCGAAAACGGAGCGTCTGAACAGGGTGCACGGATGTCCGCGATGGACAACGCGACACGCAATGCGGGTGAAATGATCGACAAGCTGACGATCCAGTTCAACCGCTCGCGTCAGGCCGTGATCACCAACGAGCTGATTGAAATTATTTCCGGCGCCGAAGCGCTGTAGAGACATACCGGAGACGAAACATGGCGAATGCAAAAGGCAAAGTCACACAGATCATCGGGGCCGTCGTCGACGTGCACTTTGAAGATCAGCTGCCTGAAATTCTGAACGCGCTGGAAACCACCAACAACGGCAAGCGCCTGGTGTTGGAAGTTGCTCAGCACCTGGGTGAAAACACTGTCCGCACCATCGCGATGGACGCGACCGAAGGTCTGGTCCGCGGCGAAGCCGTGACCGACACCGGCGCACCGATCTCGGTACCGGTTGGCAACGCCACCCTGGGCCGCATCCTGAACGTGGTTGGTGAACCAATCGACGAAAAAGGCCCGGTTGAAGCATCTGAGGCCCGCGCGATCCACCAGCCTGCACCGACCTTCGACGAACAGTCGACCGAGTCGGAAGTTCTGGTAACCGGCATCAAGGTTGTTGACCTGCTGGCCCCCTACGCCAAAGGCGGTAAGATCGGCCTGTTCGGCGGTGCCGGCGTTGGTAAAACCGTTCTGATCATGGAACTGATCAACAACATCGCAAAAGTGCACTCGGGCTTCTCGGTGTTCGCGGGTGTTGGCGAACGGACCCGTGAAGGGAACGACCTGTATCACGAGATGATCGAATCGAACGTAATTAAGCCGGACAACCTGTCGGAATCGCAGGTGGCGCTGGTTTACGGTCAGATGAACGAACCTCCCGGAGCGCGTGCACGTGTTGCTCTGACCGGTCTGACTCTGGCCGAGCAGTTCCGCGACCAGTCCGGTACCGACGTTCTGTTCTTCGTCGACAACATCTTCCGCTTCACGCAGGCGGGTTCTGAGGTTTCGGCTCTGCTGGGTCGTATTCCTTCGGCGGTGGGTTACCAGCCGACACTGGCGACCGACATGGGTGCCTTGCAGGAACGCATCACCTCGACCAAATCGGGTTCGATCACGTCCGTGCAGGCGATCTACGTGCCTGCGGACGACCTTACCGACCCTGCGCCGGCAACCTCGTTTGCTCACTTGGACGCGACCACCGTTCTTAACCGTGCGATCTCGGAAAAGGGTATCTACCCTGCGGTTGACCCGCTCGACTCGACCTCGCGTCTGCTCGATCCGGCCATCGTTGGTGAAGAGCACTACAAAGTTGCGACCGACGTTCAGCAGATCCTCCAGCGCTACAAGTCACTGCAGGACATCATCGCCATCCTCGGCATGGACGAACTGTCGGAAGAGGACAAACTGACCGTGGCCCGTGCCCGTAAGATCGAACGCTTCCTGTCGCAGCCGTTCGACGTGGCCGAAGTCTTCACCGGTTCGCCCGGCGTACAGGTTCCTCTGGATGTGACCATCGCGTCGTTCAAAGCGGTTGTCGCTGGCGAATACGATCACCTGCCGGAAGCGGCCTTCCTGATGGTTGGCGGCATCGAAGAAGTGATCGCCAAAGCGGAGAAGATGGCCGCAGAAGCCGCCTAAGGAGTATCCCTGATGGCAAACACGATGCAATTCGACCTCGTCAGCCCCGAGCGGAGCCTCGCTTCGCTTGAGGCCACCGCGGTCCAGATTCCCGGCGCGGACGGGGACATGACGGCAATGCCCGATCATGCCCCTACAATTACCACGCTGCGCCCGGGCATCCTGAAGGTCGAGGCACCTGCAGGAGCCAGCGAATACCTGGTCACCGGCGGGTTTGCTCAGATCAATGGCGATGGCCTTTCTGTTCTGGCAGAAAAAGCCATTCCGGTCGCGGAAGTGACCCGGTCGCATATGGATGACCTGATCGCGGAAGCCCGTGCCTCGCATGAGGCCGCGAAAGCGGGTGACGATCAATCCATTGTCGACGATGCAGCTAAGTTGCTGGCTGATATGGAAGCCCTTGGAACGCATATGAGCCTATAAAGGTTCATCTCAACCGATTCGAAACGGCCCTGCTTTGCGGGGCCGTTTTTTTGTCGTGATTTCGTCAAAGGTGCAGGGTAAGGTGCCGGAATTGAAAGAAAAGATGACACGATGAAGAAATTTCTGACCCATCCCATCGGTATTGATCAGGGCGAATCCGTTTTGTTTTCCGATTTCGCCGACGGTGGAGATATGTGGATCGGGCAAGGCGCGCGCGAACGCCGAACCGCCATTCGGTTCAAAGAGGCGTTTCGATCAGTGCCATTTGTGCAGATCGGTGTGGCGCTTTGGGATGTGGATACGTCATCTGCGCTGCGAGCTGAGGTGCAGGCAGAAGATATCACCCCCGAGGGATTTAATGCTGTGTTTCGGACTTGGTCTGATACGCGCATTGCCAGAATTCGGGTATCCTGGACAGCGATCGGCGAGGTAGCGCACGAAGATGATTGGAATATCTCCTGAGTCCGTATTGCACGTAAGAGGCGATTGCACCTTTTTGACAGCCGTACCATAACGGAAAAAGCGCCTGCGACGCGCGATGGATACGGAGGACCTTGCCGGTGTTTGCACGCGAGCACATTGAATACAAAGCTTTGAATCTGCCTGATCGTATGGACATGTCGGATGACGAGATGTTGAGTGAGGCGTTGGCATTTTATGACAAGATGAAGCGTCGCCATACCGTACGGGACTATTCGGACCGCTCTGTGTCACGCGCAGTCATTGAAGAGTGTATTCGCGCCGCAGGAACCGCCCCATCAGGGGCAAATCATCAGCCTTGGCACTTCGTCGCAATTTCAAATCCCGAGATGAAGCGCCGAATTCGTGAGGAAGCGGAAGAAGAGGAACGCAAGTTCTATGACGGCGGTGCAGGGGATGAATGGCTGAAAGCGCTGGAACCGATTGGGACAAATGACCAGAAGCCGCATCTTGAAGATGCGCCGTGGTTAATTGTGATATTCGCTCAGAGATGGGGCCATTTCGACGATGGGGTACGGTTCAAGAATTACTATGTGCCTGAGAGTACAGGTATTGCGACTGGCTTTCTGCTGACGGCATTACATCACGCTGGGTTGGTCTCCCTGACCCATACACCCAACCCTATGAAATTCCTGAATAAACTATTGGATCGCCCTGATCACGAAAAACCGATCATGATCGTTGCGGTTGGTCATCCGAGTGAAGAGGCGAAGGTGCCGAAAGTAGCAAAGATGAAAAAGCAGTTGGATGAAATCATGACGGTCGCCGAGTAGCAGGCCGTCATGATCTCAAATGGCAGAAGCTGTGGTCAGTAGCTTTGCTAATTAGTCCATGTGATAGAGCGACTCGTAAATCGGGGTCAGCGTCTTGTCCTCGAACAGGGATGACACACTGGTGCCGTTCCAGATATTCAGGATTGCCTGTGTGAAGATCGGAGCCGTAGGTACGATGCGGATATTTGCGGCCTTTTCGATCTCGGCTGTTGGTTGGATTGTGTCCGAAAGCACCAAAGATTTCATGACCGAATTGGTTACACGTTCAACTGCAGGTCCGCTCATGACGCCATGCGTGATATAGGAATGCACCTCTTTGGCGCCATTATCTATCAGCACCTGGGCAGCTTTACATAGTGTACCAGCTGTATCGCAGATGTCGTCCACGATCAGGCAGATCTTGTCTTTGACGTCGCCGATCACTGTCATCTCAGCAATTTCACCGGCTTTTTCGCGGCGCTTGTCAACGATCGACAACGGAGCGTTGATACGTTTGGCCAATTCGCGCGCGCGCGCAACACCGCCGACGTCGGGTGAGACCACCATCAGATCGTCCATCTGATCTTTGAATTGCTTCTTCACATCCAGGGCAAAAATCGGTGAGGCATAGAGGTTGTCCACCGGCATGTCGAAAAAGCCCTGAATCTGGGCGGCGTGCAGATCCATCGTAAGGATACGCTCGATACCTGCGCCAGTCAGCATGTTAGCCACCAGCTTGGCACTTATTGGTGTGCGCGCTTTAGTGCGGCGGTCCTGTCGGGCATAGCCGAAATAGGGGATCACAGCAGTGATGCGGGCCGCGGACGAACGGCGCAGGGCATCGGCAATGATCAGCAACTCCATCAGGTTGTCATTAGCCGGGTTCGAGGTCGGTTGGATAATAAACATATCCTCGCCACGCACGTTCTCGAATACCTCAACGAAAATCTCGCCGTCGTTGAACCGTTCGACCCGCGCATCGACCAGCCCCTGGTCAACGCCGCGATGTAGGCTCATGCGGCGGGCAATGGTTTCGGCAAGCGGAAGATTGGCGTTCCCAGCGATAAGCTTGGGTTCGTGAAGTGTCGGCATCGGCTGATTTTCCCCGGGCAGCAGTGGCAATGTGACAGATTCGTGATGTTGACACCGCTTAGCATGGGTCTACCGTCCCGCAAAGATAACGCAGCGGAGAAAGTGAACATGGCCCAGATTGACTACTTTTTTGCGACACTCTCGCCCTATTCCTACCTAGCGGGGATGCGACTTGAAGAGATTGCAGCCAAGCATGTTGCGATGATCAACTATAAACCGCTGGATATCATTGCTCTGTTCGGCCGAACCGGGGGAGTGCCTCCAAAAGATCGACATATCTCACGTATCGAATACCGCGCGCAGGAACTGGTTCGCCAAGCGCGTAATCTGAGCATGCCGCTGAACCTGCAACCCGCGCACTGGCCTACGAATATGGCGCCGTCCTCATATGCCGTAATTGCGGCCATTCAGGATGGATCAGGGGATGTCGGAAAGCTGTGCCATTCTTTCCTGCGAGCGTGCTGGGCAGAAGAAAAGGACATCGCCGACGATGGCGTTATCCGCGATTGCCTAGAGCAGGCCGGGTTTAATCCAAACCTTGCCGATAGCGGTCTTCTGGTAGGTGCAGAAACCTATGCCGCCAATCTTGAAGAGGCCGTGGATCGTGGTGTATTCGGCGCGCCGTTTTATATCACACCTGACGGTCAAAGGTTCTGGGGTCAAGACCGTCTTGACGACCTGGACCGTCATCTCGCTGAGATGAAATAGCCGGGCAGACGCGCCCGACTAAAGAAGGCTTAGAAACTGGTCGATCTGTTCGGTTCCGATGGACCAGTCGCAAACCAGGCGGCAGGCCAGCATCTCGCTTTCGTCTTCACCCGCCAGCGTGTCGCCCCACAGGTGATAGACAGCGCCTGCCTCGTGCAGGCGCTTGTGCTGGCCGCGGGGGAAGCTGGCGAATACCATGTTGGCTTGGGGTTCATGCAGGAACTCTGTGCCGAGTGCACGCAACCCGTCCGCCAGACGCGCGCAGTTGGCATTGGCCTTGCGGGCAGATTTCAACCACAGGTCATCCTTTAGGTAGGCGGCCATTTGGGCCGACAGGTAACGGTGCTTGGAAAACAGGTGCGCACCGCGCTTACGTCGCAGCTCGAATTCCCATGCTTTGCTTTCGTCGAAGAAGATCACGGCCTCGACACCCATCAGCCCGTTTTTGGTGCCGCCAAAACTGACCGCATCAACACCGGCTTTCCATGTCATCTCAGCGGGTGAGCAATTTAGGGCAACCAGAGCGTTGGTGAAACGAGCGCCATCCAAATGCACTGGCAATCCAAAAGATTTGGCAACACCACATAGGGCTTGTAGTTCGGCCAGCGAATAAACCGAGCCGCGCTCGGTCACCTGAGTGATAGAGACAGGCCCGCGTTGAGGACCATGAACGCCGCGGGTTTCTTCCCCCTCAATGGACTTGGTCAACGCTTCGGGGGTCATTTTGTCGCCACCCGGTACCAGTGTTAACTTTGCGCCGGTGTAGAATTCGGGCGCGTTGCACTCATCCTCATGAATATGAGCGACGGTTGAACAGAATACGGTTTCCCACGGCTTGCTCAGCGTCGCCAAAGCCAGTGAATTCGCCGCCGTTCCCGTAGCGACCAGATAAACCGCGGCACCCGGAGCTTCGAAAATACCTCGGATCTGGTCTCGCACTTCATTCATCAGAGTGTCCGCGCCGTAAGCCATCTGATAGTCCTGATTGGTCTCGGCCAACGCAGTCAGAACTTCGGGATGAACAGGCCCGGAATTGTCAGAGGCAAAATGCATCAGCTCGGCTCCTCGATGATGTAGTCTTCCCATTCTTCCATGGGTGTTTCGAATTCAGATACGGTTCGCCCCTGCACGGAAACTTCGGCGGTATGAACGCTGTCTGGCGTACCTGATACCAAAGGATGCCAGTCGTAAAGTGGTTTGCCTTCCCACAGCAGTCGGTAGGCGCAGGTCTGGGGTAACCAATAGGCATGACTGTCGATGTTATCGGGTGTCATGACGATGCATTCGGGTACGAACTGGTGCCGGATGTCATATTGCGTGCACCGGCAGGTTTCGTCATCCAAAAGACGGCAGGCAACACATGTCAGGGCGACCTCGCCGGTATCTTCGTCTTCCAGTTTGTTCAGGCAGCATTTGCCGCAGCCATCGCACAGGGCCTCCCACTCACGCTGGTTCATCTTGCGTAGTGGCTTGCGTTCCCAGAACCGAGGCGCGAGGCCAGCTCGATCGATTGGATCCGTGGTCATGTACTGGCCAGTATCTCTCGGGCGCGCGCGCAATCGGCATCCATCTGCGAGATCAACCCGTCAAGGCCGTCGAATGTCATTTCGGGCCGCAGAAAGTCGACCAGACCAACGGACAGCGTCGCGCCGTAAAGATCGCCTGAGAAATCGAACAGGAATGTTTCGATGTTGGGAACCTCACCTTGGAACATTGGCCGGGTCCCGACCGATGCCGCCCCGTGATAGCTGCCCTGATGTGGGCCATCCAGGACGTCGACCAGAACTGCATAAACACCGAATCTCGGAGGGTGCAGCCCTTCGATCGACATATTGGCCGTTGGGTATCCCAAGTCGCGTCCACGTTGCTCGCCTCCAACGACCTCGCCCTCGATCCGATGCCAGTGACCCAGCATTGTTGCCGCATCACGCGGACGTCCCTCTGACAGAGCCGTACGGATCGCAGTGGATGAGACCACATTCTCGGTTCGCTCCAACAGGGGCGCGATGGTTACACCGAACCCCATCTCTTCGCCGAAGCGAACCAGGTCCTGAGGGTTGCCGCTGCGTCCTTTGCCGAAACAAAAGTCAGCGCCCACGACAACATGAGACAGCCCCAGACCATCACATATGACGTTTCTGGCGAAAGCTTCAGGGGTCATTCCCGCCAGCGCCGAATTGAAGGGAAGTTCATAAAGCTTCTGCACGCCGAGCTTTTCCAGCCGGTGCGCGCGCGCATTGCCGCGCATCAGACGAAAGGGCGGAGCCTCTGGGGCAAAATACTCTCGTGGATGCGGCTCGAAGGTCATGACTCCCAGCGGTGCATTCAATTCAGCATTGCGCGCAAGTGCAATGACGGATTGATGCCCTAAATGAACGCCGTCAAAGTTTCCAATGGCAACGCTGGCACCACGATCTTCTGGCTCGACAAACTGGAAGTCACGAATGATCTGCATGAGAATTGCCTAGCGGGACTGACCGTCAGGTTCAAGCCGCAGATCGGCTAAGCTGCGTGATCAGTCGAACTTGCGGCTTGGTGCCAGCACCATGGCCTCGCCCACCAGCACTTTCTTACCGTCGACTGCGCAGTGACAATCCAACTTGACCCGACGTTTGGAGAAATCGATATCGATCACCTTGACCTCGGCATAAACCATGTCACCCGGACGCACCGGGGCCAGGAACTTGAGCGACTGTCCCATGTATACGGTCCCATGTCCGGGCAGCTGCTCCCCGATCACGGCAGAGATCAGGCCAGCGGTCAGCATGCCATGCGCTATGCGCCCTTCGAAAATCGTATCTCGGGCATAATCATCATCCAGATGAACTGGGTTACGGTCTGTCGACACCTGGGCAAACATCTCGATGTCTTCATCTGTCACCACTTTGCGCAGATGCCGTGACATGCCCATTTCGATGTCTTCGATACAAATCGTTCCGCGTGGAAGGTTGTCCAACATGCTGCCCTCATCCGAGATCGAAAGAGCAACAAAAGACCATCATTTGTCGCTCATCGGCAACTTTATTACTTCGCAGTTGCAGAAAATCAAGTCTTTTTTGCTATCTCAAGCGGCCAATCGAGAAGGTTGGGTTAATCTGTTCTTTTTCGTTATGTACCCGCAATGCATCCTCATCCGGGTGATGTGCGGTTTTGGTTTCAGCAGCGGCCAGTCCCCCCGTGATGAACAAGGTGTCAATGCCTTCACCCATGCCCCCCGCGATGTCTGTCTGCGGCCCGTCACCAATCGCCAGTATCTCGGAATCCGAGGCGTCGACTCCGATTGCTTGTAGCCTTCGTCGTGCCAGATCATAGATCGGCGGGTGCGGTTTGCCGAAATACAGGCTTTCACCTCCCATCTCACTGTAAAGCCGGGCTAAAGCTCCTGCACACCACTCGCGTGTTTCGCCTCGGTCCACGACGATATCGGGGTTGGCGCAAAGCAGTTTCAATCCTTTCTGCTTGGCATACAGAAAGTCGGGCCGGTTTACATCCGGGTCTGCCATCGGGTCGAACGGGCCGCAGCACACAATGCCTTCAGCTTCGTCCAGCGCCACGCGCTCGATATGGATAGGATGATCCAACAGCTTCAGAGGTTCAAAAAATCCCGCGTCACGTTGCCATTCGCCCATGAAGTAGACTTTTTCACCAACCGTCCCGCGATACATCGCAGAACGTGCCGAATCGCCACTGGTCGCGATGGTGTCATAGGCGTCCGCAGGTACATTGAATTGCGTTAGCTGCAATGCAACACCGGCTCGGGGCTTGGGAGAGTTTGTCACCAGAACCACAGTGCCGCCTTTTTGCCGATAAGCTTGCAGGGCAGCCACGGCCTCGGGGTAGGCGGTGATCCCGTTGTGAACGCACCCCCACAAATCAACGAACAGCGCTTTGTACCTGTCAGAGATTTCCGCAAGTGAAGAAACGATTTGGGTCATGGCGCGCCTCGTGGAACAGGGAATGCAAGATACCAAGCCTATGGCAGAGCCCGGCCAGATTTGCCAGAGGTCCCGCTTTGGGCGCGCTGAAGGGAATAGGATTCCCTTGTTCATCTGGCCACAAATATCCCGGAGCGCGAGGCAGAGCCTCGCAAAAAGTAAGGCGCCCGGTTCGAGCGCCTTTGATGATCTAAACTCAGACCTTGAGGTTTGGAATGATCTGCTTTTTCCGGCTCATGATGCCTGGCAGGACAACCGCGTCGCCGTCTACGGTAGCGCCAAAGCTTTTCTCGGCGACGCCTTTGACCAGATCGTTCGGAACCAGCAGGGTCGCCTCTTCGTTCAGAATGTCGACCACGAACAGCAACACCTGATCAACGCCGTCTTCCTTGGCCACGTCGGTCATCGCGCTTACGATGCTGTCCTTGCGATCCAGCACGACGCCGGGTGCTGTAGTTTCCAGAACCGAGACCCGGAACTTGGTGCCGTCGACTTCGTATTCCTTGCTGTCCATGCGGATCAGTTCGGCGTCCGAGAAAGACGAGACATCCGATTTCGCTGCAAACATGTCGGCGGCGTAGGCCGAGACATCCAGACCAAGCTCAGCCGCCAATTTCTCGGCCACGGCACGATCATGGGCGGTGGTGGTGGGTGAGCGGAACTCCAGCGTGTCCGACAGGATGCAGGTCAGCGCTGCACCTTTCATGGCGTCAGGCATCTTGGCGGCATCGTCACCCATTAGGTCGACCATGATGGTTGCCGTGCAGGCCAGTGGGCGCACGGTGATATCGATCGGGCCTTTGGTTTCAAGTCCACCAACCAGCTTGTGGTGGTCGATAATCGCGCGGATATCAGCGCTGTTGATGCTGGCCGGCAACTCAGCCGGATTGTTGGTGTCGACGATGATAACGGGTGCATCTTCAACCACGTCTTCGATGATCTGCGGCTTGGGCAGGTCCCAGCGTTCCAGCATGAACGCCGCTTCGGTGTTGGGTTCACCCAGCAATGCAGGCTGGGCCTGCTCACCCTTCACTTCGTTCAGATACCAGGACCACAGGATCGGAGAGCCGGTGGAATCGGTGTCGGGAGATTTATGGCCAAAAACTAGCGTTGTCATGTCGCGTGTCCTGAGGAATGTGGATTTGCGCGCCTTATAGGGTGGTCAATCCCGGATGTCACCCGGAAGGAAAGGTGCTGCGACCCTTGGTCTGATTTCCTAGAATTCAGCGCGCTCCAAGGTGTATCCCGACTGTTGCAACTGGTTTAGCAAGCCGTAGTCATTGCTTAGATGTCCGGCCCCAACAGCGATGACTGCGGTCTGATCCTTCAGGCTCAAAATTATTTCCATCCAATTTGCGTTGCGCTGTACCAGAAGCTGATCCTCAAAACTCTGCCATTGGGCGTTAAACTCCTCGGGTGTCAGTCCTGATGCTTCAAGCCCCTGTATCTTGGCCAATTCCATGATTGCAGCGTGCTGTTCCTCGATATACGCATTCGCCATGGTGATCATTTGATCGTCACCCGCCGCGAGTGCGCCTGACATCCGGGTCAGCGAGGCAACCTGATCTTCCAACGAATGACTGTCGAACATGACAATCAGGTCCTCGATACGTTCGAGCGAATACTGAGGAATTTGATGTTCATCGGCCAATTCGGTCAAGCGCGTATCCATGCCCCGATCGAAATCTGGGGTGTTCATCAAGCAGGGCGGAATGCCAAGCATCATGCTCAGGAACCAGGGGCGCATCTTCGCAGCCATCCAAGTGGGAATCCCGCGATCAGCCAGCGTTTCCGACAACGCGGCCCAATCTTCTTCTGACATCAGATCAATCAAGGTAGGCCCCGAGGTGATCAATACCGGGCTTAGGTCCTCGGCCAGATCTTTCTCGAAAGCCTCCATTTCTGTCTTTGTAACTTCAAAGTAGAACGCGTCGACCTGGCTCAGGATTGGCGCCAATCTATCAACCACTGGACCCATTCGCGCATCGTTGGTGTGCAGAGTGCCGATCAAATGCAGCACAGTGTTGTCCTTCGTGGCGATCCAGTGATTGCCTTCCGGAAATGGAATAGCGCGAAGCGTCTCGTCCAGCTCGGCCTGAGCGTCTGTCGACAAATCAAGCCTCAGATCTCGCCCCTCACAGGCTGCTTGCGCGGTGATTGGAAATAATAGGCAAAGACAGATGCTGAGCAGACGCATTGGATTCCTTCCGCAGCTTGCGACGATGCCCAATTCATACCCCTGCCTTCTTACGGCCTGCAACGTGGTTTGTTATCAAGCAGCGGCTGGCAATCTGCGCGAAACCGCATAGCATGGCCTTATGAAGCTCGAGCAAGATCTCTATCCCCCAATCAAAGCGTTGTTGGAACGACAGGGGTATACCGTGAAAGGAGAGGTTGGCGCTGCCGATATCATGGCCGTACGCGATGGCGAAGACTTGGTGATTGTCGAACTCAAACTACGCTTTAGCCTTGCGCTGTTTCATCAGGCCATCACGCGCCTGAAAGTGACCGATCAAGTCTACATCGGGGTCTGTAAGCCCAAAGGGCGAATGGCGCGGCGGGCTTTGAAGGACAATCTGGCGCTGTGCCGCCGTTTGGGGCTGGGTCTGATCACAGTGCGACCGGATGGAACGGTCGAGGTTCAGTGCGATCCGGGCCCATACGCGCCTCGCAAAGACAAGGTGAAAGCCAAACGGTTGCTGCGCGAGTTTGAAAGGCTGCAGGGCGATCCGAATGCAGGCGGAGCCACGCGGCACGGGATCGTAACGGCCTATCGGCAAGATGCGCTCAAATGCGCGGCACATCTGGCTGAACATGGCGCGGTCAAAGGGGCAACGGTGGCAAAGGCGACGGGGGTCCAAACAGCCACGCGCCTGATGTATGAAAACCACTACGGCTGGTTCGAGAAGGTGGAGAAAGGCGTATATGCGCTATCTGCTTCGGGGGTCGAAGGGCTGAAACATTGGGCTTATAGCTGGGAAGAAGCGGAATAGCCGACTTGCTGCGTGCCGAAGGTGATCAGTCAATCCGCGCGCTAATCTCGGCGATCATCGCTTGGCCAATGTCCGAGAGCACCGCGTTGCGTTCGGGAAATGGCGCATCGCTATCAGTCAGATAGATGGCTGCCATATATGTTCGTGGTTCAGGTGTCTGCAGAAAGGCGATGATCGCGCGGCTGCCGAAACCTCCTGCTCCGGTTTTGTCCCCGATTATCCAACTTTTCGGCAGGTGAGCGCGGATAAGCCCGTCGGCCACCTGATCATCAATCATCCATTGCCCAAGCTGCGCGGCTGAGGCGGGTGAAAGCACCTCGTCGAATAACAGCCGTTCTATTGTCTCCAGTATTGCCCGCGGTGTCGTTGTGTCACGCGGGTCGCCAGGGGTGGCTTCGTTCAGGGCAGTCTCCCAACGATCCAGGCGTGTAGTGCCGTCGCCCGTTGCCCGGAGGAACTCGGTCAGCCCGGCTGGCCCGTCCAGTTGTATTAACAAGAGGTTGGCCGCTGCGTTGTCGCTGATTGTCATGGTTGCCTGACATAACGCACCAATTGTCATTCCCGTCTCAACGTGTTCGCTCGTAACAGGTGAGTATTCCACAAGGTCTGATGGCTGAATTGCCACATTTTCTGACAGGTCTACTGCACCAGAATCCACACCTGCCAAAATCGCACCGCACAAGAGTAGCTTGAATGTACTGGACATCGGGAACAGCTCATCGGCCCGATGAGAGACTTCCCAAGCAGCGTCAGTTTCATACAGAAGGACGCCAATTCGCGCGTCCAAGCGGTGCTCCCATAATCGGGTGGTTTGGATAAGGGTTTGGGCTTGCGCCGTAGCGGCGAAACAGATGATCAGAGCAAGTGAAAGCACATTCGCGGCGGCAAGGAACTGGCACCTAGACATCAAAGTTTCCGCCTCAATCTAGGGTGCGACCAGAATAGTCTGCCGGGGTTTTGAGTAAACCAATTACTCTGGATTCTTTAAGTTGCAAAAAATATTCATGCAGCTTGTTGACTCACTTTGGGTTACTCCCTAGCTATGCGTCGTTATCACTCATGAGACCCGAGTGCTAACGCCTCGCCAGTCGGCGAGGGGAGGATAAACAAACTTTGAGCCCAAGGAGCTGCAAAGATGGCATTGAAACCGCTTCACGACCGTGTGCTGGTTCGTCGCGTAGAAAGCGAAGAGAAAACCGCTGGTGGTCTGATTATTCCCGATAGCGCAAAAGAAAAGCCCAGCGAAGGCGAAGTCGTCGCAACCGGCGAAGGCGCGCGCAAGGACAGCGGCGAACTGATCGCGATGGCTGTAAAAGCTGGTGACAAGATCCTGTTCGGCAAATGGTCGGGCACCGAGGTTCAGGTCAACGGCGAAGAGCTGCTGATGATGAAAGAAAGCGACATCATGGGGATCATCGAGTAAGCCCAAGCGCTTTCTCTGATCTTCATCTCAATACATTTTCTCAAGGAGAGACAACATGTCTGCAAAGGACGTCAAGTTTGACACCGATGCCCGTAACCGCATGCTGGCCGGTGTGAATGTTCTGGCCGATGCTGTTAAAGTGACCCTGGGCCCCAAAGGCCGCAACGTGGTTCTGGACAAATCCTTCGGCGCACCGCGCATCACCAAAGACGGTGTTTCGGTTGCCAAGGAAATTGAACTGGAAGACAAGTTCGAAAACATGGGCGCGCAGATGGTGAAAGAAGTCGCCAGCCGCACCAATGACGAAGCCGGCGACGGCACCACCACTGCAACCGTTCTGGCTCAAGCCATCGTTCGCGAAGGTCTGAAGCAGGTTGCAGCTGGCCTGAACCCGATGGACCTGAAGCGCGGCATCGACCTGGCAACTGCCAAGGTTGTTGAAGGCATCAAAGACGCCTCGCGTGAAGTTAAAGACTCGGCAGAAGTTGCTCAGGTTGGCACCATCTCGGCCAACGGCGAAGCCGAGATTGGCCAGCAGATCGCTGACGCGATGCAGAAAGTTGGCAACGAAGGCGTTATCACCGTCGAAGAAAACAAAGGTCTGGAAACCGAGACCGATGTTGTCGAAGGTATGCAGTTCGACCGTGGCTACCTGTCGCCTTACTTCGTCACCAACGCAGATAAGATGATCGCAGAACTCGACGACTGCATGATCCTGCTACACGAAAAGAAACTGTCCTCGCTGCAGCCGATGGTTCCGCTGCTCGAGCAGGTGATCCAGTCGCAAAAACCGCTGCTGATCATTGCTGAGGACGTTGAAGGCGAAGCGCTGGCAACTCTGGTTGTCAACAAACTGCGCGGCGGCCTGAAAATTGCTGCGGTCAAAGCACCGGGCTTCGGCGATCGCCGTAAAGCCATGCTGCAGGACATCGCAATCCTGACCGGCGGTCAGGTCATCAGCGAAGATCTGGGCATGAAGCTCGAGTCCGTCACCATGGACATGCTCGGCACCGCCAAGAAAATCGAAATCACCAAAGACGAAACCACCATCGTCGACGGTGCTGGCGAGAAAGCCGAGATCGAAGCACGTGTTGCTCAGATCCGTACACAGATCGAAGAAACCTCGTCGGACTACGACCGTGAGAAGCTGCAAGAGCGCGTTGCCAAATTGGCAGGCGGTGTTGCCGTTATTCGCGTCGGTGGCATGACCGAAGTTGAAGTGAAAGAGCGTAAGGACCGTGTGGACGATGCTCTGAACGCAACACGCGCTGCCGTTCAGGAAGGCGTCGTTGTCGGCGGTGGTGTTGCTCTGGTTCAGGCTGGTAAAGCACTGGAAACTCTGGAAGGCGCAAACGCTGACCAGAACGCAGGCATCAACATCGTGCGCAAGGCTATTGAATCGCCGCTGCGTCAGATCGCCGAGAACGCAGGTGTCGACGGTGCGGTTGTTGCAGGCAAGGTCCGTGAATCTTCCGACGCAGCATTCGGCTTCAACGCGCAGACCGAAGAATATGGCGACATGTTCTCGTTCGGTGTGATCGACCCGGCCAAAGTTGTCCGTACCGCTCTGGAAGACGCGGCATCGGTTGCTGGCCTGCTGGTCACCACCGAAGCAATGGTTGCCGACAAGCCTGCCAAAGACGGTGGCGCACCTGCCGGCGGCATGCCCGACATGGGCGGCATGGGCGGCATGATGTAAGCTGCTCAAGCCATAGCGCTTATCGACGGGGTCGCCTTTGGGCGGCCCCGTTTTAGTTTGCGCTGGTAAACACGGCGAGCCGCGTGCTGTGTTCGCGCAGAAAAGTGAGTGTGCAAACCGCGTTGAAACCTCTATGCCGTTGATATGCGCCTGTTTCTTTTGACCTCACTGACCATGTGCGCCTTCGCGGCGAACTCGATCCTAAATCGGCTCGCGATTGATAGCGGTGCCAGTGATCCGGCGGGATTTGCGGTCTTTCGAGTATTGTCTGGTGCTTTGGTTTTGGCTGCACTGGTGGTTATGCGAGGCGGCACAATCCCAGTGTTTAGCCGCCGGCGCATAGCTGGGGCAGGGTCGCTATTACTCTACATGATCGGATTCTCCGTCGCCTATCTGACGCTCGATGCAGGGCTTGGCGCGTTGATCCTATTTGGAGTGGTGCAGATCACGATGTTCGCCATCGGGGCTTTGACTGGCTCGGTACCCATGATGCGGCAGCTACTCGGTGCCGGGGTTGCGCTGGGCGGTCTGGTATTTGTCCTTTGGCCTGCCGGGCCGGTGCAAGTCGATCCGTTGGGTGCGAGTATGATGACGGCTGCCGGGATTGGATGGGCTATCTATTCCATCTCTGGGCGATCAGAACCAGACGCGTTGTCGGGAACTGCTGCAAACTTCATTGTGGCTTTGCCATTTACGGCACTCGCCTTGTTCCTAATGGGCAGTGACTGGCATATGACGACGCTAGGCTATGTATTGGCGGCGTTATCCGGAGGCGTCACGTCCGGTCTGGGCTATGCACTGTGGTATCGCGTTGTGCCGCAGCTTTCGCCTGCTGTCGCCGCGATCGTACAACTCAGCGTTCCGGTCATCGCCATTGCCGCCGGTATCATTCTGCTATCAGAGGTTGCGAACCTACGGCTGTTGCTAGGAGCAAGCTTTGTGCTGGGCGGAATTGCGCTGGCAGTGACGCGGCGGCGCGGCGACTAGGGGTTTTCTCAACTTTGGTTAAGTCTTATTTGGCGGGTATGAAGTTTGTAGCAGCGATCTTTCTTACTATTGCTCCTGTGGCGGTACAGGCGAAATGCGTCGTGCTGCTCCACGGGCTTGCGCGTACCGAGGCTTCGTTTACCGTCATGGAGCAGCTTTTCCATGCCCATGACTATACGGTAATCAGGCCGGGTTACCCATCGACAGATTTGCCGATACCCGAGCTCGCCAACCAGACATTGCCCGATGCTTTCGAGGCCTGTGGTGACGACACGGTGAACGTCGTGGCCCATTCGATGGGAGGCATTCTGTTACGGTATTGGTTGCAGGATAATGAACCCGAGAAACTTGGGCGCGTCGTTATGCTTGGCCCCCCGAACCAAGGCAGCCAACTGGTAGATGAGCTTGGCGCTTGGGAGGTGTTCGGTTTTCTGAATGGACCCGCCGGTCTGGCATTGGGAACAGGCCCCGAGGGCATTCCGCGCCGCTTGCCGCCTGTCGACTTCGATCTGGGGGTGATTGCGGGAGAGAATTCTTTGAATCCGCTTTTTTCGTCCCTTATTGACGGGCCCGATGACGGCAAGGTCTCAATTGAGACAACAAAAGTTGAGGGTATGTCAGATCATATTGTCCTGCCGGTTACCCATACGTTCATGATGAATAACCCACGGGTCATGGCGCAGACACTGCATTTCATCGAATTCGGACAGTTTGATCCCCAGATCACTTGGCTTGATGGGGTGATGGATATCATCGATCAGATCTGTCTGGGCGAAGACTGCTCGGAACCTGAATCGGAGCGCACTCAATGAGCTCATTGGAACTGACATTGACCGGCGCAGATGTTCTGCTGCCGGAGGATGGACTTACGAGCGGTGAATTATCCATCGCAGACGGTTTTCTGCAGACGGGCAGGGCAGGGCGGCAGATTGATTTGTCGGGCTATCTTGTTCTGCCCGGGATCATAGACCTGCACGGCGACGGGTTCGAACGCCATATTGCACCGCGTCGTGGTGCGATGAAGCAGATGGCAGAGGGCATTTTGTCGGTTGAGGCGGAATTGGCGGCAAACGGAATTACGACCGGTGTTCTGGCGCAGTTTCACAGCTGGGAAGGTGGCGTGCGCGGACCCGAATTTGCCGGGCAAGTCTTCGAGGCCATCGCGGCGGTCCGTGATGATGTGTCGACAGATCTGATCCCACAGCTACGCTTTGAAACCCATATGCTGGACGACTATGAGGGGCTGCCAGAGCGCATTGAAAGCTGGCAGGTCCCTTATGTGGTCCTAAACGATCATCTGCCTCATGATCGGTTGGCAGAAGGGCGCAAACCACCGCGTCTGACGGGGCAGGCGTTGAAGGCGGGGCGTAATCCGGAAACCCATTTTGATATGCTGCTATCAATGCACGCACGCAGTACCGAGGTGCCAGCTGCGTTGGATGGGCTTTGCGCTAAACTCACAGAACGAAGCATTCGACTGGGCAGCCATGATGACTCCACTTCTCGGGATCGTACGGTCTGGCGCGATCGCGGTGTCATGATCTCGGAATTCCCCGAAACGCTTGAAGCCGCCGAAGCCGCCAGAGCGGGTGGGGATCACATCATCCTCGGTTCGCCAAACGTCGTTCGTGGCGGTTCGCATAAGGGAAATGCCAGTGCTTTGGACCTGATCGCAATGGGTCTGTGTGATGCGCTGGCATCGGATTACCACTACCCCAGCCCACGCCGTGCTGCGTTGATGCTGGTTAAATCCGGTTTGCTGGATCTCACAAATGCTTGGGCATTGGTTTCTTCGGGTCCCGCAGAAGTTCTGGGCCTCAAGGATCGTGGAGCACTGCAGCCCGGAAAACGGGCTGATCTTGTAATATTGGATGCAGCAACCCAACGTGTTGCGGCCACTTTGTCAGGTGGGCGCGTCAGCTACATGTCCGGCGATGTCGCTACGCGGTTTCTAAGCTGATCCCAGCTTCATCGGGCTAAAAATATCCCCGCCAGAGGCATCGAGCGACAGCGCGATTACTTCTAACGCACGATACGATTGAAATGCCCCATCTTGCGGCCTACCTTGACCTCGGTCTTGCCGTAGAGATGCAGCGCGATATCCCGCTCACGCGCAAGCTCGGGCACGCGGTCCATGTCGTGACCTATTAAGTTCTCCATCACAACGTCCGAGTGCCTTTGCCCGTCGCCCAGTGGCCAACCTGTCACTGCTCGAATATGTTGCTCGAACTGATCTACGGCACAACCATTCTGCGTCCAATGACCCGAGTTGTGAACCCGAGGCGCGATTTCGTTCACGATTAAGCCTTCAGGCGTCACGAACAGTTCAACTCCCATCACGCCAACATAATCCAGCGCGTTCAGGATTTTGGCCGCGAGTAGTACAGCGTCTGTTCGTTGCGCCGGCGACAGGCGTGCTGGGATTGTGGTCGTATGCAGGATACCGTCACGATGCACGTTCTCTCCGGGATCGAAACAGGCGACCTGACCGTCGAGGCCACGCGCTGCGATTACCGACACTTCATGGCTGAATTCCACGAACCCTTCCAGAATGGACGGCGCACCTGCCATATCACCCAAAGCTGCCTCGGCGTCGTCGGGTGCACGCAGGCGGGCTTGCCCTTTGCCGTCATATCCAAAGCGGCGGGTTTTCAGGATCGCAGGGGTGTCGATTTCATCAATTGCAGCCTGCAGACTGTTCAGATCGGTGATGTCTACAAAGGGCGCAGTTTTAAGGCCCAGACCTCGCAGAAAGGTCTTCTCAGTCAGCCGGTCCTGACTGACCCGCAGCGCCTCACGGCCGGGGCGGATTGGGCGATGTGCTTCAAGCAGATCCAGCGCCTGAGTGGGGATGTTTTCGAATTCATAGGTGATGACGTCTACCGATTCCGCAAAGGCCTTGAGAGCGTTCTCATCATCATACGCAGCGGTTGTGACACGATCCGCCACCTGTCCGGCGGGCGGGTTCGTACCTGGTTCAAAGATATGAGCCTTGAACCCCAGTCGTGCTGCGGCGACCGACAGCATACGGCCCAGCTGGCCACCGCCCAGTATTCCGATCGTTGCACCGGTCGGGAGCATATCTGCCATCGTTACGTCTCCAATCGTTTGCCAATCGCTGTAAGAGCGCTGCGCAAAGCATCATGCGCGCCCTCGGACTGCAAGGTATCTGTCATCTGAAGGCTTAGCGTGCCTTCGGTCGCAAGTGCGTCGCGCTCTGTAGCCAATTGACCCGCTTGCCCTTTCTTCGTGGCTTCAAGGAAGCCTGACATCAGTTGAGTGGTGTAGAACTCGGCACCATGTTCGTCGCCGGTTTGCTCGGCCAGCCAGCCTGCACCGGTTGCCATCAGATCCAGAAGGCCTGGCACCATGGCGCAGATTGCGAAATGGGCGTTCAATGCCGTCTCGTCAGCGACTTTTACCACGGGGTTTTCGGGCTCAAACAACTCGGCCAGCAAGCGATCATTGCCGTAGGCGGCGAGTGGGCATCTTCCGGTCTGCAAAAATCCCAACGGGATGGTCTGCACGAAATCTGATGCTGGAGCGCATAATGTGGCAAGCTGGGTCTGAGGCACCGCAGCCATCACAGATACGATCTGCTGATCAGAGCGAAAGGTCAGCGGGCTCAGAACATCTTCTGCAATATGTGGGCGCAGGCAGAGGAACACGATGTCTGAGTCATCGATTACCTCCTGCGGAGTGCCGACGTCGACTCCAAGCTCTGCCTTCAAGGCCTCGGAAACCTGCGCGTTGCGCTCGGTGACACAAATTTCATGACCTTTTGAAGCCATTAATCGTGCAATCGGCGCCGCGATGTGGCCGGTGCCGATGATGCCGATGCGGCTCATCCCTGCGGTTCCTCGGGAATCGAGGCCGAGAGCGCCTCGCGCCAAGCCTCCAACCGATCCGCCAGTGCCGCATCCTGTAGCGCTAGTATTCCCGCAGCCATCAGCCCCGCATTGGCCCCACCGGCCGAGCCGATCGCCATGGTCGCCACCGGAAAGCCTTTGGGCATCTGCACGATCGAATAGAGCGAATCCACACCCGACAGTGCGCGTGTCTGCACAGGCACACCAATCACCGGTACGCGGGTTTTTGACGCCATCATGCCGGGCAGATGCGCTGCGCCGCCTGCACCTGCGATAATCACGTTTAAGCCGCGCGAAACAGCGGATTTTCCATAGTCCCAAAGACGATCTGGCGTGCGATGAGCCGAGACGATGCGTGCCTCATATGCGATGCCCAATTCATCCAGAATGTCGGCGGCCTCTTTCATCGTGGGCCAGTCGGACTGGCTGCCCATGATGATCCCTACTTTCACATCGCTCATAGCTACTGTGCCCCTGCCTTCGGAAAGAGCGCGCACTATAGCCAAATCCACTTATGTGGCAATGCGGTACACGCGCTTCAGGCGATGATATCTGGGGTTAAACGGTCTTCGATCAGACGAATAATGTCTTTCAGGCGCAGTTTCTGCTTTTTCAGTCGTTTGATCGTCAGCTGGTCTGAGGTTCCCTTGGCCTGCAGAGCTTCAATTGCCTCGTCCAGATCGCGGTGCTGGCGGCGAAAAACCTCCAACTCAACACGCAGGACTTCATCGGTTTTCATCGAAAGATCGGTGGGCGCGTTCATTGGCGACTCAGTAGCTCATGTGGTGCTTTACACACAAGATAGTGTGTCAGGCTTTATCCGGCCAGACCTTGTGGACATCCCTGTATCTTCCCATATTCTATAATACGCGGTTGCCAGAACGGGGCCGCACAAAACGTCGCTTTGACAAAGAAGGACGAAAATACGTGTCGAAACTTACCTTAGGCTCATACCCGCATCTTTTGGGGTTCGAGCAGTTGGAACGCCTTCTGGAACGGTCTGCAAAGGCCGGAAATGAAGGGTACCCGCCCTATAATATCGAACAGACCTCGGATTTTTCCTATCGCATCACACTGGCAGTGGCCGGTTTCGCGGAAGAGGACCTGTCGATTACCATCGAAGATCGCCAACTGGTGATCCGGGGCCGTCAACGCGACGACAGTGAAGGGCGCATTTTCCTGCATCGCGGCATCGCGGCCCGTCAATTCCAGCGAATGTTTGTGCTGGCAGATGGTGTCGAAGTGGGCGAGGCGATCATGGAGAACGGTCTGCTGCATGTGGATCTGACCCGCGCCGTGCCAGAAACCGTGGTTCAGACAATCAACATCAAGAAGGGGTAAGAGCAATGAACACACCGATTGAGATAAACACCGAAGGCAACCGGATTGTCTATGTGAAGGCGGTCGATGTGGCCGATTTGCCGCGCGACGTGCGCGAGCAGGCAGGCGACTTGGATCAGCTTTATGCGGTTCACGATTCCGATGGTCAGCAACTGGCTTTGGTGGCCGACCGCAAACTGGCCTTTGTGCTTGCACGGGAGCATGATCTTTCGCCCGTGGCCGTTCACTGAACCGGCTCCGCACTCTGCTGAAATGACGTGACATTTGCCTCGACTACGGTGATCTTGCCGCAGTCGGCAAAGCAGGAGTGTGCATCATGAGCTGGTATGATTTTGACTGGGTGGACGCATTTAGTGATCGGGCCTTTGGCGGTAACGGCTGCTCAGTCGTGCATGGCGGGGCCAGCCTGACGGATGAGGTTTGCATGTCTTACGTGCGCGAAACCTCATTGGTTGAATGCACCTTCACAGGGCCATCAGATGTTGCCGACGTCCGAGTCCGATATTTTCTTGCCAGCCGGGAAATCCCGTTTGCTGGGCATCCGACAATCGCAACCGTTGCGGCAATGCGTTCGCGTGACCTGTTCGAAGGCGACGCGCTGACGCTGGAAACCGGGGCAGGGATCGTATCGATCGATCTTAATGGCGATGAAATTGAGATGACGCAGGTCGCTCCGCAATTTGGTGATCAGGTGCCGGCCGAATTGGTTGCTGCTGCTATCGGGTTGCCTGAGGCTGCAATTGTCTCTCCACCTCAATTCGTTTCGACCGGGCTGCCGTTCTGCATCACGGTTTTGCGCGATCACGCAGCGCTGCGTGCGGCTAAGCTTGACGTGGATTCGCTTGGAAGAATTGCTGAAAGGGCTGGATTCTCGGGGTCCGACATGGCCGAGCCGTTTCTGGTCACGCTCGATGGCGCAACGGCGGAAGGTGATACATTTTCGCGCCTTTTGATGGCGCCGCCAAGTCCTTCTGAAGACCCGTTTACGGGTTCGGCGACTGGCGCGATGGCGGCCTATCTGTGAAATATGATTTGATGAAGAAGGACTGTTTTATCGCTGAGCAGGGGCACGATATGGGGCGGCCCGGCCAGGCGCGCGTTACGAAGGTTGGGCCCTCCCAAGCCATGACTGGAATCAAAGTTGCCGGGCGCGGCCATGTGCTGATGCGTGGGCAGGTGGACCTGCCTGACGGGGTGTCATAGCGCATTGGGTCTGTCGCAGCTTACTGCTTCATCCAATCTGCCTGAATGATTGGTCGCGAAGCCGGATCAATCGAATGCCTTTCGCAGATCCTTTCCAGATATGACCCTCTCTGCGGCAGGCCTGCATTTTGACTTGCGAGCCATTTCTTTTGATGGCCGTAGATATGAACTGAATAGGTCTGCTCACCCTCAAACTTTGTCAGCGCGATGTTCGGGGCGTGCAGTTTCCAAAGCTCTTGCCGTTCAAGTGGATAAAACGCATCTGGCGGTTTTGCTTGGCGATCCTCACCCGTCTTGTTCATGAAATGAGTCAGCGCCTTGGGGCCGGAACATCCCCAGGGTAGCGTCTCGATCCCCCATGTTTCTCCACGCATGGAACGATCGCGGTTCTTTCGGTGCAAGCGCGGTCCACGCCATGGTTGGGTTGGGTTTTCGGCTGCCACAAATTCCAACATCTGCGTCAGTGCCTGAGACTCACTAGGCAGCCGGAGAACCCCGTTGGGAAGTGATCCAGAGGAAGTGGATCCAAAGACATAAGGGCCTTCGAACTCAAATGGCCTGATGCAGTACGCGTCCAGATCAACCCAGATAGAACTGGATTTCCGCATCAGATGCAGCCGGAAGATGTCTGAGAAAACTGCGATCCGATGTCTGTCGTTATTCTCAAGATCGAACGGAGCAGGCCAGAGTATGTCAGATGCAGGGCGAACTACGGCACCGTCTGGTACACCATCGATCTGTTCGGCGGTGTATAGAACGAACTCGTGACCGTTATCGAGATAGGATTGGATGCAAAGCGCCTCGATCCAGGATAAATTCGAACCGTACCAGAAGCCGGCGATAGTTGGCAGAGGCTGCGCCATTCAGTGACCACACCCAATCATTAGATTGCTCAATCTATATTCGGTTTTCACCAGATCCGGCAACGTGGGGTGTTTCAGACGAATGTGGCAGCCTCCGAATGACTGAGGCTGCCGTGACTTTTACGAGGTGCTCAACCGGCAGCGATCAATCCCATGCTTTCCAGTTTCAGCAGAACCTGATGGGCGCAGTTATCGACTTCGACATTCTCGGTCTCGACGCTAAGCTCAGGGTTCTCGGGGACATCGTAAGGGTCAGAAATTCCTGTGAATTCCTTGATTTTACCCTCCCGCGCAAGCTTATAAAGGCCTTTGCGATCGCGGCGCTCGCATTCCTCAATGCTGGTGGCCACATGCACCTCGCAGAACGCACCGAATTGTTCGATCTCTTCGCGCACGGCGCGCCGGGTTGTGGCATAAGGTGCAATCGGCGCACAGATGGCGATACCGCCGTTTTTGGTGATCTCACTGGCCACATAGCCGATGCGGCGGATGTTCAGGTCGCGGTGCTCTTTTGAGAAGCCCAGCTCAGAGGACAGGTTCTTTCGCACGATATCCCCGTCAAGCAGGGTGACAGGACGGTCCCCGGTCTCCATCAGTTTGACCATCAAAGCATTGGCAATTGTCGATTTTCCCGAGCCCGAGAAGCCCGTGAAGAACACTGTGAAACCCTGTTGAGACCGCGGCGGGAAACGATTGCGCAATTCCTGTACAACTTCGGGAAACGAGAACCATTCTGGAATCTCCAGCCCTTCGCGCAGACGGCGGCGCAGTTCGGTGCCCGAGATGTTCAGGATAGTAACGTTATCCTTGTCCAAAATCTCATCATTCGGCTCATATTGGGCGCGCTCCTGTACATAGACCATGTGCTTGAAATCAACCATCTCGAGGCCGATTTCGTCTTGATATTTGCGGAACAGGTCCTGCGCGTCATAAGGGCCATAGAAATCTTCACCGGCCGAGTTTTTGCCCGGACCGGCGTGGTCACGACCAACGATGAAATGGGTGCAACCGTGGTTTGCGCGGATCAACCCGTGCCAGACTGCCTCGCGCGGGCCAGCCATGCGCATCGCAAGGTTCAGTAGCGACATCGAGGTGGTTGAGGCCGGATATTTGTCCAGCACGGCTTCATAGCAACGCACGCGGGTGAAATGATCCACGTCACCCGGTTTGGTCATGCCAACCACGGGATGGATCAGCAAGTTGGCCTGTGCCTCTTTCGCCGCGCGGAAGGTCAATTCCTGATGCGCACGGTGCAAGGGGTTGCGGGTCTGGAATGCTACGATCCGGCGCCAGCCAACTTTACGGAAGTACGCCCGCAATTCGTTTGGTGTGTCACGACGGGCTTTGAAGTCATAGTGAACTGGTTGCTGGATGCCGGTGACAGGGCCACCCAGATAAACCTTGCCCGCTACATTATGCAGGTAATTCACAGCCGGATGCGCATCATCATCGGCACCAAAGACCTTTTCCGCCTCACGCGCTTTGTCCGGCGTCCAGCGGTCGGTCACGGTCATGGTGCCCAGAATGACGCCTTCCTGATCACGCAAGGCAATGTCCTGACCCAGTTCGATGGTCGCCGCAAATTCCTCATCAACGTCCAGTGTGATCGGCATCGGCCACAGCGTCCCATCGGCCAGGCGCATGTTTTCGACCACGTTGTCGTAGTCAGCTTCGCTCAGGAAACCTTTGAGCGGGTTGAACCCGCCATTCATAAGCAGTTCCAAGTCGCAGATTTGACGAGGGCTTAGGTCCCAGCTGGTTAGGTCGGCTGCTTCGACCTTCAGTTTTTGTGCGGATTCGTAAGAAACGTATAATTCAGGGATCGGGGCCAGATTGCTTAGCATCGTCATAGGAAATCTCTTATCGCAGTGTTGTTTGCTGTTGTTTCAGAGGTGCTGGTGAGGCATTTGCCCCGACCTCGGTGCGATGTCCATAGACCGGTAGAAACAAAGGAGGATATGCGCGGTTTTTTCCCGAAATGGAACGATTTTCTGTTTTTTGTTTCAGGTTATTGAAAAAATCCCGCTGCTCAAAGACATTAGGCGCATTCTCAGGCAATCTGTTCCAGGGGCGTGGTTTGCGATTCAAGGTAGGCTGCGTGTCTGACGGGCAGGGCGGGGACAGGTTCAGAGACACCCCGCAGGCTGAATTCCCGCAGATCGCGCGGATCACATTGCAACCCCGCCGCGTCCAGAACCTTGTCCGATACAAGAAGTTCGACCCCCAGCGCTTTGGTTTCGGCCTCTAGTCGGCTGGCAACATTTACCGCGTCTCCTATGATGGTGCGCGGCGCGTGTTTCGCGGCACCAATTTCGCCCAATACAAGGTCACCAAGATGCAGGCCCATGCCAATACGTACGGGCTGGCTGCCTTCTGCTTCAAGCTGTTGATTGAAACGCTCCAATGCCCGCCCGATCCCAGCCGCCGCCCTTAGACCGGCACTTGCTGAACTTGCGGCATTGGCTGTTTCGAACATCGCCAACAGACCGTCGCCCATATATTTATCAACCACTCCGCCCTGCGCGGTGATCGCGGGAACGATTGCGTCGAAGAAACGATTCAACAGAAACACGATGTCATACGGCAATTGCCCGGTCGTGCGGGCGGTGAATCCGCGCATGTCCAGAAACAAAACTGCCAGTTGCCGCTCTTGCCCCTGGCTGGCATGCGCACGATCGCGCGCACCGTCCGGGCGAAAAACGCGAAACACGGTGAGCGGGTCGGTCGGCCGCATCTGACAGGCAAGGCGGGTACCTTTGGGCGCGCTGACGGCTTTCAGACTGCGGGCTTCGACTTCGGTAGGCGGGTGCAACTGATCGGCGCCTTCTTCAACCACAACACGACAGGTCGTGCAGCGCCCCTTGCCACCGCATAGCGCAGTATGGGGAATGCCGTTTGCGCGCGACATCTCCAAAAGGGTCATGCCTTTTTCTGACACGACTTCGGGACCGTTGAGATAGCGTACCCTCACCGAATGCCGCCGCCGCCAAAGCTTGCGCCCGAGATAGACCATTCCGGTCAGCGCCAGCGCGGCCCAGAATACCCACTGCGCATAATCTTTGACTGCAAACAGGGCCTGAAACTCGTCTTGCGAGGGCCAGTTATAGTGTTCGATATACTGTTCTCGCAGATCGGGGTCAGCAAAATCGGCCCAGATACGCCGCCCCTCGGTAAGAAGACCGGCGAAGGCAAAGCCCGGTACAAAGACGGCGATGCCGATCAGATATGGAACCAGCGCGCGCCACCATGTGGTCAGCCGCAGCCACATATGCAGCCCGATACACCCGTGAATCCACACCAGCAGCAGCAATAGGCTTTGGAACCAGATCGCGGTGCCGGGCCACATCAGGATGATGATGTACCCCATTTCATCATTCACCCCGAAAATCTCATGCGCATAGCGGGTCTGGACCAGATGAGAGACTAGCTGCAGCGGGATCAACAGGCCAAGAATAACCTGAAGCGCGACGCTGAAAGGCATCCTGAGTGTACGGCGCTGCGCAAGCGAGACCAGCGCGAGACCCATGTGCATCAGCAATGCGCCATATATCACGATGCTGCCGATCTCATGGCGGTTGACAGCTTTGCGCCCGCCTTGCATCCCGTGCAGCAGGTCGGTGTGAAACAGACCGAGGCCGATATTGATGAAGTGAAAGAACGCAAAGACAAACAGCACGAGGCCGCTTGCGATTCTGAGCCGGCTCATCCATCCGCCGCGCCAAAGTGCGTTATCCAAAAGCTTACCTGTTCGTCGCGTTGCTTGAAACGATCCTGATACGGCGGTGTGCGCCGGTCAAGGTTACCTTTCGGGACGCCAATCGTTAGGCGTGCTAGCCGGCTGTATCAAATTGACCCCAGTACTGAACAACACGAGATGGCTAAGTTCGGGCCGCGAACGCGAACTGTACAACAGCCCGTCCGCGCCAACTGCGCGTGCTTCATCCGAAAATCGCCAAGTTGGGGAAGGGGTGCCGTTGTCCCGCAGGTCTTGCCAGACAATCGAGACATCGGCGCGCCCCCGCAAGTCCATCAAATGCGCTGCGGAAACCTGAAACTGTTGAATTACACGCGGCGGATCGCATGGCGAGACATAGCGCCGTATGGCGATCCCAGCTCCTTCTGCGCTTAGTGAAGCATACAGGGCGAATTGGCCGGAATGATGAAACCGGCCTTCGGGTGCGCGTGCAGGTGCCAATGGGGTGCCCAATTGGCTGCGGAACAGAATTCTCCAGACCGGGCCGGAGAACTCTGTAATCATTTTAGTCGTTCTCCGCCAGGAACCGCTCGGCATCCAGCGCAGCCATGCAACCCATACCAGCGCTGGTTACGGCCTGACGATACACGTGATCGGTCAAGTCCCCGGCTGCGAAGACGCCCGGAACTGAGGTCTCGGTTGTGCCCGGTTTGGTAATGACGTAGCCACCCATGTGGGTCTCCAAAGTGTCCTTAACCAGTTCATTCGCCGGGGCGTGACCGATAGCGACAAACACGCCTTTGCAAGGGATTTCGGTGATCTCTCCGGTTTTGACGTTCTTGACCTTGACGCCTTCGACACCCAGCGGAGCATCAGTGCCAACGACCTCGTCCAATTCATGGAACCACAGCGGCTCGATCTTTTCGTTCTTGAGCAGCCGGTCCTGCAGAATCTTCTCGGCGCGCAGCTCATCGCGGCGGTGGATCAGAGTGACCTTGCTGGCAAAGTTGGTCAAGAACAGCGCCTCTTCCACTGCGGTGTTCCCGCCCCCGATAACCACAATTTCCTGCCCACGATAGAAGAACCCGTCACAGGTGGCACAGGCCGAAACACCAAAGCCTTTGAATTTTTCCTCGGATGGCAGGCCGAGCCATTTGGCCCGCGCGCCTGTGGCCAGGATTACCGCATCGGCAGTATAAACTGTGCCGCTGTCACCCTTGGCCGTGAAGGGGCGCTGGCTGAGGTCCAGATCGTTGATGATGTCACCGATGACCTCGCATCCCATGGCCTTGGCGTGATCCTGCATCCGCACCATCAGATCCGGCCCTTGCACCTCGGTGTCACCGGGCCAGTTCTCGACTTCGGTAGTAGTGGTCAGTTGCCCTCCAGGCTCGATCCCCTGCACCAGAATCGGCTCCAGCATGGCGCGGCTTGCATAGACGCCAGCAGTGTATCCGGCCGGTCCCGATCCGATGATCAAAACCTTTGTGTGTCGTGTTTCAGCCATGGTATCCCCACTCGATCTGCCTTTTAGGGCAATTTTCCAATCCGGATCGATATAGCGACCACAACGCAGAGCTTAAAGCCCTTTCATATTGCAAGCTCTTGATGCGACTGATGACAGGTTAATCGGGCGAACATACATTTGAGATAACGAAAATTGCTCAGTCGTGAAATATTATTGCGCCCACCGGGGCTGCTGATATAACAACCGGAAAAATTTAGGAGCATTCGATGGTCGCGACCCGATTGGATGAAATCGACCGCAAGATTCTTGCGGAGCTGCAGGCCGACGGCCGAATGACCAATGTTGAACTTGCCAAACGCGTTGGAATATCGGCTCCACCCTGTCTGCGACGGGTGCGGACATTGGAGGATTCGGGCTATATCCATGGTTACCATGCGGATGTGAACGCCCGCGAACTTGGATTCGAGGTGCAGGTTTTTGCGATGGTCGGGTTGGAAAGCCAGGCTGAATCCGAACTCAGTGCCTTTGAACACCGTTGCCGCGAATGGCCTTTAGTCCGTGAATGCCACATGCTGAACGGCGAGGTGGATTTCATCCTGAAATGCGTTGCACCGGATCTCAGCAGTTTTCAGCAATTTCTTACGGGCGAGTTGCTGACCACGCCAAACGTGGCTAGCGTGAAAACCTCGCTCGTTATCCGAGGCGCAAAAGACGAGCCAGGCGTACCATTTGACGTACTGGAAGACCGGATGAACCAGACGGCCTGACCCTGATACCTGATTGATCCACCGCGCATGGTGACAGCACCGCTGCCACAGCCAGGGATAATGCCCAAATTACTAATATCTGCATGATGCCTCTACACTTGCAGTAATCGTTAACCATTTCACGCTGTTAGAGCGTCAATTTCACCATCTCCGGCCCTTGGCAAGAGCAATGGGCCAAAATCGTTCAGTGATTCGATATGTGAGAATAGATTCAGATAGATCGATCGCAAAGAGTGGCTGATCATCCGTACGGCGTTAACGCCGGGATGATAGGTCTCGAATTGCAGACCATCAACCCGGATGACCGAATGTCGCGCGACGCAGATATGGAACAACTCAACCGGAGTCGGCGGTAGCGTTTCAATTACGCTCGTACCGTCTTGGAACTCATTCACGGGTGTCAGCATAGGTTGGCCAGCATGCAAATGGCGCATATGCGCTGGTGTCGCGAGCAGGCGTGCTGCGGGACCAGCGATAACGCCCGACATTGGTTTCTGCATCCCAAAGGTGTCGGCCATAATTCGGGTCAGCGGACGGGTCCGTCCACGCGAATCTTCGCGCCCCGGGATTAGTGTTACAGACCCCTTCCAAAGCACCGTTTCGGATGATCCGTTCTGAGTAAGAACATCATCACCGGGCAACAGGTCTTCAATGGCCATCGGACCATGCGTTGTCTCGACCAACGAGCCACGTGTAAAGGCGCAAAACGCATCTTCGAACATCGGTAAGGCCGGTGCGATATGCCTTGTCTGTGAAACATCCCCATTTTCCAGCAGGCAAGAAACTTCGTACCTTCGAAGCTGGGCCTTAGGTTTTGTTGACGGTCCAGGCACATCGCGCAACAGCGCTGACGTCTCGACCGCGTTTCTGGCAGCTTGTGCCAGAGAATTTGGAATAGCCATAATATTCCGTCTCCTCTAAATACCGTCCGGGCATTTTGAACCCCCGTGCAACTGCGCCAAACGGCTATGTTCTTTGTCTTTAATCAAAGGGATAAACACCGGCCGATGCTGCAAGTGCGCAGCGCCGCAAAAAGTAACACCAATGTTCATGGTCAGTTTCATGACCCCCCAGACAAACTCGTAAACTGCAGGCTTCAATTGCCCGCACGCACACGCTCCGAAACATGGTCGCAATCTCGATCGCGACCCCACATACCGAACCGGAGCATTACCCGGTATGTGGCTTGCCCGTTGAGACCGGCAGCTGGTCCCATGGGGTTGCGTGTCAGCGTCTGGCCGCCAGGCGGCGCGCGACTCTGACAGAGTGACTAGAAACCCGCTTCCAGGGCATTTCTGGTTCCTGATCCTTAAGGGCCGTAAGCACGGCATTCAGAAAGCGCGATTTCATTCTCATATTCATCATCCTGCTTCGTTGGGGCGAAACGCCCGGTTCCTGTATGTCGACCAAATGTGATGCGGCTTTGCGGCACCGATAAGGCTGATCCGGGATGAATTCAGGACAATAAGAAGGTTTTAGTTACCTCTTGGTTACGTACACCAACGCTCAGTTGCCCCAATTTCGGGTAACCGTCTGAGCATTGGTGAAAATTTGAGACGATTCTGTGACAGATAAACACAATAAATGTGGCAGAATCTGGGCGACGTCGCCTTAATTCGGTCTAGATCTACAGCCTGATCGCTGAAATCAACCTGCCGTAGTCGGCCTCATTGGCGTGGGTTGAGCGCCGATAGGAATAAAACCTATCAGGGTCGGAATATGTGCAGTGCTTAATCCATTCGGCTTGTCCAACACCGGCCTGACGCAAACGGTGCAGGCCAAACGCGGGTAAGTCAAAGTGCAGGCGGTCGCCTTCGCCATTTGCGAAGAATCGCGTGTTTTCCGACGAGTCAGCGACAAAGCTGTCCAGAAATTCCGGGCCAACTTCGTATGCACGTTGCGAAATGGTTGGACCAATGACCGCCGCAGTGTTTGCCCGTGAGGCCCCCAATCCCTCCATCGCATCAAGAGTTGCCTCTAGAACGCCGTCTAACGCTCCGCGCCAACCCGCGTGCGCTGCACCGATCACTTTTGCGTCAGAATCTGCCAATAGAACTGGCTGGCAATCCGCCGTCAATATCGTCAGGGCGAGGCCTGGCGTCGCCGTAACAACCGCGTCTGCTTTGGGCTTCTCGCCATTAATTGGTCCGTCCACGGTGATTACGGTTGGAGAATGCACCTGATGCACGCCGATCAAGCCCTCTGGGGTGACTTCCATGGCCTGGGCGACGCGCCTGCGATTCAAGGCTACGGCCTCGGCCAGATCAGTTGAACCGGTTCCGCAATTGAGACCGGCATAAATACCGGACGAGGCGCCGCCACGACGACTGAAGAACCCGTGTTGCACCGGGGACAGAATATCAGATGTGAGGATTTCCAATGTCATGGTTCCAGTCCCGGTGGCGGTGCAGCGTGTTGCGGATATAGGCCCAGTACTTTGAATAGGTTTCCCATTTCATCCGGGTGCGTCAACCGTCGATGTGCGGATATCAGCGCCTCAAGCTGTGACCCGCTGAGCCGGGCAGCAAGAGATTGAGCACGCGCGGTGATCCCTAGTCGTTCAAGAAACACCCCTTGCGGTGTCAACCTTGAATGGACACAGCCCGCAGCGCGCGCCACAATCGCCAAAGCCTCAAAGTCGACATGCGCTGTCAGGTCTGCCTGGCCGGGTTGGTCCAATGGGTCGACTGTTTTATGTGTCTGCAAGGCTTGCAAAGTGTCTCCAAGTGATCGCCAGTCGCCATAATCGATGATGAGCCCGGCCCCGCCATACCGTGATATCCGCCCAGCGATGCTACTCAGAATGGAGGAGGCAGCAGCGCATAACTCGACCAGATCGCCATCCTGTGTATCCTGTAGTCGTTCGTTCAGTGCAGCCTGAGGGGTCTGCGCGCCAAGCCGGAATGCAAGTGAGGTGCCGTCACCCCCGACCAATCGCTCGCGCCAACCTTCGCCGTCACGCAAAAACTGACGTACGGGAAGGGCATCGAAGAATTCGTTTGCCACCAGATACAGCGGAAGATCCGGTAGATCAGAAATGGCCTCGACCCATTGGGGTTTATAGTTCTGCAGGGTTTTGGACTGGATGCTACGCAAGACTGGAGAGGCCTCAAACAGCATAGTCTCGATCGCGTCATGAAATCCGGGAACACCCTTTGTTGCGCGCAAGATGTCTGCCATTAGCGTGCCACGACCGGGGCCAAGCTCTGCCAGTGCGACACGTTCGGGTTTGCCCTGATCAAGCCAGCATTGCGCCAGACACAAACCGATCAACTCGCCGAACATTTGGCTGATTTCCGGAGCAGTGATGAAATCACCTTGGGCGCCCAGCGGGTCGCGGGTCGCGTAATAGCCATGCTCGGGATGCATCAGGCATTCGGTCATGTAGTCGGCGACGGTCATGGGGCCATCATTTTGAATGCGGAGGAGCAGAAGATCCTTCAGATTCATGATCTGCGCCGCGCCCGCAGCGCAAACCAAAGGCCAAGTGCAATCATCGGCAATGATAAAAGCTGCCCCATGGTCAGGCCGTACCCACCCACATGCCATGCGAGCCCCAGCGGGTTGCCGGGGGTGATAAATTGGGCGTCCGGCTGGCGAAAGAACTCGACCAGGAATCGCGAAGCGCCGTAGCCTGCAAGAAACACGCCCATAATCAGACCGGGTTTCTGAAACGCGCCACGCCGATAGGCCAACCAGATCAGTAGTGCACCAAGAAGCAGCCCCTCAAGTGCTGCTTCATACAGCTGCGAAGGATGGCGGGCGCACATTCCGGCCACAACGCCGGGACAATCCTGTGCCGCGCTGCCGGGAAAGATCACCGCCCATGGCAGCTCACTGGGCCGCCCCCAAAGTTCGGCATTGCTGAAATTCGCGAGTCGCCCCAGCAATAACCCGGGTGGCACCGTGTGGGCGACCAGATCGGCTAGCGAGAGAAGCGGAATCTTGTGGCGCTTACCGTACAGATAACTGGCGATGATCACGCCCAGCAGGCCGCCATGAAACGCCATGCCGCCTTGCCAGACCATCAGGATTTCCAGCGGGTGCGATAGGTAGTAGGCGGGCTGATAGAAAAGGACGAAACCCAAGCGGCCCCCAAGGATGACACCCGCGATGATCCAGGTCACTAAATCCTCAAGCTGGTCGGGGCGCATCGGGGGTGTCTCGTCCGTCCAAAGCCCAGGTCGCCGCAGCGCGATCAGCGCCACGCGCCAAGCAATCAGAATGCCAACGATATAGGCCAGCGCATACCAGCGCAGCGCAAACTCCATCCCGAACACAGAGATCGAGAAAACGTCGGGTGACAGATCGGGAAAATTCAGTACAGCCTGCATGTGCGTCTCATTGCCCGGGGTTTGCGGGGCAAGTCAACCTTGAGCCCGGGCCATTCTTTACCCATATAGAGAGCAATCGTGAAATCGGAGAAAGCCCATGCAAACCCGTAACAAGATTCTGGACGATATGTCTCAACTCATGACCAACGCCATGGGCGTGGCGCAAGGGGCGCGGGAAGAAGCTGAAAATGCGATGAAGTCGATGATGGATCGCTGGCTGGCTGATCGCGACTTTGTCACCCGGGAAGAATTTGATGCCGTGCGGGCCATGGCGCAGAAAGCGCGCGAAGAAAATGCCGCGCTTGAACAGCGTATTGCCGCACTTGAAGCGAAGCTGGACAAATAAGTCCGACTGAATTGCAAATTTCAGGCAAAGACAATCAGCCGCGCAATCCAGACTTGGATTGAGCGGTGTCGTGTATGATGCCGCCTTGCAGAAAATAATCAAGACAAAGCTGCGTGAGACGCCAATATTTTGATCGGCGTTGCCAACTGTCCACAACTTATTGCTGTTATCCCCAATAATTAGGGTTGCCAGAACCCGGCGTGCGTCGCACCATATTTAGTACAGACAGACTGGGGAAGCCCGGCTTGTAGAGCAGGCAACTAGCGCTGGGGCGCTGCCAGCCCCAAATTGCTAGAGATTAGTGAGGTGGCATTATGGCCCTTTCCGAGCAGTATCTCGAAGAAGACCTTCATCCGATCGACATTGTTGAACATCTTGCAGAACATCACGACTGGGATTTTGACCGGATCGGGGATGATCAGATTGCCATGGCTGTTGAAGGACAGTGGCGCACGTACTCGATCACACTGGCCTGGTCGAATTACGACGAAACGCTGCGTATGGTATGTTCGTTCGAAATGGAGCCTCCAGCTGAGCGCGAAACCGAGCTTTATGAATTGCTGAACAAGATGAATGATCAGTGTTGGGCCGGGGCGTTTACCTACTGGGCCAATCAAAAATTGATGGTCTATCGCTATGGCTTGGTACTGGCCGGTGGTCAGACCGCCAGCCCGGAACAAATCGATACCATGATCACCGCAGCGGTACTGAGCGCCGAGCGCTACTATCCCGCAATCCAACTGGTGACCTGGGGCAACCGTGATCCGGAAGAGGCAATGCAAGTCGCCATTGCAGAGGCTTACGGCCGCGCGTAAAGCTTTGCCCCAAACCATAGGGGAGGGGCAATCATGGATATCTCGCGCGTTGCCGAACAGGGGTTGGTGCTTCTGGGATGCGGCAAGATGGGTTCAGCGATGCTTGCGGGTTGGTTGGAACATGGCCTGCCCGCAGCATCGGTTTGGGTGATCGATCCTTATCCCTCTGACTGGCTGAAGGCGCAGGGCGTCAACATAAACACGCCCCTTCCCGAATCCCCCGCGGTGGTTTTGGTGGCCGTTAAGCCGCAAATGATGGGTGAGGCTTTGCCTGCCATTCAGGCGCTGGGCGGTGGCGATAGTCTGTTCATTTCGGTCGCTGCCGGCACATCTTTGGCCACTTTCGAAAACGTTCTGGGTGCGGACACACCCATCATCCGAGCAATGCCAAACACACCTGCAGCGGTTCGGCAGGGGATTACGGCGCTGATTGGTAATTCGGAAGCCTCGGATGCCGATATTGTATTGGCCGAGGGATTGCTTTCGGCGATTGGCGAAACGGTGCGCCTTGATGATGAGACGCAGATGGATGCCGTCACTGGCGTTAGTGGCTCAGGTCCGGCCTATGTTTTCCACTTAATTGAAACGCTGGCACAAGCAGGTGAAGCACATGGCTTGCCGCCTGAGCTGGCGATGAAGTTGGCCAAATCAACCGTAGCCGGGGCAGGGGCGTTGGCGATGGCCGCAGATGAGCATCCCTCGCAATTGCGGGTCAATGTAACCTCGCCCAATGGCACCACGCAGGCAGCGCTTGAGGTGCTTATGCACGAAGAGGAAGGGTTCCCAGACCTGCTGCATCGTGCCGTCAAAGCCGCAACCAACCGATCCAAGGAGCTTTCTCGTGAGTGAGATCACATTCGACGAATTTCTCAAAGTCGACATTCGTGTTGGCGAGGTCGTCCGTGCTGAACCATATCCAGAGGCTCGCAAGCCCGCGATCAAGATGTGGATCGACTTTGGTGATGAGATAGGTGAGCGCAAGACGTCTGCCCAGATCACCGCCCATTACGACCCGATGACTCTGGTGGGCAAGCAAGTGATGGCTGTTGTGAACTTCCCACCGCGTCAGATCGGCAAGTTCATGTCCGAGGTTCTGGTGCTGGGTCTTCCGGACGAAAACGGAGAGATTGTCCTGATCGGGCCGGACGGAGAAGTTCCTACCGGGGGGCGGATGCACTAATGAAATTGCTGATTGCCCGCCCAATGACTGAGGCTGTCGAAGCCCGTGCCCGAGCAGAGTTCGACGTCGAAATTCGTGAGGCGACCTCGCCTCTGACACAAGACGAGATGGTGCGCGCGCTGACCGAATTTGATGTCGTTGTCCCCACGCTCGGAGATCAGTTTTCGGCACAGGTGTTTGCCCAAACGTCTGAGCCACGCTGTAAACTGCTGGCAAATTTCGGCGTTGGCTACAATCATATTGATGTGGACGCAGCGCGGACAGCAGGCCTTTCGGTAACCAACACGCCCGGCGCTGTTACAGATGCCACGGCAGACATTGCCATGACCTTGCTGCTGGCTACCGCGCGCCGTGCGGGTGAGGGGGAGCGTCTGGTTAGATCAGGCGGCTGGGAAGGATGGCACCCGACGCAAATGCTGGGCCATCATGTAAGCGGTAAGAAGGTGGGTATCGTGGGTATGGGGCGGATTGGGCAGGCGATTGCTCAACGCTGTCATTTTGGATTTGGCATGAGCGTCGCGTATCAATCGCGTAGCCCAAAGCAGGTGGATTTCCCAACTGAGTACTTTCCCAATCTCGACGCATTGGCGGCGTCTGTAGATTTTCTTGTATTAGCCGTTCCCGGCGGGACTGAAACGCGCCATCTGGTTAACGCCGGAGTGCTGGAGGCGATGAAACCCGATGGAATTCTGGTCAACATCGCACGCGGTGAAGTCATAGATGAGACAGCGTTAATTGCTGCTTTGCAAGAAGGGCAGATCGCTGGTGCCGGATTGGACGTTTACGAATTCGAACCCGAAGTTCCACTTACTTTGCGTGAGATGCAGAATGTGACGCTGTTGCCGCATCTGGGTACGGCAACGGAAGAGGTGCGCACCGATATGGGCCATATGGCGCTGGACAATGTGGCGGCATTTGTTGCGGGGCGAGCCTTGCCCAACCCGGTCTAGTCGCCGACAACCTCGCGCCAGTGTTTGCGGCAGAGCGAAACATAGGTCTCGTTCCCGCCGATCTGGACTTGGGCCCCTTCGGTGATGGCGTTCCCGTTCTCGTCCTGACGAATCACCATGGTCGCCTTGCGGCCGCATTCGCAGATGGTTCGCACTTCGCGCATCTCGTCAGCTAATGCCAAAAGTGTGGCAGATCCCGGGAAGAGCTTGCCCTGAAAATCCACCCGCAATCCGTATGTCAGCACGGGAACTTTCAGGTCGTCTACAGCACGCGCAAGCTGCCAGACCTGTTCTTCCGACAGAAACTGGGCCTCATCAATGAACACGCAGGCAATCTGTCCCTTTTTCAGACGGTTTTCGATCATGGCAAACACATCGTCGGCGGGGTGAAATTTGTCCGCCTGTTCGGAAATGCCGATTCGCGAAGCGATCTGCCCCTCACCCGCGCGCCCATCGATGGCGGCGGTCATGAGATAGGTATCCATGCCGCGTTCGCGGTAGTTGTGCGAGGCCTGCAGTAACACGGTCGATTTGCCCGCGTTCATGGTCGAATAGTTGAAATAGAGCTTTGCCATGCCGTGGGTCTAATTCGCCTGATCGGTCTGGGCAAGCGGTCTCATGTACGGGGAAAGCGACGCCGCCGCTACAGCAGCAGAGGTCGAGCAGATGCTCTTGGGGATGGATAACCTCGCGTCCGCAACAGCGGCGTCTTCGGCCTATAGTTGGCCTATTTACTTTGCAAGGCGGTAATATTGCCCTGCAATCACTCTTTACCGGCACGAACGGCCGCCACTCACTCACAAAATCCCTGCATATCTGAGGGATAGTCAATTTATGGCATTTCAATTATGACTCGAATATGGGAAATTTCCCTACCCTTTCCCCCGGCACGGACAGGCGGGGGACAGGAGCGCAGGTAACAAGGGTAGCAACATGGCAGATATCGGGGCCTATCTGAAAAAGCACACCGAGGCATTGGTAAAGGATGTCGGGATCGAAGCCGCGTGCGAGATCACTGGTAAATCCAAAGCCACCCTGGGAAGATATTATTCTGATAATGCCGAACACGTTGACCGCTTCATGCCTGTGGATGCTGTTGCGCAACTGGAAAACGCCGCAGCTTACCCGCATGTCACCTCGGCACTGGCCGATTTGCAGGGTATCACCCTGTCTTATAACGGTCGGAATTCAGAAGGCCCTCGTACCGGTGGCGTGAATTCTGACGTCATTGCATTAAGCCAACGCTTTGCGATGCTGATGTCCGAATATCAGACCGCAATCGAAGATGGCATCATCACCGTCAACGAGGCAAAGCGCTTGCTGAAGGAGACCAGCATGCTGCAGCAGGTGCTGATCGAGATGAAGCTTCACCTTGAAGAAGAAAGCGTCAGCTGACGCATCCGCACTTGTTGGTGCTTAGTCTCTGCATGGATTTGCAATGATTTCTTGTTGAAGAAGGCGGCACGCAAGCCGCCTTTCTTCGTATTGGAGAAGGACAGCCCCTTCAATCAGCCTTCGTCGTTGTTGGCATTCTTTCCACGCCCGGGGCTGGCCCCTTCTGAGCCATTCCCACCACCGTTGTTGCCTTTGGCCCCGCCCTTTCCGGGCTTATCACCGCCATGGCCACCTTTGCCACCGCCCTTACCGGGCTTGTCGCCACCCTTGCCGGGCTTGTCACCGCCATCACCGGGGTTGCTGCCTCCATCGCCAGGTTTGTCTCCTCCATCTCCGGGTTCGCCCCCGCCGTTTCTAGGCGTATCTCCTTCGCCAGATCCAGGGCCTCCGCCTGCATTTGGTCCTGTGTCTTCATCTTTTTCAGCTACGGCAGACCTTAAATTCGGATCACTGCTGCGATCCTCTCCAGTCGATGCGCCGTTGATAGACGCCGTTGGAAGATCGACAAGCAAATTGGTTAGCCCTGGGCATAGAGCTGACGTGTTCTGCAAGATATCCGGCAGGTCCGAGCGATTTTGCAGATGTTTGACAAAACCGGGCGTGACATGTGAGCAGTCGCAAAGCGTTCCATAGTCACCGCTATTCGCGGCGCTGCGTGCTGTGTTGACTGTACAGACCTGAGCCTCGGCAACAGCCGCGCTGCTGGACATGACTCCGATGAATGGCGCAGCAAGCAGCGCGACCATCCCAGTTTTCATCGATTTTCCCATACCTTAGGGCTCCCATCAATACTCCACTCGGATGCCCGGGGCACCCGTGTATGAAGTGTTGATCGAAGATGAAGGATCGGTGGGGCTTATCTGAAGAAATTTTCAAGCAACAATTTCGGGCTGAAACGGTGCAGGCCGAAAGGAACGGGTAGGCAAAGAAATGAATATATGCCGTTTATTGGTGCCGCTTCACAATCACCGATCCTACGGAATACCCAGCGCCAAATGAGCAGATTAGCCCGACATCGCCATCATTCAGATCATCGGAGTGTTTCGAAAAAGCAATGATCGATCCTGCCGAGGATGTGTTGGCATAGTCTTGTAGAATATTAGGTTGCTCTTCCGCCTCAGGTTCACGGCCCAGAACCTTTTTGCCGATGAAATCATTCATAGTCTTGTTGGCCTGATGCAGCCACAGGCGCTTGAGGTTATCGCTGCCGATACCCTCGGCCTCCATGTGGTCGCTGATATGTTTGCTGACCATGGGCAGCACTTCCTTGAACACTTTACGCCCGTTCTGCATAAACTGCATGTCGCGGCGATCCTTAACCCCATCTGGACGAGAGCGGCGAAGGAAGCCGTTATTGTTCCGGATATTGTTGGAAAATGATGTAGCGCAGCGGGTCGAGATAATCTCGAAATGCGGGCCATTTGCATCGTCACGGCGTTCGACCAGTGTTGCTGTGGCCACATCACCAAAGATGAAGTGGCAATCCCGGTCGCGCCACTCCAGATGGCCCGAGCAGATTTCGGGATTTACCACCAGCGCCGCACGTACCGATCCCGAACGCACCATATCAGCCGCTGCCTGTATGCCGAAGGTGGCCGAGGAACAGGCCACGTTCATGTCAAACCCGAACCCTTCGATCCCAAGTGCCTGTTGAATTTCGATGGCAATCGCCGGGTAGGCGCGTTCGTGGTTCGAGGCGGCGCAGATCACCAGATCGACATGCTCGGCATCGCGCCCTGCTTGAGCTAGGGCCTTGCGGCACGCATCCACGGCCATCTCGGTCATGATCCCAGGTTCGTCGTCGCTGCGCTGGCGCAGCGCGGGATGCATGATCTCGGGGTTCAGAACGCCGGTCTTATCCATCACATACCGGTTTTCAATCCCCGATGCTTTGACGATGAATTCTTCCGACGAATGCTGCATCGGTTCCATCTCTCCCGCTGCAATCGCATCCGCATTTTCGGCGTTCATCCGGTCAGCATAGGCATTGAATGCTTTCACCAGTTCGGCGTTGGTGATGATGTTCTCGGGCGTATAGACGCCGGTACCGGTGATGGCAGGAGTGTACATGGCTGATCCTGAGTTCATGATCTGCACAAAATGCAGTCCCCACTGGTTTTGATCAAGATGTGTTGACCCAAGGGAATGCACACGTAGCCGCTTCAGAACTTGAATAGTTCATTATTCGAAGTATATTTCGCCAAGATTCGGATGGAAGAGACTCATGTCTGACGAAATCAGCACCCGACTAGGCCGCCTCAGCCCTGAGATTCAGGCGATGATGGGGGTCTATGCGCTCTACTGGAAACTGGAAGAAAGCTTTGATTGCATCGAAACGGACCTGAGCCATCAGGAATGTCACATGCTGATCAAGCTGGATGCGCCCAAACGTATGGGGGTGTTGGCGGCGGATATGTTGACCGTTCCGTCTACGATCACTGCGACTGCGGACGCGTTAGAACAGGCAGGCTATCTGACCCGTCAGCGTGACCCGGAAGATCGCCGCGCCTGGCTTTTGGTCCTGACCGAACAAGGCGAAGAGGCCCGCAATATGCTGGTGGCCGTGGCCGGAGAACTGTTTCGCAGCGCCTCTGGCCTGAACGCCGAAGAAACCGCTGAATTTGCCCGACTGGCGCGCAAAATCCGCGATAATATTCTGAAAACCGGAATTCCCGAGGGATTGACGAAATGAAACTCCTGACCTCTGTTTGCCTCGCACTGTCCTTGTTGACTACCCCAGCTATGGCGCAAGAGCCTGCAAAGCCTGTGAAACTGATGCAGGTCAGCGAAACTTCACCCGGCTTTTCGCGCCAGTTCTTTGGTCGGATCGCCGCGCGTCAGACCGTTGATCTGGCATTTCAGGTCGCGGGGCAGATCGTCGAGATGCCTGTGACCGAAGGTTTTGTTATCCCCAAAGGTGAACTGATTGCCCGTCTCGATCAGGAACCGTTTGAGCTGCAGTTTGACCGCACGCGCCTGCAGAAAGATCAGGCGGACCGCACCCTTGCCCGTCTGTCTCGACTGCGTGGAACGGCAGCCAGCCAAGTGGCCGTTGACGATGCCGAAACAGCGGCGCAATTGGCTGCGATTGCCGTACGGGACGCCGAGTACGCGTTAGAGCACGCAACTCTGACGGCTCCCTTTGACGCGCTGGTCTCAAGCCGCGCTGTTGAAGCGTTTACGACTGTTTCAGCGGGCACCCCCATCGTGCGACTCCACGATATGTCTGAACTGCGGATTGAGGTTGATGTGCCTGAAATCCTGTTTCAGCGCTCTGGGCAGCAGGATGATATCACGATTACCGCCAAGTTCCCGGTCAGCGACGAGATTTTTCCGCTGGAGATACGAGAATTCGATGCCGAATCCTCAAGCGTGGGCCAGACGTTCCGCATCCAGTTTGGTTTGACCCCGCCAGAGGGGTTGCAAATTCTACCCGGCTCCTCCGTCACGGTTACGGTGCAGGTGCAGGATGAGCGTACCGGGATCATCATCCCACCAACGGCTATAGTAGCTGATGCCAGCGGCGCGCTGGGCGTTATGGTTTTCTCGCCGGTTGGCGCCGACGAAGGCACGGTCCGCCGGGTTCCAGTTACGATCGAACCAACGCAGAGCGGCGATGTCCGTGTGCTCACCGGCCTGACCGATGGCGAAGAAATCGTCGTCGCGGGTGGGGGTGCATTGACCGAAGGTCAAACCGTCCGCCGCTTTGTCGGCTTCTCGAACTGAGGGCGGTTTCATGAGCATCGCACGCGCTTCGATCGACCGGCCACTTTATACGTGGCTGTTCATCCTGATTGCCTTGTTCGGCGGCATCTGGGGCTTCACGTCGCTGGGTCGCCTTGAAGACCCGGCTTTCACAATCAAACAGGCGGTGATCGCCACGCAATATCCCGGTGCGACTGCTGAACAGGTGGCGCTAGAGGTCTCGGAACCGCTGGAATCCGCGATACAGCAGATGGGCGAGGTGGACGTCATCACTTCGGTCAATCGGCCCGGCCAATCGCTGATCGAGGTCGAGATAAAGTCAACCTATGACGGCAGCGAATTGCCGGACATCTGGACCCGCCTACGCGCCAAAGTGCGTGATGCCGCGCGCGGACTGCCTTCGGGGGTGGGTGCGCCCTACGTGAATGACGGGTTCGGGGATGTATTTGGACTGTTCTATGCGGTCACAGCGGATGGGTTTTCGGACGCCGAGAAACACGAGCTTGCGACATTTCTACGCCGCGAATTGCTGACTGTGAGCGGAGTCGCTGATGTCGAGGTGCAGGGCTTGCCGGACGAAGCGATTTTCATCGAACCCGACCTCTCGATCTCGGTCAATCAGAACGTGCCCTTACAGGCGATCAATGAGGCAATTGCAAACGCGGATTCGGTCAACGCCTCGGGCTCATTGCGGTCGGAAGGTGACCGGACGACGATCCTGACTGCCGAAGGCTCGGACAGCGTGTCGGCCATCGCCGGGCTGTCGGTCGGTTCGCAGGGGCAGGTGATCAACCTGTTCGACATGTCCGATGTCTATCGTGGGCGGCAGAATGATCCCGATATCATGATCCGCTTCAACGGGACTGAGGCCTTCACGCTGGGTATCGCAGGGCTGGCCACTGAAAACATCGTCGAAGTTGGCCAACGCGCGGATACCAAACTGGACGAGCTGAATTCTGAGATTCCCTTTGGTGTCGAAATCCTGCCCATTTATCAGCAGCATGTTGTTGTCGATGAGGCTTCGAACGCATTCCTGCTGAACCTCGCCATGTCAGTCAGCATCGTGGTCGCTGTTCTGGGCATTTTTATGGGCTGGCGTGCCGCAATTGTTGTCGGTTCGACCCTATTGCTAACCGTTGTGGGCACGCTGCTTTTTATGTCAATGTTCTCGATCGAGATGGAGCGGATTTCGCTGGGCGCGCTGATCATCGCGATGGGAATGTTGGTCGATAATGCCATCGTTGTGGCCGAAGGGATGCAGATCTCGATGTTGCGGGGCAAAAACTCTCGTGATGCGGCAGAAGATGTGGCCTCGAAAACGCAAATCCCGCTGCTGGGCGCGACGGTGATCGGGATCATGGCTTTCGCCGGGATCGGGCTCAGCCCTGATGCGACCGGGGAGTTTCTGTTTTCGCTGTTCGCTGTCATCGGCATTTCACTGCTGCTGAGCTGGGTTTTGGCGATCACCGTGACGCCTCTGCTGGGGCACTATTTCTTCAAGCAGGGCAAAGAGGGTGAAGTGGATGCCTATGGCGGCATCCTGTTCCGCGTCTATGGCGCAATCCTGAATTGGGCGCTTCGGTTCCGTTGGCTGGTGGTGGCCGGGTTGATCGGGGTAACAGTCGCCTGTTTCGCGGGCTTTGGACTAATGAAACAGCAATTCTTCCCAAACTCGAACACACCACTGTTCTTCGTGCACTACAAACTGCCGCAAGGCACGCCGATTGCCCGTACGGCGGAAGACATGGCTGTGTTTGAAGATTGGTTGGCCGAACGTGATGATGTCGTCTCAGTCGCCACATTCGTGGGGCAGGGGGCCACGCGGTTCATGTTGACCTATGCGGCTGAGAAGCCAAACCCAAGCTATGGCCACATGATCATCCGTACTGAAACGCTGGACGATATTCCGGCCCTGCAGGCTGATCTCGAAGCATTCGGCTCAGCCCAGTTTCCTGAAGGTGAGTTCCGAACCAAGCGTCTGATCTTCGGCCCGGGCGGAGGTGATCCGATCCAGGCGCGGTTCTCGGGCAGTGATCCGGTTGTTCTGCGCCAATTGGCCGAAGAAGCCGTGCAAAAAATGTCAGCGGCTTCCCCGAATGCGCTGCATGTGCATCACGATTGGCGCGAGCAGGAACTGGCTGTGCAGCCAATCTATGCGACAGAACGGGCGCAAACGGCAGGTGTGTCGCGAGAAGATATTGCCGCCACGCTGCAGTTTTCGACCGATGGGATTACCGGCGGTGTTCTGCGCGAACGTGACCGCCAGATCCCGATTATCCTGCGTCGCCCGGCAGATGGAGACTATTCGATTGTCGATCAGGTGGTCTATTCCGATCAGTCGGAACGGTTCGTGCCGATTGAACAGATGGTGGATGGGTTCGACTATAAGGCGCTGAACACGTTGGTGCATCGCCGTGACCGGGTGCTGACCATCACGGTTGGCGCGGATATCCCTCCTGTCATGACCGCCGCACAGGTCCATTCCGAAGTGCGCAGCGCCATTGAAGAGATGGAACTGCCCATTGGCTACAGCATGGATTGGGGCGGAGAGTTTGAAGACTCGGGCGATGCGCAGGCCAGCCTTGGGCGGCAATTGCCGCTGAGCTTGCTGATTATGGTGCTAATCTCGGTGCTGCTGTTCAACGCAATCAGGCAACCGGTCATCATCTGGCTTTTGGTCCCGATGTCCGTCAATGGTGTAGTTATCGGTCTGCTTGGAACGGGTCTGCCATTCACCTTTACAGCGCTATTGGGGCTTCTCAGCTTGTCAGGAATGCTGATCAAGAATGGCATCGTACTGGTGGAAGAAATCGATCTGGTTCGCGCCACAGGCAAAGCCCTGCGTCCCGCGATTGTCGAGGCCTCGGTCTCGCGTCTGCGCCCGGTGATGTTGGCGGCGATCACGACGATTCTGGGGATGGCTCCACTGCTGACGGATGCGTTCTTTGTGTCGATGGCGGTCACGATCATGGGCGGTCTGGCCTTTGCCACCATCCTGACCATGGTTGCTGCGCCGGTCTTCTACATGTTGTTCTTCAACCGTGAAGAAAGGCGGCGCCTGGCTGCCGGCTGATCAGTTGCCGGCATCCTTTTCGGGATCATAATGGTAATAAAAGCAGGATAGCTTGTTGCCATCAGGATCGCGCAAATAGGCCACATAGAATCCGGGCTCGTAATGAGGCCGGACACCCGGTTTGCCTTCATCCGTACCGCCGTTTTCCAAACCCGTGGCATGGAAACGCCGGACCTGATCGGCACTTATGGCGGGAAAGGCGATCATCGTGCCATTGCCGGTACTGGCGGGGGCTCCATCAAACGGACTGCAGATCCAAAAGCCGGTCCCGCTGTCTGGATCGGTGCCCCAACCGGCCCAACCGTCGGTCCATCCGGGCAGGCGCGGCTGACCAAGAACCGCGAAAATCGCATCATAAAAGCGGATGGCCCGCGGCAGGTCGTTGCTTCCGTATGTGGTGTAGAGGTCCATGAGCACTCCTTCCCCACCCATCATGTGGGCGACGGGCATGGAGGGGAAGAAAAAAAACCCCGGCCAAGGCCGGGGTCAATTCATACATTTGGATGCAAAAGTCTATCCCTGCAGCGATTTCACCTCAACATCGCCTTCGGCCTGCGCCTTAATCGCCAGCGCAGCGGCGTAGCTGGCGGCGGCTGTGGTGTAGTATGGAATCTTGTCATACAACGCGATCGAACGGATTGAGCGGCTGTCTTCTACCGCCTGTGCGCCCTCGGTCGAGTTCATGACCAACTGCACGCCACCGTCCTTCATCAGGTCGGTCACATCCGGGCGGCCTTCGTACACTTTGTTGACCACGCCGCACGGTACGCCTTCGCCGTCCAGCCAGCTTTGTGTGCCGCGGGTCGCAACAAGCTCGAAGCCCTGCTCAACCAGAACACGCGCTGCTTCGAGCATATCCGGACCTTTATCGGCATCCTTGATCGAGATAAACGCACGACCTGTGCTGGGCAGCACCATTCCGGCCCCCATTTGTGCTTTCAGGAAAGCGCGCGGGAAGTCGCGGTCCCAGCCCATGACCTCTCCGGTCGAACGCATCTCAGGGCCCAGAATGGTATCTACGCCGGGGAAGCGGGCGAAGGGCAACACCGCCTCTTTCACCGAGAACCACGGCATGTCCGGGTCGGCCAGGGTCATCTGATCGGCGATCTTGGTGTCGTCGACGGTCTTGTAGGCCGGGCGCTGCGGGAAGCTGGACAGCTTCTCGCCGGCCATCACGCGGGCGGCGATGGACGCAATCGCGCTGTCGGTTGCCTTGGCGACAAACGGAACCGTACGCGAGGCGCGCGGGTTTACCTCAATCAGATAAATCTCGCCGTCCTTGATCGCGAACTGCACATTCATCAGGCCCACAACGTTCAGCGCCTTGGCCAGCTTGAACGCCTGATCCTTGATCTGTTCAATGATCTCTTTTGAAAGCGAATAGGGCGGCAGCGAACAGGCCGAGTCGCCCGAATGGACGCCTGCCTCTTCGATATGCTGCATAATGCCCGCGACGTGAACATCGGTGCCGTCACACAGCGCATCCACGTCCAGCTCGACCGCCCCGGCCAGATAGCTGTCCAGCAGAACCGGGCTGTCGCCCGAGACCACGACGGCCTCGTTTATATAGCGCCGCAGCTGATCCATATCGCGCACGATTTCCATCGCGCGACCACCAAGGACATATGAGGGACGGATAACCAGAGGGAAGCCGATCTCTTCGGCAATTTCGAGCGCTTGCTCATCAGTCGAAGCAATGCCGTTCTTGGGCTGTTTCAGACCCAGATCGTTGACCAGCGCCTGGAAACGCTCGCGGTCTTCGGCCAGATCGATGGCGTCTGGAGTGGTGCCCAAGATCGGAATGCCTTCGGCTTCCAAAGCGTTCGCCAGTTTCAGCGGAGTCTGACCGCCGAACTGAACGATCACACCGTGCAGCGTGCCGTTTTCCTGTTCTTTCGTCAGGATTTCCATGACGTGCTCAAACGTCAGTGGTTCGAAATACAGCCGGTCCGAGGTGTCGTAGTCGGTCGAGACTGTCTCGGGGTTACAGTTGACCATGATGGTCTCGTACCCGGCTTCGGTCAGCGCGAAACAGGCGTGGCAGCAGCAATAGTCGAACTCGATCCCCTGGCCGATCCGGTTCGGACCACCGCCGAGGATAACGACCTTCTTGCGGTCACTCGGACGGGCCTCACATTCAACCTCACCCATCATCGGGGCCTCGTAGGTCGAGTACATATAGGGTGTCTGCGCCTCGAACTCAGCCGCACAGGTGTCGATGCGTTTGAAGACGGCGTTCACACCCAGATTGCGGCGGGCGCGGCGAACATTGTCTTCGTCGCGGCCGGTCAAGTTGCCCAGACGCGCGTCGGTGAAGCCCAGCATTTTCAGCTTGCGGATGCCGTCTTCGGTGACGGGCAGGCCGTCTTTACGAACCTGACGCTCGGCTTCGATGATCTCACGGATGCGGGCTAGGAACCACGGGTCGAACTTGGTGACGCCGAAAATCTCATCATCGGTCAGCCCATGACGCATGGCCTGCGCGATGGTGCGCAGACGGTCGGGGGTCTGCTGGCTGATCGCCTTGATCACGGCGGCCTTGTCGTCGGCTTCGTCCCAAACACCTACATTCAGGCCGGGGATTTCAATCTCATCAAAGCCGGTCAGACCGGATTCCATCGAAGCCAGGGCCTTCTGCATTGATTCGTGGATCGTGCGGCCGATCGACATGGCCTCACCCACCGATTTCATCGCGGTGGTCAGGTAGGGCTCAGACCCAGGGAATTTCTCAAACGCGAATTTCGGGATTTTGGTGACGACATAGTCGATGGTCGGCTCGAACGAGGCAGGGGTGACCTTGGTGATGTCGTTGTCCAATTCGTCCAGCGTGTACCCAACTGCCAGTTTTGCCGCGATCTTGGCAATCGGGAAACCGGTTGCTTTCGAGGCCAGAGCAGAGGACCGCGAAACACGAGGGTTCATCTCAATCACGACCATACGGCCATCAACCGGGTTGATCGCCCATTGCACGTTCGAGCCGCCCGTTTCGACGCCGATTTCACGCAGCACGGCAATCGAGTGATTGCGCATGATCTGGTATTCTTTGTCGGTGAGCGTCAGGGCAGGGGCCACTGTGATCGAGTCACCTGTGTGTACGCCCATCGGGTCTACGTTTTCGATGGAGCAGACGATGATGGCGTTGTCAGCGGTGTCGCGTACCACCTCCATTTCATATTCTTTCCAGCCCAGCAGGCTTTCGTCGATCAGGATCTGACCCACGGGCGAGGCATCCATGCCCGAGCGGCAAATATGGATATAATCCTCGCGGTTATAGGCGACACCACCGCCAGTGCCACCCAGCGTAAAGGCAGGGCGGATGATGGCGGGCAGGCCGACGGTTTCGAGGGTTTCAAGAGCCAGCGCGACACCAGCATCCAGGTCTTTCTTGCCGGCGTCATCCTTGGGCGCGCTCACGATTTCGGCTTTGGGGTTTTCGATACCCAGCCGGTCCATTGCTTCGCGGAACAGAGCACGGTCTTCGGCCATTTCAATGGCGTCGCGTTTGGCGCCAATCATCTCGACACCGAACTCGTCCAGCACGCCCATCTCTTCCAGTGCCAACGAAGTATTTAGGCCGGTTTGCCCGCCCATTGTGGGCAGCAGGGCATCGGGGCGTTCTTTTTCGATGATCTTGGCGACAACCTCGGGCGTGATCGGTTCGATATAGGTCGCATCGGCCAGGCCGGGGTCGGTCATGATCGTGGCCGGGTTCGAGTTCACCAGAATGACCCGGTAGCCTTCTTCGCGCAGAGCCTTGCAAGCCTGTGCACCGGAATAGTCAAACTCGCACGCCTGACCGATAACAATGGGCCCCGCCCCGATGATCATGATCGACTGGATGTCGGTTCTTCTCGGCATGGCCTTGTTCCTTCGATTGTCCGCGAGTCAGGGCACCGCCCCAGCGCCCAAATTGTCCTGCGTTATAGGGACCGCGCGAAAAGGTGCAAGAGCTATCGGAAATGGGTTTAAAATTGCCGCTTTCCCCTCTTTCCCTCGGCGCGCTATTCTCTATACCGCGCAGCACGGCAAATGAGGATGCAATTGCGTATTCGTTTCGATCAAGGACCAGCCGGGCGCGGAACTCGTTTCGAGCGTCCAATCCGGATCATCCGCGCGGACAACGCGGAAGAGGTGCCCCAGGCTCTGGCGGCGCTTGATCAGGTGCGCGCGGATGGGGCTTGGCTGGCAGGATACGCAAGTTACGAACTTGGCTATGTGCTGGAACCACGACTCGCGGATCGATTGCCAGCAGGTCGTCGCCTGCCGTTGTTGTGTTTCGGGGTGTTTGATGAACCGGATCGCGTTGGCCTGTCACAAAATACTGGCGGTATCACCGAGTTTGAACCTCGTTGGGACGAGGCGCGCTACACCCAAGCCTTTCGGTTGGTGCATGACGCCATCGGTGCTGGGGACATCTATCAAGCTAATCTCACTTTCCCGATAGACCTTGAAGTGACCGGAGACAGCGCCGCGCTTTACGCTACGCTGGCGGCGGGCCAGCCTGTTGGTCATGGCGCATTGGTCCAGCAGGATGGCTTGCCCGACTTGCTGAGCCGATCTCCTGAACTGTTCTTCCGCACCGATGCCGAAGGTCGGATCGAAACGCGCCCGATGAAGGGCACCCAACCGCGCAGCGAAGACCCGGTCGAAGACGAACGCCGCCGCGTTTTCTTGTCATCAGACGGAAAGAACCGGGCTGAGAATCTGATGATCGTTGATCTGTTACGCAACGATATCAGCCGGGTGGCTTTGGCCGGGTCGGTAAAAGTGCCAGAGCTGTTCAAGGTCGAGACCTATGCAACCGTGCACCAGATGGTCTCGCTGGTGCAGGCGCAATTGCATGTCGGCGTCGGGTTGTCGGATATTCTGACGGCCCTCTTCCCGTGCGGCTCGATCACCGGGGCACCTAAGATCAGGGCGATGGAAATCCTGTCTGATCTTGAGCCGTGGCCCCGCGATGCCTATTGCGGCACCATTGGCTGGGCAGCACCGGATGGGCGATCTGAATTCAACGTGGCCATCCGCACTCTTATGGTTGAAGACGACAAAGCGACCCTGAATGTGGGCGGCGGACTGGTCTGGGACAGCACTGCCCCTTCAGAATATGAGGAGGCGCTATGGAAAGCCCGCTTCGCCCACCAACTGAGCCTGATTTCCGTCTGATCGAAACTCTGGCGTTCCGGCCGGGGCAGGGGTTTGTTCGGCTCGACCGACATCTGTCCCGCATGGCCCGCACAGCTGAGAAGTTGGGGATAGCGTTTGACCGAGCCTCTGCCCATCAAACTTTGGAGAATGCATCGCGGGAAACCTCGATGCGCTGCCGCCTGACGCTGGACGCACGTGGTAATTTTGAGCTGACAACCGGGGAACTTGCAGCCAACCCATCGGTCTGGCGTGTGGGTCTGGCGGATCGGAGGTTGTCCTCGTCGGATATCTGGCTGCGCCACAAAACGACCCGCAGGGCCGTTTATGACATGGCGCGGGCAGAGTTGCCGCAGGGTGTTGACGAACTGCTGTTTCTCAACGAACGGGAGGAGCTTTGCGAAGGTACAATCACGAACCTGTTCCTGACCATGCCCGATGAAAGACAACTGACGCCTTCTCTGTATTGCGGTTTGCTCCCGGGTATTCTGCGTGAGGAATTACTGGATAATAAACAAGTTACCGAAGCAGTTCTAACCTTGAGCGATTTGCAAAACGCACAATCTATCTACTTTGGAAATTCCCTGCGGGGGCTGATCCGGGCGGAGCTTGTGGCACCTTGAGCAAAAACACCGAGCGGGTGGAAACCCCAGAAACCAACCAACGCTTCAGGATCGAGTTCATACTATTCTATGTCGCCGTCCCGGTCCTGATCGCGACTTTGTTCCCGCCGAGCTGGATGTTTCCTTCTCTCTTTGCATTTACCGGCCTCGGCATTTTGCTGCTGCAGGATACGCCCGGATTCTCTTGGGCCGAGCTTCGATATGGTTGGCGAAACTGGTCGTGGACGGAAGTCGTTGCATTTGCCCTGTTCATGGCTGCCTTCTGTTCCGTCCTAGTATTGTGGGCACGACCAGATGCAGCCTTTGCTCTGCTGCTGTATCGCCCGGAGATGCTGATATTCATTTGGATCGGCTACCCGTTGTTGTCCGCTCTGCCGCAAGAACTGCTATTCCGCTCTCTCTTTTTCCGACGCTACCACGCGATCCTGCCCCAAGGCCGCGCGGCCTATCTGCTGAACGCCGGGCTGTTTTCGCTTGCGCACCTGATGTATTGGAGTTGGGTCGTCGCGATCATGACCTTCGCCGGAGGCCTTCTGTTCACCTGGGCCTATCGCAAGCGAGGGTCATTCTTCTACGCTGTTCTTCTGCATGCAATTGCCGGCAATATTATCTTTGCGGCTGGGCTTGGTGTCTATTTCTACTCGGGCAACGTGCAAAGGCCGTTTTGACGGCGCGACCCGCCTTGACTTTCCTAGCCCAAAGGGGTGTATCGGCGCGACGAATTCTGCGCCCGAAGGGATATGATCCATGCACGCCTATCGCAGCCACACCTGCGCCGCTCTGACCGCCGCCAATGTCGGTGAAACCGTCCGCCTGTCTGGCTGGGTGCATCGGGTTCGAGATCACGGCGGTGTGCTGTTCATCGACTTGCGCGACCATTTCGGTGTGACTCAGGTTCTGTGCGATGGCGACAGTGCGGCATTTGCTGAGCTTGAGAAGGTGCGGTCCGAATGGTGTATCCGCATCGACGGTACTGTCAAAGCCCGCGACGCTGATCTCGTTAACCCGAAATTGCCAACAGGCGAAATCGAGGTTTACGTGCGCGAGCTGGAAGTTCTGGGCGCTGCCGATGAACTGCCGTTGATGGTGTTCGGCGATCAGGAATACCCAGAGGAAACGCGGCTGCGCTATCGTTACCTCGACTTGCGGCGCGAGGCGATGCAGCAGAACATGACCCTGCGCTCGGACGTTGTTGCATCCATGCGCCGCCGCATGTGGGATCAGGGCTTTCGTGAATATCAGACGCCGATCATTACAGCCTCGTCGCCAGAAGGCGCACGCGACTTCTTGGTGCCGTCGCGTTTGCATCCGGGCAAGTTCTACGCTCTGCCACAGGCACCGCAGCAGTTCAAACAGCTGATCATGGTGTCGGGTTTCGACAAATATTTCCAGATCGCACCCTGCTTCCGCGACGAAGACCCGCGTGCTGACCGTTCGCCGACCGATTTTTACCAGCTTGACCTCGAGATGTCGTTTGTCGAGCAGCAGGATGTGTTCGACACCATCCAGCCCGTTCTGACCGGTGTGTTCGAAGAGTTCGGCGGCGGTCGCAAGGTCGATCAGGAGTGGCCGCAAATCTCCTACAAGGACTCGGCCTTGTGGTACGGCACCGACAAGCCCGACCTACGCAATCCTATTAAAATGCAAGTGGTCTCTGACCACTTCCGCGGGTCTGGCTTCGCGATATTCGCGAAGCTGTTGGAGCAGGAAGGCACTGAAATCCGCGCCATTCCTGCACCAAGTGGTGGTAGCCGCAAGTTCTGTGACCGTATGAATGCCTTTGCCCAGAAAGAAGGTCTGCCCGGTATGGGTTACATTTTCTGGCGGGATCAGGGCGAAGGTATGGAAGCCGCAGGTCCGCTGGCCAAGAACATCGGCCCCGAACGCACCGAGGCAATCCGTCAGCAATTGGGTCTGGGCGTCGGTGATGCGGCGTTCTTCTTGGGCGGTAAACCGAAGGCCTTTGAAAAGGTCGCTGGCAAAGCGCGGGATGTGATTGGCGAAGAGCTTGGTCTGACTGAAAAAGACCGTTTTGCCTTTGCCTGGATCGTGGACTTCCCGATCTACGAGCAGGATGAAGAAACCGGCGCGATTGATTTCGAACACAACCCGTTCTCGATGCCGCAGGGCGGAATGGAAGCTTTGCAGGGCGACCCTCTGGACGTACGTGGGTATCAGTATGATCTGGCTTGCAACGGCTATGAGTTGGTGTCGGGTGCGATCCGGAACCACAAGCCCGAGATCATGTTGAAGGCCTTTGAACTGGCTGGATATGGCGAAGACGAAGTCAAATCCCGCTTTGGCGCTTTGTTCAACGCATTCCACTACGGCGCGCCTCCACACGGTGGCTGTGCTGCAGGAATCGACCGGATTGTGATGCTGCTGGCAGATGAGGCCAACATTCGTGAGGTCATGATGTTCCCGATGAATCAGCGCGCCGAAGATCTGATGATGGATGCTCCCTCTGATCCAACATCGGATCAGCTGATGGAGTTGGGTCTAAGGATCATTCCACAGGACTAAAGCCAACCGCTCGCCGTGCGCGGGAGGTTTTGTCTTGCTGGTGGCAAAGACCCAAACACGCAGCGATGATTGCGAGATTGGTTGCGTATTGTAGAAGTGCCTGCCACGGTTCAGTCAAACGGGCTTCCATGGTTTCGTCGCTTGCGGCGGATGATTTTAGCGGTGATTCGTGTCCGGCGATAGAACCACACACTCAGGATCGAGGCCGTTAAGAAGTAGGCAGTCAGCATGTCAGATTGCCTCCTGTCGTTCCAGGCGGTCTTGCACAAGGCCTGCGACTCTTGCCGTCTCTGCTGTCGTCGGGGCACCTTTGGATTGCGACCGGGCAAGCTCATGCACCGCCTCCGCAAGCGTTGTGTCATTCGCATCTCGCGCAACGCTTTGCAGAAACTGCGTGGCATAGTTTAGCGTGCGTTGGTCGGTCGGCCCGGTGAGCACATCGGCGATATGGGCCATGTCGTCCTGATATGCCAACGGGTCCGGGTGAATGATATCGTCTTTGACCGTGCCGAGGTCACTGGGGCGCCGGTCTTCCGGCAAAAGCGCAAGAATTGTTTTCTGGAAATAAGCAACCGATTTGAGGGGTTTGGCCAGAAAGCCATCCGCCCCTGCACGCAGGGCAAGTGATTGGGCGTTGTCATCGCCGGACAACCCCAGAATGACGCCGATTCGGGGAACTGCATGGGTCAACTCGGCAATCAGATCTGCGCCCGAACCATCGGGAAGACCCATATCAACAATCAGGACCGAAGGTCGGTAGATCTGCAAATGCCGCCGCGCCGATTGCAGGCAATCCGCCCGCCGAATACGCGCTCCGCTGTGCAAGCACATCAAGCGTATCGCGTCGCAAGCATAGCGGCTGTCTTCGACCACTAGGATGGTTTGGCCCAATAGTGGCCGAATCTTGGTTGGCAACGCCGGAGAAGCGAGAGGTTCCGAATCGTCCATGGCAGAACTCCTGATTAGCAGATATCTCACGCTAGGAACTTCTGGCTAATACAGGGTTAACGCGCGTTTTAGCGCACTTGCCCTTTAGCCGGATAACCCCCATAACCGCCGCAGCGCAGAATGATGGAGAGTCTCATGATCGGTCGCCTGAACCACGTTGCCATCGCTGTTCCCGACCTCGAGGCTGCCTCGGCCCAGTATCGCAATGCGCTGGGTGCCAAGGTCGGCGCACCTCAAGATGAACCAGATCATGGGGTCACCGTGGTGTTCATCGAATTGCCCAACACTAAGATTGAACTCTTGTATCCATTGGGTGAGAACAGCCCTATCAATGGGTTTCTGGAAAAGAACCCTTCAGGTGGTATCCATCATGTCTGCTACGAGGTCGAAGACATTATCGCGGCCCGCGATCATCTGAAAGAGACAGGGGCGCGGGTTTTAGGCACGGGTGAGCCCAAAATCGGTGCGCACGGCAAACCAGTTCTTTTCCTGCATCCAAAAGATTTCAACGGCTGCCTGGTCGAGCTGGAACAGGTTTAACGCCTATGACCATCACTGCAGCTTTTGTTCTATTCGCAGTTATCTGGTTTATGACCCTGCTTGTGGTCCTGCCGATTCGCATCAAAACACAGGGTGATCTGGGCGATATTGTTCCGGGAACCCATGCCGGTGCGCCAGAAGTTCATCACATGAAGAAGAAGCTGTGGATCACGACCGGGATTTCAGTGGTTCTGTGGGCGATCATTGCAGGCATCATCATATCGGGACTGATCAGCGTAAGGGATTTTGATTGGCTGAACCAACTGGAACCACGCGGCTAAATTAGCGTCGGTCATCCGACAAGCCGTGGTAGATATGGGTGAAGGTTGCGGCACCAAGTATCGGGATCAGCAGATTGACCAGCGGAACCGAGAGCGGAACTGCCATAAGGACGCCCGCGACCCAAATCGTTGTTGCATGTTTTGCCCGCAGTTTCCGTGCACCTTCGCGCCCCAGTCGACGCATGGCGGCCAACGTGAAATACTCTCGCCCCAATAGAAACCCGTTCATGCCCCAGAAAATGAACAACGCAAATGGGGTGAAGAATGCATAGAGGATCAGCGCCAGCAGGTTGGCGACGATCAAAACCCCCAAAAAGCTGAGCGTATCCCGCAGGGCGTCGCCGAATGGGATGCGAGTGGCAGGGGGTAGAGTGGGATAGTGCTTGTCCTCAACCGCCTGCGCGACCTCGTCCAGAAACATCGAGGTAATGGCCGAGGCGACGGGGACCATCAGGAATACCGATAACACCATCATCAACAAGAACGAGGAGACACTGAGCAGATCGTTCAGCCATGTCACCTCACCCAATATCGGCAGGGTGGCCTGATCGCCGACCAGTGCGTTTATCAGCCACAAAAAGCCGGCATAGGCAGCCACCAACAGAGCGAAGGTCAGGCCGACACCCAACAGAAGAACCTTGCGAAATCTTGGGTCGCCGATCTGACCCAGAGCCTGCAGAAATGACTGAACGATGATCATTCTGAGACCCATTGCGTCAGTGTAGTTACATCCGGGCGCGGTCGCTCGGGAGGGGCAGTCCCTTCAGTCGCAATGTGGATGAAGCCTGCTATTTTCTCATTTTTGGACAACCCCAGTCCTTGCTCGCAAAAGCTGCGGTTATGGGACTGCCAGCCTGAAAGCCAGTTCGCGCCCCAACCCGCAGCCAATGCCGCGTTCAACAATGCCAGACAAACAGCGCCTGCCGAATAGGTCTGTTCAATTGCCGGGATCTTTTCGGAAGGTTTCTGCACTTCGATGACAGCTACGGCCAGATGGCCCATATCGAACTGGCTGCGTGCCTTGGCGATATCTTCGGCGCTTTTGCCCATGGCCAGACCGCAGGTTTCGGTCAGCGCCGCAAGACGTTGCATGGCCCCATGTTCGATAACGACAAAGCGCCAGGGCTCAAGCTTTCCGTGGTCGGGACTGCGCGCGGCAGCGATGAGCAAAGGCATCAATTCTTCCCGCGTCGGGGCTGGTGCCACAAGCGTCTTAGCTGGGCGCGATCGGCGCACCTGCAGAAAATCCAACGCAGCTTGGTTTTTCAGGGACATATGTTAACTTCCTTCACATGGGCAGTGCTTATGTCGGAGGCATGCCATCTTCTTTCAAGGGCAAATTGCCCCCTAAAAGGTGACTAATTCAATCGGAAAAGCGGCCTGAGATCAGATAACGAGACGGAAAGGAACCGCTATTTCATGAAATCGTCGCTCTCACGAATCTGATATACGCCTTCGGGCAAATCCAAAGCCGCCGCCAGATCGCGTACCTGCTCAGGTGACAGGGTGATTTTTTGGATCTGATCAGTTCGGGGGTCCAACTGCTCAAGCGTGACGCACTCGGCAAAGTTGTTGATGACGACGTCCTCTTGCAAAGGTTTGGCACCTTCGTCCACCAGAGTAATGACCGTCGAGTCGAATTCGTGTTCAATTGAAAACATATCGGCACAGTGCCTAGGCAGAGATCGCAATGCAACCCGTTGCAGCGGCATTCGGCAGTAGCCCAGGCAAGTTGGGCGCGTTATGCTTGCCTGCCAACAGGTTGACTGAAAGGAATAGGAATGCGCGGTTTTGCCTTGTCGCTGGTATTGCTGTTGGCGGCTTGCGGCTCTTCGTCCGTAATCGCGATTCCGGCAGCGGAATGGCAACCCTCATCACCGGCTCTTCGCGAGAAGGCACGGGAATTCGAGCAGGTCAGCCGCGCGGTTGCAGCGTCGGCTGAAAAGGAATGCCGCCGCCAGGCACGTTATGCCAATTGTGATTTTGCCATTCTGGTTGATCTGTCATCAAGAGCGCCAGCAAATGCATTCCAGACGCTGGACGAGGACGGGCGACCGTTGATCATATTCACGCGGCCGATGATTGATTCAACAGAGAATGCGGAAGAGATGGCCTTTGTCATGGGGCATGAAGCCGCCCATCACATTCTGGGTCACATCGCCCGGCAAACGAAAAATGCCAAGGAGAGCGCGCGTATTTTTGGCGAACTCGCCCGCAAGCAAGGCGCAGATGATGCGGGAATTGAGCGTGCGCAGGCGCTGGGTGCCGAGGTCGGGGTGCAGAACTATACGCGCGTGTTCGAGCTTGAGGCGGATCGTTTGGGGACAAAAATCACCCACGCGGCAGGGTATGATCCAATGATTGGAATGGCCTTTTTCCAGCGAATTCCAGATCCGGGTGACCGTTTCCTGGCGACACACCCGCCCAATGCTGAACGGGTCGAGGTGGTTCTGCAAACGGCCCGCCAGTTGGGATTGCGATAATGATTCAGTTAGACCGATTGGGCGTGGTGCTCAGCGATCGCGGGTCGAAATATGCAGTTACCGGTGCAAAGGTAACCAGCCGTTCCGATGTTGATGCAGCGCTAGCAGAGCTTAAATCCGACAAGGTTTATGCCAAGGCAACGCACAACACTTGGGCCGCGATGTTGCCAACCGGAGCGCTTAAGGCCGACGACGGAGAATCCGGTGCCGCGATGGTCATTTTACGGATGATGGAGCGCGCGGGTCTTTCGGATCACGTCATAATCGTGACACGTTGGTATGGCGGCAAGAAACTGGGTGGAGACAGGTTCCGCCGGGTACAAGATGCCACCCGAGTGTATCTGGACCAGTTAGAAGCCGGGCATTGACCTGAGTCAAAGGCATCGTTTGATGCATGGGCTACCTTTTCTTCAGCGAGCAAAGAAAGGGAAACGCATGTCTGACCGCGCAACACTGCGACATCACGCAGGTCTGATGGATGAGATGGCTACAACGCTCGGGGTCGATCTGCAGGAGGCCGCGATCGACGGTGCCTTGCGATTTGATGAAATCTCGGACGCAGTACTGCGCTGTGCCCAATGCCCAAATCCGGGGCATTGCGCGGCCCTTTTGGACCAGGGCACCGACTTGGGCAGTGCACCGGAATACTGCCGCAACCAGGAATTGTTGAACAGGCTAGCGCCATAAAGGAGGAGCATGTTCATGCTGCAACTTGGGCGGATTATGCCCCATTTCCATTTAGTTCAGAGAATGGCGCAGGCGATTGGCGCAGATGTTGTGGCGGCACATCGGAATGGGCGCCTGGATCAGCAAGACTGGGCTCAGATGATCCAGGCATGCCGTGGTTGCGAATGGGCGCACGCCTGTACTGACTGGTTGCATAAGAACGAAAATGTAGAGAAGGCACCAGTCGCCTGCCCAAATCGGGCAATGTTTGCGGCCATAAAGGTAGGAAGCAATGGTTGAGCACGATCCTCGACCCCGACTGGGTGAGATCGAAAAACACTTTTGGCTGACACGATCGGTGGCGCGTTGCATGGGGATATCCCTGACCGAAGGAATGGCCGAGGGAAGGATCACGCCTCAAGAATACGCCCGGATGGTGACCCGTTGCCGCAGTGCTGGATGCAGCGAGCAATGCCAGTTTTGGCTCGCTGATCAGCAGGAAAAAGCATCCGCTGCACCGCAGTTTTGCGCCAATGCCAGTGCTCTGAACGATCTGACCTGACCGTCAGAGCTTATTGTGCGTCCCGTCGCATAGCGGCGGATTGGCGCAGTGCTTACAGCCACAAAAGAACACCTTCTTGCTGGCCTCAGCCGTGTATTTTACTGGTTCGAACGACGTGTCTTTGTGCGAACCGTCGCAAAATGGTTGCCGCTTGGACTTGCCACAGGCACACCAGAAATAGGTTTTTCCTTCGGTCACTTCGACCGGATAGGGCGATTTCTGGGCGATGATCGGGGCGTCTGACATGTGGCTACTCCGTCTTTAGCTAACGTCGAAGTCAGAGTTTAGGGTTCTTTGTCAAAAAAGGTAGTCTGCGAATGAAAACCCGCCTTCCAGCGTGGATTCGCCTTAATTCACGAAAGCGTTATCGATTCGGTTGCCATATGAAATTCTTGGTCCTATTCTGATACCGGCCCCGAAAAACTGGGCAATATCAGAAAAGTAATAGAGGATTGATGGACATGAAACTGAAATTTGCTGCTATCTGCGCCACGGCCGTTGTACTGACTGCGTGCTCGCAGCAAGAGGAACCGACCCCGGTCTATATCCAACCCGACTATGACAAGTATGGCACGCCCAGCTGTTCGGCAGGCTACGAACTGGCCACGACCGAAGCGGGTCAGACCGTGTGTAATCCGGTCACGCAGTAAGCGTTTCGCAGGCGGTCCATATATTCGGACCGCCTGCACATTCAAGCCGCTGCCGCCGCCGAAAGGCGGTTTTTTCTTGCCTTTCTGCCGCAGGTCGCGAACGTCGGTTCAGGTGGAATTGATCGGAAAGGCCTATGCGAAAATTATTTGATCACCTGAAAGATCGCACTCGCTGGAGTTGGCAGGGCCTATCAGCTACTTGGCGCGAAGAATATTCGTTTCGGGCTTGGGGCTGGGCAAATCTTGTTTCAGGCGCTTTGGCATTCCTGCTTCCCCTCGATCCCGCTGAAAAAGCGTTGATCCTTGCTCTCGGTATACTGGTATTGGTGGCTGAACTGTTCAATACAGCCATCGAACGAGCAATCGATCATACCTCGACCGACCACCATGTGCTGGCGGGGCAGGCCAAGGACGCGGCAAGTGCAGCAGTGGCGCTTACTGCTGTTGCCGCTGGTGTTGCTTGGGTCGTGATTCTGTTTGGGCTGTTGTAGTCCGGGTCTCGGTCACACCGACGAACACAAACGTCCCCAAAGATCGTATTCTCCGGCCTCGTCAACCTCGACAGTGACGATATCGCCCGGATTCAGGTTTTCGAAGCCCTCATCGATAAACAGATTTCCGTCGATCTCGGGCGCGTCGGACTTGGTGCGGCAGGTCGCGGCCTCATCATCGATGTCATCTACAATGACCTCGATCGTTTGCCCGACTTTAGCCATCAGCTTAGCCTCAGAAATGGCTTGCGCCTTCTCCATAAAGCGTTCCCACCGATCTTGTTTCACGTCAGCTGGAACATGATCTGGCAGGTCGTTTGAACGTGCGCCATCTACATTTTCGTATTGGAAGCAACCGACACGATCCAATTGCGCTTCGTCCATCCAGTCGAGCAATGTTTGGAATTCGTCTTCGGTTTCACCAGGATATCCGACAATGAATGTCGAACGCAGAGTGATATCGGGGCAGGTCTCGCGCCATGCCGAGATTTCTTCCAGAGTTTTTGCCCCTGCGGCCGGCCGGGCCATGCGCTTTAACACGTCCGGGTGCGCGTGCTGGAACGGAATGTCTAGATAGGGCAGCACGTTACAGCCCGCATCCGCCATAAGCGGAATCAGATCGCGCACATGGGGGTAGGGGTAGACATAATGCAATCGCACCCAAGCATCGAATTGGCCCAGCTCACGCGCCAGATCGGTGATATGACTGCGCACCTCGCGATCTTTCCACGGGTTCAGGTCGTATTTGCGATCAAGCCCATAGGCCGAGGTATCTTGCGAGATCACCAGCAATTCGCGCACACCATTGTCGACCAGCTTCTCTGCCTCGCGCAGCACTGCATGCGCCGGGCGGCTGGCCAGCTTTCCGCGCATGTCCGGGATGATGCAAAACTTGCACTTATGATTACAACCCTCGGAAATCTTGAGGTAACTGTAGTGGCGCGGCGTCAGCTTCACGCCCGAAGCCGGTAACAGATCGACATAGGGGTTCGGATCCGGGGGCACCGCGGCATGAACCGCATCCAGTACCTGTTCGTATTGATGCGGTCCGGTCACCGCCAGAATACGTGGGTGATGCTCGCGGATATAATCGGGTTCGGCCCCCAGACAGCCGGTCACGATGACTTTGCCATTTTCGACCAGCGCCTCGCCGATGGCATCTAGAGACTCGGCCTTAGCGCTATCTAAGAAACCACAGGTGTTCACAATTACGGCATCGGCTCCGGCATAGTCCGGCGAGATACCGTAGCCTTCTGCACGCAAACGGGTCAGAATACGTTCGCTATCAACCAGCGCTTTAGGACAGCCCAGCGACACCATTCCAAGTGTTGGCTGACCGCGGCGGGGTGTCTCGGCGATGCGGGCCTCGGGGGCCAGATCGGGGCGGAGGTTCGGTGGGTTCGTGCTCATGGCCGGGCATATAGAGGGGAATGCTTCCCCTTGCAAATCCTACCCACACAGGGCTGACTTGTACCAGAGCAGATAAGCCGGAAAGGCAAACTCATGAAGTGGCTCATTCGTATTCTCTTTCTCGTGGTTGCAGCCTTCGGGCTGGTGATCGGTGCCTTGCTGCTTATGCCAGGAGACAAACTTGCCACGATCCTGGCTGAGCAGGTCAAGGCACAAACTGGTCGCGAATTAAAACTGTCTGGGGATGTCAAACTATCCTTCTGGCCCGTTTTGGGCATGGAAACCGGTCGCGTAACCTTTGGCAATGCGCCCTGGGCCGGGTCCGAGCCGATGCTGAGCGCTCAAAGTCTGGCTGTAGGGGTCGATGCCTCGGCGCTGCTCTCGGGTGATATCCGGATCAAGAGGGTACTTGCCGATCGTCCAACACTGCGTTTGGAACGTTCGGATGGTCGCGGGAATTGGGAGTTGCACCAACCCGGAAATTCATCTGACACCGGCGCGTCGGCGCAGGCGGTTGAAAGTCGGCCGGTGACTCTGGAACAGTTGGAACTGCAGAACGCGCGGTTGATCTACATTGAGAATGGCGCGGTCAGCATGGAGTTCGCCGATGTTGATCTATCTGCCCGTTGGCCCGACGTGACTGCCCCGATGGAAATGCAGGCCAGCATGCCCGTGCCCGGAGGCAACGTTAAGGTTCACCTGAACATTCCTGACCTGCCTGCGTTCTCGAGCGGGGTGGTGACCCCGTTGGAACTAAGTCTGACTGCACCCGGTGGAGGGATTCAGTTTTCCGGCCGGGTGAATCTGGCCGGAGAAATGGACGGCAAGACTACTGTCACCGCAAAAAATACACACAAGATGTTGGCTGCATTTGGTCAGGGAGGTGTCACCGTTCCCGAAGGCTTGGGCCGGGTTGCGAATGTATCCGGGCAGATGACCTATACCCGAGACGGGCGGATTTCACTGCGGAAAATGGTTGCTGTCCTCGACAATAATCGGCTTGAGGGTGAAGCGGATATTCAGATCTCTGATCCGCCAAAAATCACGGCGCGCCTGAACGCGGGCGATCTCGATTTGTCCAATGCAAGTGGGGATGATGACACATCAAGCAGTGGTTCCGAGGCTGACGGTTGGTCCAAAGCCCCAATAGATGCGTCATCGCTGGCACTCGCAAACGGGACGATCCGACTGCAAGCGAATTCGATTTCGGTGCCAGGCATGCGCTTTGGCAAAAGTGATCTGACGCTCAACCTTGATCGTTCTAGGGCTGTGTTGAAAATGCATCCCGCGTCGCTTTTTTCAGGGCATCTGAAAGGCCAGGTGGTTGCCAATAATCGCAATGGTCTGTCGGTCGGTGGAAATCTGAAGGCCGATAATATCGATATCAATGAAGCCCTTGTAACGCTTGGGGATATCAAGCGCCTGTCGGGAACCGGGTCAGGACATCTAGAGTTTCTGGGTGTGGGGCAGAGTGAAGATCAGATCATGCGGTCGCTGAGCGGCAAAGGGAATATTGAAGTCGGGAAAGGGGTCATTTCCGGGGTGGATCTGGACCGCCTTATGGGGCGCGGAGGGGGTTCAGGCGGCACAACGGTTTTCAATAGCCTCACTGCCAGCTTCACGATGAAAGATGGTGATCTGAACAACGACGACTTGTTGATGAAACTGGATAATTTTCGAGCGGACGGCACGGGCCGAATTGGTCTTGGTGCCCGCGATATCGACTATCTGTTTACGCCGGTGGCTTTACGCGCCAATGCAGGCGAGGGGATATCGGTACCCGTTCGAATCGTGGGGCCATGGAGTGGCCCGTCGATCAAGCCGGACCTCACCAAAGTCATTGAGGCCGCAGCAGAGGGCAAAGTCAAAGCACTGGAAGATGACGCCAAGCAAAAGGTATTTGAAAAGGTCGGGAAGGAACTTGATACCACAGTAACGGACACCGGTCAGATCGAGGATGCCCTTAAAGACAAGCTGGAGGACGAGGCCAAGAAAAGCCTTCTCAAACTGCTGGGCGGGGATTGATTGCGCCGATCAAGGGCGCTGAAACCAGCGCCCTTGTTAGGTGGGCTAGATGGTTTGATCGTACTCGCCAACGCCGGGTTCGGTGCGAATAACAGCGTCAATATCGGCGAAAATCGCCCGCAATTCGTCTTCGCTTTCGCTGCTTTCGCAAACCACCACGAGGTTCGGAGTATTCGACGAGGCGCGCACCAGCCCCCAGCTGCCATTGTCCAGAATGACCCGGGCGCCATTGACGGTCACGACCTCTTTGATCGCCCGCCCTGCAAAGCGTTCGCCAGCATCGGCCATTGCGACCAACTTATCGACGAGGCGATGCAAGATATCATATTTCTCGGTATCCGCTGCGTACGGAGACATGGTGGGTGTTGACCACGTCTTGGGCAGTGCCTTGCGCAGGTCCGACATGCTTTGATCCGGGTTGCGGTCCATCAGTTTGCAGATTTCCACCGCTACGCGCATCCCACAGTCATATCCGCGCCCGACCGGTTCGGCTAAGAAATAGTGACCCGATTTCTCAAACCCGGCCAACGCACCGATTTCCTTGACCCGGCGCTTCATGTGGCTGTGGCCGGTTTTCCAATAGTCGGCTTTTACACCATGAGCTTGCAGTTCAGGGTCGCTGGCAAAAAGACCAGTAGATTTCACATCGGCCACAAAGGTCGAATTCGGATAAATCTTGGCCAGATCGCGGGCCATAATGACGCCGACCTTGTCGGCAAATATCTCTTCGCCTTCGTCATCTACAACACCGCAACGATCCCCATCTCCATCAAAACCAAGCGCCAGATCGGCGCCACTGGCTTTGACTGTATCGGCCATGTCATGCAGCATTTCCATCGCTTCGGGGTTCGGGTTGTAATTGGGGAATGTGTAATCCAGATCAGTGTGGCTTGGCACAACCTGAACACCGATCCGTTCGAAAATTTCGGGCGCAAAGGCAGCGGCAGTTCCATTGCCGGTGGCGCACACCACCTTCAGCGGACGGGACATTTTGAAGTCACCAACCAGATCGTCAACATAGGCCTCTTTCACACCGTCCACGAATTCATATGACCCGCCCGGGTGCGCGACGCCTTCGCCGTTCAGAACGATATCGCGAAGTTCGGACATCTCGTCAGGCCCGTGTGTCAAAGGGCGATCGAAACCCATTTTGACGCCGGTCCAGCCATTGGGGTTGTGGCTGGCTGTGACCATCGCAACTGCGGGCACATCCAGATGAAACTGTGCAAAATAAGCCATCGGGCTGAGCGCCGGGCCAATATCCTTTACCTGAATGCCTGCCTGCATAAGCCCAACGATCAGCGCGTTTTTGATCGACAGGGAATAATCGCGATAATCATTGCCCACCGCAATTACCGGTACGATTCCGCGTTTGTGCATCTGGGTACCCAGACCCAGTCCCAGAGCCGTCATACCCGGCAGGTTGATCTCGTCAGGGTATTTCCACCGCGCATCATATTCGCGAAAGCCCGTGGGCTTGATCATCGGGTCGCGCAGAAAACTCCAGGTGTTTGGGGTCACCTCACTGAAGGGTTTGGTCATTACAAATCTCAATCTTTAAATCTGAATTGGGTTTTCTTTGGCCAGCGCATCAAATCGCATCAATGTGTCAACCAGATGGCCCATCTGATCCAGAGGGATCATGTTCGGCCCATCTGAGGGTGCGGTGTCGGGATCTTGATGGGTTTCTATGAAAACGGCTCCGACGCCCAGAGAGACAGCGGCACGCGCCATCACTGGCGCAAACTCACGCTGTCCTCCTGAGGAACCGCCTTGGCCGCCGGGCTGTTGCACCGAATGGGTTGCGTCCATGACGACCGGATATCCGGTTTGCGCCATCTGCGGCAGCGACCGCATGTCCGCGACCAGCGTATTGTAGCCAAACGAAGTTCCGCGCTCGGTCAGCAGGATGTTCTGATTGCCAGTGCTTTCGATCTTAGTAACGATATTGGGCATTTCCCACGGGGCGAGAAACTGTCCCTTCTTTACGTTGACCGCTTTTCCAGTATTGCCTGCCGCCAGCAGCATGTCCGTCTGACGACACAGAAACGCAGGGATTTGCAGGATATCGACAGCCTCGGCTGTAATCGCGCATTGGGCTTCGGTATGAACATCGGTCAAAACCGGAATGCCCATGGATTTGCGAATGTCGTCCAGCACCTTCAGCCCGGCATCAATGCCCATACCACGCTTGCCGGACAGTGAGGTCCGGTTTGCTTTGTCATACGAGGCCTTGAATACATACTGCGCCCCGGCAGCGTCACATGCCTCTTTCATAGTGCCCGCGATCATCTGGGCGTGATCGGCGGTCTCAAGCTGGCACGGGCCAGCGATGATGGTCAGCGGTAGGTCGTTGCCAACTGTCAGGTCGGCGATTTTTACATGTTTCATGAGTCTTACGAGGATACCTGTTCACGAAGGACCGACGCGGTAAGCGAGATCATCAGGTAGATACCAGCAAATAACAGGAAAGCCAAAATCGTATTTTCGAACTTGCGCGGATAGCTGGGTTCCTGGCTGGCAACAGGGTTCACCGAGACGGTCAGATACCGCACTTTCCGGTTGGCCTCGGTCCGTGTGGCTTCCATTTGCTGCATTGCCGTTTGCAGCATCATGTCTCGCGCCGCTAGATCGGCCTGTGCCATCTGAATACGTACGCTCAGGCGCGCCAGCGAATTTTCGCCTGCTGAAGCATCCAGCATCTCAGCATTCAATTCTGACAGCACGGCCTCCAGCCGTTTAATATCTGCACGCGTGCCGTCCACTTTAGCTTTGTTGGGCCGTGCATTGTCAAGAAGGGCGGCCAGCTGCAATTCTTTATCCTGCAGCTCAATTTCAAACTGATCGATTCTGGCACGCAAGCTGGCGATCACGCTTTGCGGATCCAGTATGGCACCCTGCAACTGCAATTCGATCAGGTCTTCCTGTGCCTGCCTGCGCGCTTCTTGCGCGGCTTCAAAGCCCGCCAATGCATCACGCATTTGATCTTCGCGTTTCAGCTCGGTCAGGCCATTAATCCTCTCCTCAGCGTAAGAGATCAGACGATTGGATAGATCGACCGAGATTTCAGGGCTGGGCGCGGCGACCTCCATGCGTATGACACCATCACTAGGGTCGTACCCGATCGTGATCATTCGCTTAAAAAGCTTGTAAGTTTCTTCAAGCGTCGCATCAGAGGGCAAACGTTGGATCGGATCAATATTGTCTTGCTGAAAGAACTCAGCAAACCCGACATCCCGTTCAAGGCGTTCCAGCGCGTCCTTGGATTCCAAAAACTCCTGAGTGGATACCGAATCCTGTGCCGTTGCAAACTGTGTCCCCGCGAGGAAGCCACCGAAAGAGGCCCCTCCGCCGTCGGCTTGCAAAATCGAAAACACGGAATCGCTGGCGTACATCGGCGTTGCGACCCGATAGAAATAGTATCCCACAATGAATGTAGGCAGGATCACAAAGGCCGTTAGCCGCGCAAATAATGCAACGAGTTTGCGGCGCCGTCTGCGGGCGATGTCTTTCTGGATTTGCCCGATCTCATATTCGCGGCGTTGGGCCGGGCTGAGCTCTGGACCTGGCAGGTTCTTTTGAGTTTCTTTGGCGGTCTGAGGTAAGTGAATTTTGATGTTATCTTGCGTCGCTTTGTCGTCGGTTGAATTGCGTTGATCGTAAGCTGCAAGATCTAGCAGATTGGAACGCTGAAACGGATCAATCCCTTTCTTACGCAACAGTCGCACTGCGTCATAATCAGAGGTTGCCGCCAACCCATTCTTGTGGGCAAGCCGTCTGGCGACCCGCAATTGCCGCCCGGTTAACCCTTCGCGCTTGATTGCGTCCAATTCGGTCCCCGGCTGCTGCGCGTCTGTGCCGGAACCAGAGGCCTGAGTCGCCTTGCGAATACGATCGATCGCATCCGAGCGCGCCTCAGCAGTGCCAGCTCCGCGCGCTGCGCGGTCAGGGTTGTATTTTCTAGCCTTGGGCTTGGTAGTCATAGAGCTGCTTCGCCTCTTCCAAGGTTTCAAACATATAAAGCTGACCATCTACCAAAACAGCAGCTTGGCGCGCGAATTTCTCGAGGGTAGATGGATTGTGTGACACGATTACCAAGGTTGTTGTCCGAAGCTTCTCTTTCAGGATATCGCCGGCTTTCTTGTTGAATTCCACATCTGTGGTCGAGGGCATCCCTTCGTCAATCAGATACATGTCGAAATCCAGAGCCAACATCAGCGCAAAGGTGAATCTGGCGCGCATACCGGACGAGTAGGTGCCAAGCGGCTGGTTAAAATACTCACCCAGATTGCACAGCCATTTACAATAGGCTTCGACATAATCAGGGTCCATGCCGTAGATCTTGGCGATCGAGCGCGCGTTTTCGAGCGCTGACAGGCGTTTGGCGACACCCCCGGTGAAGCCCATGGGGAAAGACACACGGCAATCCCGTCGAATTACACCTTCGTCCGGTTTTTCCAACCCTGCCATCATATTGATCAATGTGGTTTTGCCTGTTCCGTTCGGGGCCAGGACCCCAAGGGAGGTGCCCAGTTCGACACGGAACGACACCTGATCCAGAATCACTTTGCGGCGGGTTCCGGTCCAGAATGACTTGCTGACATTTTCGAATTCCAGCATTTGCGGCCTGTCATCGTACTGTTTTGCTATGGTTCGAAGGTGTGTGTGCTACGGGTCCATGTTGGCCACATTATGTCGAAATATGAAACAAATGATCAATGCGGATCCCGCGATATGACATTGAAGTGTTGCCAAGTTAGGTGCTGTTGGCTCCGGCCGCGTTCATTCCTATCTTGATTGAGTGTTCATTGCGGGAACGTTTCAATCCGATGAAGTCGCTCATTAAGGATATCGCAGAGTGCCGACTTTGCGCGGACAGGTTTGCGCAGACGGCTACCGCGCACAAGCCACGCCCGGTTGTCTGGTTCCAATCCGGTGCACGAATTCTGATCGCGGGTCAGGCACCGGGGGCTCGGGTGCACCTGTCGGGAAAGCCCTTTACCGATCCCTCGGGTGATCGCCTAAGGGATTGGTTGGGGCTGGACGAACAAGGCTTTTATGACCGCTCGCGTGTATCAATTGTGCCGATGGCATTTTGCTTTCCTGGATATAATGCGCGTAAGGCCGACCTACCACCACCGCCGATATGTGGGCGCACATGGCATGAAAAAGTGATGAATGCGCTGGGAGAGGTGCCGCTGACAATCCTCGTTGGCGGTCACGCGCACAAATACCATCTGGGTGTGAAAACGCCGGTCACCGAGACCGTCAGCCGTTGGAGAGACCATGCGCCGCGGGTCTTTGCCTTGCCACACCCGTCTTGGCGCAATACGGCTTGGCTGAAGAAAAACCCCTGGTTTGAGGCCGAGCTTTTGCCGGTTCTTCGGCAACGGGTGCAAGAGGTTCTGAATGACTGAAACTACAGCTTTAGATGCTGCACATGCCGCTATGCTTGCAGCTCCAGAAGACGATTCAGCACGGCTGCGTTTCTTTGAAAGGTTAGCCGACAGCGAGCTGTTCCTGATGCTGTCGGAAGAGGCCAGGGACGAGAATATTTTGCCTGAGCTCTTCGATGTGGCTGATGGCCGTTTCGTGCTGGCCTTTGATCTTGAGGAACGTTTGGCAGAGTTCGCAGGGCATCCGGTTCCGTATGTTGCTCTGTCCGGGCGTGTCTTATCCGGAATGCTGTCAGGGCAAGGAATTGGTTTGGGCCTGAACCTTGAGACCGCGCCGTCATCGATGTTGATCCCGACCGAGGCATTGGGCTGGTTGGAAAGCACGCTGCAGCACGGCCCGCAAGAAGTGCAGCAGAGACTTTCCGAATTTCACCCGCCCGCCGGTCTGCCAGATAAATTGCTGACTGCACTTGATACCAAACTGGCGACTGCAGCAGGCCTCGCCACTGCGGCTTTTCTAGTGGGAACGAAGACGGATGATGGCGGTCGGGGCCATCTTTTGGGATTTGTCTCGGCAGTTGAAAACGCGAAGCCTGCTCTGGCGCGCGCCGTTTCTGAGGCGCTGACATTTTCGGGGATCGAGGCGGGTGCATTGGATGTCGGGTTCTTTGAAGCGGATGAACCGGCCGCCGCCGCGCTGGCAAAGGTCGGACTTAGGTTCGATTTACCCCAGCAACAGGCCCCGCAAATTGAAAGGGCCGCCCCGGGCAGTGATCCCGAGCGGCCCCCGATCCTGAGATAACAAAACGCGTTAGTCTGCCGCTTCCAGCTTGTCCTGTGTTTGCGTCTCAAAGTCGCTTGCATCGTGACGTTCGTGCAATTGAGTGTGAGGTTCGCCAAATGGGCGATTGACCATTCGACCACGCTGAACGGCGGGGCGCGCATCGATTGCTTTGGCCCACCGCATTACGTTCTTGTAGCTTTCGACATCAAGGAATTCCGCCGCATCATATAGACGGCCCAGAACCAGTTGTCCGTACCAAGGCCAGATAGCCATATCGGCGATCGTATATTCTTCGCCAGCGATATAGGTCTTTTCAGCAAGTTCCCGATCCAATACGTCCAACTGACGTTTGGCTTCCATCGCGAAACGGTCAATCGGGTATTGCCACTTCTCAGGGGCGTAGGCGTAGAAGTGGCCAAAGCCGCCACCCAGATAGGGTGCGCTGCCCATTTGCCAGAATAACCAGTTCATAACCTCAGTCCGTTCCGCACCACTCGCGGGTAGAAACTCATCGAACTTCTCTGCCAGATGCAAAAGAATTGAGGCACTTTCGAACACGCGCACAGGTGTTTTATCCGAATGATCCCAAAGCGCGGGAATTTTCGAGTTGGGGTTGGCTCTGACAAAGCCCGAACTAAACTGGTCGCCTTCGCCAATATTGACCAGCCAGGCATTGTACTCTGCCCCACTGTGGCCCAGAGCCAGCAGCTCTTCGAGCATTACAGTGACTTTGACGCCGTTGGGTGTGGCGAGCGAATAAAGCTGCAGAGGGTGCTTTCCGACCGGAAGGTCCTTATCATGTGTGGCCCCAGCAATTGGCCGGTTGATATTGGCAAATTGTCCGCCGCTTTCACTGTCCCACGTCCAGACCTTAGGAGGGGTATAGGTGGATTGTTCGCTCATATCATGCCTTTCCTGCGTTGCTGGTCAATGGACCGCTAAATCAACAGCTAATATTGCAGAACTCAGAGTCCAACCCCAAACACCGCGGGAATTTTGTAACAATCCCCCGGATACACCTCACAATTCCCAATTCGTTTTCACAGCGGCGCGAGTGGGTCTTCGCGCGAGGCCAAAAACACCTATTGTCTGAGCAGCCCCGTAGCACGGGTGCCCAGAAACCGATAGGACATGAGGACAATTCACATGAAACGCTTTGCACTGACCCTTGCAGCGACGATGGCTTTCGCCATGCCTGCATTCGCAGGAGATCAATATGTTGATGGTACCGGATTTGCGGTGTCAGGGTATGACGTCGTTGCCTATCGCGACTTGGATCAAGTAGCCGTGGGTCAATCGCAGCCCGAGGCAGTTCGCGGCCGGTCTGACATCACTGCCGATTATAACGGTGCGACCTGGGCATTTTCGACTGAAGAAAACCGCGACAAGTTTCTCGAAAATCCGGCCTATTATGCGCCGCAATATGATGGACACTGCGCCTATGGCGTGTCGCGTGGCGGCAAGGTTCCGGCCAACCCGAACCTGTGGCGGATCGTCGATGACAAACTGTATCTGAACATCACCGATGTAGTCGTCGGTTTTTGGGAAGAGGACGTTCCCGGCAACATCAATTTGGCAGAAGGCAACTGGCCGGGTATCGAACCCGACGCGGCGTCTACCAGCGTGATCCCGAAATTTACTTCGGAAGGTCCAGTGTCCAACTGATATTGGTGAAAAAAATAAGCCCGGCCTTAGCGGCCGGGCTTATTTTGCTGGTAGGTTCTTTCACCCTGCCAACTCAAACAAATCCCGCATTTGCTGGTCTGCTTCAAACCGAATCCTAACGTTTCGGGCACCGGGAAACTTCCGTTCGCGTATAGGGTCGGGAACGACAATTTCACCCGAACCCGCACCTTTGGATTTAAATGTCAAAATCTCGGTTTCAGTTTTCCTGCAACTTGCCAGAACCGAGGTTGGCAAGGCGACTCGGTTTTCACCCTTGCAGACGGAAGAAGCGACGAAGTAAGTCAGATCGCGTCCGAAACAGCCGATTGCATCTGGCACATGGTCAGATGACTGGTCTTGGTCGTCGCTTGTCGCGGCGTGGTCAATCGCAGACATATCTGAAAGCACGTATTCGGGATTCAGCAAATCACGGCAAGCTTTGATCTCATCGGCGTCCAGTTCGATCACACGTTTCTTTAGGCGTGGACGACGTGGTGTCGACGAACTCGTCACCCCTTTTCGGGTCAGACCCTCGCTACGCAGAAAATCGTAAGCCGATTTGGCTTTGGAAAAAACCGAATGGTCACCATCTGTATGATCAGGGTGATCATGAAAGGCGATATTTCGCCAGGCGTCTCTGATGTCGTTTGCGTTGGCGTGGGTAGGCAGGCCAAGAACCTGAAACGCTTCTGCCCGAGCCTTAACTTTGCTCACTGGCTCCATACTGATAACACTCATTAAAACTACACTGCGCTCAGAGTGCCATCGATCACATTTTTGTCAAATTTTCTTAGATATTAGCGTTAATCCCAGCAACAGTTTCTGGAATCAATTCTGGATTGTCGCCCGCGCTTTAATCGGCGTGCCGCACATCGGTAGTGGTGGGTGTGCCCAGCGACAGATTTGCCACCGGGCAGGCCACAAGATCAAGCGACGTTCTGCAATTCGGTCTGAGGCGTAATTCCCAGAGCAAAACACACATCGCGGGTCAGTTCAGGGCGATTGAGCGTATAAAAGTGCAGTTTGTCCACACCACCTTCGATCAGGTCCGAGCAGAGTTCGGTGCAAAGCGCAGTGGCAAGAAGGTCTTCGCGATCGTCGCGGATCGCCTTCTCAAATGCATTTTCGATCCACTCGGGTACTCGGGTTCCACAGCGTTTTGCGAAGTTGCGTGCCCCTTTCCAGTTTTCGATTGGAAGAATTCCCGGCACGATTGGTTTATCAATGCCTGCTTTTTCGCAAGCATCCCGGAACCGGAAAAAAGTCTCGGCTTCGAAAAAGAACTGGGTTAGCGCTTCGTCCGCACCCGCGTCCAGTTTTGCCTTTAGCCAATCCACATCGGTTCGGGCGTTCTGCGCCTCGGGGTGGATGTCAGGATAGGCACCGACGCGAATACTGAACATCTCCGTTTCTGCCAGCGCGGATATCAATTCGACCGAATTGGCAAATCCTTCCGGATGTGGCTGGAACCGGTCCTGTCCCTTGGGAGGATCGCCGCGAAGCGCGACGACATCCTGAACGCCTGCGCGTGCGAACGTATCGGCAATCTCAAGGGTTTCTTGACGCGAGGCATCTACACAGGTCAGATGCGCGGCAACGGGCAGGCCTGAAGATTTGTGCAGGGTTGCAACCGCATCGCGTGTCAGTTCGCGCGTCGTGCCCCCAGCGCCATAGGTGACGGACACAAAGCGAGGGTTCAGCGGAGCCAGCGTCTGAACCGTATCCCACAGGCGAAACGAGGCCTCCAGCGTCTGGGGCGGGAAAAATTCGAATGAGATCTCAGGCTTGGTCATAATGGCCTCGTAACTGTCATTTACGCTCTTGTGCCACCTGAGGCGTTGTGAGACAAACTCATATTATTCAACAACAACATGAGTCACGCAGCATATGCATATTGAGTTCCGACATCTGCGGACGATCAAAGCCATCCACGAATGTGGCGGTTTGGCACGTGCTGCTGATCAATTAAACATTACCCAGTCAGCATTGAGCCATCAGATCAAGGGCTTGGAAGATCAAGCCGGGGTTGAATTGTTCCTGCGCCGTTCTAAGCCAATGAAACTGTCTGCAGCCGGTCTGCGACTGTTGCGGCTGGCAGAGCAAATACTGCCGCAGGTCGAGGCAATGCAGGATGAGTTTTCATCGCTGCGCGACGGTCGCACCGGGCGTATGCATATTGCGATCGAATGTCACGCTTGTTTCGAATGGCTGTTCCCTGTGCTCGAAGCCTTCCGAAAATCCTGGTCTGATGTCGATGTAGACATTCGCCCAGGTCTCGCATTCGACGCGCTACCTGCGTTGCAGAAGGAAGAGGTAGATCTTGTGGTCTCCTCCGACCCTGAAGATTTGCCGGGTGTCGAGTTTATTGAACTCTTTGACTATCAAGCCGTGTTTGTCGCGGCGTCCTCGCACCCGCTGGCTGATAAACCATTCATAGATGCCGAGGATTTTCGCGGCCAGACACTGATCACCTATCCGGTCGAACGGACACGTCTAGACGTATTCAGCCAGTTACTAATCCCGGCTCGTGTTGAACCCGCCACAATCCGTCAGGTTGAACTGACAGCTGTGATCCTTTTGTTGGTTGCGTCGAACCGAGGTATTTCTGTTCTGCCGGATTGGGTCGTGCGTGAGGTAAAGTACAATTCAGACTATGTAACCCGCCCACTGACCAAAGATGGGATCACCCGCAGGCTTTATGCTGCAGTACGCAGTGAGGACCTTGAAAAACCCTTTGTGCAAGAGCTGGTAAAACTGGCCCGGACTGAGGCGCGCAAGCTGCAGACGCAATAGCGCCAGACGCAGATCAGCCATGCGCATCATTCCTCTTGGCAAGGGCGCGTTGCCCCAGTATACGCGCGGCTTGACCGGACAGGAGCCTATTTAAAATGGTTGGCAGTGCAAATCTCAACATCATGATCAAAGCCGCGCGGAAAGCGGGGCGTTCTCTGGTCAAGGATTTTCGTGAAGTCGAGAACCTGCAGGTGTCGATGAAGGGCGCGGGCGACTTTGTGTCCAAGGCCGACATTGCGGCCGAAGCAATTTTGAAAGAGGAACTGCTGGGTGCCCGCCCGACCTATGGCTGGCTGGCCGAAGAAGGCGGTTCGATAGATGGCGAAGACCCGACCCGCCGCTGGATTGTTGACCCGCTGGACGGGACCACCAACTTCCTGCACGGTCTGCCGCATTGGGCAGTCTCGATCGCTCTCGAACACAAGGGCAAGATCGTCTCCGGTGTGATCTATGACCCAGCCAAGGACGAGATGTTCTTTGCCGAAAAAGGCGAGGGTGCGTGGATGAACGACATGCGCATTCGTGTCTCGGGGCGGCACCGTATGATCGAGTCGATCTTCTCAACCGGTTTACCATTCGGCGGCCGTTCGGACCTGCCTGCGACCCTTCAGGATCTCGCCCGTTTGATGCCAGCCTGTGCTGGTGTGCGCCGCTGGGGTGCTGCTGCTCTGGACATGGCTTATGTTGCCGCAGGTCGTTATGAGGGCTTCTGGGAACGCCGGCTCAACGCGTGGGACGTGGCAGCGGGCATCATCATCGTGAAAGAAGCAGGCGGGTTCGTTCAGGCGCTGAACCCCGAAGGCAGCGTGCTTGAAGATGGCGAAGTAATTTGTGCGAATGAGCCGATCTTTGACAACTTTGCCAAAGTGATCCGGGGCTGAACGGCTCTTCCAGCGTAATAGATGAACGCGCGCCCGATTGGAGCGCGCGTATTTGTCTAGAAATCCACTTCGATCGCGATCCCTTGCTCAACAGCTAGCTCGACCACGGCGCTTGCGACGGCCAAGTCCTGCAACCCGACGCCCGTTCCATCGAATAGTGTGACCTCTTGATCGGATTGCCGTCCGGGATGTGTGCCATTGATGACTTCACCAATCTGCCGGATATCGGTTTCGTTTTTCGATCCACTGGAGACTGCGTGCTGACATTCGCCCAGTGTGATGGACTGAGCGACCTCATCCGTAAAGACAGTGGCGCGGCTGATCAGGTCGACCCCGACTTCTTGTTTGCCGACCGTATCGGTGCCCATGCAGGCGACATGTGTGCCGTCTGATACATGATCCGACATCAGAGTAGGCGCAAATGACGATGTAATCGTGATGATCACATCCGCCTCGACCATGCCGGGCAATTCAACAGCTTCAAAGGGCAGGCCAGCCTCAGACGCGACTTCTTCGATGTTGGGCAACATATCGGGGTGCAGATTCCAGCCGATGACCTTCTCAAACTCTCTTTGCTCCAACGCAGCACGCAATTGGAACTTGGCCTGATGGCCCGCACCGACCATGCCGATCACCTTGGCGTCTTTACGTGCCAGATGGTTGATGGATACGGATGAGGCAGCCGCCGTGCGCAGGGCTGTCAGCAAATTGCCTCCGACAATCGCCTCCACCCGGCCCGTATCAGGATCAAACAGGAATACGGTGGATTGATGATTGATCAGCCCGTGCGTTTCCAGATTGTTGGGCCAATATCCACCGGCTTTGAGGCCAAGCGTCATGCCCGCCCGATCAAATCCGCCTTTGAAGCCATAAAGCGCATCTGCATGGCCAATGGCTTCGCGCACGACTGGAAAATTATAGGCGTCTCCTGCCGCCATTGCGGCAAATACCTGTTCGATCGCCTCGTAGCTTTCGTTGCGGCCCAGCAGAGCGCCGATTTCCTTTTCAGGAACGATGATCATCTATTTTGCCTTTCGTGAGTACTGATGATCTACGGTTAGACAGGCGACCTGAACCGCCTGCCTTTCCTGTTATGATCAATAGGCCTTGCCGCGTGCCGAGACTGGCCAAAGCGCTTCGACTTTTCCGTTCCGCACACCAACGTACCAGTCATGAACATTGCAGGTCGGGTCGCAATGCCCCGGTACAAGCCGTAATCTGTCGTTCACCTTCAACGCGCCGTTTGGATCACCGATGACCCCGTGCTCGTCCGAACATTTGAGGTATTCCACATCGTCGCGTTCAAATATGAAGGGCAGGCCGCTATCGACTGATTGCGCCTTAAGACCTGCATCACAGATCGCCTTGTCAGCTTTGGCATGGCTCATCACGCTGGTCAGAATGAACAGCGCGTTTTCCCATTCGCCTTGGTCAATCCTGTTGCCATCCTTATCGAGAATTCGGCCATAATCGGCATCCATGAAGGCGTAGGACCCACATTGCAGTTCATTATACACGCCTGAGTTGGCCTCAAAGTAATACGATCCTGTCCCACCGCCCGAGACCAGTTCGCAGTCGATACCAGCGCTCTTTAGGCCGTCATACGCGTCTTCGACCATAGCGATGGCGGCATCCAGTTTCTCTTTTCGGGCCTCATAGGTATCAAGGTGCTGCATCGCGCCCTGATAGGCCTGAATGCCAGTGAATTTCAGGTTTGGCGCAGCTTCGGCTGCCTTGGCGATGGCAACGACATCCTCGGTCGTTGTTACCCCACACCGACCGGCACCGCAGTCGATTTCAACGAATACTTCCAGATCGGTCCCGTGGCGTTGCGCCGCTTCGGACAGGTCGGAGATATTCTCGATGTCATCGACGCACACAATCGTACGCGCACCCAACTGAGGCAAGCGTGCCAAACGATCGATCTTGGCCGGATCGCGCACTTGGTTGGACACCAAAATGTCTTTGATACCACCACGGGCGAACACTTCGGCTTCGGACACTTTCTGGCAGCAAACGCCAACGGCACCGCCCAGCTTTTCCTGCAGCTTCGCCACATCTACCGATTTGTGCATTTTGCCATGCACCCGATGGCGCATCCCATGGGCCTTGGCGTAATCGCCCATCTTTTTGATGTTCCGCTCAAGCGCGTCCAGATCGAGGATCAGGCAGGGCGTCTGAATTTCACTTTCATCCATACCGATTGCGGCAGGGATGTCGTAGCCAACTTCAAGCTGATCAATGTTCATCGGTTTATTCATCCTGTTTCTCCTTACCCGTTGAGCCAGGGCAGTTTGTCCAAATCCACGTTGCCACCTGTGATGATCACTCCGACCCGCTTGCCTCGGAATGTGTCGGGGTTCTTGATAATGGTCGCAAGCGGGACAGCTGAAGATGGCTCCATCACTACCCGCAGGTATTTCCAGGTGAGCTTCATCGCGTCGATGATTTCTTGTTCGGACGCGGTGAAGATGTCGGTCACGTAGTTTGAAACGAAGTGCCAGGTGTTTTCCTTGAGCGGCACCAACAGACCATCGGCCACCGTTTTTGGGGCATCATCCGCGATAATATGACCTGCTTTGAATGAACGGTACGCATCGTCCGCCTGCTCGGGTTCAGCCGCGTAGATTGCGGTTTCCGGCGCCAGGTTTGACACAGTCAGGCAAGTGCCCGAGACCATGCCTCCGCCCCCGATCGGTGCGATTACCGCATCCACACCATCCGTTTGCTCCAGCAACTCGGCCGAACAGGTCGCCTGACCAGTGATGACGCGCGGGTCATTATAAGGGTGTACGAATTCGCCCCCGGTTCTGGCCTGAATCTCGGCGAACGTTGCTTCGCGGGAAGAGGTTGAAGGCTCGCATTCGGTGATCGTACCACCATAGCGACGTACTGCGTCTTTCTTGGCTTGCGGGGCTGTTCGCGGCATGACCACATTACAAGGAATACCTCGGCGACCCGCAGCATATGAAAGAGACAGTGCGTGGTTTCCGCTGGAATGGGTGCAAACGCCCTTGGTTGCCATCTCATCGCTTAGACCAAAGACAGCGTTGCTGGCTCCTCGCACTTTGAAAGCGCCGGCCTCTTGAAAGTTCTCACACTTGAAGAACAGCTGTGCGCCAGTCAGGTCATTTAGGTAATCAGACGTCATAACCGGCGTGCGCCGAATATGTGGCCTGATCCTTTCATGCGCTGCCAGCATATCTTCAATAGTCAGGTCAGCAACTGGGATTTGATCCAACATTATGGTCCTCCTCAGGCTGCAGCTTTGGCGTGGCCGGATGTTCCAGCACGATAAAATTCTTGTGCCGCCGCGACGCCGCTGCCCAGCTCAATTGGATAGTTCAGATCGGCCATCGCCATTTCTATCGTGGCCAAACCCGACAGAACCATCACATCCGTCAGACTGCCCAGATGGCCGATGCGGAAGGCTTTGCCATTCAACTCTCCCAACCCGATGCCGAACGAAACGCCATAGACGTTAAAGGCATGATCGGTCAGTTCGTTACTGTCGAACCCTTCGGGCACATAGATCGCGCTGACAGTATCGGAATATAGGTCCGGAGTCTGCGCGACGAGTTTCAGTCCCCATGCGTTGGCCGCGCGTCGAACCCCTTCGGCCAGGCGCGTGTGGCGGGCATAAACATTGTCCAGTCCTTCCTCGAACAACATCTTCAGGCTTTCGCGCATACCGTAGATCAGTTGCAACGGAGGCGTGTAAGGAAATCCACCCGAGGCATTGGCCGCCATCATGTCACGAAAATCAAAGAATGTCCGGGGCAGCTTCGCAGTTTCCATTGCTGCCAGCGCCTTGGGGCTAACACACAGGATTGCCATGCCGGTCGCCAGCATGAACCCTTTTTGCGATCCCGAGACAGCGATATCGACGCCCCACTGATCGAATTCAAATGGCATCGAGGCCAGCGAGCTGACGCAATCCACAAACAACATCGCTGGATGATTTGCTGCGTTCATAGCGTGCCGTACGGCCCTGATGTCAGAACGCACTCCGGTTGCGGTTTCATTGTGGGTTACCAAAACGGCCTTGATGTCGTGCGCTTTGTCAGCTGACAGGATCGCTTCAAAGCGGTCTGCAGGTGCACCAATGCCCCACGTGCATTCGACGATCTGAACGTCCAGCCCATGCCGTTCGCACAGGTCAATCCAGCGGTGACTGAAAACGCCGTATCGCGCGACCAAAACCTTGTCTCCTGGGCTGAGCGTATTAGTGATCGCTGCCTCCCAACCCCCGGTGCCGCTGGCGGGGAAGGTGATGATCTGACCCTCGGTCGTGCCGAAGACTTTCTTTGTATCCTCCAGCACCGGGGCGAAAGTCTCAACGAAATCCGGGGCGCGGTGATCTTGTGTCTGCACCTGCATGGCAAGGCGCAAGCGATCAGGTATGTTGGTTGGGCCTGGGATAAAGACCGGGTTTTGGTTCGACATGACTCAATCCTCTGCTTTGGAAATAAGTGTCGCTGGAACGGGCTTAGGTTGCAATTTTCTTGAAAAACATTTTCATTTTATTCATTAAATGGATAAGGCGCTGAAATGGATGGGAATTTAGTTTCTCAATTTTATTCCCATGGAATTGCGATCTGAAAAACTTGAATCAGTACGGACACTAATATCGGAAGGTGAGCTAGAAAATGGAGTCTCAGAAAAGGCCTCGTGGTCGGCCGAAATCGATGTTCAAGGAAAGCTCAGCCGGAACCATGCAGTCGCTGGACCGAGCGCTGGGCGTACTTACAACCGTCGCCGGGCTGGAACGTGTCGCGCTAAGTGACCTGGCGCGCGAGGTCGATGTACCAACTGCCACCACGCACCGTATTCTGGTGACATTGCAGAAGCACGGGTTCGTCAGTTTTGACGAAGAGCGGCAAGAATGGATGGTCGGTATCGAAGCGTACCGGACTGGTGCATCTTTCCTTCGGCGCAATTCCGTTCTCGAGATTGGTAGGCCAATCCTTCGTCGTCTGATGCTGGACAGTGGTGAGACCGCTAATCTGGCGGTGCCTGATGGGCCAGAAGTTGTCTTTGTCGGGCAGGTTGAAACCCAAAATCCGATCCGGGCCTTCTTTCCGCCAGGTGCGCGAACTCCAATGTATGCTTCGGGTACGGGGAAGGCGATTCTCGCTGCTCTGAGCGAGGATGGTTTAAACAAGGTGTTGGCTCGGACTGACTTGATTGCCTTTACCGAGAACACCAATCTCCCCCAAGCAGGGCTGCATGACGATCTGGCGGAGACCCGTAGGCGCGGCTGGTCTTACGATCATGAAGAGCGCTACGAGGGCATGTCCTGCATTGGCGCGGCGATCTTCAATGATCGCGCCGAACCCTGCGCAGGCATCTCAGTGTCCGGCCCAACTGTGCGGTTCAGCCTCGATCGCGCGCCTGAGCTGGGTATGCTGGTACGAAACGCGGCACAGGAGATTACCCATCTGAGTGGAGGTAGATCGCCCAGCCAGTGATCCGCGATTACTTGCGCGGCACTTTGGGAATACGTGATTGCGACAGCTTATACTTGTGTCCCGGGTGTGGAGGATGGCCATGGGTGCGGTCCCAGAATCCAGGGCCTCCGCGCTTGAGCCAAAGAGGGACACACAGGATCAGGCCAACAAAGAACCCTCCGGTATGGGCCCAATAGGCAACGCCACCCTCATCAGGATTGCTGGACAGGCTTCCAAAGAACTGAAGGCCCAGCCAGACCCCAAGCATGACAAATGCCGGGATGGTGAATATCCGAATATAGACAATCAGGATCAAAAGGATATCGACGCGCGCCTTTGGGAAAAGCAGAAGATAACCGCCCATGACCCCGGCAATTGCGCCGGAAGCGCCGATTGTCGGCACCAAAGAGCCAGGTGCCGAGACAACGTGGATAAGCCCCGCGCCGATCCCCGCCAGCAGATAGAATACAAGAAACAGAACATGCCCCATTTCATCTTCGAGATTATCGCCGAAGATCCATAGAAACAGCATGTTCCCGGCCAAATGCATCCAGCCCCCGTGCAGGAACATTGAAGTCACAAGCGTCTCGAGCCCATAGCCGTCGGTGATCCGTGCAGGAATGACGGCGTAGTCGAAGTAGAGCCGATTCATGGCCCGCGCATCGTCCATGATCCCTACATAGCCGAGGAAGATCAGGATATTTGCCGCCAGAAGGGCATAGACGACATACGGAGTACGCCCCGAAGGGTTATGATCGCGGATCGGAAACATGGCGCGACGCTGGGCTTTTCACCGCCCAGCGTCAAGGCCCGGTTATGCCGCACCTCCGAGTAGGGCGGCATTACCTCCGGCAGCGGTCGTGTCGACGCAGACATGGCGTTCGCCAAGAACACGCGCACGGTCAGGGTGACCGGGTATCAGTGGGATAATCGGACCATTGCGCCGGGCCAGATGCTGCTCGATCTGGCGGGCGGTGTCGTAGTCGCCCCACCACAATACGCCCGAGAAACCGGTCAGGTTTTCAAGCCGGTGTAGATCCAGCGCTCCGGTCATCCGGACTGCCGTTCCGCCCAAGCCTATAACAGCCTGCGCCTGTGCCTCGGCTGCATCGGGTCCAGGGCCCATACACAAGAGTGGATCACGCGCATATTCGGTCAATCGGTTTGATTCGCCAGTTGGGCCGGGCAGCGATTGCGTGCGAGGTGGGGCAGGTTGTCCTTCGGGTGCGTTCATCTCTGTCGCACTGTCCCAGTGTCCCGAAGAATTCTGCCGATCCGTGGCGCAGAACCGCGCCATATAATTCGGTCCGCCCGCTTTGGGCCCTGTGCCCGAAAGGCCCTCACCACCGAACGGTTGTGAGCCTACGATTGCGCCGATCTGGTTGCGGTTGACATAGATATTGCCGGCGTGGATCGCTTCGGTCACATGCTGCACGCGATCGTCGATCCGTGTGTGTAAGCCGAAAGTCAGGCCATATCCTGTGGCGTTGATTTCTGCGATAACCTTGTCGATCTCTTGCGCCTTGAAACGGGCGACATGCAGCACCGGTCCGAATATTTCACGTTCTAATGCTGAGATGCCGGGGATTTCGATCAGAGTTGGTGCGATGAACGTACCTTCGGGTGGGGTAGAGAGTTCTTTCAGAACCCGCCCCTCTGCGCGCGCTTTGGCGACGTGATCTGCGATACCCTGACGAGCCTGCTCGTCAATGACTGGGCCACAATCGGTTGAGATCAGCCAAGGGTCGCCAACTTGCAGAGCGTCCATTGCCCCTTGCAGCATTGTCAGAACATCCTCGCCGATATCCTCCTGCAGATAGAGACAGCGTAGGGCGGAACACCGTTGTCCCGCTGACTGGAAAGCGCTTTCGATGATCGATTGCACGGCTTGCTCCGGCAAGGCGGTGCTGTCCACGATCATGGCGTTCAAGCCGCCGGTCTCGGCGATCAGAGGTGTGCCGGGACGCATATGCTGGGCCATGGCAGACCGGATTTTCAATGCGGTTGCGGTCGAACCGGTAAAGGCCACACCCGAGACACGTTCATCTGAGGTCAGCGCTGCGCCCACTTTTGGTCCTCCGGGCAACAATTGCAGAACATCGCGCGGGACGCCTGCTTCGTGCATCAACTGAACAGCGCGATGTGCTATGAGGGGCGTTTGCGGGGCAGGGGCGGCGAGCACGGCATTGCCAGTGGCCAGCGCGGCCGAAATTTGCCCCGTGAAGATCGCCAGAGGGAAATTCCAAGGGCTGATACAGGTGAAAATCCCGGCAGGCTTGGCCGCCGGAATATTGGCGGCGTAATAACGTAGGAAGTCGACAGCCTCGCGTAGCTCGGCAACCGCATCGGGTACAGATTTCCCGGCTTCGCGAGCGAGCAGGGCGAATAGCTCGCCGTAGTGCGCCTCGTAGAGGTCGGCGGCTTTGTTCAGGACTTCAGCGCGGGTGGCTGCCGTGGCCTGCCATGGGCAGGCACTGGCAAGCGCCAGCTCGACATCGGTCGGACTGGCAACAGCAACTGAGCCCGGGCGGTCCTGCGGCCGGGCCGGGTTGATAACAGGCAAATCTGACTCGGGCTGAGCATCGTCCGAAAGCAATGGCCGGGCGTACCAGTGATGGGCGCGGTAAGCATCGCGCGCAATGTCGACCCGGTCCAGTGTTGGCGTATGATGCAAATCGAACCCTTTCGAGTTCGGACGCTCGGGTGCAAACAATTCTGGTCCGGTCGGCAGTGGTTTTGCGGGTGTCTGAATGGCTTGGAAAGGGTCTGCCGCAACAATTTCCGGTGCGACATCTTCATCAACAATCTGGTTGACGAAGGACGAATTCGCCCCGTTCTCCAGCAGACGCCGCACCAGATAGGCCAACAGGTCACGGTGCGCGCCGACAGGCGCGTAGATACGGCAGCGGGCGCTCTGCTTGTCGCGCACGATCTGATGCAGGGTCTCTCCCATTCCGTGCAGGCGCTGGAACTCGAACGGTTGGTCGTCAGCCATATGCAGGATTGCACTGACCGTATGGGCGTTATGGGTGGCAAATTGCGGATAGATGCGGTCGGTCATATCCAGCAGCTTGCGGGCATTGGCGATATAGGACACATCGGTCGCGGCCTTCTGGGTGAAGACGGGAAACCCATCGACGCCTTCGACCTGAGCGCGCTTGATTTCGGTGTCCCAATACGCGCCCTTCACCAACCGCACCATCAGCTTGCGGTCATGACGTTCGGCCATCTCGTAGAGCGTATCCAACACGAGACCGGCGCGGGGGCCGTAGGCTTGTACGACAATGCCGAACCCGTCCCAGCCTGCCAGTGCAGGCTCGGCCATGACTTCTTCGATGACCTGCAGCGACAGAGAGAGGCGATCGGCCTCCTCTGCGTCGACGTTCAGCCCCATGCCCGCGGCCTTTGCAAGCAGTGCCAGAGCCCGAAGGCGGGGCACCAACTCCTCCATGACTCGCTGTTCCTGCGCCAGTTCATAGCGAGGATGCAGCGCGGACAGCTTGACCGAGATACCGGGGTTTTCGCGGATGTCTTTGTGGGTGCAGGCTTCGGCAATGGCGGCGATGGCACGGGAATAGGACAGATGATAGCGGGCGGCGTCGGCTTCGGTCCGCGCGGCTTCGCCCAGCATGTCGTAGGAATAGGTATATCCTTTGTCTTCCATCCCCTTGGCACGTTTCATGGCTGACTGAATGGTCTCGCCCAGAACAAATTGGCGCCCCATTTCTTTCATCGCACGACCCACAGCAGTTCGGATCACCGGCTCGCCCAAACGTTTGATTGCCCCGCGCAAAGCGCCCACTGGCGAAGTCTTGTCCTCATCCAAAACGCGCCCGGTCAGCATCAGCGCCCATGTTGAGGCGTTCACCAGCGACGAGGATGATTGTCCCAAGTGCTTGCCCCAGTCCGATGGCGCGATCTTGTCTTCGATCAATGCGTCGATAGTGTCCGCATCGGGGACACGCAACAGTGCCTCGGCAAGACACATTAGCGCGACGCCTTCATCGGTGGACAGGCCGTATTCGGCTAGAAATACCTCCATCATACCGGGCGACGTGCTGGAGCGAATGTCGCGTACGAGCTGCGCCGCCGCCTTACAGATGTCGGCGCGGTCAGTTTGTGACAGGTCGGCTTGAGCGATCAAAGCGTCCAGCACGGTGGATTGCTCGGCGTAGGTTTGGGTATCGATCTTGGTGCGCAGGCTATGTGACATGTGTACTCCGGGGCTTTTGCCTAATATAACTGGCCTTGAGCAGGAGAATGGACTGAATTTTTTCTTCCGATAGTCGAATAGACCGAATTTACGGGGATAGATGATGCGAAACGACTTGTCCGGTCTTGATCAGTTCGATCAGGCCATCCTCACGGCGCTGGCCGAGGATGGTCGCATTTCAGTAACAGATCTTGCGCGCAAGATCGGCTTGTCGAAGTCCCCGACGCAAGCACGACTCAAGCGGCTTGAGGCGGACGGGATCATCACAGGCTATCGGGCCATGCTTGATCCGATCCGTTTGGGCCTTGATCATGTAGCCTTTGTCGAAGTGCGTCTGACGGATACACGCGAAAAGGCGCTGGCTGAGTTTAACGCGGCTGTGCGTAAGGTTGCCGAGATTGAACAGGCCCACATGATCGCGTCAAACTTTGATTACCTGCTCAAAATACGCACCCGTTCGATGTCGGAATACCGCACTGTTCTGGCCGAAAAAATCTCATCCCTGCCGCATGTTGCGAATACCTCTACTTTCGTGGCGATGGAGGCGGTGAAAGAAACCGGGTTACTGGCCCCGCTAGAAAACGGTTGACCTATGGGTTCTGGGGATCAGGTTAGAGGGGATGAAACTCGCATATGCCGTTTTCCTTGCCGTCTCTGCTGTGCAGGCCACCGCTGACTGCCCGGTCGCACCCGACCATATCTCTGGGATCGACTCTTTGATAGCGCAGGCTCAAGATGCGTCAACCGAGCAAGAAGCGCGAGGCATCTCTGGCCAGATGTGGCAGCTCTGGACCGATGCTCCGGATGCGAGGTCGCAAACCTTATTGGATCGTGGAATGTCCATGCGCGAAGCCTGGGATTTGGCTGGAGCGTTGGCAGAATTCGATGCTCTCGTTGCTTACTGTCCTGAATATGCCGAAGGGTACAACCAACGCGCCTTTGTCAATTACTTGCAGCAAGACTTTGGGGCGGCTCTGATTGATCTGGACCGGGCCATAGCGCTCTCGCCGAACCATGTTGCCGCGCTCAGCGGGCGGGCATTGTCGCTGCTGGGGCTGAAGCGCTTGGATGAGGCGCGCGCGGCGCTGAACCATGCACTGGAATTGAACCCCTGGCTATCCGAACGTGCCCTGCTTGCCCCGGGTGGGCTACTTGACCCGCCGGGCGAGGATATCTGAACAAAGCTGAAAACGCCCCCGAACCCGAGTTCGAGGGCGCTTTCACTCATTGGATCGGTTTAGCCAACAAGCCCGTTATCGGTACGTTTGATCGCGATCACCGATGAGCGTGGCGTGCCGCCATCGGGCCAATTGCTGCCCGGGTGCTGGATGCCCACGAACATGGTACGCAGGTCGGTAGACCAGGCCAGGCCGGTGACCTCGCAGCCATTCGGACCAGTCATAAAGCGCACGATCTCGCCGGTGGCAGGATCACCAACCAACATCTGGTTATTGCCATTGCCAGCGAAATCTTCTTCGTTGTTGTCTTTGCCATCCGTCTGAATCCAGACCAGTCCTGTCGAGTCGATCGCCATACCGTCTGGCGAGTTGAACAGGTTGCCCTCATTCACGTTCGCTGAACCAGCGCGGTCGTCCGAATGTACGGTCGGGTTTCCGGCCATGATATACAGGTCCCAGTCAAAGCCTGTGGCCGCGTGATCCTCATTCGCTGGGCGCCAGCGCACGATTTGACCGTATTTGTTGGCATCGCGCGGGTTTGGACCGTTGGCCGAGGTATCATCGCCACCGGCATTTGGTTTCACGCCGCGGTTCTTGTTGTTGGTCAGACAGCAATAGGCCTCAACTGCAACAGGGCTTGAGGCCACCCATTCCGGGCGGTCCATGGTGGTGCCGCCCACTGCCGAAGCGGCCATACGGGTAAAGATCAAGATCTCGGCCGCATCCATACCTGTAGAATCCGGCGTCAAAGGCAGCCACTCACCGCTCATGTCGTCGTTAAATTTGGCGACAAAAAGTGTTCCGTCATTCAGCAGATTTTCGGTGTCGACGCCGGGAGCGTAGGCAGCGTTCGAGACGAATTTGTAAAGGTACTCGCCGCGCTCATCGTCGCCCATATAGACCACGACACGACCGTCGGCCGCCAGCGCCACCTCGGCATTTTCGTGCTTGAAGCGGCCCAGACCGGTGTGCTTGACCGGTGTGCTGTCGGGCTTGGTCGGGTCGATTTCAACGATCCAGCCTGCGCGATGTGGTTCGTTAGGGTTTTTCGAGGTGTCAAAGCGTGGATCAAACGACTCGTAGCCATTCCAGCTTTCGGCCTTGATGCCATAGCGCTTCATGCCATCTGCGACCTTCTGGTCGTAGCTGGCATTTTCATCAGAGGAGCCGAAGTAACCGTTGAAATTCTCTTCGCAGGTCAAGTAGGTGCCCCAAGGCGTCTTGCCCGAACCACAGTTATTCATCGTACCCAGCGCCGCGGTGCCGGTGGGATCAGATTCGGTCTTCAGCAACTCGTGCCCCGCAGCAGGGCCGGCGATCCTCATCGGCGTATTGTGGTGGATCCGGCGGTTGAAAGGACTGTCCTTGACGGCCACCCAGCCCTCAGGGCCTTCCTTGATCTCCATCACAGTTACGCCCTGAATGTTTTGGAGTTTCAGAACGTCATTTGCGCTGGCAGGCACTCCCTCCTGCGCAGCAGGCAGGTTTATCTTGCGGTTCGGATATTCGTGGTTGATCGCGATCAACTCGTGGCCCTGGAATGAAAAGGTTTCCATCCCATCGGTGTTCTCACCAAAGATCTTGTCAGAGTTCTCAACCGAACCGCCATCTGTCAGATCATAACCGTCCGCTTCCGAAAACAGCGGATCACCCCAGCGCATCAGCATCTTCCACTCATAGCCTTCGGGAACGTGGACGGTGCCATCGGTCTGGGCAGGGATCGGGGTGAAGGCAAAGCGCGAAGCTCCAACAGCCTGTGCTGCGGTTGAGGTCAATAGACCTGCACCCATGGCTGCAGCACCCGATCCGAATGCTACAACACCCGCCAGAAATCCGCGGCGAGAGATGGCACTTTCGACGACGCGATCAAAATCGTTTTCCTCGGGGCGAGGGAAGTGCAGCTCATCCCAATCATCGGCGGACATGTTTGTAGGATCGAAGTCTTTCATGGATAGCTCCTGGCTGTCGGAATGCAATTTCGTTCAGCGGGTGTAGGGCGCTCACATGACAGAAATATAATAGTTTTATCAAATAATTTTTACACGTCGTTGGGGGGCAAACCAGTACTGATTTGCCCACGGGTCTGAACAAATTACAACCGCTACATAGGTGAGGACGGCTAGGCAGCTCTCACCTTGCTGCGGCAATAGCAGGATGCGTGAACCGGAACCGTCGCGCGCGCCGCCGCCTGATCCAGCAGGAGTTTGATATGCCGCGCTTCAGTCTCTTCGCCGCGCTGCACCAGACATTCGTGCAAGCCATGAAGACTCCAAATATTGCGCGGATGTTGGCAGGCGCGCGCCAGCGTATCGTCAAGGCCCAGATCGGCGCGGTAGACCGCTTCAGCCTCGTCAAATTGACCAGCCTCCATCAACAACGCGCCCAACGCGTGGCGCGTCGGCTGCATCCACCCCCAGGGTTCGTCATAGACCAAGGCGTCATCCAGTTCGACCGACCGACGTAGATGGGTTAGTCCGCCTTCATGGTCTCCGGATTTGAAAGCGATCTCACCATCCATCATGGCTTCGCCAATCATCAAAACATCCTCGGCTGTATTGTTGAAGACCAGACGGCTTTCTGGCACCGCCTTGCGCGCCTCAATAGCCACTTCACGGGCTTGGTAGGCGGCGTCCAGCTGTCCCAGGTTTGCAAGTGCGACCGCGCGTGCCTGTTGAATCGCGGCTGTTGTGTAGCTGTATAGTTCAGCATCTTCGGGCAATGGTTCATCCAGAATTTCCTGCCACATGCCAAATCGGACCATGACATGCACCTTCTTGCCATAAAAAGATTCAAATAGGTCTGGGAAGAACCGGATCACATTGTCAGGCAGCATCCGCATCAGCTCTTCCGATGCAGCGAGTGCCTTTTCAGGCTGCCCAAGGAACATGGCGCCGTAGGCTTCGAAATGCACATTGTGGACACGATAGACGGTATAAAAGTTCTCGCCACCTGCCGTCGCTTCGTATTTCTGGTCAACGGTGGCGGCTCGATGATTGCGCCAGACGACATTCTGATAGTCACCACAAAGAACATCGATATGCGTGGCCATATGCACCAGGTGTCCGCTATCTGGGACCAAATCGACCAGCCGATCCCCGTGTCGCAGGGCCTTTTCGGGTGTAGGCGACATCTCCATCAGATGGATATACATATGCAGCAGCCCTGGGTGGTCCCAAGCGCTAGGCAGGTTATCAAACGCTGTTTCCAATACGGTCTGTGCCTCTTTGGTCGAAGCCCCTTCGGCAGGTATCCCTTTCTTCAAATCCCAAAGCTGCCATGGGGTGCGGTTCATCAAAGCCTCGGCAAATACGGATGAGACCTCAAGATCGTCTGGATTGTTTGAATAGACCTCACGCATTGAGTCCGCGAACGCGTCATTCCAAGGTGTGTAATCCTCAATATCGGGGTCCGAAGGAAAACGATGTGATATCGCTTCGATCAAAGCGGCCTCGACCTGCGTAGATGTTTTGCGCAACGCCATAGCCGCCTCGATTGACTGTTGGGCTTTCTCGAGCGTTGCGACTTTTTCATCGGGCTCAAAAAACTCCCACGGCTTGTTGTAATTGGGGCCAATGGCATAGGCGACGCCCCAATGTGCCATGCCACATTTCGGGTCATATGTGAGTGCTTGTTCGAAACAGGCGGCTGCAGCCTCATGATTATATCCGAACAACCAGACCAGACCCTGGTCGAATAGTTCCTGAGCTTTATCAGATGAAGTTGTTATGGCACGACTATACGTGCCGAGGTCAAATTCGGTCATCAATCAATCCCCCGTGTGATATCCGCCGAGGAAGAGCGAGCAGCGCCTGTCGGCGGATGTCTGAAGGATAGCACATTTTGAGCGGGGCTTTGGGGGCACTAAGAATAGCGTCTGAAAAAGCGTGTATCGGAATGATTTCGCTTCTTGGCGATCGTGAGTGCATGGAATACTCAGCGTCCGTGCTGAGAGGGCGTTGTGTAGTGGTAATACGATAGTAAGATCAGGACCGTTCTCAGCAGAAAGCGATCAGCGTGTCTCGGCTCAAACTCGATCATCTACAAACATTTCTTGCTGTCGTGCGCTTCGGCAGTGTCAGCAAAGCAGCCGATGTGCTCAACCTTACGCAACCTGCCGTGACAACGCGCATCAAGTCCCTTGAAGACGTCTTGGGAACGTCGTTGTTTGAACGTGAAAGCGCCGGAATGCGCCTGACCAAGCGTGGGGATATGCTGATCCACTATGCCGAGCAATTTCAGCACCTTTCCGATCTGGTCGAAGAGCACGTTGTGGACACGAGCGCTGTTGACAGGTTGATCCGCCTTGGCGTGTCCGAAACCATCGCACAAAGCTGGTTGCCCGAATTCGTCGGTGCGTTGCGCGCAAAATACCCCTCTCTCAAGATCGAGATCAGCGTCGACATTTCATTGAACCTACGGGACCAGTTGCTGGGGCGTGAAATCGATCTGGGTATCCTGCTTGGGCCGGTCTCGGATTACACGGTTGACAACGTGGTATTGCCGGATGTGCCACTGGCATGGTTCCAGGCGTCGGGTGGACCTGTTGGTCAAAATATCGATCTGGCCGGCATTCCCATCGCGACCTACGCCAAGAACACTCGGCCGTACCGGGTATTGAGAGCCGCTCTGTACGAACGGTTCGGTTCCGGAATCTCCCTTTTCCCGTCCTCCTCATTGTCATCTTGCTTTCGGATGGTTGAGGCTGGGCTATGCGTAGGCGCCCTCCCGATCTCGCTGGCAAAAAAACTGGTGCAAGAGGGAAAACTGGTCGAATTCAACCCGGGATGGGTTCCCGAACCCCTTCAATTTTCTGCGTCTTATCTGGGTGATCCACGCAACCATCTGCTTGAGGCTGCAGCGGGTATCGCCAAGGAAATAGCGCTTCAACAAGCATAAAAATTTTTTATGTAGAAGCCAAAAATAATACAATTTGATTTTATGCCTCGGTCACACGAACGTATTCCAAATGAGGGAGGCGTCGTGATGAACGATCTGTTTGAGCCACTAAAATCTGCGACAACAGAGTCTGTGCGCGCGCAGATCAGGTCACAGGCCTATCGCGGGCACACTGCCGGTTTGGGCGGAAATACCCTGCAGGCCAACCTGGCGATATTGCCCGAACCTTACGCGTTGGATTTCATGCGCTACTGCCAGCGAAATCCAAAACCCTGTCCGATTGTTGGTGTTTCCGACACAGGTAATCCGAACATGAACACCTTGGGCAGTGATATCGATATCCGCACCGATACTCCGGCCTACTACATTTATCGCGATGGCATTCACACCGACACGGTTTATGATCTTGAGAACCTGTGGCGTGCTGATTTTGTGGCTTTCGCATTGGGGTGCTCGTTTACCTTCGAACATGCATTGCAACAGGCCAAAGTACCGCTCTGGCACATCGAAAACGACCGCACTGTGCCAATGTTCGCGACCAGCATCCAGACGATAAAATCCGGTCCGTTCGAGGGACCCATGGTCGTCAGTATGCGGGCGATCCCTAATGCAAGGGTCGACGAGGTTGTCGAAATCTCGCGCAAGTTTCCTTTGGCGCACGGCGGTCCGGTGCATTGGGGCGATCCTGCGATCATTGGGATCGCCGACATTAGCAGCCCCGATTGGGGTGATCCGGCTCCGGTCCCGGACGGAACCACGCCAATGTTCTGGGCTTGTGGCGTCACACCTCAGGCTGCGATCAAGAATGCCAAACCTTCAATCGCGATCACACACAAACCGGGTCACATGCTGATCACCGACATCGCTGATGACGCCGAAACACCAATCTACCAATCAAGATGATGCAACAGGAGAGAAACCAGATGAAGAAACTCGCAACAACACTCGGCGCGCTCGCTGTTTCAGCAACCGCTGCAATCGCCGACAGTCCCGTGGTTCTGAATGCAGTTGGAACTTGGTCCAGCCTTACGAATTACCAGAAACACGAAGAGCCTTTCTTTAACCAGAGGCTCAACGAGGCATCAGGTGGAGAAATAGTCGGAAAGATCCAATCGCAATCCGGTTTGGGGCTAAAAGGCTTCGAGATCATGCGCATGGTCAAGAACGGCGTCTTTGACTTTGCATTCGGGTTGCCTGGCTACGTCGCTGCTGAAAATGCGATCTTCGAAGGTGCAGATTTGTCTACCCTGACACAGGATATCGACACTCAACGAAAGGTGGCCGATGCCTATTTCCACACGCTGTCCGCGGCGTTCGAAGAAATCTACAATGCCAAGCTGTTGATGCTGTACCCGTTCCCAAGCCAAACCTTGTGGTGCAACGCCGAAGTGAACGGGATTGCCGATCTGGAAGGCAAGAAAATCCGTGTCTATTCGACGACCTTGGGTGATTTTGTCGAGGGCGTCGGGGGCACATCCGTGACCGTCGCCTTTTCCGAGGTTATCCCGGCACTGGAGAAAGGTGTCGTCGACTGTGCGATTACGGGGACGATGTCAGCCTATACAGCCAAGTGGAACCAGGTCGCCACCCACGCTTATACCTTGCGTGTCGGTTGGGGTCTCGCATTCGGAGCCATGAACCTGGACAAATGGAACAGCCTGTCGCCCGAGCAACAGGCACTCTTGGAAACCGAACTCGCAGCGCTGACGGACTCCATGTGGGCCGAGACTGCAACCGAAGATGACATTGCGATTTCATGCATCACTGGCGGCACATGCGAGATCGGAGAAGCCGGATCCATGACGCTCGTCGAACCCTCGGCAGACGATCTGTCCGCACGGGACAAGATCGCGACCGATGTCGTGCTGGCCCGTTGGGCGGAACGCTGCGGCGCCGATTGTGCCGCAAATTGGAATGAAACCGTTGGCCCGATCCTTGGCCTGAAAGCCGAAGCCAAGTAATCCGGCCTATTCAGTGGGGCGGCCGGACTCCCGCCGCCTCACCACAAAACATCAGGTTATCAAAATGTTAGACAAGCTCTTAGGCGGCGCGCAGAGGCTCAGCCTCTGGATGACGTGGCTGGGCGGTACACTGATCGTGTTTTCGGCCTTCCTCATCACTCTCGAAGTCTTTCTGCGCAAAGTTTTCAACATCTCTCTGGGCGGGGCGGACGAAATCTCGGGCTATGCCTTCGGTGTGGCAACCGCTTTGGCGCTGTCTTTTGCGCTGTTTGAACGCGCGCATATCCGGGTTGACGCTCTGCTTGGAGCAATTCCCAAAGCGCTGCACCCGTTTATCAACCTGTTTGGCCTCGTGCTTTTGACGGGGTTTGCGTTGGTCATCGTTGTGATGGTGTGTGGAATGGTGGCGGATACGCTGGCTAACGGTTCCCGATCAATTACGCCGATGCGCGTTCCGCTGGCCATTCCCCAGATACCGTGGCTCTTGGGTTGGATGTTCTTTGTAGGCTCGGGCGTTCTGATCGCTCTGACCGCGATCCGACAGTATTTCCGAGGCGATCTGGCCGCAGTGCAGGACCTGATCGGCGTGAAATCCCTGGACGAACAAATAGAAGACGAGACGGTATAGACCAATGCTGATCAAGACACTCCTGATCCTTCTTGCTCTCATCGGTCTGGCCGTTCCTATTGCCGCCTCGTTGGGTTGGCTGGGCCTGATCCTGCAATGGACCGATAGCCCGATGCCGTTGCACCGCGCAATATCGGATATGGCATGGCAGACCAGCACGGACTTTCTGCTGGTGGCAATCCCGATGTTCGTAATGATGGGAGAGATCCTTTTGCGTGCTGGCATCACCGAACGGATGTACGACGGTATCGTCAAATGGCTTGGATGGTTGCCGGGTGGGTTGATGCATTCCAATATCGGATCCTCGGCCCTGTTTGCGGCAACGTCTGGGTCATCCGTAGCCACAGCCGCAACCATCGGAACGGTGGCTGTGCCGCAGATCAAAAAACGGGGTTACAACGAACGGCTGTTTCTCGGCACCGTGGCTGCCGGAGGAACGCTCGGCATTCTCATCCCGCCTTCGATCAACCTGATCCTGTATGGTTTGTTGACCAATACGTCCGTGCCGGAACTGTATCTGGCGGGCTTCCTGCCCGGATTTCTGCTGGCACTGCTGTTCATGGCGACCGTCGTTGTGGCATGCATGATCAGGCCGGAATGGGGCGGGGACCAATTACGCCACAGCTGGGCAGAGCGGCTTGCTGCACTTCCCGCACTGATCCCGCCACTTGGCATCTTCATGGTAGTCGTCGGCTCCATTTATGCGGGACTGGCAACTCCGACAGAAGCCGCAGCTTTGGGGGTTGTTGCCTCGATGGCGCTTGCGGCGTTCAACGGCAAGATGTCGATGGAAACCATGCGTCACGCAATTGAAGGCACGATGCGTACGACGGCCATGATCATGCTGATCATCATAGCTGCGGTGTTCCTGAACTTTGTCCTTTCAATCATCGGTCTGACCCAAGCTCTGACCGATTTCGTCACAGGGCTGGGCTGGAGCCCCATGCAAACCATGTTGATGATCGTCGCGGTGCTGATCCTGATCGGCTGCTTCATGGAGACGCTTTCCATGCTGTTGACCATGGCACCGCTGGTTACACCGATCGTTGTGGCGCTTGGCTTTGATCCGGTTTGGTTTGGCATCTTGTTGATGGTACTTCTGGAAACCGCTCTGATCACGCCGCCCATTGGGATCAATCTGTATGTGGTGCAGGGGATCAGAAAAGCAGGGCCCATGATGGATGTGATCCGCGGCGCATTGCCATTTGTTGTCACCATGTTCGTCATGCTCGGGCTTCTTTTGGTCTTTCCTAAGCTCGCAACCTGGTTGCCTTCTCTGGTGTACTAAACCGCCAAGGCACCTTTCCACTTTCATGAAATTCAATGCCGGTTTGTCCGGCAAACAGAGGAGTTATGTCCATGTGGCAGTTTTGGGTTGATCGAGGTGGCACGTTCACCGACATCGTTGCACGCAAGCCGGATGGGAGTTTGCAGACACATAAGTTGCTGTCCGAGAATCCTGAGCGCTATGCTGACGCCGCCGTACAAGGGGTCCGTGAATTACTGGGTTTGGAAAGTGATCAGGACATCCCAAAAGGGTCAATTCGTGCGGTAAAGATGGGAACCACGGTCGCGACCAACGCGCTGCTTGAACGGAAAGGCGACCGAACCATTCTGTTCATAACGAAGGGGCTGCGCGATCTTTTGCGGATCGGATATCAGAACCGTCCTCGCCTGTTCGACCTGAACATCCAACTGCCCGAGCTTTTGTACGAAGACGTAGTCGAAGTCGAAGAACGCATCGCGGCGGATGGCGAGGTCGTAACGCAGCTGGATATCGACAAAACGAAAACCGCTTTGGAAAAGGCCTATTCGGAAGGATATCGTTCCGTCGCTGTCGCGCTTATGCACAGCTTTCAGCATCCCAATCATGAAAAACTGATTGGCGAGCTGGCGCGTGCCGTTGGGTTTCCACAAATCTCGCTTAGCCACGTGGTGAGCCCGCTGATCAAACTGGTCGGCCGCGGAGATACCGCAGTGGTTGATGCCTATTTGTCACCCATTCTTCGCCGATATGTAGAGCAGGTAGCGAAAGCTCTGGGCGCGGATGAAGGCGGGTGTAATCAATTGATGTTCATGCAGTCTAACGGCGGCTTGACTGACGCTGATCTCTTCCAGGGCCGTGATGCCATCTTGTCCGGGCCGGCGGGCGGTGTCGTCGGGATGGTACGCACCGCTGCAGATCATGGCTTTGACAAACTGATTGGTTTCGACATGGGTGGTACGTCTACGGACGTGTGTCACTATGCCGGTGAATATGAACGATCCTTTGAAACCGAGGTTGCTGGCGTCCGGATGCGTGCGCCGATGATGTCGATCCATACGGTCGCTGCAGGTGGCGGATCAATCCTGTCCTTTCGCGATGGCAGGATGCAGGTCGGGCCGGAAAGTGCTGGCGCCAACCCCGGACCTGCTGCCTATAGGCGCGGCGGCCCGCTGACCGTCACCGACTGCAATGTCTTGCTTGGTAAACTGCAGCCCGAGCATTTCCCTTCGGTTTTCGGCCATGAAGGCAACGAACCGTTGGACAAAGAAATTGTGCGCAGAAAATTTGAATCTCTGGCGGCCGAAATGCGCACGGATAAATCAATTGAGGAACTTGCCGAGGGCTTTTTGCGGATCGCTGTTGAGAACATGGCGAACGCGATCAAGAAAATCAGTGTGCAACGCGGTTACGACGTTACCAAATACACTATGAATTGCTTTGGCGGCGCCGGGGGACAGCACGCCTGTCTGGTCGCCGACGCGCTGGGGATGGAACGGATTTTTATTCACCCTTATGCAGGCGTTTTGTCAGCTTTTGGTATGGGTTTGGCGGACATCACAGCGATCCGGGAACACCAGTTCCAGTCCTCTATTCTGGATCCAGAGGCACAGAATATCTGTGATGCTCTGGCACAGTCCGCTACGGCTGAGGTTGCAGCGCAGGGTGTGGCCGAAGTAGATATTTCGATCTCAGCAACTGCCCATATCCGTCCCGCGGACGCTCAGCAAAGTCTGTCGGTGCCGTTTTCCGACCCGGATACGATGCGTGACGCATTTGTCGTGGCGCACAAGCAGCGCTTTGGCTTCACGCCGGATACCAGCGATCTGATCATCGAGATGTTGGTGACAGAGGCAATCGGAAAGACGGGTGAGCAGGTCACTTTGCCCGACAACACCGCGGCCGAGGCCACTCAGGTTCCGGTGACGATTTATTGCAGTGGGCAACGCAAACAGGTTCCCCTTATTGATCGGACGGAGCTTGGCATAGGCCAATCGATCAAAGGTCCGGCGATCTTGACCGAACCCACCGGGACAAATGTCGTCGAAGCCGGCTGGACCGCCACCTGTCTGAGCGGTGGCAACCTAGTTCTGACGCGGGAGATACCACTGCAGCGGGTTGAGGCGGTTGGCACAAATGTCGATCCGGTTATGCTGGAAGTGTTCAACAACCTTTTCATGTCTATCGCCGAACAGATGGGGGCGACCCTCGCCAATACGGCGTATTCAGTGAATATCAAAGAACGGTACGACTTTTCCTGCGCGATATTTGACCAAAACGGTGATCTGGTTGCCAACGCACCGCATGTGCCCGTGCACTTGGGCTCGATGTCGGAAAGCGTTCGAACGATCCTGCGCCAAAACAAGGGTAAGATCCGTCCAGGCGACGTATTCATGATGAATGACCCCTATAACGGCGGAACCCACCTTCCCGACGTCACCGTTATCACCCCAGTTTTTGACGAAGCGGGTGAGAAAATTGTGTTCACCGTCGCCTCGCGCGGCCATCACGCTGATATCGGAGGTAAAACCCCCGGCTCGGCTCCGCCTGACAGTCACCACATAGAAGAGGAAGGCGTGTTGATCGACAACTTCTTGTTGGTCGATCGGGGTGAATTGCGTGACGACGCGGCGCGCGAACTGTTGGCGTCGGGGCGTTACCCCTGTCGCAATGTCGATCAGAACATGGCGGATCTTGCGGCGCAGATTGCCGCGAACGAGACCGGAGCGGTCGAGCTGCGCAAGATATCGGCACAGTTTGGTCTGCCAACAGTCCACGCCTATATGGGGCACGTTCAGGACAACGCTGAGGAGAGTGTGCGACGGGTTCTCGACGTCCTGCGAGATTGCAGCTTTTCCTACCCATTGGACGGAGGGGCAAAAATCGAAGTTGCAATTTCGGTAGACAAGGCATCCCGAACCGCCACCATCGATTTTTCGGGCACTTCCGGCCAATCACCGCTCAACTACAATGCGCCACTGGCGATTTGCCGTGCCGTTGTCTTGTACGTGTTCCGAACGTTGGTCGGCAGCGACATTCCGATGAACGAAGGCTGTATGAAACCTCTGAATCTGATTGTTCCGACGGGAACGATGATCAATCCCAACGCGCCCGCGGCTGTCATTTCCGGCAATACTGAAGTCTCACAAGCCATTGCGGACACCCTTTATGGTGCACTTGGGGTTGTTGCAGGCAGCCAGGGCACGATGAACAACTTTGTCTACGGCAATGCAACCTATCAAAATTACGAAACCATCTGCGGAGGGACCGGAGCTGGCAAGGGCTTTGACGGTGCCAGTGCAGTACACAGCCACATGACAAACACCCGTATGACGGACCCGGAGGTACTGGAAAGCCGGTTCCCGGTGCGGTTGGAGGAGTTTTCGATCCGCTCTGGTTCGGGCGGGACCGGTGAGTTCCAAGGTGGCGATGGTATCCGCAGGCGGTTGCGGTTCTTAGAAGAAACAACCGTGACCGTCCTTTCGTCCCACCGGGATATCCATCCACACGGTGCCTCTGGCGGCGCCCCGGGCGCGACGGGACAGAACGCTATTGTCCGCGGCAACGGGTTGGTTCAAGAGCTTAGCGGTAACGACCAGTCAGTACTGCTTCCGGGAGATGTTTTCGTAATGGAGACACCAGGCGGAGGTGGGTTCGGCCAACCAGACAAAATGGTATGATTTGGAGATACATGATGAAATAGGGATTGTTGTGGCAAAAGGGTGCTCTTGACTTGCTCGGGATGTGGCGAAAACGCTTTTTTTGACAGGAAAAACAGCTGAGACCAGCTTCGTCCAGTGACGCTGGCCCGCTGCCAATCGGCTATTGCTAGTGTTATGAACGACCGCTTTGGGGATTCGGTTTTGAAGCGTCGAATTGGTGTTTGAAAGGCCGCTCTGGGCCACCCCGTGTCAGTTATTTGCGGGGCAGGGGGCTTTGCTGCACCGGCACCGAGGTCAGCATCGAACCCATTCTGCAAAATGCTGCGTTTCGAAGGACTGGTGGAAGATAGACTATACCTAACACCAACGGCGGCAATTAAATGCCCGTGCTTCAATCGATAAGCTATAGGACGCTCATGCCCGCGTCTATTGCTGCCTGAACACCTTGCGGTGAATCCTCGATAACCAAAACGTCGTTTTGAGGTACCGCCAAACGTTTTGCCGCTAGTTTGAATAACTCTGGCGAAGGTTTTGGCCGAACGCCGTCAGAGATACTGATCAAATGGTCGAAAAGATCTCTCGTCCCTACGGCTGCAAGTGACTGCTCAGCGACACTTCGTTCCGCATTCGTTGCGACCGCCAATGAAATCCAGCCTTCTTTCAGTGCCAACATTGCCGTAAACGGCAGCCCCCATGTGCAGACCAATACCAAAGTCCATTCGGTCCTCAGTCAAGATTTCCTCCCGCCTTTGGAATGATTCTCTTGCGGCCGACAATGCTGCTTCACACACGTCCTCTGGTAACCTTCTTCGTCCGTCAAACGGGAATATCGCAAGCAAGCCGTCGCCAACAAATTTTAGAACTTCTCCCCCGTGGTCGTGAACCGCGCCGGCAACACAGTCAAAATAGCGGTTAACTGCCGCGACGTATTTACTCGGAGACAGACGTTGACTTAGGGCCGTCGAGCCATGCATGTCACTGTACAGAAGAGCACAGTCGATCTCTCGAACATCGCCACGCGATATTTGTCCACTTAAGATAGAGCGACCTGAATTCCTGCCCAAATGTGCTTCCATCAATTCGGCAGCCAAAAACTGCTCAGAGAAAACACGTGCCGTCCCAAAAAAGGTGTGGACAGACGCCTAAGACCATTGATCTCACGGTCAGAAAAAACGAGGTAGTCAGTGATGCCCGATGCGGCAAGCTCTTGGTATATTAGGTAGTTTTCCCAGACCTACGGATCAGTGAGATCAGCGCGAATTGACGGCATCATTTCAAATTTGCCATCCATGCTGTCGACCAAGTCCCAAATCTCGGTATTCATGAACTTCTTAGCGAGTTTTTCTGTTACTTTGGTGTTTTCACCAAATGGAGCTTTGTCAAAAAGATCATCCGTAACCGAACTCCGTGGCATAACAGTCCAATCCATTCGGTCGCTTGAAGCATCCCAAGTCGCATCAAGCAGCCCAACAACGGGGTGCATTATCAAACGACCAAGTGAAACACGCGCGACCGGAACTCCACCATCGACCAACCGATGGCTTAAATACTGGACTAAACCACCGATATCCCCATCGAAAAAGGCCAGCTTCTGCAACCAGTCTGAAATGCGGTCAAATACATCTCACATAGTACTCTCCTCAACCATATTGTGTTACAGCTAGTTGTTCATGTCATTCGGTTTATTGGTGGGGGGTTTGCGAATGATCAGCTTGGCATATGGATGCTGCAATGCACCTAAGGTAGGAGCGAGCCAAAAGCGGTTGCGCTTTCCCAATGGGACCTCTTTGCCAAAATATCTGGCTGACAGTGCTATTTCTTCTAGCTAGCTTCCAACAAGCGGGGGGAGAAACATGGAAAAGAGGCTTGCTGCAGTGCTGGCGGCTGATGTCGCCGGATACTCGGCGTTGATGGATCAGGACAGGGACGGAACGCTCAAAGCACTGAAGATTTTCCGTGAAGATCATTTGATACCCGCTTTGGCAGTTCATGAAGGACAACTGATCAAAAGCATGGGTGACGGCTGGATTGTCGAGTTTCGCTCCGCATCAGCCGCGACAGAATTCGCGATTGCTGTTCAGATCGCTGACCGACCAAAGGAGATCCAAATCCGCATCGGTATACATACCGGGGAAGTCGTTTCGGAAGGCGAGGACATATTCGGTGACGGTATCAACATAGCTTCCCGCCTGGAGGCATTAGCAGAACCGGGGCAGATACTGCTTTCAGACACAGCACATAACAGCTTAGACAGGAATGCCGCCGCGTCGTTCTCTGGTGGCCAGCAGACTGAGTTGAAAAACATTACTCGCCCCGTTGGTGTCTGGCAGTGGCCCGTCGGTTCGGCGACGACAAGTGCATCTGTCAAATCTGAGAAACCCGGTATTGCTGTGCTGCCGTTTGACAATATGTCGGGCGACCAGGAGCAAGAGTTTTTCGCCGACGGAATTACCGAGGACATCATAACAGAGTTGTCTCGATTTCGTTGGTTGATGGTCGTGGCGCGAAACTCATCTTTCACGTTTAAAGGAAAGAGTACCGACATTCGCGAAGTCGGGCAGGCGCTCGGCGTGAGATATGTGCTTGAGGGGTCGGTAAGGCGAGCAGGCCAGCGCCTTCGCATTACAGGACAGTTAATTGATGCAGAGAATGGCAGTCATCTTTGGGCTGATCGTTTCGATGGAACGCTGGACGATGTTTTTGACCTGCAAGATCAAGTCACACAGGAAGTTGTCACGGCGATCGAACCGTCCGTTCGCCATGCCGAGACGGTCCGCGCTCGGGCGAAACCGACGGAAAATTTGGATGCCTATGAACTTTATCTTCAGGCTCAATCACACTTTCATCTGCTGACGGACGAAGACAACCGTGAGGCCATTCGCCTTACGCGTCTGGCGTTGGAGCGCGATCCCGATTACCCGTCGGCAGCTGGATTGCTTGCGTGGTTGCATATCCAAAGGATGGTGCAGGGGCTGAAACCGATTGACGAAGGGCCAAAGGCTGCCGTCGCCGCAGCGGAACGTGTATTGTTAAGTGATCGCGCGGATGGAATTGCGTTGGCTTACGCCGCACACTCGATCTCGATGCTTGCACAAGACCTGCCGCGCGCGCGCGCAGTTTTCAAACAAGCACTCTCTGAAAATCCAAACGCTGCGATCGTTCATATGCTCGCTGGCATCAATCTGAATTTTCTCGACAGACCCGAAGAAGCCCTAGAACACGCTACACACTCGATCAATCTCAGTCCAAAAGATCCGATGCGGCACGCAGCCTATGTCGGGCAAGCCTCCGCATTTTTCCAACTTGGGCGCTATGCCGAAGCTGTAGAGGCCAATCGAAACGCCTTGGCCATTAGGGCGAAATTCGTGATTACGCATCTCATGCTCATCGCATCCCTGGCTCAAAACGGAGACCTTGAGTCAGCAACGGCTGCGGTCGCTGAACTGAAGGAACTTCGTCCCGATCTCGACATCAAAGAGCAAACGAGACTGCCCATATTCAGCGTTCCCGAATGCTCGGAGCAATGGCGGGAAGGATGGTTAAATGCAGGCCTTCCAATCTGAGATAGAAAAACCAAAAAAGTGATCCAATCCGGAGGCTTCGTTGGATGTGTCGCAAATATTTGGAACGGCCAAAGTCAGCGACTTGCTGGATACACCTATCCTGCGATCTCGGCGAATAGCTGAAAGCCAGACG